>CANQSB010000002.1 GCA_947626435.1 uncultured Lachnospiraceae bacterium | reverse complement strand
CGCCAAGTTCTTCCATTGTAATACTCTCACCTTTGTCACTTCCGATTAGCGTGACTATATCGCCCACCTTTATGTCAGCCTTTATATCCGTCACATCTATCATAAGCTGGTCCATGCACACGCGCCCTATTATTGGCACTTTTTTCCCATGCAACAAAACATTGCCTATATTTGAAAGCCCACGCGGATAACCGTCGCCGTAGCCTACGCAGACTGTGGCAATGCGCGTATCGCGTGTCGTGGTAAATGTGCCGCCATAGCTTATCTCCTGCCCGGACGGTACAGTCTTTATATGCACTACCCTTGATTTGAGTGAAAGCACCGGCTTTAGGTCGATTTTGCCCATAGCCTTTACCTCGTCTGACGGATACAGCCCGTAAAGTATTATCCCTGCCCTCACCGCATCAAGATTGGCCTCCGGCATCTGCACTATACCAGCGCTGTTTGAGCAATGCTTCATTGGAATATTGATTCCTGCCTCGCTTTCCATCCTGCCTGTAAAGTCCAGATAGCTGCCAAGCTGCTTTTTCGCCCCTGTCAAATCCTCCTCGTCCGCTCTGGCAAAGTGCGTGAAAACTCCTTCTATTTCAATCCCCGGAAGACCCGCTATTTTTTTCACAAGCTCCAGTCCCTCGTCATCGGGCTTTATGCCTATCCTGTTCATTCCCGTATCAACCTTGATGTGTATTCTGCAGGTTTTACCAAGCATTTGAGCAATCTCTGAAATATCATGCGCCGCCTCATATGTGAATACCGTAAGGCGCACATCCTCTCTTATAAGCCATTCATAATCCTGTGGAAACGCATAGCCAAGAATCAATATCGGCTTTTTCGCGTCGCTTTCGCGCAGCTCATACGCCTCATCCACCGTTGCCACTGCATAGCCCCATATCTTATCATCCTGCTCATATATTTTGGAAAGCGCGACCGCGCCATGCCCATAACCGTTCGTCTTGATTACGGCTATTATCTTAGTTTCCGTATTTATTTTATTCTTTATAGAATTAAGGTTGAAAATTGCCGCGTTTGTGTCTATCTCCGCCCACACTCTTGTATGGCTAAGCATATCTGTTCCTCACTTTCGTGCGCGTTTTTCATGTTTGTTCATCATTGCCCGCGCCGCGCACAACGCGCAGGCAGTTTGACATAATTGACACACAAAACTCAGAAGCGTTTCAGAGCTTTGATAATGTCATGAGCCATCATATAATATCCCGACGTTTTGGCACACGCGATATCGCCTGCCAACCCATGCGCGTATACTCCCATTACAGCCGCATCAAAGCCGCGCATCCCTTGCGCAAGCAGTCCCGCGATAATGCCCGTAAGCACGTCGCCCGAACCTGCCGTAGCCATTCCGTCATTGCCGCTGGTATTTATATATTCACATTCGCCACGCTTTGATACTACTGTACGCGCATCCTTACAGACAAGCGATACGGCGTATTTTTGTGTAAACGCTCTGACTTTTGACAATATATCTTTTTTCAGCTCCGAAACAGGACAGCCTGTAAGGCGTGAAAATTCGCCCATATGCGGCGTCATTATGATTTCTCTCGCGCCGGCTTTTCCGGAATCGCTTTCCAGTAATGCCAAAAAATCCTTATTTTCAGCAATAATGTTGAGCGCATCCGCGTCTAACACGAGAGGCTTTTTGCTCTCTTTAAGCACAATCCCTACAAGCTCCCGCGCCCTGTCAGAGGTCGAAAGCCCCGGTCCTGCCGCTATCACGTCCGCCCACCTTATGCCATAGCGAAACACATTATACTCCGCTTCCGAAAGCTTAGACCCACCATCGTCATTATAAGTGTCCACTATAGCCTCCGGTATGTTTTTCAGCAGGCTTTCCCTGTTTGCGGATGCCGTAAACACGCGTACCATGCCTGCTCCCATGCGGAAAGCGGCACGCACGCCAAGCTGGCACGCGCCGCCCATATTTCCCGAACCCGCCACAAGCAAAACCTTGCCAAACATGCCCTTGTTGCCTGATGGATTCCTTTCGGGAAGCTTCAAGTCATCTGCCGCATTCGAAAAGGTAAACGCTCCCAAACACCCTGTTTTTGCTATCGTGTTCGGTATTCCGATTGGAACGCATATCACGTCTCCCGAATACTCCGCGCCGTCACACAACAAATGCCCTAATTTTTTATATTGGAACGTCACAGTCGCGTCAGCCTTGACTGCACACCCCATTACCCTGCCGGTATCGGCATTTATGCCTGACGCGATATCTACCGCTACAATCTTGGCATTTGACGCATTTATCATCTCTATGACACGCTTATATTCGCCCTCTATATTCCTTGAAAGCCCTATGCCAAAAATCGCGTCAACAATAACGTCATACGCCGTATGCGCCAGACCGTGATTTATCGGTATTCCCAGACGCCTTGCCGTTTCAAGCTGCGCCCTTGTTTCAGCCGTAAGCTTTCTCTCATCGCCGACAAGATTTATTTCGGAGCGTATGCCCTCCTCGGACAAAATCCTCGCTATGGCTATGCCGTCTCCGCCATTGTTGCCGCCGCCCGCCACTATACCCGCGTATATATCCTTGCCGTATTTGCCCGTTATTACCCGCGCCGTTTCCAGGGCGGCACGCTCCATGAGCACCATTGACGCAATCCCGTATTTTTCAATCGCCGCCTTATCGCAGTCCTTCATCTCGGACGCGCTCAAAACATATTCCATATGCGCCGTTTCCGCCTTTCAAAATTACAGCGCCCGACTGTTACGTCTGAGCGCCGCCTTCTTTTATCACGTCTTTATTTTTGTTTAACACGTTGGTCGGATTGTATTTCATGTCAAACATCTCTATGACGTCAGGTCCGAATATGGCATGCATATACGAGTACATCTCATCATTGTAAATCTCCATTTTCTGCTTAGTCAAAATCTGATGTTTGAGCTTCACGCGGAAATCCGCAATCCACTTGTTTATCTCCTCGATATTTTTCACATTCTGTTTAATCTTTTTGTAGCAGACCTGCATCGTCGCCAGCATGAGGTTGAAATTGGCATCATCTATCTGCTTAGGGAGGTCCAGCAGCTCGTCATTGTATTCCTCAAGCTTTCTGTTTGTCGCCTCAATCTCCTGCTTGTTTTCCATCATCTTTTTTTCCTTGGCAGGACTGTCGGGAATTTCCATAATGGAAACTATCTCGTTCATAAGCTGTTTTTTGTATATGTTCAGGCTTTTAATCTCCGTATTAACCTTGCCTTGACGCTTAAGCAGGTCGTTTACCTGCTCCTCCAGCCTATGTATCTCCGCGTTGTCACCGGTCTGTGTAAAAAGCTTGTGCCACTGATTATCCAATGTCAAAATGGGAATTTTCTTGCCAACCAGCGCCTCGCGGAACATTTCTTCATCATGTGACATAATCTCACCTTCTTTGCCTCTTTGCGATGCCATAAGACAGTTTCATAAGACTGTCCGACAAATGTACGTTTTCCACCACTATATCACCGGGGACTTGCAAATCAACATGGGCAAAGTTCCAGATTGCCTTGATACCGCAAGCTACAAGCCTCTCCGCAACATTCCCCGCCTCGTCCTTTGGTATGGCAAGTACGGCTATGTCAATATTGTGCTCCTTTACAAACTGCTCCATTTTTTCCATAGGCTGTACCGTATTTCTTCTAAGCTCCCTGCCGTACAGCGCCGGATTATTGTCAAACACGCCTCTCACGATAAAGCCCCGCCGTTCAAAATTCATATAATTGGCAAGCGCTCTGCCGAGATTGCCCGCCCCAATTATTATGAGATTGTGTTTCTCATTAAGTCCCAGTATCTTTGCTATCTCATTGTACAAATACTCTACATTGTAGCCGTAGCCCTGCTGACCGAAACCGCCAAAATTATTGAAATCCTGACGTATCTGCGATGCCGTAACCTGCATAAGCTCGCTCAATTCTTGTGAAGATACCCTCTCTACACCCTCGTCCTTTAAGTCTCCCAAATACCTATAGTATCGCGGAAGTCTCGCTATAACAGCCTGCGATATCTCCCTTTCGTCCACAACGCACACCTCCGTATAATTCTATGCCATTGACACTGTCATGTCATTTTTTGTTAAATATGTCAAAATTGGCAAAAAATATCTGTAATTAGTATACAACTTAGTTAAATGTTTGTCAATTCATATTTTAGTATTGTACAATTTACCTCCGTTTTATTGGCATTTTCACCAAAAACCTTTTTTATATTTTTTTGATTGCTTTTATCATTTAACTCCATTATAATTATATAGATTTGCGGTTAAAAATTTTTAACGCTTATGTAAAATACGCTACGCAATAATTATGTTTAAAGTATCCGTCAATGCGGACAAGAGGTATATACTATGATTTTATCATGCAGTAATATAAGCAAAACATTTGTGGACAACCAAGTGCTCAAAAACGCGTCATTTCATATTGAAGATTATGAGAAAGCGGCGATTGTAGGGATAAACGGCGCGGGCAAGACCACGCTTTTAAAAATTATAGTTGGAATTCTGCCCGCCGATGAGGGGCTCGTGACCTTTGCAAAGGATAAAAGCTTTGGATATCTTGCCCAGCATCAGGCAGTAGACAGTGAAAACACAATCTATGACGAGCTGCTGACCGTAAAACAGGAAGTGCTTGACTTAGAGCACGCACTCCGCGAAACGGAAAAGGCCATGAAAGAAGTACATGGTGAAGTTCTTGAACAGCTTTTGGAAAAATACTCCTCTCTCTCAAACCGATTTGAGGATATAAACGGATACGCGTGCAAAAGCGAAATTACGGGTATTTTAAAAGGACTTGGCTTTGGCGAAAGCGAATTTGACAAAAAGGTGAACACGCTCTCCGGCGGACAGAAAACGCGCGTGGCGCTCGGCAAGCTGCTACTGCAAAAGCCCGACCTGATAATGCTTGACGAGCCGACAAACCATCTGGATTTGAACTCGATTATGTGGCTTGAAAATTATCTTTTGAATTATAAGGGCGCTGTCGTAATCGTATCGCACGACAGATACTTTCTTGACAAAATCGCCACAAAGATAATCGAGATTGACAATGGCGTCGTATCGTCGTTTAACGGCAATTATTCCGACTACGCGGTGCAAAAAGAACATCTGCGCACAGAACAGATGAACGCATACCTCAACCAGCAGCGTGAAATAAAACATCAGGAGGAGGTCATCGATAAACTAAAACAATTTAACCGCGAGAAGTCAATCAAGCGCGCGGAAAGTCGTGAGAAAATGCTCGACAAAATCGAACGCCTTGAAAAACCGACTGAGGTTAACGCGGACATGCGCCTCACCCTTACCCCCCGCAAGACAAGCGGCAATGATGTCATGCGCATCGAGGGGCTTTCAAAAGGATTTGACAATAATATGTTATTTGAGAATGTGTCGTTTGAGATAAAACGCGGCGAGCATGTAGCAATCATCGGCGACAACGGCACAGGCAAAACTACCCTTTTGAAAATCATAAACGAACTCGTCCCACCCGACAGCGGCTCTATCCGCCTTGGCACAAACGTTGAAATCGGCTACTACGACCAAGAGCACCATGTACTGCATATGGACAAAACGCTTTTTGACGAGATAAGCGACGAATACCCATATCTGACAAATACGGAAATACGCAACACCCTTGCCGCTTTTTTGTTTACAGGCGAAGATGTATTCAAGAAGATAAGCGCTCTAAGTGGCGGCGAACGCGGACGCGTATCGCTCGCCAAGCTTATGCTGTCAGAGGCAAATTTCCTAATACTGGACGAACCGACAAACCATCTTGATATAGCGTCAAAAGAAATATTGGAAACAGCGCTCAATGCCTACGAGGGAACCATACTTTATGTGTCGCACGACAGATATTTTATCAATAAGACAGCGACACGCATCCTGGAGCTGACACAAAAAGAGTTTGTAAATTACATAGGAAACTATGATTATTACCTTGAAAAAAAAGTTATTCTGACACCCATGTCACAAAATACAGCAAGCACCTCAAACGAACCCAGCGCGCAGAAACTTGACTGGCAGCAGAAAAAAGAACAGCAAGCGGCACAGCGCAAAAAAGAAAACGACTTGAAAAAATGCGAGGCGCGCATTGCCGAGCTTGAAGATAAAATTAAGGTGCTTGATGATAAAATGGCACGACCCGACATCGCCACAAACGTCGCCAAACTACAGGAACTTGCAAAAGACAGGGAGGAAGCCGAAAAAGAACTTGAAGAATTATATGAAAAATGGGAGGAACTTTCGCTGTAAAGTCACCTACTCAAAATAAAAGGGTCGTTGCTCATTTTGAAATGCAACAGCCCCTTTTATTATTATATTATTAGACATTTGCAAAACTTTATTCGACAACATAGAATTTAGGCAAATTATATAAAATAAGCGGCGTCTTGCAGCTTGCTGCACATATGTACTGTATCTGCGATACAGTACATTGACGCGATTTTTATATATTTTGACTAAATTCGGACTGTTGAGAACACCCTTCACAATCACCCAATTATAATATATCACAACGCCTCATAAGTCTCCCTAATCGCCCTAATAAAGTTTTCACTATTCAACACAGTCACATCCTTAAGCGATGTAATAAGCGCCAAGTCCTTCGTCATCTTGCCGTCCTCTATCGTCTTAATTGTCGCCCTCTCAAGCTTATCCGCAAACCTCACCAAATCATCAAGCTTATCAAGCTCTCCCCTTTTTCTAAGCGCACCAGTCCACGCAAAAATTGTCGCCACAGAGTTTGTAGATGTCTCCTCACCCTTTAAATGCTTGTAATAATGTCTCTGCACAGTACCATGTGCCGCCTCATACTCGTAAACTCCCGACGGCGATACAAGTACCGACGTCATCATTGCAAGCGAACCAAACGCCGAGCTTACCATATCACTCATGACATCTCCGTCATAATTTTTGCACGCCCAGATAAAGCCACCCTTTGCTTTCATGACACGCGCCACAGCATCATCAATAAGCGTATAGAAATACTCTATGCCCGCCTCCTCAAACTTCTTGGCATATTCAGCATCATAAATTTCCTGGAAAATATCCTTAAAGTTGTGATCATATTTCTTTGAAATAGTGTCCTTTGTCGCAAACCACAGATCCTGTTTTGTGTCAAGCGCGTACTTAAAGCAGGCATGCGCAAAGCTTGTGATTGACTTGTCTGTATTGTGAATACCCTGTATGATTCCCGCACCCGTAAAATTATGTATAAGCTCCCTCGTCTCCGTACCGTCTTCCGCTGTAAATACAAGCTCAGCCTTGCCTGCGCCCGGCACCTTGATTTCAGTATTTTTATATACATCACCATAGGCATGCCTTGCAAGCGTGATAGGCTTTTCCCAGTTTTTAACACATGGCTCGATCCCCTTTACAATGATAGGCGCGCGGAAAACCGTGCCGTCAAGGATTGCCCTGATTGTGCCGTTGGGGCTTTTCCACATCTCTTTTAAATTGTACTCCGTCATTCTCGCGGCATTCGGCGTGATTGTCGCGCACTTTACGGCTACGCCGTACTTCTTCGTCGCCTCCGCGGAGTCCACAGTCACTTTGTCGTCTGTCTCATTTCTGTGCTCAAGCCCCAAGTCATAATATTCCGTTTTCAAGTCAACATACGGCAGGATAAGCTCGTCCTTTATCATTTTCCACAGGATGCGGGTCATCTCGTCGCCGTCCATCTCCACAAGCGGGGTAATCATTTTAATTTTTTCCATATTTAACCTCTTTTCTGCCCTGTCAGTGTCATCAGGCATATAATATTTAGTCTTTAATGTCGCTCAAACCACATTTTACCATATTTTGATACGCATTACAAATATGTTCGTCAGCCAATTTTTCAGCCAAGTCCGCGTTGCCGTCGCGTATTGCCTCCATAATGCTCTTATGCTCCGCCACCGCCTGCCTGCTGCGCTCTATATTGGAAAGCGTCTGCTGGCGCTGCTTCTGCACGTACTGGTGGAAATCCTTTAAAAGGTGTATAAGTATCTTGCTGCCGCACGCCTCATACAGCTGCATATGAAATCTGTTGTCAAGCTCGATAAGCTGTTCAAAATGCTCCTTGGAGAGATGAAATTCGCTCAAAATAATGGTTTCCTCCATCTCCTCTATCATTGACTTCGTCATGCGCTTAGTCGCCCATCTGGCGCACAGCCCTTCAAGGAGCGACCTTATCTCATATATGTCGGCTACGTCTGAGGAGGATATTCCCGTAACATACGCGCCCTTATTTGGCACTATCCTGATAAGCCCTTCAAGCTCCAGCTGCCTGAACGCCTCCCTTACAGGCGTCCTGCTCACGCCAAGCTCCTCGCCTATGGCGGATTCTTTTAATTCCGTGTTCTCGCTGTATTTTCCGTTTAGTATGTCCTCACGAAGCCTTGTAAACACACGGCTTCTCAATGAATAATCATTATCCATTTTTACCTCACACTGCTTTTCAAACGTCAGCAGAATGCAAATCTGCTAAACCCTAATCAAAATTTTCGGTTTTTACCGTCTATTTTTTAAGCGTCACTCCAAGCATCTTGCAGCCCTCGTCTATCACCTTTAAAAGCTCGTCGTCGGTAAGCACTGTCACGCGTCCGCCCTCATACTCCGCGTCAACCCACGCCTTGACATAAGCCACAAGCTCCGAGGTCTTGCTCACCTTCTCGTCGTCGCCAAGCTTAAAGTATGTATTTATCCAGTGGGCTATGCCCGCAAGCCCTGACGTATTTGACACAGCGCAGAGCACCGGCCTGTTGAGGAATTTCTCCGTGTCGAAAATATTGTAAATTTCCTCATTCTTCAAAAGCCCGTCAGCATGTATTCCCGCACGCGTAACGTTGAAATTCTTCCCTACAAACGGTGTCCTGGACGGAATATGATAGCCGATTTCCTTTTCATAATACTCAGCCAGCTCTGTAATTACCGTAGTGTCCATGCCGTTGAGCGTTCCCTTTAGCTGCGCGTACTCAAATACCATAGCCTCAAGCGGCGTGTTTCCTGTACGCTCGCCAATACCGAAAAGCGAAGTGTTCACACCCGAGCACCCATACAACCAAGCCGTAGTAGAGTTTGTGACAGCCTTGTAAAAATCATTGTGCCCATGCCACTCTATCCACGCATGAGGCACACCCGCATGCGTATGTATAGCGTAGATAATACCCTGCACACTTCGCGGAATAACAGCTCCCGGGAAGTTTACGCCATATCCCATAGTGTCGCACGCGCGGACTATGACGGGCAGATTGTACTCCTGCGAAAGTTTCATAAGCTCCTGACAGAACGGCACCACATACCCGTAAATATCCGCCCTCGTAATATCCTCCAAATGGCAGCGGGCGCTTATGCCCTCCTCAAGACACTCGCGCACTATCGAAAGATAATGATCCATTGCCTGTCGGCGCGTCATCTTAAGCTTTAAGAAAATATGGTAATCCGAGCAACTAACAAGTATACCCGTCTGTTTCATGCCAATTTCCTTTACAAGCTTAAAGTCCTCCTTGCTCGCCCTTATCCATGAAGTAACCTCGGGAAACTCATATCCTCGCTCCATGCATTTATATACGGCATCCCTATCCTTTTTGCTGTAAAGGAAAAACTCACTCTGCCGTATCATGCCATTCGGACCGCCAAGCTTGTGCAGATAATCATATATCGTAACAATCTGCTCCGTACTGTACGGCGCCCGCGACTGCTGACCATCCCTAAAAGTAGTGTCCGTAATCCATATGTTTTTCGGCATATTGTGAGGCACTACCCTGTCATTAAACGGAATTTTAGGTATCTCGTCATACGGAAACATATTTCTGAAAGCATTCGGCTTTTCCACATCCTGCAGCTTATACATATGCTCCTCAATCTGCAACAGATTGTTGTGCTCATTCATAGTGACAGGCCGGTTCTCAAAATATTCGTTCCTGTTATCATTGTCCATTTTCAATCTCCTCCTCCGCCGCTCTAGGGCGCTCCTCCAATAATACACATTTAAAACAGCCGTTTAAATGTACATATGAAAGATTTTTGTTTTTCTGTATCATTGTATACAAATATACCCTGTATGTCAACACTGAAATTGTATTTTTATTATCTATTTTTATTAGGTCATTATTTACATTCTACAGCAAACTCAAAACCCTTGACATAAGAGTCGATGTCTATTTTCAACAAATCATTATTTACATTCTACAGTCCAAGCCAACAAAGCATCCCAAGCATAGGCATATACCCAAGTCCAAGCCGACAAAGTAGCCCGAGCGTGGGCATATACCCACTAAGGGCCTTGGAAAGCGTCGGCACTTAGCGAAATAAGCTGCAAAAGCGTAGCTCCTTTTACAGCATCATTGAGCTTAGTGTCCGCTACGCTTTCCACTGAGCGCAAGCGATGTCCGCAGTGGGTATATGCCCACGCTCGGGCGGACTCTACCACCCAACCATTTCTAACCCATCACCGAAACGGCACAAACAACATCTCATCAATCTGTATCATCCCCGCCCCCTGCGCACTCCAGCTCTCCCCCAAATCCTTCGCCGTATTAAGCATCATCCTCCTCAACTGCGCATTTGAAATCCCCGGATACTTCTGCAAACACAAAGCACAAGCCCCACTCACTATCGGCGCCGACATAGACGTCCCACTCTTAGCCACATACGGCATAATATTATACCTATAATTACACGAAACAATATCAGTCCCCGGCGCAACTATATCTGGCTTTTTAAGAGGATTGACTATTTCAGTCATAATATCTCTTTTCCCCGGTCCCCTCCCCGAATATTCACTGCACAGCTTCCCACCCGCACTCCTATACTCCCCATCATGGCACCCCACGCAAATACAAGTCCCACACTCTCCAATCGGCGAAAGCGTCATAGGATTAGGTCCTTTGTTCCCCGCCGCGGCAACTATCACGATTCCCCGCTCCCACAGCAGTCCGAAATACCGCTTTAATAAAAGCAGCTCCTCCTTATTCAGATTTTCCTCCGATTCCATCTCTATAGAAATATTAAGCACCCTTATCGGATATCGGTCACACATCTCCAAAATCCACTCCAGACCCCGTATGAGATTTTTCAGGCTCCCCGCGCCTTTTTTGTCAAGCACCTTGCCGCAGATAAGGATACTCTCATACGCTATACCGCGGTACCTGCCACGCGACGCCGCGCCGTTTCCCGCCAATATGCCGCACACATGCGTACCATGCCCATTGTCATCATAATACGCGTCACCCCTGTATCTCCTTGCGCCCGTAAAATCCCTAAACGCAGCTATCCGCCCGCGCAGGTCAGGGTGCGCTGCCACACCGCTGTCCAATACCCCTACATACACGTTTTTACCAGTGTAAGGCAAAGCCTCCCGCGAATCACAGCCAAGCATCCTGCGCACTCTGTCCATCGCCGATTCCCCCATATACATAAATTCAAAACTGATATACTAATATATGGGAAAAAACAAAAAATGTGTCGATTTAGAAAAAATTATAAGACTTTACACAATATACCACATTTGCTATAATAAAAGCGAGATATTGTGAACGCTTTTGATTGGAGGTGCATATATGCCTACTGGTGATGAATTAAAAGATGAAGTCATACGTTCTTATGTGGATTTACAACGGATAAAAAACGCCAATGACAAAGATAAGGAAATCGCTTATCAGGAGCGTGTCTTGGAAATACGCCTACAGCAACTTGGTGTTACTGATTTAGATAAATTAAGACAATAAAAAACGAAATGCCGTTTGTTCAGCGGCATTTCGCTTTTTATATTTTATTCGTTTCTAATCGCCGCCAGCGGGCTTAGGCGCATGGCGCGCAGCGACGGGATAAAGCCCGCCACCATGCCGACTACCACAGCAAATATTATCGCGACCGGCACAAGCCATAACGGTATGCGGCATATGCTGCTCCCAAGCCCCATTGCCTCTCCTCCTGACGCAGCCAAACTGTTTATGGCAAAACTTAATCCATAGCTTAACGCCAGTCCTATAATGCCTCCCAAAAAGCCAATAAAACCGGCTTCCAACAAAAACAATGCCTGAATATTGCGGATATTGCAGCCAAGCACTTTCATAACGCCGATTTCTTTCGTGCGCTCGTAAATCGACATCATCATAGTATTGGTAATACTTATCGCCGCGACGAGCATCGCCACAGCCCCTATCGCCCCAAGCACAGCCTGAATGGTATTCATCTGCTCTATATTCTGCTGAATCCACTCGGCATTGTTGTACGCGTCATACCCCATATCCTGTATTGCCTGGGTGACATCAGCCACATTCTCCATCTCGTCAACCTGTACCCTAATCGTTGAATAAAAAATCTCGTCATATGGCTTGCCGTTTTTGCGCGTAGGCTGGTCGGGAATAGGGTTTTTCTTAAATACGCGCTTTAGCTGCGCTTTCAGGGCATCTATGTCGCATATTATATCCGTACTGTCATTATTCTCCCACGAGCCAAGCTCTCCCGCCATAAGTCCGCTCGTCTCAATAATATATTTTTTCGGCGGAGCAGTCGTGCTTTCACTTCCCTGGGAATTCCAGTAAGCTTGCCTGTCAAATATATAAAATATCGGGTCATTCATAAGGTCTACATCGGGAGCTTCCTGATTTTCATACCAAGGATAAGAGTATGTGCTTTCGACATAAAACTGCGTAAGCACATTATTTCCATAAAACACCTTGAGCTCGCTTTCATCATCGGGCGGCAGAGTACCCTCTGCTATAGGATATCCCTTTTTCTGTATGCTTTCCTGCGTCAAGCCTCTGATATTCACATCCGCCCTGTACCTGCCGCATTTTAACATAACCCAGAATGACAGCTCCGGGTCGACACCCGTAACATGCTCCATAGACAGCAGTTGGTCAATAAATTCCTGATTCAAAAACTTTTCTTCCGTATTATCGGAGCTGCTCGAATAGTATCCGCCCGAACTAACCTGTATCTCAGTCATTGACGTATAGCTCGAATAGCTTTCAAGCATTGACTCCTTCAGTCCATTGCCAAGCGCCATCATTACCACTATCGAAGTAACGCCTATGACGACGCCAAGCACTGTAAGAACTGTACGGAGCTTTCTTTTCCAAAGATTGCCGATGCTCATAAAGAGCAGGTCAAAAAACCTCATTATTTATCGTCCCCATCTTCATCTAATAAATCCAAGTCCTCCTTGTGCTGCTTCGCCTTTTTGCGCTTCTTCAGGATTATCACGACGACAACAATTACCACAATAACGCCGACGACAATTCCGACAATCGCGATAACGGGAAGCCCTTTGCTCTCCTCGACGGGCTCCTCCATCATTCCGGGGTCCTCATACATTCCGGGGTCTTCATAAACCGCCTCATATACAAAAAGATTTATGTCCTTTTCAAATGTCGTCTCATTGCCTGATTCGTCTTCGTATGTTATCACAGCCTTTACAATGCCATCTCCCATATCAGGCGCGATGCCCGTAAGCATCGAATCCACATTGCCGGTCTGTCCGGGAGTGATGTTGCCAAGATATGTGACGCCGCTCTCCACAGTGTCGCTCTCATAATTTACCTTTACATTGTAAAGCGTAGTCTTGCCCGTATTAAACACGCTGAACATAACATTTGACTGTCCGCCTACCTCTATCGACTCCGGCATTACCTCCGCGCTGCTCGTATCAAGCTTCGCCTCCTGCTTGATGGGAACTGACACCTCCGCCACATCCGAAAGGTTTATCGCATCCTCCGTATCATACTTCATATTTACCGTAAGCACATACGGCTTCTGCGCAAGGTCTGATTTTGCCTCCATCTCAATGCTCATCTCGTATGTCGCACCCGGAGCTATGCGCTCGGTATATACAGAGCTTGAACCTGATGTAGGCAAAAACGCCGCGTAAGAGGCTTCTGTGCTGCTTCCCTCTACTGTCGCTTCCATATTGAAAAGTACGTTTTCAACAGGCGTTTCCTTGGAAGTGTTTTTTACGCTTACCGTAAGATTAAATTTGGTACCAGCGTAAACCACTTCCGGGTCTGTATGGTAGCCTGTGACGATTATTCGGGGATTTGATGCCTTCTGATCATCCTCATCCTGAATAAGCTGTTTCTTTGGATTGGATCCTTTGATGTTGATATATGTGGTCACATCCGTTTCCACAGGCTCGCCGTTCTGATAATATTTAGCGTGAAATTTTAATGGATAGCAGCCTGTAAGCACATCGTTCCTGACAGTAAAATACCAGCCTATGTCCATGCGCTTGTTATAGGCATCAACAATATCATCAGATGCCTGAATTATCTGGATTGTCTGTGCGTCATACGCCTGTTCTATGTTAAAGGGCCATTCCTTTTTGTCGTTTGACACTGTAGGCGTCACTACCACGTCAGTGATATCCGTCTTGCCAAGATTTATGAGCGAGAGCACTACAAAGGTCTGCTCCCCATATTTTGCATCAAGTATAGGCACTTCATTTGAAAGCATGAGGAACTTTTCCGTACCCGATGTGTTTTCCTTGGCAATGTCATCCAGATAGCCTTCAATCTCCGTTTCATAGCTTAAAAGCTCCTCCTCGTCCAGAGAAGCGTTCTGCATATACGTCATTGCGCTGTTGTACACCTTGTCCATGCGTGATTTTTTTTCTTCCGTAAGGTTGTATCTGGTCTTTAAGTCCGTATAATATCTATTCAGCTTGCTCCTTATATAATCCCTTGTTTCCTCGTCCACATAATCAATAGCGGCATTTTCAGTCGCCGCGCTGCTCAGATACCCTTCCACCTTGCTCTCATAGCTTCTTAACTCACTGTATGTCGCGTTGTCCATATCATCCAGATTTTCCTTGCCTCTGTCGTAGATTTGGCGCAGCCTATCCTTTCCCTCACTTGAAATATCGGAGCGCAGCAGCAAATCCTCATAAAAACGTTTTAAGTCATCTTTTACCTTTTCCCTCTCCTCGTCCGTTGCCGGATCTTCTTTTGTGGTACTTTCGCTTGTCGCAAATACTGTGACATTGCTGCTGCAAAGCATTAGCGCCGCCGCAAGCATAACCAATAACCGACTAAACTTTTTCATTTACCTTTTCCTCCTCATTTTCCGCTTTCTTTTGAGTGTTGTCTATCATATCGACAATCTTGCCGTCCACTATGCGTATTATTCTGTCGGCAAAGCTTGCGAGCTGATTGTCGTGCGTAACCATTACGAGCGTCTTGTTTTGCTTTTTTACCACGTCCTGCATCAGGTTCATTATTTCCCTTGACGTGTTTGAGTCGAGGTTTCCTGTGGGCTCGTCCGCAAAGATGATTTCGGGATTTACCACAAGCGCCCTTGCAACGCCTACTCTTTGCTGCTGTCCGCCTGACATCTGGTTTGGCTTGTGTCGCCAGTATTTATCAAGCCCTACCAAGTGCACCATTCTTTTGGCGCGCTTTACCCTTTCACGCTTTGGCACTCCTTGAAAGGTGAGCGGCAGGGCGACATTTTCAACCGCGTTCATGGTGCCCATTAAATTAAAGGATTGGAATATAAAGCCGATATGCTCCCGCCGAAACTTAACAAGCTGATTTTCCGATTTTTTCTCCATGTGCTCGCCTACTATGACTATCTCGCCTTTTGTGGGCTTTTCCAAGCCTGCGAGCATATTTAGTAGCGTGGATTTACCCGAGCCTGATGTACCGACTATCGCGCAGAACTCGCCTCTGTTTATCGAAAAGCTTACGCCGTTTAGCGCGCGGACTCTATTTTCACCGATGCGGTAGACTTTGTACAAATCTTTAACCATGATTACCGGTCCCGATTTCTTTTCCCCCATCACAGTTCTCCCATATAACTTATATCTCAATGGTGTAGTATGGCTGTACTACCGTAATTAATACAGTCACCTATACCACAACAAACTATAGCACAAGTTTTGTAAAGTTGCAATAAACATATGCACAATAATTAAATCTTAATCTTTCTTAAAGCCTTTGCGATTATTTTTGCGGAAATAGGTCGCCCGCGCAGGGAAATATATCCCATTCAGACTCGCTCTCGCTCTGTGGGAAGCGTAGCGGACACTAAGCTCAACTGCGCTTTGCAGCTTGTTTCGCTAAGTGCCGACGCTTCCCAAGGGTCTTCATGGGATATATTTCCCTGCGCGGGCTAGTGTTATTGCAAACTGTATGTTAAAAAGGGCTCTCGCATTAAGGATTGAATATGCAAGATATGGTATTGTGTCTAATTTAGATAATACTATATTTTGCGTTTATATTCCTTAGTGCGACAGTCCCTTTTGCGCTTTACAAGATTTAATACTCATAATCAACATACTCTGTATCTTTCCTAAGCTTGCCGCGTACTGTCTGGCGGTATTCTGAGGTATCGTAGCTTTTGTATTTGATTCCTTTTCTGAGGTTTGACATCTTTTCGCGTTGGCTGTCGGTCAGGCTGTTGGGGATTTCCATTTCGTCTATGCGCATATTGCTTACCTGCGTCATTGGCGCATAGGCAAATTCGCTGAACTCCGTATAGTAGGTATTCATCTCTACATAATCAAAGGTATCTAAATCAGCGGTGTATGTCGTAACTGCCTTGTCGTAGCCTTCTTTAAACTGAAAAATAGCAATCTGCCCTTTAAGCTCCGTATCTTCCGGAACGGTAAACTCCACTGTCCTGCCGCCGTATGGGCTCTCCGCCGCCGTCTTTGTATAATTCAGGCTTATGTCATTTTTTACCTTGTCATTATATAGCATTTTGAACGAAACGCCCAGTTCATCATCAATCTTTGCATACAGCATGACTTTCCTGCCTACATAGCTGTTGTATATTTCTTTTTCGATAGCCTTTTGCTTGTTCAGCTTGAGATAGACGAATTCATAGCCAAGCTCTGCCGCCGTCTTCTGCGCGTCCGTAATCTGCTTATCCTCTTTTGTCGGAAGCCCTATCGCGCCCGCCGTAGTGAGCGAATCCATCTTTACATAGCAGATAACGCCGATATTTATGCGGTACCAGCCGTTTGAATATTCGCCGACCACCTGCACAGGCAGATTTGCGTCAAGCGTGACCAGCACTGTGGAAGTATATGTAGGTTCGGCATAAACAACGCAGCCCGCCTTTGTATAATAAACATCCTCTGTCGGCGTATACTCCGGTCCCTTGTCGGCGCTTACGCCGCATACTGGCATAAGTGAGAACAGCAGACAAGCTGCCATAAGTATAATGCGTTTCTTCCACATATTGCACATTCCTCCTCATAATAGTCTTATATAAGCGATTGTGAAACATTTCTTAACCTGTATGATATTTATGCCGATATCTAAATATGCTTAATAATTATTGATAGTAATGCCTTCCGGGAACGAATCCTCCTGATATGAACAGGTCTTTGTCACCGTAACCTCAGTAAGCTTAGTGCCGCTAAACGCCCCTGACCTGATACTCAGGGTGTTGCGGGGTATCTCCACTGTGGCAAGCTCGGTACAGCCTGAAAACGCGTCAAGCCCAATGCTTACAAGCGTCCTCGGCAAAATCGCTTCCGTAATCTTCTCACACCCCGCAAACGCACTATCAGCGATAACTGTAGTGCCATTTTTAAAGGTAAGCTCTGTAATGCCCGTACAGCCTGAAAACGCGTTATTTGATACGGTTTCTACGCCTGCGGGAATGTTTACTGTTTCCATCGCTGTGCAGTCCTCAAACGCGCTCACGCCAAGCTTTGTCAAACCTTTTGGCAGTGTAGCGTTTACATTCGCACATGAGAAAAACGCCTGGTCGTCTATAGTATTAAGACCTGTCGGCAGCTTGTCAAGCTCCATCTTGGTACAACCAAAAAACGCCAGCTTGCCAATACTTGTAAGCCCCTTGGAAAGCGTAATATTTTTGAGTTCAAGGCAATTATTAAAGGTCTTTTCCTTAATCTCGGTAACGCCGTTTGGAATGTTTACGCTCACCAATGCCGTACATGTGTCAAATGCGCCCATACCAAGGCTTGTGAGGTTTTTTGGCAACTGTGCGCTGACAAGCAAAGCGCAGCTCTTGAAAGCATTTTCGCCTATCGAAGTCACGCCGTCAGGCACGCTCACACGCACGAGCGATGTCGAGCTTGCAAAGCAGGACGGTCCAAGCTCTGTGACAGGCTGACCGTCAAGCTTATCAGGAATAACTAAATCAGATTTCGTACCTAAATATTTTGTGATAACCACATGGTCGCTGTATAGCTGGTACTGGTACTCGCCATCATTTTTTGACTGAGGAGCCGCTTCTGTGCTGCTCGTCTCCTCAGTCGTCTCATCCTCCGTACTCGAATCCTCAACTTCAAGAAAATATTCATGGCTCCCGTTTCTGTCAGCCGCTACCGCCTCGTTTGTCCTCACCTGATTTTCCGACTCATTCCTATCCGTCTTACTGCCTGCAGCGTCTGAACCCTCCGACTGCGATGCCTTTTCCTCATCATCAAAGACCACCATTGCCGTAGCGTAATTATCCTGCGCATCCTCGACAAGCGACTGCACCTGCGCCGTAACCTCCTCAGGGGAAAGCTCCGTACTTGCCTCTTCTGTGCTTCCTTCTTCAGCAGAAGCCGCTTCCACAGCCGTTTCAGGCTCAGAACCAATTACTCCTATCTTATTCAAATAAGCCCCCAGCAGAATACCGAAAACCAAGGTACAGCACCCTACCATTCCCCAAAATACTTTCTCCATTATGTCTTCTCTCCGCTATGAAAATCACTAATTTTCAAAAATTTAATTTCCAAATTCCGTCTCGGAAATCTGTGTGCCGTAAAAAGCTCCGCGGATAACAGTACGCAAACCCTCACAGCCCGAAAGCCCTATGAGCGAATCACAATTTCTAAACGCTTCCGCGCAAATCTTTGTCACCGACTCAGGCACCGCGACATTTATAATCTCGCTATGCCCTTTAAACACTTCCGAGCCAATCTGCTTGACGCCGTCAGGTATTGTCACATATTCCTCACTGCCTCTGTACGCAAGCAATATGCCGTCGCCCACAACGAGGAAATCGTCTTCCGTTCCCTCCTCGTCACCATTGAGCCACTCATTAAGCCATGCCGTATTGCTAAACGCCCTAGTCGCAATACTCTCTACAGTATCAGGTATCGTGACATCGCTAAGCGCGCTGCAGTTCATAAACGCACCGTACTCTATCGAAGTCACATTATCCGGAATATCAATCGCCTTAAGCCCGCTCTCCGCGAAAGCAAGCCGCCCTATCGACTGAATATCGCCGTCAATCTCAAAACTCGTAAGCGTCTTCTGCTTATAATACTTCCTCTGCGGTATTGACGCGTTCTGCTTGGAAGTATCAGAAACAATAGTCACGCTGATACCTGTATCCATATCTGTGCTGCTTGATGTTTCGCCATCGGCAGAAACTTCCGTTTCCGTATTGCTCCCGTCCTCCTCCGTCTCCTGAGTCTCAGCAGACTCCTCCTGTTTCTTCTCTTCAGCTTCAGTCATTACATCAGCCTTGACGCCGTCAGGCACACCGTAAACAGTGCCGTCATGATTATTCATAAGCATTACAGCCTGATTATTGACTACAACAGTCTTACCAAGCACATTGTCATCATCCGGCGCGTCGAGAATACTGTCATACCCTTCCGGCGCATATAACCAACCGTCGGACGGAGAATATCCTTCTACAGTATTGCCTGTACTATTGGTGCTGCCAGTGCTGCCGTTTGCCGACGCATTATCATTGCTATTAGTACTGCCGCTTTCGCTTTCAGCAGCTCCGGAAGTTTCCGTTGTGGATTGACTGTCCCGGTCGCCGGTATTTGGAAGCTCCTCCATGTTTACATTGCTGTCCATAAAGTCGCGCGGATACTGCGCGTCATAAATGACAGTGATATTGTTGTTTTTGCCAAAAGTATCCGCTGTCGTGCCCTTTTGGGTATATATCATCATGTCCTCCGGACAGTCCCTGAACGCCGTCTTATTTATACTCGTGACCGATTCCGGTATACCCACCTGCATAAGCGCTGTGTTGTTCGCAAACGCTTTATCTTCAATCGAAGTCACAGAATCGGTGAGGATAACATTCTGCACTGAACCCATATTCGTCATAGAATAAGCAGGCACTACGGTTATTTTGTCAGACAGCTTTACATTTTTAGTGTTTACCAGATTCCAAAAAGCATATGTGTCCATATCCCTGACACTATCGGGCATAACATAATTATCACCCTCGCGCGCGGGAAGAACCTCATACAGCATAGTCATATTGCCATTGTAAAGCGCGCCATTATACGCCGTAATATATTCGTTATCCTTGTCAACATACACCGAATCCAGAGAACTGCAGTTGACAAACACGCCTGTGCCCCATGAGCTTACATTTTCTCCGATTTCAACAGATGTAAGCGCTGTACAGCCTTCAAACGCCCCTGGACCTACGCGTGTCACGCTGTCAGGTATTATCATGCTTGTCAGTGCCGTACAATCCTTAAAGGCATTGTATGAAATAGCCGTCACGCTGTCGGGTATCTCAAGCGTAGTCAATGTAGTATTGCCTCTAAATGCCTCTTCGCCAATCACAGTAACCGTATCAGGGAGCGTGACAAAGGTGTCATCTCCCAGATACGCATTGAGGGTAGTTCCGTCAATTCTAAATCTGTCATCTCCTGCGGCAGTCACATCACTGCCATTGCCCCGCGTCACGCCCACCGCGGTAATAATGCCAAGCAAGGCTGTCGCCGCGAGCGGTGGTATCAGTCTTCTATCCATATTTTCTCCTTACCAGGCTGTTTTATATTTTTTGCGCTTGCGTCCGTCACTCGCGACAAACAATACTACTGACATACATGCCATACCTATAGCGAAAAACCACTTAGGATGAATCGGGTCGCCCGTAGATGGCGTAGAGTCAAGCGTCTGTCCCGCTGTCAGGTTGTTTGTGTCTACATATATGACATACGGTGAAAAATGAGGCGGCGTAAACGAAATGCAGGCAATACCGTCAATAGTCGTAAACTTCACAGGGTTAAGCGCCTGCAAATTGCCATTGTCCGTAGCCGCTACGCGCGAATTACCGCCGTATTGTATAAGTACATCAGGTATCGGCATCGTAATGTTTATATTAAGTCCATAGGTATCCGTTATCTTGTTTTGACCCGTCGAGTCATAAAGTGAAATATCCATCGGGAAGTACGCCAATCCGTCAAGCGAGCCGTATCTGTTGATAAGCGCCTCCTCCGCCGCAGCCGTCGCCTCGTCAGTCTCCGAAATCCTCACTATAAAGTTGTCAGTCGAACCGCTTACCGATACGGAAGCCAAATCCTTGTTTGATATTCCGTTTTTGGTAATATAAATCTTGCTGCCGCCGTTGTTGCCGTTTGTCACAGTGCTGCCGGTATTTGTAGTATTGCCCGAGTTGCCGCTTGGATTAGTCACTGTGGTCGTCGTATTGGTGTTTGGACGCCTTGAGCTGTCATCATCCTCATCTTCATCATCATCTACGCGCGCCTTATAATTTGCCGTAACCGTAGCGTCCGCGGCAGGCATTACCAATGTAGTCGTCGCTGATGTAGCGCTTGCAAAGCCAATGCTTGAATTGTTTGATGTCCACCTTGAGAACACTCTGCTTGATGACTCCGGCGCATAAGCGGATATTGTCACACTCGTGCCCGCCTCATACTCGCCACTGCCCGAACCATAGTTGACTGTGAGCTTATATTTTGTCTTGTTGTCATCGTCGTTGTTATTGTCGTCACCATCGTCACCGTCGTCGGGGTTGCTTGGATTATTCGGGTTGTTTGGATTGTCAGGGTTATTTGGGTTGTTAGGGTCATCTGAGCTTATCGCTGAATTAGCCGTAACTGTTGCATTAGCATTTGGCATTGTAAAGCTGCTTGAAAATACCGATGCATTGCCTAACAATGCTGAACAATCCGAAGTCGTACCATCCTCATTTACCTGTACTGCCGTCCACACCTTGAAATTTTCCTGGTCATTAGCCAAAACCTGTATGCTCTCTCCGCCATTTACCGCCGTCGGAAATGTAGTCACAGGATTACCGCCAATCAATGCCATTCCATCTACAACAGTCAGTTGATATTCATTGCCGTCAGGCACTACAGAACTTGGATCTTGAACATAAGTTGCTATGATTGTTCTGTCTTCAGTTACATCCGTATATGTGTCAGCACCCGTAAGCACCTTATCACCTACGCGGCAAATCCACTGATCAAATCTATAGCCTGTTCTTTGCGGCGCGTCAACCTGACTCGGCGCGGCATCATGGCTATGCACCGGATATGTCGCGGGATCGCCATTCCTGTCTGTAAGAAGCTCCAAATCATGACCGACATACTCAACCACATAGGTATTGCCTATATCATAAAACTGGAAAACACCCTTTTCATCATTTACTTCTCCGCCGGATTCATGAGCCTTTTCCAATTCGACAAATGCCTTGTAGCATGGGCTTAATGTCTCATCCTCCTCGTTTTCATACTTAACGCCATGGATTCTTACAGCAGTCTTACCGTCAAACGCATTAACATTTATATAACAATTCTTTGCCGGCACATACAAATCAACCGGATTGGTAAGCTCCGTCATACTATCTTCTGAAATAATCGAAATCGTGCTCGGCAGTTTTACCTCCTTTAGAGTTGGATTTTTATAAAAGCAGTTCTTAGGAAGCTCCGCTATTGACGAAGAGCTAAAATCAACGCTGGCTATTTCGGTACAATTTGAAAACGCTCCCTCTGAAACGCTTGTTGTACCCGCAAGCTCCGCTGCGCTTATCTCCGAGCTTGAATACTCGTTGCCCTTACCTCTGCCTTCAAAGCACTCAATAAGGTTGCGCCCGCCGCTTTCCGTATTTTCAAAGAGCAGCAAAGACCCCTCGTCACATGTAAACTTAGCATTATCCTGTGTATCTACTGAATAGAGATTTTTGCAGTCCTTAAACGGCAGCACGCCAAAATTCGTCAAAGCCGATCCTATCTTGGCGCTAAGCAGGTTCTCACAGCTATAAAAAGCATTATTAGGCAGAGAAATAACCGAACCAAGGTTCACACTCTTAAGATTGTCATTCCCTGAAAAATGATTTTCTATAAATGTGTGCCCGCCATATTGACCGCCGACTACAGTACCGGTGGTATTGGCATCTCTCGTCATGCTTCTACCCAAAATCTCTGCTGTTTTTGAAGCGCTGTTGGACTCAACAAAATATCCACTGAAAAGTCCTGGTATTGATACCTCATCATCATTGCCTGAAAGCTCGACATATGATTCATCCGAATAAAGTCTTTTTACATCAGTATTTTTATTAGCGCCATATGTTACATTAATCTTACTCGGTCTTTCTTCACTATGTTCGTAATATTTACCTTTACTAGGATCTTTTTCCGTTGCAGCAGGTTCGTCTTCTTTTTTCGTATAATATGACGCAGTAAAATAATCAAAATTCGGCTCGTTGTCCGTTCTGTTTGTTGTGAAATACTTAACAGTATCAACGCTGTCGATTCCGGAAGAAATGAGTAAATCAATCGTCTGTGATACTACACTGTCTGCATTGCCATACAGAGTTTCCTCATTTCCGGTACCGCTATGTATCCCATATCTTTCCTCAAACGCTTTAGTTATACCGGATGTAAAGTGCTTATTGAGTTCCGGATTCCACAAATCAACATCCTCATAATGCGGATAGTCAATCAGCGTCATATCACCACTTTTGTTATCGCGTATAGCTGTCAAATGATACGGATCATATTGCCTGTCACCCGTAGTGTAATCAATAGCAGTAGGCGCATCCGATTTATAACAAATTTGCTTCTTATCCCCGTTCAAGCTGTGGCTGTTATCCCTCTTAGCATAAATCAGAGGGGCATAGTTGGGATTGACAGCGCCATGGAATGTTAAATAATCCGACCCCGTCGCAAAGGCATCATCGGCAATCGTCAATCTGGTCCATTCCTCACTGTTTTCATCCAGTTCATTCATAAACGGAATCTGGTTAAACACTACATTTTCAAGCCATGGGCACTCGCTAAACGCATTATTGCCTATACTTTGTACCGAATTGCCTATTTCCACCCATTCCAAATAATTCAAACCGCGGAAAGCGTCTTCTTCTATTGTTTCCACGCTGTCATTTTGAATAGTTATCTTGTAAAACATATCCCGAATATCTTCATCAATGACATTGCTCGCAATTTTTTTAATTCGTTTTTCCCCGATTGTTCCTATTTCCAGCTCCTTGCGTTTTTCGAAAGCAGAATCTTTTGCCATAGGGTTTTTTGTAACATGCATCAATGTGGGACCGCCCTCATCAGTGGTGCTGACAGACGCAACATATGGTGCTTCCGATGTGTTTTTATCCACAATGCCATATTCCCAACACTCGTCATTGTTTTCATCCATGTATTTGTATGGTATGTATTTACCATTGTGGTTTTTCGCATTCCATGTGGACTGTCGCGGCATTGCTATACCGTAAGGCGCACTCGGTCCTTGGTACATAGGTCCCTCTACATGAAAGTCATTATTTACGACATCATTAAACAATTCCGGAATAAAACTGGCTTTCCCCGCATTTTCCTGAAAAATCACCGCTAAAAGGTTCTCACACCCGCTAAATGTATTATCAGGTATCTCATGAGCTAAATTATCCGGCATTGTAACAGTTTCCAGACGCGTCCTGCCTGCCAGTATGTAATCATTCTCACTATTGCCACTATCTTGAGGCTCTTTTTCATAACCGGTAATTATGTTAGGCATGTTTGCCGGAAACTTAAACTCAGTCATTACTGCACTGGTACCCATTTCACTGTCCAAAGCAAAAGCGCCTGTCATTATCTTGTATTCACTGTCACTGTCAAAGTAATCCCCATTTTGAAGCCTATAGCAATTATAAAAAGCGTACTTCCCTATCTCTATTTTTTGTGAATTCCCACCGGTAAATTTTATATCGGTAAGTCTTGAGCTTGCAAAGCTGTCGGCTCCGATTTTAACTACCGACTTGGGAAATTCGATAGTGTTTAATGCTGTATTCTTGAACGCCCTTGTTCCGATAGTCGTCAGCACTACTGTTGATTCGCCAAATGTCACTGTGGTAAGGCTTCCGCAATCCTCAAATGCCCTATCTCCAATTATTCTACAGCCTCCGGCATCGGCAAAATTTACGCTGCCTAAATTATTTAATCCTGAAAACGCACTCGCACCAATAAACTCCAATTTGGGATTGTTAATAGTAACACTTGTTATACTTTGAGGGGAAGCGCCTGTGCCTTTGTGGTTTTCATCAAATGCATTACTTGCTATACCCCTAATTGTTACAGAACCTCCTGCCAAATAACCGGAATCATCAAGTCTTCTTTTCTGTCCATCAGTAATATTAATGCTCAAACTCTCGTCATCACTTTTTTTAGGTACATTATATTCGCCAAATTTGGCAAGGGTAAAACCTTTAAGGTTTTCTGTTTGCTTTTCGTCCGTTGCTCTGTTTAGTATCGTAAATTCTACCAATTGAAGGCCTTTTAACTCATATAACTCGCTATATGTATATGTTTTTGTTTCAATTTTTTTTTCTACATCTGTGCCTCCTACTTTGTCATTATGTGCTTCAATATCTGCTTTTAAAATATCATCTTCATCTACCGCGCCATTTGCTTCTGATATTCGTCGTATAAGATCATCCGCTTCCGAATTGTATGCTGTAACAGTATCCTGTATGTATTGGTCATAAAGCCCTAGGCTATTAAGAAGGTTTTTTACATAATTGCTGTCGCCTGCGATTATTGTTTTATATGCATTAGTATAGCTTAAAACATCTTTTAAATCATCACTATAATTATCAATGGTTTTACTGGTTAAATTATCCCCCTGGTATGTAACATCACTATCACCCGTCTTTATCTTTTTTACTGTACTGCCCTCAGAGCCAATAGTATCTATTGCAAATGTCATAGTGTAAGTTTCTTCTTTTTTATCACTACTACTTTTGTTGTCTTCCAATAAGTCGTTAAGCTTATTTATATATGTATTGTCAAAAACAACATAATCATAATATTCTTTCTCTCTTACTTCGACACCACCACCACCACCATTATAGCCGGTAATTATAGCATCATTGTCTTTTTGTTTAGCCTTAAATAAGCTTTCAAACCCATCTTCAGTAATCTTTTGTAGATTTATATCATCCCCATCATATCCGTTTTCCCCTTCTTTTGCCTTATCATACAATAACAAAGAACCGGGCTTTCCTGCTTCACTGCTATTATTAAGCTGCGTAACAAACTTTTCATACTCTTCCGAAATAATTACCGTTGACGATTTTGCCGCTTCCATCGTACCATACCGCTCCACCGGTATAGCCGCTACAGTCACTGCCATTACCATAGTAAGTGCCGATACTGTCCGCATTACTCTCTTTCTCAATTTATAATTTTTCCTTCTTCTTGTGCTCTTAGCCATGTTGTTTCTCCTCATCTAATTTTAGATTTTCGCTACGAAATCTTTTTTGCAACTACTACAAATCTGCCCTCATTCTCCTGATAATCGCAGGTGGACAGGGTCAAGAGCCTGTCGCCGTAGCTTGCGGTTACTCCTGTATCGTACAGTGACATCTTCGCCATCTCACTGATATATGAGTCAAACTCTTTTTCCGAGCCGGCATCGATGAACTGGTAATATTTAAAGTTTACATCCTCCTCAGAGTATACCTTGGAACGGAACACATACATTACTTCGTACTTGCCTTTTTCATAAATGGTGTCAAACTGTATGGTCTTGTGGTTCTCATAATATGACTGTTGGCTGTATTTGTTGAGCGAGCCAAACATTTTGCCTGATTTCATATGATGTCCGTAAAGTATGTAATTGTCATTGCCACGAACGGCGTCACATTGGTAGTCCATAAATATGCAGCCGTTGCTGTCCGTTTCCTGATTGAAATTGTGGTCAAGATAATATTCATTGTCAACGGTCTGCATAACAGGATAATCAATATTTGTATCGGCTATTTTGAGCCATCCTATTAGCCTTTTGTTCTTATTATATAGTGTTTCATATTCGGGCAGGATGTCGGGCGTGTCGGCGTCCTCGTCCGTATAGTGTATTTTCACGCCGCGCCCCTGCGCCGCATATGAGGTACTGCCTTTCAACTGCGCAAGTTCATCGAACTCCTGCGAGCTTTTGGCTGAAGCCTGATAATATATGCCCAGATAACCGAAGCAGAAAATACATATCAGCACGCATGCCGCCGTCACCAGCTTTCGCCCGCGCTCTTTCTGCTTGATAACCTTCAAAATCTCCTGCCGCATATCAGGGTCAAAATCCTCTATGCTGATTTTTTCTTTTGGAGCTGTCTTCGCGGCTTTGGCTGCCCGCGTCCTTGGCTGCCTGTCCGTTTTCGCCTGCTTAGGACGCTTGTGCCTTTCCTTTTTGATGCGCTCGTGTTCAAGCTTTTCAGCTTCGGACTTTTTTATCCGCTCATGCAGCTCATATATATTGTCGTCAAACTGTCTGCCGACTATGGTCTCAAACCGATATCTGCCGCTCTGCAGTTCGTTGTATACGCGCTCGATATCCTTCGGGTCATCCTTATTGAAATTTTCAGCAATGGAATCAATAAGCTTCTTGTCACGCAGGGCTGCTTCGTACTCATCCCGGCTGCTAAACCGCCTGCCCTCGACAGTCCATCTTATTTCAGTCATTCTATCTTCCCTTCTGCTTCTAATAAAACGACATAATTATACACTTTAAATTGTTTACATAATACAAATATATGCCTAAACGCTCACTCTCTATTGGTATAATACCACTACTTTTCTTTTTCTGCAACCATAAAATACTAACTGAATCCTCTTGTCAGTGGCACTTTCCGTATGCCTGTCTTTGATTTTGGGCTCATCTATACTCCGGCTCCCACCGGGCTAAAAAAAGAAGCTAATAACCCGATTTACAGCTTCTTCATATTTCCACATAAGATAAGAAGCCAGTGATTTTACTCATCTAACTTCTTTTTACTTTGATATACATATATTCTGTTTTGGTTTTCTATTTCTTCTAATATTTATATATCGGCTATAACACATATCCAAGATTTACTTTATCTGGAAAACTTCTTCTTCCAGTTCCTTTATATCGTCCTGCGACAGCTCCGGAAAAAATTCAGCTAATTCGTCAATACTTACTCTGCCTTTCCTTAACATAAGCGCCGCATTTTTCTTCGTTACCTCATTCGTTGCCTTCTTTGTTGCTTCTTTTGCTGCTTCTTCTGCTGCTTCTTTTGCCGCTTCTTTTGCTGCTTCCCTTGCCATATCCTTAGCATATATTTCCATTATGCGTTCCTTATCAAACAGACTTGTCATAATCGTTATAACCTCCTTCTCCCTGCTTATAAGATACTCCCGCAGGATATTCCTGTCCTTGCATATCCTGATGGTCTCCTTTAGCATAAACTCTGTCATACCGTATAGCTTCCGCTGCTCATTAAAGACCTTGCAGAATATTATATACTGGTTGATGATGTCCTCGCTGTCATTTTCATATATCACTTTCGCCTTTACTTCAATGTCTATATCCATTCCATTGAAAAATTCTTTGGAAAGTGAAATTATATCAGGTCTGCTTCCCCTTTCACCCACATATATAATGTACAACTCCGGCTTTGGCATTATGACAGGCTTACTTTTGTACAGGCTCTGCCCGGTCTTGTCAAAATATTCACGATAACTCTGGGCTATGTACTCCAACATTCTGATTATAACATTTACTGTCCATGTTGATTGAGCCTCCGTCAATATGAGCATTTTGTCGCC
Source organism: uncultured Lachnospiraceae bacterium (assembly GCA_947626435.1). Classification (GTDB taxonomy): domain Bacteria; phylum Bacillota; class Clostridia; order Lachnospirales; family Lachnospiraceae; genus COE1. The sequence goes on along the minus strand of CANQSB010000002.1, from coordinate 231,480 downwards.
CCTCACTGTCAAGCCTAAATCATTGTACAGATTTTCGGTTAGGACATTGTCGAGTGTTACGATATCAAGTTCATCTTCTGTTATGTCCTTGTCCTCCGGATGTAAAGCCTGATACAGCTTTAGTAAATTTTTCTTGTCTTGAAAAAGGTCTGCAAATACACTGTCCTTGGTGTTGCGTTTTACTTTGATTTCTTCTGCCATTTAGTTCTCCCTTAGTATGCCTTGCTTAGATAAATTTATTATACGCTTATTAAAGAACATTGTAAATGGATAATTTTTCTTTTTTATAGCTTCTTTTTTATAGCAGATAATCTTCAAAGTCTTCCGTCAGTGGCTGATTATGTGCATCTGTCTGTAAATATGAACAGGCAAAATCACAAAAAGAGGCTTTAAATTTGGGTAACACATTTAGGAACTGCGCATATAGTATAGAAAAAGCTTCTTAAACGGAGGATTACTTATGAGCGATTTGACAGCCAGCCAGTGCGGCTGCGGTAACGGAACATCTACTATTTCTGATAACGGTGGGGTTAACAATTGGGTTTGGATTCTGCTTCTTCTTTGCTGCTGCGGAGGCTGCGGAAACAACAACGGCATCAGCCCCATAAACAATTTTGGCGGCGGCGATGGCAATAGCTGCTGCAGCCTGATTTGGATTCTGCTCCTTCTCTCTTGCTTCTGTGGCAACGGAGGCTGCGGCTGCAACAACTAAGCTGCATTTTGGAGAGTCCGTTGCACACAGCAGCGGGCTCTTCGAGCTTTTTAAGTAATTTTGAGCCGCGTTTGGACATAAGATTTATAGAAACAATGGAGTTTGGAGGCTTTATTCAATGGATGACAACGATTATGTCTTAGCGTTCGACCATTTTTATACGACAAACCATATCCAGATTTTAAAGTCTTTGCTTCCTTTTATAGACAACAACAGCGCCAATATGCTGCCGGCAGTAATTAAATACATGGAATTAAAGCATACGCTGTCCGTCATAAATTCAGGCGGTCGGCCGCCTGCCTGTGACATCCATGCCTGCAACGCGCCCGACAATGAAAAAACAGACATGAGCGACAATCTTGAGCAGATATACAATGCCGTACACCGTTACCTTGCCCCATCTGAAGAGAAATTTTTTAATCAGTTTATGTCTGCGGTACATACCATGAAAAGCGTCCAAGAAATGCAGCAGATGCTTGAGCTTTTTCAGAGTATTAATCCTGATATGAATATGGATTTTGGAGCAATGTCTGACGGAATTGACATAAATGAGATGATGCAGCTTTTTAATTCAATGAAGCAGACATAACGGCTGCGGCAGAATTAGCCTTATGGGGTATTGGATTTGAAGACGCGCCAAAATGGGAGGAAATTTTATGAGTAAAGTCAATGAATGGATGAATGACCCTGAGCTTGCGGGAGTAGATAAGGCAAAGCTTGATTTTCTTGAAAAGCTTTTTGCCATGAGCAGCTCTGTAAATGCCAAAAATCAAAAAGAAATGCTATCATTCCTTATGTCGCTGTCAAAGCTTAGTAAGGAAAACAACATTTCTTTCACTAAAAATGATGTTGATTTAATTATTTCCGTTTTGAAAAAATATTCAAGTGCTGATGATATTTCTAAAATGCAGCAGATTTCCGCTTTTTTCCATTACCGGTGAGGAGCATCAACGCGCCTGCTGAAAATAGGCATATGGCAATCAGTAAGCGATACTGAACGGCATCGCCTGTCTTTGGCGTGGAATCAAGCACATGCTCGCTGCTTTTAGGGGCGCTTGCAGATTGTGTGCTTTTCTTCTCTACTGTGCTTGCGGATTGCGTGTTTTTGTTGGCTGTAGTGCTTGTTGGCTGAGTGTTTTTCTCCACTGTAGCGCTTGCAAGCTGCGACTGAGTGTTATTATCTGATGTGGCATTGGCAGCTTGTGTGTTTTTGTTGACTGTGGTGCTTGTTGACTGAGCGCTTTTCTCTACTGTGGTGCTTGCGGATTGTGTGTTTTTATCTACTGTAGAACTGGTGGATTGCGTATTTTTCTTTATTGTGGCATTTTGCGTATTCGAGCTTGCAGTAGATATTGGCGCAGTAGCCTTTGTTGTATTTGCCGTTTCCGTTTCTTTTTTTGTTACTTCGGTTTCTTTTGTCACTTCTGTTTCTTTGGTTTCTTCTGTTTTCTCACTTGTTTTAGCAGTTGCATTTGTGGTTGTCTTTGTTTCTGCTATTTCTTTTGTTTCCGCTGTTTCTTTTGTTTCTTCTGTTTGCTCTTTTATTTCATTTGCTGCCTTTGTTGCCTCTGCCGCTTCTGTCGTTTTCTCTGTTTCACTTTCTTTTTCACTATTAACTTTCGTGCCTGTTGTATCTTCCTTATTTATCTTCGCTACAGGCGCTGCTGTGCTTGTTTTGTAATTATTTACCGTAGACGCCGCGCTTTTTGCCGATTTTTCACTTGAGGTTTCAGGAAGCATATAATCAATGCCTGCCATTTCCTCGACTTCCTCCATGTCAAGATATGCGCTGTGAACAAGCTGTCCATACTCATCATCAAGCCGCTTGCCAAGCAGCTCCGATTGCATGGAGCCCGTATCATAGACATATATGATGCTATCCTGTTTATCCACTCCGCTAAATGCATTCTCCTGCACAGTCTTGATGTTAGGCGCAAGCGTTATCCCTCTCACTCCGTCAAGCTTGTCAAACGCGTTTGCGGCAATCGTCTCTACCGTTTCAGGTATTTCTATGCTTATTCCGCTGCCTGCATATTTATAAAGCACCGTTTTGTCGGGATTGAGATAAAAACCGTCTTCCGTCACGCTGTACCATCTTTTATATAATGTAATACTTTTGCTAATCTTGCTCTTTTTGTCAAATTCATTCAGACATTCATCGTCCGTATACCATGTATCCGCTACTGTTTTGTAACCGCTGTATGATGCAGCCGATTCAAGTGGAAATTCGCTTATCAGTTCATTTTTATCTAAAACAGCCACAGGCGTCTTTCCGTCAAGAGAATACCCCATATATTTGCCGTTATAGCTGCCGCCGTTCATGTTGAAAGTAACTGTGACAGGCGATGCGCCAGACGATGTCTCCGCGCTTGACTCCGGCATTGGAAGCTGCGCAATCAAAACTGCAAGAATTATCAAGCTGATGCCAAGCAAATTTTTTAATTTTCGATACATGACATTCCTCCTGCCGTTTTAGCGGCTCATATAGTATATCGTCTATTCCTTTGGCATTTTTTTTGCCACTACCACAAATCTGCCGTCCTGCGCGTGATTGTCGCATGTGGAAAGAACCAGACAGGAATCTCCGTACTCCAGTGAATCATCAGTCGTATAAAGCGCGCTGCCTAAAATATTTTCCCTAAACTCATCAAAGCTTTCCGGTGTGCTTATATCAATCGCGTCGTAATATCTGAACACATCCTCATCCTCATATGCAACCTCTGTGAGAACTGCCGCGATAACCTTATATTCATTTTCCTCATACAGGCTGTCAAAGCTTATGACGGGATGCTCCTCGCAGAAGCTTTTTTCCTTATATCTGCCGAGCGTGCCAAACATGACGCCTGTGTGCATATTGTGTCCGTAAATAATGATATTCTGCCCGCTTGCAAGCACATCACTCCTGTAGTCAAGTATCAGCAGACCGTTTTTATCCTCCTGCTGCAAAAAATTTTTGTCGAGATAATAGTCATTGTCGCCATCGCGCATCATTACGGGATAATCAATCCTCGTACCGTCTATTCTAAGCCATCCTGCAAAATCAGGATTTTCCCTGTAAAGCATGCTAAATTTATCCATTACCTTGGGCTGATTGACCTCGCCCTGCTTGTCGGTATCGTTCACGCTTTCATTACTTTTGTCTTGATTAGCTTCGTCGGCATTATTTTTATTTGAACCGTTTTCATCATCCTCGTCCCTGCTTTTTTCATCTTCTGCTGCGGATGACAGCGTTTCTCTTTCAATGTTTGTGCCGGAAATCTTTGCCTGAAGCTGCCGGACGCCATAGCTTGTCCTTATGTCAAGTATTATGTTCCAGTTTAAAATGACAAGGCACAATATTAGCTGTGCTGCCACAACTGCCGTCAGTATATATTTGTTGAGCCTGAAAAAACGCTCTCTTTTATGACGGCGGCGCTTTTGGTCGAGCAAGAGCTTATCTGCAGCCTGTTTCTGCCTCTCCGTAAGGTTATGCTCCAGCTCATTTAAAAATTCTTCACCTTTGAAGCTTTTAAACTGTATGTTGTATCGGTTGAGCTTATAATAAATTTCCTGCGCGAGCTTAGGATTAAGGCGCTTCCTGCCTTTCATAAGCCGCTTTATCGTCGCAAGGTCATATTCAACCGCGTTTTTATTCGTATTATCAGACATTCCGTTACCCGATTTATTCATAAGGCATTAATTACAACCAGAAATATTATAATACAAATTTATAAGCCTGCCTAGACGATTTGCGTTTTTTTATAAAAATTTTTATTGGTTTTTCCTGTTTTTGCCATGTCTTATCAACATAAGCATCAGTTTATCTCGTTCCAAAGCGTTTTTGATATATTCGGGGCAAATTGAGCGAGCAGCGCGATATAATCCCTACAGATTTCTGAAATACAGGGATTGGCATTGACAACAGCGAAGTTACTTGACCTTTTTACATTTCCTATGTTAGAAGCTGATTGGGGGGAATTTTTGGGTACCGCTTCTTCAATCGCTTGACTGTGCAGCGTGGAAATGATTTCATTTATTTTCAGCTTATTTTGAAGCGTCTTCTGCAGCTCCATAAGAGCCGAAACTATGTTGTGCCGATTGGGCAGCGTATTGCCGCGACTTATGTATTTTTCGATTTTGCTTTTTGTTTCATCTATGGATATTTTGGCGTGTGATACTGCCGCGTTCATCTGCTCATCATCTGTGCTATCATAGCCGCCCCGCTCATTCCGGTATGTCGCCGCGAGAATAAGACGCCTGTAGCGCGCAAGAAACTTGTATATCCCCTCCAGAGCGCTTTCCTGCCAACTCTCATAGAATGGCGCGTCGTCTGCTTTCGGCGTCGTCTCAAACATCAGATAGAGGCGCAGACAGTCTGTGCCGTAATCCATTATCAAGTCGTCGTCGAATACGCGGCTGCCTGTTTCTTCAAGCCAGTTAAGCATTTCCACGCACGAAAAAGCGTCGGGGATATTGCACCCCGACAGCTTTTGTGCCATATAATCTATTTCACGATGGTTCATTGGCGTTAAAATTTTGTCTTTGTCCATAGTTTTGTTACTCTGCGCTGTGAATTTTAACTGTGATATGGCAAAGCGCGTTTTATTTTGCCACTATATTGAGTATTCTGCCCTTGACATATATTTCCTTGACAATATTTTTGCCATTTATAAGGTCTGCAATCGCGGGGACTGCATGCGCCTTTTCCTTGACGGAGGTTTCCTCCTCGTCGAGCCCTACTAAAAGCGTCGCCTTCACTTTGCCGTTTATCTGCACCGCAATCTCAACATTTGTCTCGACCGTCTTTGCCTCATCATACTCTGCCCACTTCTGCTGATATACTCTGCCGGCGTTTCCAATATTTTCCCAGAGCTGCTCTGTGATGTGGGGAGCTACGGGATTGAGCAGGATAATGAGCGTCGAATACTCGTCCCTCGTAATGCTGTTCGCCTTGTAAAAATCGTTTACGAGTGACATCATTGCCGCAATAGCCGTATTAAATTTGAGGCTCTCAAAGTCGTTTGTGACCTTTTTGATGGTCTGGTGAATTTTTGTCTCAAGCTCGGGGCGATAGCCTTTGCCGTCTGTGAGCATATCTTGTAATTTCCATACTCTGTCGAGGAAACGGCGGCAGCCTCTTACGCCCTCCGCGCTCCATGCGGCGCTCAAATCAAACGCGCCTATAAACATTTCGTATGTCCTAAGCGTGTCCGCGCCGTACTCGTTTACGACATCGTCGGGATTTACCACATTGCCCCTTGATTTTGACATTTTCTCGCCATTTTCACCTAAAATCATGCCATGCGAGGTACGCTTCATGTATGGCTCGCTGCAGGGCACTAAGCCCTGGTCGTAGAGGAATTTATGCCAGAACCTTGAATACAGCAGATGGAGTGTGGTGTGCTCCATGCCGCCGTTGTACCAGTCTACGGGCATCCAATAGTCAAGCGCCTCTTTGCTTGCAAATTCATTCTCGTTGTCGGGATCGATATAGCGCAGGAAATACCATGATGAACCCGCCCACTGCGGCATTGTGTCCGTTTCGCGCTCCGCCTTGCCTCCGCACTTGGGGCAGGTGGTTTCCACCCAGTCACGCATCGCCGCAAGGGGCGATTCGCCTGTGTCTGTCGGCATATAGCTTTCCACCTCGGGAAGCTTAAGCGGCAGTTCGCTCTCGTCAAGCGGCACATAACCGCAGCAAGGGCATTTTACGATTGGAATAGGCTCGCCCCAGTAACGCTGGCGTGAGAATACCCAGTCGCGCAGCTTGTAGTTTACCTTTTTGTGTCCTATGCCCTTTTCTTCAAGCCACTTGATGATTGCGGCCTTTGCGTCCTTTACTTCCATGCCGTTTAAGAAGTCTGAATTGCAGAGCGTGCCTGTAGCCACATCCGTAAACGCCTCGTTTTGGACATCGCCGCCCGCTACTACTTCTATAATAGGCAGGTTAAATTTCTTTGCAAAGTCCCAGTCTCTTGTGTCGTGTGCGGGCACTGCCATGATTGCGCCTGTGCCGTAAGACATAAGTACATAGTCTGATACCCAAACAGGGATTTCCTTGTTGTTGACAGGGTTTATTGCCGAAATGCCGTTTATACAAACGCCCGTTTTGTCCTTTGCAAGCTCTGTGCGCTCGAAGTCGGATTTTTTCGCCGCCTGCTCGCGGTATGCGATTATCTCATCATAATTGCTTATCTCGTCCTTGTACTTGTCAATCAGCGGATGCTCGGGCGAGATTACCATGTATGTCGCGCCGAAAAGGGTATCAGGTCTTGTGGTGTAAATTGTGAGAATTTCTTCCTTGTTCTTTAATTTGAAGTTTACCTCCGCGCCTTCTGAGCGTCCTATCCAGTTTTTCTGCGATACCTTCACCTTTTCAATGTAGTCTACATGGTCAAGTCCCTCTATGAGCTTGTCGGCGTAGTCCGTAATTTTGAGCATCCACTGCGACTGCATTTTGCGGATTACTTCTGAGCCGCAGCGCTCGCATACGCCGTTTACTACCTCCTCGTTTGCAAGTCCTACTTTGCATGAGGTGCAGAAGTTTATCGGCATCTCGCTTTTGTAGGCGAGTCCTTTTTTGAAAAGCTGGAGGAAAATCCACTGTGTCCACTTATAGTATTTCTCGTCTGTGGTATTGATTTCCCTTGACCAGTCAAAGGAATAGCCGAGAGCTTTGAGCTGGTCTTTGAAGTGGGCTACGTTGTTTTTGGTGACAATTTTGGGGTGGATTTTATTTTTGATGGCGTAGTTCTCTGTGGGAAGTCCGAACGCGTCCCAGCCCATTGGAAAGAGTACGTTGTAGCCTTGCATTCTCTTTTTTCTTGATACTATGTCCATGGCTGTGTAGGGGCGCGGGTGGCCTACGTGGAGGCCTTGTCCTGACGGGTAGGGGAATTCTACGAGCGCGTAATACTTAGGCTTTGATTTGTCTAGTACTGCTTTGAATGCGTTTTCATTGTCCCAGATGTCCTGCCATTTTTTTTCGATTTCCTTTGGGGAATATTCTTTTATCATTTTTTCCTCTCATTCTGCCGCTGCCGTATGGTGTGGCTCTTTTGGATTTTTGTTTTTCTGTTTTAATCTGTGAATTATTTTAGTACAGGGGAGGGAAAAATGCAACTGGTTTTTTCTAATGTTTTTGTTTGGTGTTGATGGGGTAATGGGCATGAGGTCGCCCGAACAGGAAAATATATCCTATTCAGCCCCGCTTGCGCTTAGTTGGGAGCGTAGCGGCACTAAGCTCAGAGGCGCTGTAAAAGGAGCTACGCTTTTACAGCTTTCTTCGCTAAGTGCCGACGCTCCCAAAAGGGCTTCATAGGATATATTTTCCTGCTCGGGCTTGGTTAATTAATAAGGATATATTTTTTTGCTAATAAAAATATATTAAATGTGGTTATTTATATATCGGATAGACCTGTGTGCATATGTCGTGCCAGCTTTGGGCTCCTATGTCTTTGAATTTTACCCAGAAGAAATCGAGGTGGTTATAGCCGTTGTTTCGTTTTATGAGTTCTTCAAAGTCGTAGGTGTCCAAGCCTATTGCTGTGAGATAGTCGCGGATGTCCTGTGCATAATCTGGAACTACGCGGCGGCGGAAAAAATTATTTATACTGGTGTATGATACGCCATTCATGCGCGGCTCGCATGGGTAATATTTTAGGCGGCTTATGTCTTTATAATGGACAAGCTCTCGGTCTTCTATTTTAAATTCAAACAGCGGCGTGTCCTGATAGTACATAACGCCTTCCAGATTTTTGATGAAATATTCGCGTTCCATTGTTCCTCTCATTCTGCTGCCTTGCGGCGCGGATAGCGCTTAATTATAGATTTTTGACTTTTTCATATATTTTTTTGATGTATTCTTCCGCGAATTTGTTTGGCATCTGTTGCGGAGGAACAAGTTTTGAAAAATCGTATATGCCGCTTATAGAATAATTTTTTTCCAATATGTCCACCATGTCAAATGGGTCTTCGCCGTATGGTGCGATATAGCAGTTGCGCATTGCCTCATCATAGCTTTTGTAACTGTCCTTATAATAATCGTTTTCAAAAAGTCCCATGCCTGAGTCAAAAATCAGCGGCAGCTCGTAGGCGGAGGTTACATTATTATAAAAAATGCCAAAATTGCGGGTGTGCCTGTCTATATTGCCTACAAGACAGTCCAGCACAGCCAAGTCAAGCATATATTTCAGGCTCCTTGCATATTCTATGCCACATAGCCTTGAAAGCTGAAGCGCACACCAATCCAGCTTTTCTGATGAGGTTAGTTTTATAAATTTATCACTATTGGTTGAAAGATAATTCTCGTTTAGCAGTGTTTCAAAGGACTTGAAGGATTTGCCTTCAAGCTCAAAATTTTTGGAAAATACGCCTTTGTATTCGTGCCCCAGATATATAATCTTACAGGCAGTCTGCTCTACGCATGGTATTTCAAGCTGTTTTGCCGTTTTTGAGGCTATAACTTCTACAAGCCAATCCTCCATAACTGTGCCCGATATTATGGCTTGCGCTTTTACGAAATATTTTCTATCCTCAGTGAAAAACTTCATTTGATAGCCGCCTGTGGAGGCACGCAGGGAAATCAGTGATTTTTTGTCAAAAGTAAATGTGCGCAAAATATTGTTCCTCCGTTTTTTATTCTAATCAGCCGAAGTCAAATAACTCATCAAAGGTTATTTTTAAATTGGGAAACATCACTATTTGGAGCTCGTCTTTATTTTCTTTTGTGATTGTCTTGTATAAATAGGAATACAGGCTCCCGTCGGGCTTGCCGTCAAACAGGTATATTTCAATCTGCTTTTTTCTCCAATCAACAATCCAATATTCGGACACGCCGGCTTTGCAATATATCTGCATTTTTTCATTGCGGTCATAATCCTCTGTGGCATTGGATAAGACTTCCATTATAAATCTGGGAATGCCTGTGAAGGATACATTTTTTCGGTCACGCATATTGCATATGATTGAGGCGTCGGGAACGATAACATCATTATTATTTTCCGCCCACTGGTATTGGACACTGTCGCCAAATACGCGGCATAAGCTGTCTTTTATCTGGCTGCCGACTTTAATGATAAAGTTGTTTATCACCATGGAATGTTCTAAAAATGTATTGCTCATATCTTCAACAGGTATAGTATTCATGTGCCGCCTCCTACTGCTTTATTTATTTTCATTATAATGGATTTTGTAATGTTTTCAAGTCATTTTTGCGGCATTAATCATCTTTGCGAACGGCTGTGCCTTGGGTTATTTCGTCGGTGTAGGAGGTGATGATTTGGGTGTCGCCTGATATTGTGCCTTCGGAAATGGAAGCGTAGGTGTTGTTTTTGTCTTTTATTTCCACTTTTAGGCTTGTGACATAGTATTCGCTGCCTAATATGCCTGACTTTTCGTTTAGAATGTAGACAAAATTTGTCTGGTTTTGGTCAGTGTGGACGGCATCAGCAGGTATTGTAAGGTTTTGCAGGTCGCCTTGGACTTTGCGTGTGATAGTGCCACTTGTGCCTACTTGCGCTGTGTTTTCGGGGAGCTTGCATATTATGTCATAGCCGCCTGTGGCGTTTGGGGTGTAGTAGTCGGCTGTGGCTTCGATTGGGGCGAGTGTGCCGTTTAGCTTTAGCTCGAAGGTGTCGTTTAAATGAAGGTATCTGCCCTGCTCTTTTGTGATGCTGAATTGAAACTGTGTGGGAACTGAGGCATCTGTGAGCAGGATTGAGGCTGTATCTGTAGTGCGCCCGCCTACTGTAAGCTGTATTTTTGAGACAAAACCGTCGTTTGCGGCTTTTATTTCGCCTTTTTTGTTTTTGATGTCGTATAGCCGCGACAATTCTGTAGTCAATTGGGCAATCTGCATTTCGTATATCGCGCCTGTCGAATCGGCAGGAGTTGTGACTTCCGCACTGGCGATAGCACGCGCTTTTTGCTGAAGCGTTATATTGCGCGCGTGATATGCATCGTCCAAGGCGTTTTGGGCAATGTATACTGCATCTTCTAAAGCGGCTTTTGTCTTTTGCCATGTATCGTATTCGAGTTCTTCGGCGGAATAGTCGGGTTCTAAAACTGTGTCGCGTTCGTGGGCTGTGAGATTGTCATTTAGGGAATTTAAGTCGCTATTTGCTTTTTTTATTTCTTCTTCCAGCTTGGATTTCTTCTCTGACAGTTCCGCAGCAGCTTCATCATTTTCTTGGGAAACATTATTTTCCTGTTCCCCATTGCTTTCTTGGGTTTCTTCGGTTTCATTGGACAGATTTTTGCTGATTTCAGCTTCTACATCCTGAAGCTGCTCTTTTAGGCTTTCAAGCTCGCGCGTCTTGGCGGTTATTTGGTCGCTTATGGAATAACCTTGATTGCGCCAGTCGTTGTAATCAGCCCACGCCTCCTCTCTGGCGCTGTCTGATGTGTACGGCGCGGGTTTTGCCAAGTGCTTGGCAAGCTCCGTCTGCGCGTCAAGCAATTCTTTTTGCGCGCGGTCTATCGCAGTCTGCGTTTCCTTGTCGGCGTTGTCATAATCCTCCTGCGCCCATAGTATGGAAATTTCTTTTTTCTGTGAGTCTATAATTTGATTAAATTGCGTGTCAGCAAGCCTGTATTGGAGTTGCGCAAGCTCCAACTCTTTACCGCTTATGATGTCCGTCAAATCATTTAGGTCTATCGTAAACAGAAGCGCGTCCTTTTCCACATAGTCGCCCTCCTGAACATTAAGACTTGACACTCTAAGTCCTAAAAGCGTGTTGACTGCGCGCTCCCCGCCTGTAATTACTATGCCGTCCGCTTCTACGGTATGCTCGATATAACGCTTTTCGGGTGCCTGCGTGGTGACGCGCGGGAGTTTTGAGATGTAAACTGCCTTTGACACGATTGTAAATACCCACATCAGCACGAGAAAAACTACAAAAGCCTTTCCCCATTTCCTTATTCTCTGTTTTCCAAGCTCTACAACTTTTTCATCCGTCAACATTTCCATTATAATCACTCCCACGCTTCTCTTCTATGTGCTGTATCTATAGACATAACGCAAGTTTATATCCACTATCGGTATTTTTATAAGATACAGCGTCATGAATGTCATTCGCTTTTAACTTTTTTGCGCGATACGACATTTTGTGAAAAATACGCCTTCTTATCATTTTTATAAATAAACTTAGTATTTCTTTGTTCGTGTCTTTTTCAAACTTAAAACTTTTTATTGTTTCAGCCCCGAATATATTATCCCCTGCTCTAAATAGTCCTGTCCCATCACGAATACAAATATCGCGGGGATAAGCATAATTACTGAAGCGCAGAAGGCAAAACCCGCCTGTGTCCAGTCGATTTCGGGCAGATAAAGGGACAGCGGCCAGAAGGCTTTCGTCTTGATGAACGCAAGCGGCTGTTCTATCATATTCCAGTATTCGAGAAAACTCAGCACAAGCGCCGACATTATGCCGCCTTTGCCGAGCGGAAGCCCAATTTTGAAAAAAATATACAGCTCACCCGCGCCGTCTATGCGCGCCGCCTCAATAAGCGGCTTGGGAATTGAATTAAAGCCGCAGTATGTGACGAATATCGGGAATGTGTTGAATATGGCGGGCAAAATTACGGCTGAATGTGTGTCAAAAAGTTCAAGCTGTTTCAGTATGAGGTAGCTTGAAAGCATTGTAACTTGGAATGGCAGTAGCATAAGCACTACATAGAGCGTAAATATGATGTTTTTTCCGCGCACCGAATATACCGAAAACCCCCACGCTGCTGGTATACCCACTATGAGCTGTCCTAGAAGAATAAGCGTGACTATTTTTACCGAGTTCCAAAATAAAATAAAAAACTGCGGCGTGCGTATCAGCAGCTTTATATAGTTGTCAATTGTAGGGCTTTGCGGCAGGATTGTCCAGCCGACAAAGCCTTTGCCGTCGCGGAATACGGGGGCTAAAAACTCCAGCAGGTCGCTTTCGCCCATTACCGAGCCTGTCACTACCATTAGGACGGGCAGGCATATTATAATTCCTGCGGCTATGAATATCAGCTTGACGGTAAAACCTGTAAAGCCGTATATAATGCGTTTTATCATGTATCATCACTCTTATTGCTTTTCTCAGTTTTAATAAATTTGTCCTTTTTCGGAATTGTGGACTTAGTCAAAACCTTGTTGGATTTAGCAATCACCACAACAGATATAAAAATATAAAGTTAACTATCTTTTTGCCATAGACGGTTCAGTACTATTATGAAAATAAACAGGAAACCGCTGACTAGCACCGTCGCCGCCGTAAGCTTGTCCATTGAGAGGTTTACATACCAGTTATTGAAAATATGCTGCAGCAGGTAAATCTCCGAATTAGGATATGAGCCTGCGACTAAATATATCTCGCGGTATATCTTGAATGAGTTTAGGAATGACAGCACTACTATAGTGTACAGGCTGCCGCGTAAACAAGGCAGCTTGACATACCAAAAGCATCTGATGCTGCCAGCGCCATCCACCTTTGCAGCCTCCACAAGCTCATTGGGAATTGCCGCTATGCCCGCAAGCCATAAAACTATGGTGTAGCCAAGGTTTTTCCAGATATAGCTTATGACAAGACTCTCAAAATCCTGCCTGTAAAAAAACATTCTCCACACGATTACCACCGTCGCCGTAGGCAGAGCAAGCGGAAACAGATAAAGGCTTTTTATGACACTTATGTCATTTAACTTACTAAGCACCAGCGCCGCCAAAAGCCCCAAAATTACCAATATCGGCAACGCCACTCCAATAAACTTTACAGTATTTTTTACGGCAAGCACAAACGCCTGATTTGTCACTACCGTCCTGTAATTTTCAAGCCCAACATACTTTTCTGACATTGTCGTCATAAATGAACGCCTTACCACATCACCAAACGGAAGCAGAACAAATACCGCTACCCCCGCAAGACTAACCCCTACAAAACCCAAAAAGGCAATATATTCTTTAACTCGTATCCGCTTAATCCTAATCTTCAAAACCGTATGCCGTCCTCCTGTACCGTATGTCTTATAATCCTATGACTTATACATTTTCATGACACTCTTGCAAAAATGTTTCATATTCACTGCGCCATATGCCTTATAACCTATGCCTTATACCCTGATAGTCAGCTGGATTTGCCTATGCCAAAATATAAGGCAACCAGTTAATCATTAAAATCGTAAATCGTGACCTTTTGCGCCGCAAATTCTCCACCCTCATATACTCCTTCCATATTTACCAGTCTTCCCTTTTCTAAATCAGACGCCGCAGCATCTGTATATTGACCATTAACCCCGTCTATTACATTACACATAACAAACTTTGTAGAGGCGCTATATGTCACACGCACAAATACCTTGTCCTCAAGACTTGCAACCGCTATCTCCACTCCGTCATCTTTTTCCTCAGTCTCTACCTTCGATATCGTAAAACCGCCGTCTTCTATCGACTCAATATCACCTACCAGCTCATCATTAGCCGATTGCCCACTCTCGCTTGCGTCTGCCTGATTTTCGGCTGTATTTTCCATATTTTCAGTCTGCTGCACATCTGTTTCCGCCCCCGCAGCCTGAAAATTTATCACATCAACGCCACCCTCGCCACTCTCTTTTCCACAAGCCGCCAAAACCATACACACAGCAACACCAACTATAATCATACTTTTCTTCATCTTATTTATTGCACTCCTTTTTACTATAATTTCTTATACTTCAATCCTCCACCGCCCTCACATTCTAACTTAATAACGCAGAATTTAGGCAAAATATATATAATTGACATTCTTATTCAATAACATAGAATTTAGGCAAAATATATAAAATACGCGACGATTCGCATCGCGCACCAAGTCGCGATTTTATATATTTTGACTAAATTCGGACGGCTGCGAAACCCTACCGCCATTACAACTACCTCTAAGCCTTACATAAGTCCCACACCACAACATAGAATTTGGGAGAAATATACAAAATAAGCGGTGCCTTGCGGAGCACTGCACCGCGTTTTTGTATATTTCGTACAAATTCGGACGGCTGCCCAAAACCTTTCACGACACCCATGAAAAAGCGCCGCCCTTGCATTTTTCCAAACATTCAGAAAATCTTAAACAACATCCTTTATTGCCTTAAATTTTCTTAATATTTTATTCCGCAACATAAATCATCACCTTATCCATTATCGCCCCAACCGCGTCATCAACGCTCTGCTCCCCGTCAAGGTATTTCTCGCCCTCTGCGATTACCGCATCTTCAAGCACTTTGTCGCTGATATACGGCACATCCGCCCGCTCTATCCAGTCCTTAAGAAGCTGCTTCTGCTCATCCGTCGGCACATAAGTAACACGACTACTCTCATTCCCATCCTCATCTACAGAACTATAATACATAAACCCGCCATCATCCGCCACAAGCTTCGGATCAACCACAAAAATATCATCAAACGATTTCCTGTTAAGCGGATACCCATTATGAAGTGAATCCTGCACATCCTGACTAAACATAGTCTTCACAAAATCCTGAGCATTCTGGCTGTTTTTCGCCGCCGCATTTATGCCAAGCATCGTCTTAGGCACATAAATACTGCCATCATCACCGCTTATCGGCATAAGCGTTATATTTTCCATTCCGCTGTTTCTCGGCAAAGTTATAAGATTCGCATAGCTCTGCATTGAATCAAGCTCCCCAAAGGTACAGCTCGCCTTTCCATCATCAGATACCATCACTGATATCGAATAGAAATATTTGCTGTCCTCCTGCTTTTCGCCGTCCTCCCTGTCACTGTCATTCCACCTGTTATAAGTGTCAATTTCCTTCTGTGACAGACCGCTCATCTGCGCCTCATATATGCGCTTTGTCTGTTCAAGATAATTTTTTATGCCGTCCTCGTCTATATTTCCGCTTTCGTCTGTCCAGCTCGGCTCACAAATATGCATAAATTTCTTTAATATGCCGCTCGCCCGCGCTATGGAAAGCAGATTGCCTTCTGGCTTTATATTTCTTATCTCCTCAATAAAATCGGCTATATCGCCAATGCCATCCGCGCTTTTAAGCACGTCCTTGTCGCCCGCAACCGCTGGTAACGTAAATTCCGCAGGCACCATATAAAGGCTCTCGCCCACATAAAGCGGCTCAATTAAATTCATGAAAAGCCCGTCCGCCGCGTCTATCTCACTCACCATTTCGCTCATGTCGCTCAAAATTCCCTGATTTATATACGTGTCCGCCGACATATCATCAAGCACAAGCACGTCTGGGCCTTCACCGCTCAGAAGCTCAGTGCTTAAATTTTTGAGCGCGTCATCTCTCGTGACCGCATCGCCGTCCATGCCGATTTTATACTCGACATACACGTCGGGATTTTCAGTCTGGTACGCGGCAATCGCCTGTTTTACAGTGTCATTTTCCTTTAGGCTGTAAATCGTAAGCCTGTCGCTTGGCACTGTCGGAACGCTTGCGTCATACGCAAATTTCACTGTCCTGTTGTCCGTGAAATTCACGATAAATTCCTGATCGTCAACCATTACTGCGTCCGTGATAAGATGTGACGGATCGGCAAGCTGCGTGGAATTTCCGTCAATTATCTGCTCTATCGCGCTGCCGCCGATCACGTGGCGGTACAAGCCCTTTGAGCATACTACATACACCGCGTCGTCGTCCATAAACGATACTGCCACATGTCCTCTGTCCCAGCTGTCAAAAAGATCGCCGATATTTTCCTTTATAAAATCGTCCCATACCGTATCTTCTATGTAGCTTTTGCTTTTCATGTCGTACAGCGCGATTTTGTCACCTGTGGTAATCATAAGAATGTCGCCGTGGCAGGATATCTGGTTTATAAAATCATCTGACGCAAGAACCTGCGTCATGCTGCCATCCTGCGTGTTTATCTCATAAACCCTTGCACCAAGCGTTGAAGCGAACAGCCTGCCGCTTTCGTTAAAGCAGAAGTATTTTACCCACTTGTCGTCTGCGGTAAGCTTAGACTCGATTTTTTTTGTGCTGCCGTCGAAATATACAAGCATATACTGTACATTTTCCAGTCCATCATCACCGTCTAATGCATATCCAACCGCTATAGTTCCGTCACTTGAAATCTTGCTGTCTACTATATATGAAATGTCTTCCTCCGCAAGCGCCTTGTATTTTTCCTTCATGTCCACTGGCGTCCATGTGCTGCCATTGTCGTCCGATGTGTACATTCCGTCAATATCGTATTCATCTAACAGCGCATATACAAGGCTGTTTGAACGGTACAGCGTGAGCGTGCCGTCGTTCATTTTTGTGACAAACGCCTCGTCCTGCGTGTCATCGGCTTCAAGCACTGTCGTGCCTATATAACGCCCCATTGCTGAGCTTTGCGCGTCTTCGTCCGCGTCTGTGCTGCCGCTGTTATTTACGGGGGTGTCGCTTATGGCGCTTTCCTGTGTCTGCGCTGCGTCTGCGCCTGTCAAATCGGTTAAATCCTTTGCGCCGCAGCCTGTTATGGCAGCAGTAAGCGCTGTTGCCATTATTATAGGTGACAGGCGTGTCATAAATTTCTTTGCTGACTTTATTTTCATTTTTTCCTCCTCCATGCCGCTGTCTGCGTCTTAATCTTAAATCCGTTTTTCGGACAGCTTTTTGATTTTGTGGTTTTATATTAGCATAGTTTTCTCTAATGATTCTCTAACGGCGGATTTTTCGGGAAAAAAAATAAGTGCAGGGCGTTAGAGGTGTTTTTTCTAACGTCTGCACTTTTGTGATTTGATTTTACTTTTTAGTTGTCGTAGTGGCCTTTGCAGGACACTACATAAATAATACCGTCTTTTTCGTAATAAACTATCCTGTTTGTTTCGTCAATCCTTCTGCTCCAAAATCTGCTTAGATTTTCCTTTAAAGGCTCTGGTTTTCCTATGCCTTTATATGGATTCCGCATAATATCCGTTATGATATTGTTTATCTTTTTCAGTGTTTTTCTGTCTTGCCCCTGCCAATATAGATAATCGGACCAAGCTCTGTCTTCCCATAATATCCGCATCAATCCTCCACTTCTATCAAGTCATGCTCCTCAAAATGCGCCTTGCCTTCGTCAATATCTTTCTTTATCTTTTCCAGATAACGCATATTACTTTCTGAATAAAACGGATCTGCGGACATTTCAAACGGTATGCGACGCTCCCTGCTTACCTTCTTCAAAAATACAGTGATAGCAGCTGACATGGAAAGCCCTATCTCGTCAAGAACCTTTTCCGCGCTGCGCTTGACATCTTCGTCTATACGAAAGTTGACTTGTGTTGTATGTGCCATGGTATCATCTCCTCTCCTCTCTTTAATTGTATTTTACATTATTATTATACGCTGTGTCAATCATTTAATATACATTTTATAATTATAGAGATAAAAGGTAAATAGCAAGCTGAAATTCCCAACTTTCCATTTCCGACCTGATATGTTATAATGCGTTCAGCAAAAAATCCGCGCACCAGAAACAGGGAACGATTCCCACTCAAATTATTTTTAGAGATTTTTTAGAGGCTTTTGTGTTATACTATATTAAACTTGTATGTCATGATTAATATAGTATAATATTTTTACGCATTATTTTACATATGGAGGCTTTTATTATGCGCATTTTGCTCGCGGAAGATGATGAAAATTTGAACAAATCGCTCACAAAGCGCCTCGCGGCACGCGGCTTTGATGTGGACTCCTGCTCTGACGGCGACGAGGCGCTTTACTATGCCGAGCAGAATATCCACGATGTAATCCTGCTCGACCGCATGCTGCCGCATATGGACGGCACAAAGGTTCTGCAAAAGCTCCGCGCTGAAAACATAGCTGTCCCTGTGATCATCATCACAGCCCTCGGCACGCTCGGCGATAAGGTGACGGGACTCAATCTCGGGGCGGATGATTACCTTGTAAAGCCGTTTGAATTTGAGGAGCTTATCGCGAGAATACAGTGCGTCACAAGGCGCTCGCTTACGATAAATATGACAAATGTGCTGGAGCTTGCCGATATAAGCTACAATGCCGACAGCAATGTTTTAAGCTGCAATGGCGAAAGCTGTTCGCTCTCAAACCGCGAAGGCGCGCTGCTCGAGGTATTCCTGAGAAGCCCTAACCAGACTATTCCCAGAGGCACACTGCTTTTAAAGGTATGGGGACCTGACAGCGATGTGGAGGATGGAAATCTTGACAATTATATACACTTTCTGCGGCGGCGCTTAAAAAATATCGGCAGCAGCTTAGAGCTTAAAACTGTGCGCGGCATCGGATATTTTCTTGAAACAAAGACAACATAAATATACAGCCGCTAATCTTTTCCATAACATAGGTTTTGGTGGACATACAGAACAAAAATTCCTGCATTAATGTGACATTGCGCAATAGGCAGCGCAAAAAGCGAGGCAAATCATGTTTAAGAAAATCCGTCTGCGCCTTACGCTGTTGAGCGGGGGCATCACTACAATCATACTTGTAATAATGACGCTGGGCTATTTATTCATTTCCGAAAAAAATTTGATGCAGACGCGCATTTTGTCAGCACACAACGATATCTATACTATCGCCTACAACCTTGAGCAGAATGACATGCTTTCATATACATGGCTGTCCCAGCTTGAAAGTGGAGGCGGTTACTATATTTCTGTTTTAGACAACGGACATCCTTTTTTGTATAACAACAAGAATAATGTAAACCCAAAATATGACACACTTGTCAGTAAAATCTGGGAATACTATAATAAAAACTCAGGCACTATGGGCAAAAGCACACTCTCCTATCTAAGCTCATACAAAAGCTTTCAATATGATAAAAATTACTGCTTTGTAATTACTTATGAAAAGGAAAAATCCGTTCTGGAAATACTTATTGTTATGCCTGTTTCAAATATCAGGGGGCAGATATTAAGACAGCGTTTCCTTTTCCTTTCAATAATATCCGCCGCGCTTGCCGCAATCTGGATATTTTCATATTTTTTCACGGGCAGACTCCTGCGACCGATTGAGGAAAACCGAATTAAGCAGAACGAGTTTGTCGCCGCCGCGTCACATGAGCTGCGGACTCCGCTTGCCGTAATTTTGTCTTATGCTGAGCTGCCCGACAAAAACAGCCATAGTATGGGCATAATCAAAAATGAGGCTCTGCGGATGAGCGCATTGGTTGAGGATATGCTTATGCTCTGCCAAAGCGATGCCAACCAGTTTGACATAGAAAAGAGCCCCGCTGAGCTTGATACGCTTGTGCTCAACGCAGGTGAAGCGTTTGAGGCTATGGCGAATGCAAAGCAAATACGCCTGACAGTCTCCCTTCCCGACAATGCGCTGCCAAAATGCGAATGTGACAAAAAGCGCATCGGGCAGGTGATCACGATACTGCTTCACAATGCCATAAGCTATACGCCAGAAAATGGCAGCATTACACTTAGTCTTTCCATGCAGGCGAGGAATTTTGCGATTACTGTTTCTGACACTGGTGTCGGTATTTCTGATGACGAAAAACAGCGGATTTTTGAGCGTTTCTACAGATGTGAAAAATCCCGAAGCGTCAAGGGGCACTTCGGGTTAGGCTTGTCAATCGCGTATGAAATTGTCCGCGCACATCAAGGCAGAATAGAAGTGAGTGATACGGCTGACGGCGGGGCTGCATTTACTGTGTATCTTCCGTTATGACTGCGCTGCCCAGCCTTCAAATCAAATTTACGATTTTGCTATCACTCTTAAATTAGACTTTACTTACAATGTGCTTTCATCAGTTGCATAATTACTTCTGCGGTTACATTTCAACCGCCTAAACTTTGTAAAGCTACACAGAAATGTAACACAGAAGGCTCACTGGATTGATTTTTGAATTAAATCGCCATATTTCCTTAATTGTCATGCAATTTTTGTACAATCTGACGATTCTTGATATAAAGAAACACAGGTGTAAAAAGGAAATTATATCTCATTTGCCAATGGCGGAGCCTCGCTCCGCCATTGCATATTTTTATATTCAGAATACACATCATAAAGCCTGCGCACACCACTTTTTACAAGTCCGCTGAGTTCTCGGCAACCTTGCTTGCCCTCGCCTTTACCTCCGCCTCCTGTATGTCGCTCGGCGTCTGTTCATATCTTACAAACTCATACTCATAATCTCCGCGCCCGCCTGTCATTGAGCGCAGCACTGTGCAATAGCCTGTAAGCTCCATCATCGGTATATCAGCCTCTATCACCTGCTTGCCATTTCCTATCGGATTCATACCAAGCACTCTGCCACGGCGCTTGTTCAAATCGCCCATGATATCGCCTGTATACCTGTCGGGTACTGTGACCTTCAGATTGACTATCGGCTCGAGAAGTATCGGCGAAGCCTCCATTATGCCCTTCTTAAACGCCTGAATAGTCGCCATTTTGAACGCCATTTCCGATGAATCTACAGGGTGGTATGAGCCGTCGTAAAGCACAGCCTTCACTCCGACTACAGGATATGCCGCAAGAGGTCCTCTCTGCACAGACTCCTGCAGACCTTTTTCAACCGCCGGGAAATAGTTCTTCGGCACTGCTCCGCCGACTACCTCCTGCTCGAATATATACGGCTTGTCAAGCTCTCCGGACGCCTCAAAGCGCATCTTGACATGACCGTACTGCCCATGTCCGCCCGACTGCTTTTTATATTTGTACTCCACGTCTGATTTTTTCTTGATAGTCTCCCTAAACGCAACCTTGGGCTTGCTAAGCTCTATCTCGCATTTATACTCGCTCACAAGGCGGCTCTGGATAATTTCAAGCTGCTGGTCGCCTATGCCGTAGAGAAGCGTCTGCCTGTTTTCCATATCGTTTACGACCTTTAAGGTCTGGTCCTCGTGGGAAAGCTTCTGCAGCGCCTGTGAAACCTTGTCTATGTCGCCTTTGTTCGGCACTTTGTATCGCATAGCCGTATACGGCTTTGAAATCTCAAATTTGCCATACTCAATAACAGTCGCCTTCGTGGAAAGCGTATTGCCTGTGCGCGCCGCCGTAAGCTTGGCAATCGCGCCGATATCGCCCGCATGGAGCTCCTTTACCTCAATAGGCTTGCTGCCCTGAAGCACGTAAAGCTTACTGACTTTCTCCTCTATGTCCTTATCCTTGTTGTAGATGACATCGTCTGACTTAAATACGCCCGAGCATACTTTAATCAGCGAATATTTTCCTATAAACGGATCTACGATTGTCTTAAAAACATATGCTGACTTCGGCTTTGAAAAGTCGTAGTTTGCCTCAAACACTTCGTTTGTCTTCATATTGAAGCCCGCAATTTTCTTGTTTTCGGGGCTTGGCAGATATTTAACTATATCGTCAAGCAGCGCATATGTGCCCTGACAAAGCGTGTTAGAGCCCATGCTTATTGGTACTATTGTGCCGTCAAGCACGTTTGAGCGCAGCGCCGCGCGGATTTCATTCTCTGAAAAAGTCTCGCCACCAAAGTACCTTTCCATAAATTCCTCGCTCGTCTCAGCAACCGCCTCCATAAGCGTTTCCCTGTAAAGCGACAAATTTTCCTTGCTGTATTCGGGAATATCGCACTCTACTACGTCTTTGCCTTTCCAGCGGTTTCCAGTCTCGCTTACCACATTTACATAGCCGACAAACTTCTCGTCCTCTCTGATGGGGAAATGGAAAGGCGCTATCTTCTTGCCGTACATATCCGTGAGCTTTTCCACTACGTTTTTAAATGAAGCGTTGTCCGCATCCATTCCTGTAACGTAAATCATGCGGGGCAGCTTGTATTTCTCGCAGAGTTCCCATGCCTTCTCCGTGCCCGCCTCTACGCCTGACTTGCCCGAAACCACGATAATGGCTGCATCAGCGGCACTTATAGCCTCCTCGACCTCGCCTATGAAGTCAAAGTATCCTGGAGAATCAAGCACATTGATTTTGATTCCCTCCCATTCGATAGGCACTACTGACGTGCTGATTGAAATTCTTCTTTTCTGCTCCTCCTTGCCAAAATCGCTGACTGTGTTGCCGTCCTCCACTCTGCCCATGCGTGAGGTAATGCCTGAAAGATAAGCCATTGACTCAACTAAGCTTGTTTTGCCTGCTCCGCCGTGTCCAAGCAGGACTACGTTCCTGATTTTGTCGGTCGTGTAAATATTCATCGCAATCCTCATTTCTGCGCCGCTTTATATTTTTGGCAATTTACTTCAAGCGGCGCCGGAAGCAAACCGTAAGCTCTGGTGTACTGTATCGCCCGCATTTGGGGAAATAAATGATACAATGCACTAGCGTGCTGACACTCATAACGCTCATAAGTGAATTTTACTATATTTTTCAGATTATTACAATGGTTTTTGTGCATTTTGTATTGTTTTTTGTATTGCTTTACGCCGCTTAAAAGAGTAAAATTATTTACGGCTTATAAAATATTTTAGGGGAATGGTAAAATTATGGATAAATTTGGTTTTTTAAGCTTGGGACTGATAGGCGGCTCGATTGCAAAGGCTATAAGGGCTGTCAAGCCTGATGCCAAGATTAAGGCATACGCAAGAAAGCAGGAAACGCTTGACGAGGCGCTTTCTGCGGGCGCGATTGATGAGGGCTTTACGCAGATTGGCGATAACTTTCACGACTGCGATTTGATTTTTCTGTGCGCTCCTGTCGCAGTGAACAACAAATTTTTGGAGCAACTGAAAGGGCATATTTCGAACAATACTATAATCACCGATGTGGGAAGCGTAAAGGGCTCTATACATATGGAGGCAGAAAGGCTCGGGCTAAGCGTACAGTTTATCGGCGGGCATCCCATGGCAGGCAGCGAAAAGACGGGATTTGCCAACTCCAACGCTATGATTTTGGAGAATGCCTACTATATTTTGACACCGACTAAAGAGGTTTCACAAAAGGCTTTGGAGGAATACCGCGCGCTTGTTGAAAAAATGGGAGCTATTCCGCTTATTTTGAGTTCTGATGAGCATGATTATGTGACAGCGGCAATTAGCCATGTACCCCACCTTGTCGCTGCGGCGCTTGCCAATCTCGTGCATGGCCACGACAGCAATGAGGGGACAATGAAGCTTATTGCGGCGGGCGGCTTTAAGGATATTACGCGTATTGCGTCCTCGTCGCCTGATATATGGGAGTCAATCTGCATGGCTAATGCGGAAAATATTGCTGTTCTTTTGGACGATTATATTGCGTCTTTGGAGGGAATAAGCCGCGTCCTGCATAATAAACAGGCTGGATATATTTTCAATTTGTTTACCGCGTCGAAGGAGTACCGCGACTCATTTTCCAATGCGCCGAGAGGACCCATCCAAAAAGTTTACGGGTGCTATCTTGACATTCCTGATGAAGCGGGCGCGATTGCCGAAATCGCTACGCTGCTTGCGAAAGCGGAAATTTCTATTAAAAATATAGGGATTGTGCATAACCGTGAGTTTGAGGAGGGCGTGCTGCGCGTGGAATTTTATGAGCAGGAGGCGCTCGATGAAGCTGTGACGCTGTTTCAAGAGCTTAATTATGCGGTGCATCAGAGAAAATAATGACAAGCTTTATGGTGCTCCACAGACGATATATTATCGTACTTGATTTTTCAATGAGCTAGCGGAAATAACTGCTGCTGAAGATATATACATTATTGAGCCTCTCAAGGCATAAAATATTTTAAGGGTTTTATGCTGTGGGAGGTTTTTATGCTTTCCAAGATAAAGACATATCTTATTTTGATTGCAATAGCGCTTGGTGTCGGTATTGCTGCGGCATTTTTCACAAGAAACAGTATGAATATTTATGGTATGCTGGTTAAGCCGCCGCTGGCGCTGCCGTCTGTGCTGTTTCCGATTGTATGGACTGTATTGTACATATTGATGGGCGTGAGCAGCGCCATAGTTTTTCTCAGGAAAAAAGAAATGCCTGATGAAGCAGCTAACGCTCTGGTTGCTTATGCAGTGCAGCTTGTACTTAATTTTTTCTGGCCGCTTATATTTTTTAATATGCAAGCGTTTCTGCTGTCGTTTATCTGGCTTGTGTTTCTATGGTTTGTTATCGTAAAGATGATATTTCGGTTTTACAAAGTGTCACCGTTTGCGGCATATCTGCAACTGCCTTATTTGATATGGGTAACATTTGCGGGGTATTTGAATTTTATGTTTTATCTGCTTAATTAGCTGCTGTAGAGTTGCCCGTATGTTTATGCCGCAATTAAAATACCACAATTATGTTTCTGTTTCTTCCTAACATTATATAGCTTTTTCTGCAAAACAGAGCATATGATTGTGTATGCTCTGTTTTGCGTGGTTATTGCGTTTATTATAATGATTTTTTCCTTCATGTATATAACTAACACATATGCTCTGCATATCAGGGCTATATTTCTTCGTTTTCTTTGAGGTATTTTAGAAGTCCCTCGCACCCTTCCACTACATCATCATAGGTTTCATCAAAATTGCCTGTATACCATGGATCTGCTATGTCGCGGTCTGAGCCTGCAAATGTTAAAAGCTTGTATAGTTTTTTGTCAGGATCGTTTTTCAACATTCTGTTTAGATTTCGCATGTTCCATGTATCCATGCCGATGATGTAGTCAAAGTTTTGGTAGTCCTTCCATGTGATTTGGGTGGCTCTGTGAGGTAAGACTGGTATGCCGACTTCACGCATTTTCTGTACTGTGCCCCTGTGAGGGGGATTGCCGATTTCCTCTGTGCTGGTGGCTCGGGAGTCTATGGTGAAATGGTCGGATAGCCCTTGTTTGTTTACCATGTCTTGGAGGACAAATTGGGACATAGGGCTGCGGCAGATGTTGCCATGGCAGACGAAAAGTACGCGTATACTCATAAAAACTCCTTTCAAAATGCGCTGTCCTGCTGCCATTTGCAGCGATTTGCGCAGTGTAAATTCTTCTTTATGTATCGGTCATTTCTGTACATAAAATGCAAAACTTAACAAAATATTACAAGATGTGTACAGCAATCGTAGTAGAAACGGAGTAAAAAGTGGGTGGGATTACTACTGATTTTTCTCACTTGAAAGCGATTGAATTCTTTCATCAATGAGAATATTAACATTGTCGGGAGTATTTGTCGTTATTTCAAATAAAATATGACTGCTAGTTACGCTCTTTACTACTCTCTTAGATACGCATAAAATCAATCGTATTTTTTTACGATTGATTTTATGACCGTTTTCAAATATTAATTTATCCCCCTCTTCTCCCCCCATCACCTATCCTAAAACCAGCAAAAATTCAATACCCTCCTCGCCGTTTCATAAGCTCCCCACGCAAATATTCATACCGCATCCGCTTTTCCTCCTTTGCCAAATGTACCTCCCTAAACTGTTCCGTACAATCACTATAGTCCAATACCTCATCTCCAAACTGCTCGCTGGTCAAATCAAACACGCAGCCTCCCGCCTCATTGAAACAGTGATAATTCCCACCCGGCCGCAAAATGCCGTAAACCTTGCCGCCAAAAATGTCCTGCATCAAAAATGCCGTAATCGAGCATTGCCCAAATGTGGGATTGCCAGCGCTCCACTCATTCCGCATTCGCGGCGCACAAGTATCGGCGCACCATATGCTCGAAAGGATATCATAATAATCCCTCGGTGTAAGCCCACTCTCATCCTTTATATCAGCCTTTTCCCAGCCATAAAATTTGTATTCTTTCATTTCGCTCCCTTCCCTACCGCTATTTCATTTGATTACCGCACGCTTGCGCTCAACATATTCCTTCTCACCGGTACGACCCCACATTCGACGCGTCCACCTGCTCAAACGGCACCCATACATACTTGCCGTCCTCCGACACGTCAAAACCGCTTGCCGACGCCGACTGTCCTCCTGCCAAGGCTACGGCTACCATCACTCCAGCTTCGCCCTGCCCTGTCGCCGACTGGTACACAGTAAACGCCATATCGCCGTCTGCTATCGCCGCACAGCCGTCCGCAGTCGCGTCCACGCCCATAATCGGAAAAGAAGACGGGTCTATCCCCTCATCTTTGCACGCCGCAATAATGCCAAGCGCCATCGAGTCATTATTGCAGATAACGCAGTCATAAGGTACGCCAAGGCTCAAAAATATCTTGAACATCTCCGCCGCCTTGTCCGTACTCCAATCAGCATAGTCCTCAAATACGATATTTACGTTCTTGCCGCTGTCCGCGAATGTATTTTTTACCGCCTCTGTCCTCCCCTTAGTAGCAGAGTGGTTTTTCTCGCCCTTGAAAATGAGCACATTAATCTCGTTCTTTGCTCCCAGCTTTTCAAGCGCGTATTCTGCTTGGAAAGTGCCCGCCACGAGCTCGTCCGAGCCTACAAACATATATCTGTCCGCTTCAAGCCGCTTATCGTCAGGGCAGCTGTTCATAAAGACAATCGGGATATCCCCCGCACTCTCCTCAAGCTGCACAGCCGTATCAGTGTCCACAGGACAGCACAATACGGCGTCATATCCTTGCTCCTGCGCCGTACGTATCTGCTGTACCTGCGCCTCTATCGAACCTTGGGCATCCACCACGTCAAGCGTCGCGCCTATCCGCGCCGCCGTATCCTGCGCCGCCCGGGCAAGCGTCGCGCGGAAAGTATCAGAGCCATCCGATACAGTCATCAAAAGCTTTTTGCCCGAGCCTGAAACCGATGCTCCCGAAGCTGAAGACTGCCCGCAGCCTGAAAGCATCAGCGCCGCCGCAAGCATAAGGCTGAATATCTTTTTTAAACTTCTTTTCATTTGCCCCGTCCTCCTATATTTTGAAAATATTAATCTGTTCTGTAAGCTCGTTTGACGACTGTGTAAGCTTTCTTGACTCCTCCGCCACAGACTCGCTGTTGTTTGTAATGCTTCTTGCGTGCTCTACCATGGTGTCCGAAGTAGCCGAGATTTCCTCCGAGCTTGCCGCCTGCTCCTGCGAAATTGCCGCGACATTTGTCGCGACATCGTCAACCTGCTCCACTTTCTGTATCATTGACTGAACAAGGTCATTCGCCACGCCGATGTTGTCATAAATTTTGTCAAACGTGTTGAGCGCCGTACCGATAAGCGCGCTGCTGTTGTTTATGCTCTCCACGCTGCCGTCGGAAAGCTCTACACAGTTGCCCACATATTCGTTTATCTGCCTGATTAAGCCCTCTATCGTCTTTACCGAATCCGAACTCGTCTGCGCAAGCTTTCCTATCTGCGTCGCCACGACCGCAAATCCTCTGCCGGACTCGCCCGCCCTCGCCGCCTCTATTGAAGCGTTCAGTGAAAGAAGATTCGTCTCCTCCGCGATATCCGCAATAACCGTAGTTATATTCGTAATCTCGCCCGATGCCGCGCCTACCTTGTCGATAGCCTCCTTGAGACGCTCAATCGAAGAATTAATGCTGCTCATGGCGTCGCCGACTTGGTTCATGTCATGCCTGCCCTGGCGAGAAATCTCCACAGTCTCTTTCATCTTGGCGTTTACCTGCTCGCTGTCATCACGCGTCTCAGACACTACTGACGCAAGCTGCGTCGCATGATCCGCGATCTCTCCTATAGACGTCGAGAGCTGCGTAACCGTCTGGTTTAATTCCTCCATGGAAAGATTTTGCAGGCTGCTCGCCTCATTCATCTGCTTTGAAACGTCATAGCTCTCGTCAGCCTGACTTCTGAGCCTGTCGGAAACATTATGTATTGACGCAATCATATTTCGCATGGAAAGCACAAACTTTTCCACACCCCGGCTCATCATGCCAATCTCGTCAGAGCTTGACGCCTTGACAGTGATTGTAAAGTCGCCGTCCGTCATCTTGGTTATCGCGCTCGTAAGCTCCTTAACCGGCTTGATAACCATATGCACTACTCGCTCGATTATGACCGCGAGCAAGATGACGCTCACAATACCTATTATAAGCATTACGTTCCTAACTTGGTTTACGCTTGCGAACACAATCGAAGTCGGTATGTATGACACCAAAATCCAGTCCGTACCGTCTATTTTTTCAAATACGGTCAGGTTGCCGTCTATCTCCGTATCTGAATAATCTCTCTGAGCAATTCTCTGAGCCACTCCACTCAAAAAGCTGTCAGCGTTTGACGCGACAAGCTGCGTGGAAATAAGGCTTGCGTCCCTATGCGCCAGTATCGTGTTGCTTGACGTACTCACAAGAAACGCCTGCGCGTTCTTCATCTCTATAAGGCTGTTTACTATAATGCTTATTCTCTGCAGCGTCATGTCTGCGGAAATAACACGCTGCTTGCCCGAGCCGTCGTTGAGGATGCCCGACGCGCTGACTACCGCAGTGCCATCCTCATTTTCATACGCGCTCGTAAAACCCATATTTATGCGGGTAAGCCCCTCTTTGTACCATACCGACGAGGTCGGGTTTGCGTCCGTCTTTGCCGAACCCTCCGCCGTAATGAGATTGCCCTGCGCATCGGCAATGTAAATACCGTCAGGGTAATTGGCATTGTACCCGTAATACTGGTTTAAAATATCCTGCAGCTGCGCGTCCGTAGGCTTCGTGCCCTCGATATTCTGCTTCACAGCTTGAAAAGCCGCAAGATTTTCATTCAGCCACGCCTCAATCTCGTTTGCCTGATTTTCGATTGACGAACTGAGCAAATCCTCTGAATTGTCAGTGATGATGCTCTTGGAAATCATGTAGGAAACCATTGTCAGCAGCGCCACGATTACGATGACTACCGGCAAAATAGTCCCCAGCAGCTTTGCCTTTATGGACAATCCGCTCTTTTGAACTTCATTTTCCATATTGTACCTCCATTCGCTTATATTTTATATATTTTTATTATTTTACCATTTAATTACGACCGTTTCAATATCATAGCAAGAAAGTTGCACAAAAAAATATAATTTTTGTTTCCTTTTTTATGGATTATATGCTACACTATATTTAAGTGCTAATTTATTTCTATCATAATACATAATCAAATTGTTAAAATTCGACGAGGGAGGTACATAATGCTTAAAAAACATGTTTCAGCCAATACGACATCCGGCAATGATTTAGAACTTTTAATGCAGGCGATGGACAAGGTCATCAGCGGTCAATATGATGACATTGACACTTCTGCTTTTTCAGACCCTGCCTGCGGACAGAAGCTCAATGAGGTTATTCACGCCTTTAAACGCTCAAACAACAACTTTGTAATGCGCTTAAACGATGCCATGGAATCAATTGGGGACAATTCATATGTGAAGAAAACTCTCGACCAGGTCAACTCGCAGTCGGAGTCCATCTCAGATATGGAGGCTTCCGGGCAAAACCTTGAGACCTCCATTGAAAATATCTCAAACAACATGGCGCACATACGCGATAACACCCACGACATGCTCGATGTAGTAAAAAACAGCGCGGAAAACATGACGGAAAGCATTAAAGTCGTAAACGAATCCTCCGAGCGCATTTCCCGGATAAACGGCGAGGTTCAGAAATTTCAGGAAAAGATTGACAAAATCGGCGAGATTGTAAACCTTGTAAAACAGGTTGCAAACCGAAGCAATCTGCTTGCGCTGAACGCTTCTATAGAAGCGGCAAGGGCGGGCGAGGCAGGCAAAGGCTTTGCCGTAGTCGCAGATCAGGTGCGCCAGCTTTCAAACAATACGGCGGAGTCCGCTGAAGACATCGTTAAGCAGGTTGCGGAGCTTAGAAACGATATAAACATACTTGCCGCGTCAATGGACGACACTACCGCCAAGCTTGAGGAGGGCAACTCACGCGTTGAGGCTTCCCTTACGGATGTTGAAAAAATGACAGACCAGATGATGCTGATTAAGGAAAAAATCGACAATGTCTTTGATGACATCGACACTCAGACAAGCGTCACAAAGGAATTCACGAAACAGATTTCAAGTATCTCCGAAAGCTATGTGGAGCTTGCCAAGGACTGTATGGAGCAGGGTACTCATATCTTCCAAATCGGGCGTTACATCGACACTGCCAGAAGCGATATGGTACGCGGCTTTGCGGAAATCACCCAACAAGACTGGCTGCGCGTGTTCGAGATAGACCACTTTATCCTGATGTGGCGCGTTTACAACAATGCTGTTAATTTTGAACATCTCAAGGTCACGCAGCTCAACAACCCCGAAAGCTGCAAGATTGGCAAGTGGATGGCGGCGCAGAAGAATCCTTCTATCACAAACAGCTCAGAGTTTGCCACATTGAAACGCGCTCATCTCGATGTGCATAAATGGGCTACAAAGTCCTGGGATGCAAAGGAAGAAGGCAACACAGAGCTTGCGCTTGAATACTTCCAGAAAACATATGACGCGTTCTTTGTATATCAAAAGGCAATACATGGTATGCAGGATTTGCTAAGGAGGCTGGGCGATACCGAAAAGACGGAGATTGTTATTTTTAGGAAATAAATGCTTTTACCGCTGCCTCAAATTTTTTATTAAAATAAAATATCAAAACAATATCATGATTTAAAGTATCACAAAAGGCATGCAAAATGACACGACCGTATTTTGTATGCCTTTTATCCGTAAAATATACTATCTTGGGAGGACGCCGGTTTGTTTTCAATTATCGTGAATTGGGGCTATATGGCTTTTACGCTGTTTATGATGGGATACTTGTTTTCACATATAATAGGGAAAATGTCGGGATATGAAATTAAAAATATAACCGGCATTATATCTGTAGGCATTGTCGTAGCAACCGTATATTCTCAGATTTTCAGTTGCTTTTATAAGGTCGGCGCTGTGGCGAACATTATAATGCTGTCTGCCTGTATTGTTGCATTTATAACGCTGCGCAAAGGCATATTTCGCTGCCTTACTGAAAATATGCGCCATACCTCCCGGTTTATCAGGCTGGGCATTCTGACACTTATATTAATATGGGCATTCTGTGCCTCGCGCGGATATATGCATTATGACTCAGACCTTTATCATGCGCAAAGCATACGCTGGATAGAGGAATACGGCGTCGTGAAAGGACTTGGAAACATACATGTGCGGTTCGCATACAACAGCTCTTTCTTCGCCCTGTCAGCTCTTTACAGCATGAGCTTTTTGGGTGACCAGTCATTGCATGCGGTCAACGGATTTTTAGCATTGATATTGAGCATAGAGGTTTTAGAACTGTCAAAGCTTCCAAAGCTTAAAAAGGTAAGGCTGTCCGACTTTGCAAGGCTGGCGGCATTTTACTATCTCACTACCATATATGGCGAAATAACATCTCCCGCCTCTGATTACGCAATCATGTGCGCAGTGTTTTTTATTATAATAAAATGGCTTTCACTGCTCGAAGAAAACACGAAAAGCGCCGCTCCTTATGCCCTTATATGCGTGGGATGCACATACGCGGTAACTTTGAAGCTTACCGCGGGATTCATACTTCTGCTTACGATAAAGCCTGCCTGTATGCTCATAAAAGAAAAACGGTGGAAAGCTATCGCACTATACATATTTATGGGAGTGGTTGTCATCCTGCCTTGGATTATCCGAAATGTAATTATTTCCGGCTATCTTTTATATCCCTTTCCTGCACTTGATGTTTTTAATGTTGATTGGAAAATCCCCGCAGAAATGGCAGCTATGGATGCGGCGGAAATAAAGACATGGGGGCGCGGGTTATACAATGCGGCACTGGTAAGTCTTCCGATAACTGATTGGTTCCCACATTGGTTTTCGGAAACGCTTCCCGCATTAGGAAAGCTTTTTATTGTTTTAGACATACTATGTATAATATTGCTTATTGCCGCGGCTGTATGCAAACCGCTAAGAACTGCCGTCTTTACAACCGATAATTGTCTGACAATAGCCGCAATAGCAGCCTCATACATATTCTGGCAGCTTTCAGCGCCGCTTCTCAGATATGGATACGCATATGTTCTTCTTATGATTTTTTTAACAGCAGGAATATTGGTAGGTCCATTATACAACAAAAAGGCCTTTTGCAAAGTGTTTATAGCTTTTTTGGCTCTGTTTTCAGCCGCCAAATTTATTTCGCTTGCCAAGCACATAAATAATGAACTTGAAAAACCATACTATGTAAAACAGCAAGATTACGGCACATATGAGCTTAACAGCTTTGAAATAAACGGTGTGCGCTTCTACTATCCCCAGAGCGGAGACAGAGTCGGGTATGACGCATTTCCCGCAATACCAAGAAAAATAAGCATAAGCCTTATCGGAGCTGATATATCCGATGGCTTTAAATCAGCATCAGATTAATAATCGGTCATGCTTAAAACATTATTCATCAACAGGCAAAAAAGAGGCCGTCGCACTAATAAAAATATATTTGCGGCAGCCTCTCTTAATTTTAAAATCTACAGTCAAATTTATTCTGCACTATATATCAGTTTAATTATGACAAATGTGTCATATATTTCTCTGATTACTCAAGTACCTTATGCAGACACCGTTTGCATGAAGTATGTCGCCCTCGAGCCTTCTTGAAAATACTATCTTGCTGTTTTTGTCCTTTATTATCTCGACGTCATCATTGCTGCCGTTTACAATCACCTCAAGCGTCTCGCCCCACCCCATTTTCTGAAACTGCACAACTCTCGGATTGGCGTAATTCGATGGAAAATGGAAGTTGCGTTCGCGCATAAGCGGCTCCTCCCTGCGAAGCTTGATAAGCTGCTTCGTGAGTGAAATCTGTTCGTTGTACTTGCCCTGCTCTATATCCTCCCACGGCATACAACGGCGGCAGTCGGGGTCGTAGCTTCCCTCCATGCCTATCTCCGTGCCGTAATATATGCACACGCTGCCCGGCATGGTAAAAAGCAACGCAAGCAAGCAGTTGTACTCGTCAAGCCCGCTTGTCACATTTTTAAGGCGAATCGTGTCGTGCGAGTCAAGCATATTGAAAAGCACGTCGTTTGTCTGCTGCATATAGTTCGTATAGCAGCGATTTATCATAAATTCAAAGTCCTCTCCCGTAAGGCTCTTGTCTATAAAAAAGTCCTTCATGCTGCCTGCGAGCGGATAATTCATTACCGAGTCATACTCGTCCCCTCTAAGCCACGGAATAGCGTCATGCCATATCTCACCAAGCAGGTAAATCTCCGGATTTATCGCCTTTAAAGCTTTTCGCAGCTCCTTGCAGAAGGTGTGCGAAACCTCGTTTGCCACATCCATGCGTATGCCGTCCACACCGTATTTCTTCACCCAACCGCATGCGACACCGATAAGATAATCGCGAACTGCCTTGTTGTTTGTGTTGAGCTTGGGCATAGAGTCGAAAAACGCAAACGTATAAAGTTGCCCTTTCTTCGCCGCATCCCACTTGTCTGAAAACGGAAACTCGTTTATCATAAACCAGTCAAAATATTCTGATTCCCTGCCGTTTTTGAGCACGTCCTGCCATGGCTTAAAAAAATATCCGCTGTGATTGAAAACCGCGTCTATCATAACCCTTATGCCGCGCCTGTGCGCCTCGTCCACAAAGCGTTTCATGGTCGCGTCATCGCCAAAATGCGGGTCTATCTTCTCATAATCGGTCGTATCGTACTTGTGGTTTGACGGCGATTCGTTAATCGGCGTAGTGTAAATGCCCGTAATTCCTAAATCCTGCAGGTAATCGAGCTTGTCTATAATCCCCTGTATGTCGCCGCCGTAAAAATCGCTATGCCCTACCCCGCCTTCGCATTTCCAAGGCTTTGTGTCTTCGGGATTTATGGAAGCGTCACCGTTACAGAACCTGTCCGGGAAAATCTGATACCACACCGTATCGTTTACCCAATTCGGCACGCGGTTCACATCACTCGGGTTTAGCCACGGCATGGTAAAACACTGGCGGCTGCGCCCCTTGAGGTTCATCTGCTCCTCGCTCACAAATCCGTCCTCAAAGTAGTACCATTTCTCGCTGTCCGTCACAAGCTCAAAGTAATATTTCAGCCGCTTAAACTGCGGATTTATCGTCGTAGTCCACCAAATTTGGTATTTAAGCCTTTTCTTAAACGGCACGTTTGCCTTGTCGCCCGTCCACTCCTCGCCGCCGCCGAGTATGCCGTTTGCAAACGGGTCGCCGTATATGATGTTTACTTCCCTGACATCATAGCCAGTCTTTAAATTGATGATGAGCTGGTTTTCATCAAGCATGTAGCAGTAATTGTCTATTGTCCTGTGATAAACTGACGCAAATTCCATAAATGCAAACCTGTCCTTTCTTAATGTGTTCCAGTGTATCAGCTGACCTGCCTTAATTATACTTTATAATGTTTAAAATAGATAATTGCAAAAGTTTTATAAAAAGTACAAATCCCGAATATGTTTAACTATTTCAGACAGTTAAGGCATTACCGATACGCGGAACGAGCCCAAATTTTTTTGGAAAACGTTTTCCGTCGTGTTTTTTTATTAGGCCTCCAACTCCTTGGTAATTGGAAGCCCTTTGATATTTATATTATACATAACTATTTGCAGTTCTGCAACTGTATTTTTATTTATTTTTAATTTTTAGTATAAGTCATGATATCCTCGACCTTACAGTCCAAAATATCACAAAGCATATCTATAGTATGCGTGCTCACATATGAATTTTTACGCAGCCTTGATAATTGTCCTGCGCTTATATGATAGTCCTTAATTAAGGTATATTGGCTTATCTTCTTTTCTTTCATAGTAATCCACAGCTTATCATATGATATCAAAATCAAATCTCCTAAAATAAAAATTTACACTTGATATAATATAATCATTGTCCTATAATGGATATTAGCCATAAATGGATAATATATGTTTAAATGTCAAAATAGATTTTTAAAAGGAGATTTTTATATGAGTTTTAAACACGATTTGTTTTATGGTTCTTTGTTTATGCATCAAAAACTGGCAAAACATTTTGGCGGTGAACTGGTTTTTGTGCGAAAGGGATATTTAGCAAATAATGTAGTCACCCAGCCAATGGCGTATGATTCGGTAACATCAACTATGTATCCTGAATATAAAGACCAGATGGATTATGTCCGCTATCGCACAATCGAGCTTATAGCGGAAGAAATAAAAAAGAATAACATTGAAGGCGATATCGCCGAAGCAGGAGTAGATTACGGCGAGTGTTCATGGATTATCAATGGCGCTTTTCCCGACAGAAAATTTTTCTTATATGACACATTTTCCGGATTTGACAAACGTGACGTGGAAATAGAGCAAAGCCACAATTATACCTCGGATGATTTTTTCAAGAGTGCCAACTATTTTAAAAGGAATAACTTCAAAACCTCCGAGGAACAGATTGAATATGTCAAACAACATTTAAAGTATCCCCAAAATGCTATTTTTAGAAAGGGGTATTTCCCTGAAACGGCGGCCGGCGAAACAAATAATCGCTTTGCATTTGTTTCTTTAGATATGGACTTGTACCAGCCGATTTTAAGCGGTGTTGAATTTTTTTATCCCAGGCTTAACAAAGGCGGATACATAATGGTTCATGACTACAATCATCGGGAATTTCATGGAATTAAGAATGCCATTGCAGAATGCGAAAATAAATTTGGCTTAATTCCCAAAACTCCCCTACCCGACCAAGGCGGAAGCATTGTATTAATGAAACTTTAAAATATAATTTCTTCAACAACAAAGTTCCGTTTCTTTGCCAAAAGAACTCTAAAACTGAAAAACATGCGGATTAGACATATCAAAACAGGGCTGCTCACAACAAACAGCCCTGTTTTTCATCTTTTCATTGTTTTCACGTAGTGCCTTTTAGACTACTGCCTCCACAATCATCTTGTTGCCTGCCTTGATTTCCTTTACTCTTACTTCCTTGTTTTTGTTGAAATTAAAGCTGAGCATATATCCTTTGTCTTTGTTGCTTTTCAACCAATTTCAACCATTTTGCTGGAATATTCCGTAAAATCCCATAAAATAATCTCACTCTCTGCCCTTTTTTGAATATACACAGCCGCAATAATTCTGCCTGTAAAGCCCATACTCCGCCGAAAGCTCTATTGAGCGTTTGTAGCCGTTTTTCTTTTTGAAATCCGACGGCAGCCAACTGATGCCATACTCCCCTGAAAGCCTTTCGCCTATCTCATTGAGCTTCTGCGCATTTTTCAGCGGGCTAATTGTGAGCGTAGTCGCAAAATAATCAAAGCCGCCTGCTGCCGCGCGGCGCGCCGTCTCCCTAAGCCTAAGCTCATAGCATCTAAAACATCTCTCGCCGCCCTCTGGGCACTGCTCAAGACCTTTTGCAATGCCGTAAAAATCCTGCGGTGCATAGTCACCTTCAATCACACCTATCTCAAAGCCCTTTGCCAAGCCATCTTTTATCAGCCTGTTGTACTCGGCAATAAGCCTTTTTTGCTCCGCGACACGCTTTAAGTATTCATTTTCCATTGATATATTGGGATTGTAATAAAAAACCGTAATGCGGAAAAATTCCCGAAGATATTCAAGCACATAGCTGCTGCATGGCGCACAGCAGCTATGCAGAAAAAGACGCGGTATTTTGTTTTCACTGGCAAGCTTCTCTATCAGTTTGTCCAGTTCTTTTTGATAATTTATGGTGTTACTGCCCATACGAGTTTAATTCCTCTTTTTGTATTTCTTCTAAAGTGCTGTTCTTCATTATCTCATAGTATATCACACACGGGTATTTTAAACAAGCCTACAATCAAAACCACCATAATACCAATACATTTTTCCGTTCTGTTTAGGCACACGACAACAGTATGTATTTATGACATCAATGTCATTTTTCTTTTATTTCCATAATAACACTATCGGAAATTTTCATGGAAAAATCTCAAAAATAATAATATTTCCCTGCTTTTTCACGCTTGCCTCGGCATACATAAAATTGAATGCCCCATTATCAAAGCAGCCTCCCCAAATATTCATCCATAGCCCTCATGCACCTCAGTTTCTTCGCATATCGACACAGCTTGTTTATATCCTTGTCAGGACGTTTCAGATAATTGACAAGCACCTCCGTTTCCTCAATTCCAAGCTTGTTTCTATAGCCGATTATATCTGCCACTGTTTTTTCTATATCATATATCTTCACACGCTGATTACATACTTCTATCTGCGTCACGCCCGTTTCAAGTCTCGCCTCCTCAAAATACCTTAGCTTGATACGCGGTCTTATTGGCAGCGTCGAAATGTTTCTTTTCTGTTCCACAGCCACGTCTATGCTTTCAGGCTTTTTCCTGCAAAGTCCATAATGCGCCGCCGCGCTCAAAAGGCAAATAACCCCGTCAGGCACATAAGCGTAGGCATAAATAAAATCTGAGTTTTCCCCCTCATAGCCTGTATTTTCATAAGTAGAATTATGCAGCTTGACAAGCTGTCCCCTTGCCACCATATTCCTCACCATATACGCCGAATATCCCAGCTTATTTAATTCCGACATAAAAAAGATTTTCTTGTCACTTGAAATAGCATATGTATCCATATTTTCTCATTCCTCCGCCTTTGTAATTTTTTTCTTATCGCCTGTTCTTAGCCCATTCTACACCACCATTGCTAAAAAGTTGCATAATAGTTGTATCATAGTTGTAAACTTTTGAAAATAATGGAAAAAAATATCAAAAAAAGGTGTTTGAATAATAGAAATTTTTGAAAATTGTCCAATGCCGAACACATGACACATCTGTCATTAATTTATGATAAATTTAAAACACTAAAAACCTCTAAAGCAATGTCTTCCACCGCCCTAGAGGTTTTCTTAACGCTTTATTACAGTTCCGCAATATTCACCAGCGTAAGCGCACTGTCATTCTTATTCTCCAAACTAGTCGCAAGCGCCTTCGCCGTATCAAGCGCCGTCAGGCAGTTCACGCCCGTCTCGATCGAAGTCCTCCTGATAAGGAACCCGTCCCTAGACTTATCGCGCCCCTGCGTCGGCGTATCTATCACAAGGTCAATCTTATGCCCCAAAATCAAGTCCATCACAGTAGGCGACTCCTGATGAATCTTATTGACCTTCCTCGCCTTGACACCCGCGTCATTCAGCGCCTTCGCCGTACTCCTCGTCGCATAGATAGTATATCCAAGCTTTTCAAAACGCCTTCCTATCTCAATAGCCTCTCCCTTGTCAGCATCCTTCACAGTAATAATCATCTGCTTATGCTTAGGCAGATCTATTCCTGCGCCCAAAAACGCCTTGTAAAGCGCCTCATTAAACGTCTTTGCAATGCCAAGGCACTCGCCCGTAGATTTCATCTCAGGACCAAGGCTAATCTCCGCGCCCCTTATTTTTTCAAATGAGAACACAGGCATCTTAATCGCGACATAGCCTGCTTCCTTCTGCAGTCCAGGCTCATAGCCAAGCTCGCGTATCGTCTTGCCGATAATAACCTCCGTCGCCAAGTCCACAATAGGTATTCCCGTAACCTTGCTTATATACGGCACAGTCCTTGACGAACGCGGATTGACCTCAATCACAAAGACCTCGTCGCCCACAGCGATAAACTGGATATTTATCAGTCCCTTTACATGCAAAGCCTTGGCAAGCCGCCTTGTATATTCCGCGATAGTCTCCTTTACCTTAACGCTAATAGTATGCGCGGGATATACCGAAATGGAATCGCCCGAATGAACGCCTGTCCTCTCTATATGCTCCATAATTCCCGGTATGAGAATATCCGTACCGTCGCACACCGCGTCAACTTCAAGCTCTTTGCCCTGCAGATATTTGTCAACCAAAATCGGGTGATCCTGCGCGATGCGGTTGATAATTGCCATAAACTCCTCAATTTCCTCATCGGAAATGGCTATCTGCATACCCTGTCCGCCAAGCACATACGATGGGCGCACAAGCACAGGATAGCCAAGCCTGTTTGCGACCTCCTTTGCTTCTTCTGCCGTATACACAGTGCCGCCTGCCGCGCGCGGGATTTTTGTTTCTTCAAGTATTTTGTCAAAAAGCTCCCTGTCCTCCGCCGCGTCAACGTCCTCCGCCTTCGTGCCAAGGATAGGCACTCCCATTTTCATAAGGCTCTCTGTAAGCTTGATCGCCGTCTGTCCGCCAAACTGTACCACAGCCCCGTCAGGCTTTTCGATGTTTACGACATTCTCAACATCTTCAGGCGTAAGCGGCTCAAAATAAAGCTTGTCCGCAATATCGAAGTCCGTACTCACAGTTTCAGGATTGTTATTTATTATTATTGTCTCATAACCCGCTTTTGCAAACGCCCATGTCGCGTGAACAGAGCAATAGTCAAACTCAATGCCCTGCCCTATGCGGATAGGTCCAGAGCCAAGCACCAGCACTTTTTTAGGCGGATTTGTCTCCACAGCCTCATTCTCGCCGTCAAAGCATGAATAGTAATACGGCGTAGACGCCTCAAATTCTGCCGCACAGGTATCAACCATCTTAAACGCCGCCACAATATTGTTTTTGTAGCGCATATCCTTGATTTCACCATCGCTTTTGCCTGAGAGCCTTGCAATCACATTGTCAGGAAACTCAATCCGCTTCGCCTCTTTTAAAAGCTCTACTGTAAGCTCCTCGCTTTCCAGCCTATGCTCCATCTCCACAATTATGGCAAGCTTGTCAATAAACCATTTGTCTATTTTCGTCTTATCATAAATAGTATCGTAATCAATGCCGCGGCGCAGTGCCTCCGCAATTACATAAATCCTCTGGTCGTCAACCTTCTCCATGCGCTTCAAAAGCGCCTTATCATCAAGCTCCGTAAAATCATAGCTTCTAAGGCAGTCAACATGCTGCTCGAGCGAACGGATAGCCTTCATGAGCGCGCCTTCAAAATTAGTGCATATACTCATCACTTCGCCCGTCGCCTTCATCTGCGTGGTGAGCATCCTCTTAGCTGTAATAAACTTGTCAAACGGAAGGCGCGGCATCTTGACTACGCAATAG
This sequence comes from uncultured Lachnospiraceae bacterium, assembly GCA_947626435.1. Classification (GTDB taxonomy): domain Bacteria; phylum Bacillota; class Clostridia; order Lachnospirales; family Lachnospiraceae; genus COE1. Next base: position 191,101 of record CANQSB010000002.1, on the reverse strand, counting down.
TCAAGCGTCGGCTCAAAGCTGGCGTAAGTCTTGCCTGTAATCGCATTTTTAATCTCATCAAGCGTATAACCAAGCGCGATTTTCGCCGCCACTTTGGCAATCGGATATCCCGTCGCCTTTGACGCAAGCGCCGACGAACGGCTGACACGCGGATTGACCTCGATAACACAGTATTCAAAGCTTGTCGGGTGAAGCGCAAACTGCACATTGCAGCCTCCCGTAATGTTAAGCTCCGATATGATATTGAGCGCCGAAGTCCTGAGCATCTGGTATTCCTTGTCGCTCAAAGTCTGCGAAGGCGCGACTACTATGCTGTCGCCCGTATGCACGCCTACAGGATCGATATTTTCCATATTGCAGACTGTAATGCAGTTGCCCGCGCTGTCGCGCATCACCTCATACTCAATCTCTTTCCAGCCCGCAATACACCTCTCCACCAATACCTGCCCGACACGCGAAAGACGCAGACCGTTTTCAAGGATTTCCTCAAGCTCCGCCTGATTGTGGGCTATGCCGCCGCCGCTACCGCCAAGCGTATAAGCAGGGCGCAGCACCACAGGATAGCCAATAGTATTTGTAAAAGCGACACCATCGTCAACATTTTCAACCACAAGAGATGCCGCGCAGGGCTCTCCGATTTTTTCCATCGTGTCCTTAAATTCCTGCCTGTCCTCAGCCTTTTTGATGGTAGCCGCAGTAGTGCCCAAAAGCTTTACATTATGCGAGGCAAGAAAACCGCTCTCCTCAAGCTCCATTCCAAGGTTAAGCCCCGCCTGTCCGCCAAGCGTCGGCAAAATCGAATCAGGCTTTTCCTTCTCAATAATCTGCTCCAAAACCTTGACCGTAAGCGGCTCTATGTACACCTTATCCGCGATATCCCTGTCCGTCATTATCGTCGCGGGATTAGAGTTGACAAGCACTACCTCAATGCCTTCCTCTTTGAGCGAACGGCACGCCTGAGTGCCTGCATAGTCAAACTCCGCCGCCTGTCCGATTACTATAGGGCCTGAGCCTATAACCATTACTTTTTTTACATTAGGATTTTTAGGCATTACCGCGCACCTCCATCATCTCAATAAATCTGTCAAACAAATATCCCGAATCCTGCGGTCCGCAGCACGCCTCGGGGTGAAACTGCACTGTGAAAATATTTTTCCCCGTATAGTTTAGCCCCTCATTAGTGCCGTCATTCACATTGATAAACGCCGGCGTGGCAACCTTCGGATCAAGCTTGTCCATATCAACCACATATCCGTGATTTTGAGATGAAATATATACTCTGCCAGTCGCCAAATCCTTTACAGGGTGATTGCCCCCCCTATGCCCATACTTCATCTTATATGTATCAGCCCCAGTCGCCAGCGCCATAAGCTGATGCCCCAGACAGATTGCAAATATAGGTATATCGGAATCATAAAGCTTTTTAATCTCTTTAATTATTGACGTACACTCCTTCGGATCTCCAGGACCGTTTGAAAGCATGATCCCATCGGGCGCATCGGCAATGATTTCCTCCGCGCTCGTAACCGCTGGATAAACCGTCACGTCACAGCCCCTTATTTTAAGCGAATAAGCGATATTGTCCTTAGTCCCAAGGTCAAGCAGCGCGACCTTTTTCCCCACTCCATTAAGCGTTTTTACAAGCGACGGCTTCATCTCACGCTTTCCCGCCTTATAATCCGTCTCCGAAAATTTCGCGCTCCCCGACAAAGCGCCGTTTTCATCAAGACTCTTTGAACCTTTTAGCTGATACTTTTCCTTACAGGTAACTTTTTCCACCACCTTGCCTGTCGTATACGCTTTCAGCTTAGGAATAACCTCATCAAGCGAATAATTTTCATTTGTGGTAATCATTCCGTTCATTGTCCCTTTTTCACGAAGTATCTTGGTAAGCGCCCTAGTATCAATCCCCGCAATCCCAGCGACGTCATTCTCCACCAAAAACTGCTGTATAGAATAATCCGCCCTGAAATTACTGTAATTTCTCGACAGCTCCCTCACTATAAAACCATCACACCAAGGCTTTGCAGACTCCATATCGTCCCTGCAAATGCCATAATTCCCTATCAAAGGATAAGTCATACACACAGCTTGCCCCGCATAAGAGGGATCCGTCAAAACCTCCAGATACCCCGCCATAGACGTATTAAAAACTATCTCGCTAACCACTTCCCTGTCAGCCCCGATATGAGTCCCCTCAAACACAGTGCCGTCCTCCAATATCAAAAATGCCCTCATAGCAGCCCTCCCGAAACCTCCACAATAAATTCGCACAAATTAATTAATTATATCACACGCCCACACAATATATCAAGCCTCACCAACCCACAATTTTCATCACTAAAAATTTCAGCCTTTTTTCGACACTTTTCAATTTTGTCAGTATTGCTATTTTTGTTGCGGGTATTTAGCCCACAACTTTCACCACACATCTTTTTACTTATACGCTGCCGAAACCATAGCCCGAGCGGGTGCATACACCCTATGAAGACCATTGGAATGCGTCGGTACTTAGCGAAGCAAGCTGCAAAAGCGCAGCTCCTTTTGCAGCGCCGCTGAGCTTAGTACCGCTACGCTTTCCACTAAGCGCAAGCGGGTCTGAATAGGGTGTATGCACCCGCTCGGGCGACCTATTGAAATACCCCTTTTCCCCTTTAATACATCCCCCTAATCTGCGCAAACAAATCCAAGTCGCTCTGCGTAAGCTTCATATTGGTATTATATTCCTTCCCATCAGGGCTAACCACCTTCACCTCTATAATCGTCCCATCCCCAATAGCATCACGCCCCACAGCCTGCATAAACGGCATAAACTTAGGATGATTCTTCATAAAAGCATCCCAAGCCCCCTTAATCTTCATCATAGCCGAAAAATCCACCATAACCTATATCCTCCTATATTTTTAACCTTTAAACATCTTCCAGAGAAAAAGTACCGCCATCAGCGATACTTTTAACCTGCCACACAGCTATTTTTCCGCCTCCCACTGCTGCAAAACAGAAACAAACGCCGGTATAAGCTGCTTTTTCCTCGAAACAAGGTTTTTAAGCTCAAACTTATTCATAGACTTTGAAAGCCTGAACGCCTCGCGCACAAGCTCCTGCGCCCTCTCTCCAAAACACAAAAGCTCCGTCTTTTCATACACAATATTCGTCAGCATAAAGAAACACATATCCACAGAAAGACTTGGCAGCTGCTCCTTTATATAAGGCACGATCTTCTCCTTAATCTCATCAAGCTCAATACTGTTCATCGAATTAATCTGCCCCACGCCGAAGTTAAAGCCGTTCACGGAAAACGTCTTATAATCCTGCTCAAAAATCTTATCCGCGTCTTTATCGCTCAGATTGCTCCCCGCACCAAACATATCAATCGCAAATTCCTCAATCTCAACCCCGCATATCTCAGCAAGCTTTTTCGCGGCATCCTTGTCAACGTCAGTGACAGTAGGCGAATGGAACATAAGCGTATCCGAAAGAATTGCCGACATCATAAGACCCGCTATATTCTGGGGTATCTCCACGCCCCTCTCCTGGTACATCTGATAAATAATCGTAGCCGTACAGCCAAGCGGCTGATTGCGGAAATACACAGGTGACACCGTCTCAAGAGTGCCTATCCTATGATGGTCTACTATCTCCAGAATATCGGCAAACTCAATGCCGTCAACAGTCTGCGAAAGCTCATTGTGGTCTACCAAAATCAGGCTCTTTTTCCTCAAATTCATCAAATTACGTCTGGAAATCATTCCTACATAATTGTCCTCCTCGTCAAGCACAGGAAAATCATGATGGCGCTTCTTTTTCATGATAGCGCGTATATCCTCCGTCTTATCGGTAATCCTGAAAGTCGCAAGCTTTTCCTTTTTCATAAAAAAGCCGATTGGCATACTCTGGTTTATAAGCCTCGCCACGGTAAACGTGTCATACGGCGTATTTATAATAATGCAGTTATGCTCCCTCGCAAATATCTGTATCGTCTTTGAAACCTTAGCGCCCATAGTGACGACAACGCACGCCGCGCCCATCTCTATGGCGCAGAGCTGCGTCTCATAGCGGTTGCCCAAAATAACCATATCGCCGTTGTGTATATAGTCCTCAAGCACGTCAGGATTCGCCGTCGCAATCACCACTTCCCCGCTGTCAAAATATCCGCTCTCATCGCCTACTATCATCTTGGCGTCAAGCGTTTCAAGAATATTCCTATAAGAAGTCTTAGCCGTAGACAAAATACAGTTATCGTAAACATCCATATAAGCATTTGCTATGTCGCCGATGGTAATGATACCCGTAAGCTTGCCGCCGTCAATAACAGGCAGCGTAACATCGCCTCGGTCGCGCATCAAATGCCACGCCTTTGAAAGCGATATGTCGTCAGTGACTCCCTGCACCTCATTCATATCTATATCGCGCACATCAGTCATAACGTCGTGAAGATACATCGGAGCCCCCGTGCGGAACGCATTAAGCACATACTGCGTCTCCTGATTTATCTGCCCCGCCCTCGCAGGAATATACAGACAGCCGTCATTGCACTTATTTTTCAGATAAGCATAAGCAATCGCCGAACAGATAGAGTCCGTATCCGGATTTTTATGTCCTACAATATACACCGACCTCTTATTAGGCACATTAGAGTCCATATCGCCAAAACCAGCCTTCCTATTTTATAATTTTTATCATTTTCTTGCCAATTTTTGCCAAAATTAGCTCTTGTGTCCCTATTCTGTATGAATTTGGGACTATTTTCATTCATAAAATTCCAAATTCTGTGGTATAATGTCAAAGTTACATATTTACAAACACATTTTAGAAAGGATTTTTATGAACAGCAAAAACACAAACAAAACAATCAAAATAGACAATATGCGTATGAAAGACATAATTGCCCAATTGACGGATATCATATATTTGTTATGTGAGGCAAAGGAAAATGACATTATGATAATATTAAATCAATTCACAAATCTTTCTGCAGAAGAACGCAATACTCTCAATCTTGTATTCTCGCATGATGTCAGCAAATAATTATTAAAATAGCCCCGAACAGATTTTTTATAATTCTGGTCGGGGCATCTTCAACCCTTAGTCTTATTAGTATAAGCTGATTCCTGATGCATATCCGTCAATTACATAATAAGCCATATTCTCATTAAGCTTTATATACACCTCAATATCCTTAATTGAATCAACAGAATGACCTTCTGCCGCATAAGCCGCCTTCACTCTGTCAATAAGGTTCTCCATAGACAAATCCTCTCTGCCGTTTACCTGCAGAACAACCGTCTGTGAGGGCGCCTTTGCTGCCCTTGTCTTCTTCTCTGCCGTTTCCTTAGCAGGCTTTGCTACTTTTGCAGCCCTTGTCTTCTTCTCCTTTGCTTCCTTAACAGGCTTCACTTCAGCTTTTTCAGCTTCAGCAGGCTTTACTACTGCTGCAGTCTCTTCACCAGCCTCAGCAGCCGCCACTGTTTCTTTTGCGGCAGTATCGTCAACCTTAACCGCCTCAACACTCTTAGCAGCCTCTTCAGCCTTTGCTGCGTTTACCGTCTTTACAGTTGCTTTTTTCTCAGCTTTCTTTGTTACTGTTGTTTTTGGTCTTGCCATAGTATTTCACTCCTATTACTTTATCTGATTATTTAACTTGTTATAAGCCAGCATTTCTCATTATATTGTTACCACTATATTCACAAAAAATGCCTCCCTTTAAATTACATCATTAGAATACCACATAAATCCATATATTTCAATTTATTTAACTAAAGTTTATGAAAAAGTTGCAAAAAGATTAATTTTTCATCCCCCTTTGTTGACGAATATGTATAAAAATAAAGCCCCCACAACCAACACAGTAAGACCGAACAAGGCATTCCATGCGCAACATTCCCTATTGCTTTTCTTCCCAAAAAGTGCCATAATCAAATTGATAATTTTATCAAACAAATAAAACAGGAGAACCACTATGAAAAACTTAATCATTCCTAACGACTACCGCTCTGCGCTGAATCTTCACGACACGCAGATAGCGATAAAAACAGTCAAAGACTTCTTTCAAAACCAGCTCGCACAGCACCTTCACCTTGAGCGCGTATCCGCCCCGCTCTTCGTAGACCCCCTATCCGGCTTAAACGACAACTTAAACGGTGTAGAGCGCCCCGTTTCCTTCGACATAAAGGAACAGGACGGCAGACAAGCGGAGGTCGTACAGTCGCTTGCCAAGTGGAAACGCTACGCGCTCAAAAAATACGGCTTCACTCTTGGCGAGGGCATATACACTGATATGAACGCCATACGCCGCGACGAGGAAACCGACAATATCCACTCGATATTCGTAGACCAGTGGGATTGGGAAAAAATCATCGACAAGGAAGCGCGCACCCTCGACACCTTAAAGTCAACAGTGAAAGACGTATATAAATGCCTAAAAAACACTGAAAAATTTATGGCTATCCAATACGATTACATAGACGAACTGCTGCCCGACGATATCTTTTTCATAACCACCACCGAATTAGAGGAAATCTTCCCCGACTACACTCCAAAGGAACGCGAATACTATATCGCAAAGGCAAAGGGTGCGGCATGCATTATGCAGATAGGCGATAAGCTCTCAGACAGCAAGCCACACGACGGACGCGCTCCCGACTACGACGACTGGGCGCTCAACTGCGACATAGTCGTATATTATCCTGTACTTGACATCGCGCTTGAGCTGTCATCAATGGGAATACGCGTCGACAAAGAATCACTCCTGTCACAGCTTGAAAAAGCAGGCTGCCCCGAGCGCGCCAAGCTCCCCTACCAAAAAGCAATAATAGACGAACAGCTCCCCTACACAATAGGCGGCGGCATCGGACAGTCGCGCATATGCATGTTTTTCCTCAGAAAAGCGCATATCGGCGAAGTCCAGTCCTCAATATGGACTGATGAGGCTACAGCCGAATGTGAAAAAAGGGGTATACAATTACTGTAAATAACTCATCTTTCCATAAAACAATGATATTGTCGTACCAAATAAAACATATAACAAGATATTAACAAATGATATATCAGCAACATATCTTGCATAAAAAATATTTAGTGCGACAACTCATCATCACAAATAAAACCCTTGCCTACAGCGTATAATCGCTATTTGCAAGGGTTTTTATTCATTGCTTCCGCTATTTCATCTGTGCCGCAACTTCCTCAGCAAAATTCTCCTGCTTCTTCTCAATGCCTTCGCCTGTCTCAAAACGCACAAATCTCTTGACAGAAAGCTTAGCGGAATTGTCCTTTGCCACCTTGTCGATATACTGCTTAACAGTCTGCTTGCCATCCTCAGCCTTGACATATACCTGCTCAACAAGGCAAATCTCCTTCAGTTCTTTGTTAAGACGACCGTTTACAGCGCCATCAATAACCTTTTCGGGCTTGCCTTCCATCTTGGGGTCATTCTTAATCTGCTCAGCGATAATTTCTCTCTCATGAGCCTTGTATTCCTCTGAAATCTCGTCAGGTGAAACATACTTCGGGCTGAGCGCCGCAACCTGCATGGCAAGATTTACAAGTGCTTCCTTTATATTGTCGTTCACTACATCAGTGTCAGCCTCCACGATAACGCCGATTCTGCCGCCGCCATGCGTATATGAAACCACGCAGCCGTTATCAGCCGTAACCTTCTCAAATCTTCTGATAGTAAGATTCTCGCCGATAACCGCAATCTTCTCAACCAACGCTTCCTTTACAGTCTTAGATGTGTCCTCATTCCACTGCTCCGCAAGGAACGCGTCTATATCTGATGAAGATGTGGCAAGCGCCTGCTTAGCCACTGACGCAACAAACTTCTGAAACTCCTCGTTCTTTGCGACAAAGTCCGTCTCAGAGTTTACCTCTACTACCGCCGCCGTATTACCCTCTACAAGCACCTTGCAAAGACCCTCTGCCGCAATCCTGCCAGCTTTCTTCTCTGCCTTTGCCTGCCCGTTCTTTCTAAGGAACTCAACAGCCTCCTCCATATTGCCGTTTGTCTCGTTAAGAGCCTTCTTGCAGTCCATCATGCCTGCACCGGTCATCTCTCTCAGCTCTTTTACCATTGCTGCTGTGATAGCCATTATATTAAACCTCCTAATAATCCATATTTATAAAAATTACTCCGCGCTTTCCTCTGCTTCCTGCTCCATGTCAGCATCCGAATCTTCTTCATCCGCAATAATCTCGCCCTGCTTAGCCTCAACAACGGCATCAGCCATAGCGGAAACAATAAGCTTAACCGCCCTGATGGCGTCATCATTACCCGGGATAACATAATCAAGCTCCTCGGGGTCGCAGTTCGTATCAGCGATGCCGATAAGGGGAATGCCCAATATGTGAGCCTCCTGTACGCAGATTCTCTCCTTCTTGGGGTCTACTACGAAGATAACATCAGGCACCTTTGTCATATTCTTGATGCCGCCAAGGTTCCTCTCAAGCTTATCCCACTCTTTCTTAAGCTGGATAACTTCCTTCTTGGGAAGTACGTCAAATGTGCCGTCCTCTGACATTCTCTCAATCTCTCTGAGCCTTGCAATTCTGCTTCTGATAGTCTTGAAGTTGGTAAGCATGCCGCCGAGCCATCTCTCGTTTACATAGAACATGCCGCAGCGTTCAGCCTCTGTGCGGACAGCGTCCTGCGCCTGCTTCTTCGTGCCTACGAAAAGAATCGTGCCGCCATTAGCCACGATGTCCGAAACCGCCCTGTAAGCCTCATCAACCTTTACTACGGATTTCTGCAGGTCGATAATGTAGATGCCGTTTCTCTCCGTGAAGATGTAAGGAGCCATCTTAGGGTTCCATCTTCTTGTCTGGTGTCCAAAATGAACACCTGCCTCCAATAACTGCTTCATTGAAATAACGCTCATATTTTACCTCCATTTTCCGCGGATTTACCGCACTTCCGCCTGCTTCCTCCCCGCGGACTACCCGAGCGTAAAATGGGCATGGACCGCAAATCGGCAGACGTGAATTTTATTGTTACTGTCGCCATGTGCCGTAAACACACCGCAACATATGGATTTTAACACAAAAAAACCTATTTTTCAATAGGTTTTTTAGAAATTTAATCCATCGCCGTCAGCTTCTCCGCGATCTCCTGCCAACTGTCATCCTCGTATATCACCTTAGTCCCTTTATTTATCCGCTTGTCATACCCATGCTGCATAAGATACGCGTCAAACTCCGAAGCGCTGTCCACTATCCCGGCATTATAAAGCTTCCTCGACACCGTCCCCGAATCGTCGCCCGCCGACACCACTATCTCTATACTGTCCCTGTCAACCTCATAGCCGACTATCACGACATCATCATCCTGCCCGCCGGCTTCATTATCCGCACTGTCTAATCCGTCACCATTATCCGCACCTACATTCCCGGCGTTATCTTCTCCATCGTCTACATTCTGCACGCCGGCTTCATTTATATCATCCGCAATATCACCGTCATTCACATCCGTACCGTCACTATCGCTTACGCTCCAGCTTTCCTCTTCCTCTTCTGATGCCGCAGCAGTCTCCTCATTCTCTCTCACTATGACGGGCTCCTGCGTCTCGTCGTCCGCCGCCAATGCTTCCGATGCAGTCTCAGTCTCACCGTCTGTCGAAGCTTCATCCGCAAAGACCCATTCAACCTCCTGCCGCTCGTAAGCCGCCCTGAGCTGCTCCTTTGCCGCCTCCACCTTGTTGTGGTTTACGATGCTCATAATAATCCAAGTCACAAGGATACCTATGCCCAGCCCGCGCAAATAAAATTTAAGCTTCATAATAAATCAGACTGCCCCCTTAAACAAATTGATGACAAGCTTAACCTCGCCTACCCCAAGTCCAAGCTCCTTGGCTATATCGACATTCGACATACCCTCCTTGTGCAATTTAAGTATTCTGTCATTATTATTGTCATTGCCGTCGTCCGTTCCCGCCGCGGCAGAACCCATGATGCCGCCCATATTAACGCCGGTCTGAAGCTGCGCCTCTTTTTTGACTGGTCTTTCCACCCTCGGCGCCTGCTCGGCAAACGAATACACCTCCACCTGTCTTAAATCCGCCGGCTTTGCATCCACCACCTTTAGATTTTCAGAATGTGCGCCAAGCGTCTGCAAATCCACAGCGCCCACGCGTTCAGCATTGGAAGCGGCTGCAGGCTTCATATCCACCGAAGGAATAACTTCTGACGGAAGCACCTCCACACTTTTTACCACAAGCGGTCTAAGCTCTCCCTGACCACCGCCGAAGCCGTCCTGAGCCTGCCTGTGCCGGTTTAGCAGAAGCGCCTGCCTGTCAATCCTCGCGTCATTTGAGTGGTACATGGGGAGCTCCTGCTGCATAGGCAGGATAAGCCTTGCCATCTGCCTGCGGGCAAGCTCCTTTTCACGCGCCGCTTTGTCCTGCGCCGCACGTTCAAGAGCCATGTTTCTCTGCTCCTTTTCTTTCGCCTCGGCATCCTCTTTCGCTTTGGCAGCCAGGGCAAGCGCGGCCGCGTCAGCCGCCTCCTGCGCCTCCTTTGCCGTCTTATCCACATGCTTTATCGTTTCCTTTAGGTTGTTATGCTTGTCATTCAGCATATCGTACAAAAACATTACTTCCTGATGCGACTTATTTATATCCGAGAGCACCGTCTCTGAATACTCGCTTATAGCCATTATCTTTTCATTGGAAATACGCTCGCTCGCCCGCTCCGTCTTTTCAACGGCGTATTCGAGCGTCTCGTCTATTACCCCTGAAATGCGCTCTTTCGCCTCCGAAAGCTCCTTGTCTATAATATCCCTTATAATATCCTCATCTATCCGTCTGGCTTCCTTATCCTCCCGGGACTTGCCCGAAACAAGAAAGCTCACGACAAAAGCGCCCGCTCCCAATATGAGCAGCACAATTTCAATCCAATTCATCAAATATCATATCCTTCCGATATAAAGCCTTATATTTTCATATCAAAGCCGCCCTCAGCCTTATTTACCACCTTGCCGTCGCTCTTTGTGCTTTTGCGCCGCTTGCCACCGTCGCCGTAATAGCCGTTGTGCCCTTTTTCCTTTGCGTCAAAACGCTCCTCCATAAGCTTCGACTGCTCTGACTGTATGACGGTTCTTGCCCTCTCCTGTTCTTTTTTTACCTCTTGAACATGGATGTTGCCCTGATCCACTACGCCCTTTTCCGCCATCTTCGTCTGATTATGCAGAATATTATCCGTCTGCTGAATAGAACCATTTAACAATACCGGACTGATTGCCATACGGATGCCTCCCTTCATTTTCTGTTTTATAATAATATATTTTTTCAAAAAAGGCAATAGCCCCTACAAATTTGTAGAGGCTACATCCGCTCCTTTTTTAATCAGCCTGCAATATGTATATTCATTCTTTACCGTCATAATCGCTCCGGATATGCTCACGTTCACGCCCTGATACATTGTGCCTCTTATGTCTATGTGGGCATGGTCGTCGCCTTTAAGCAGACTGTCAAGCTTTTCTATTTCTTTCAGCTCCTCCTGAACCTGCTTCTGGGATTCCGCAAGCGTCACCTGAAGCATCCTCGCGTTTTTTAGCTGCTCCTGCGACAGCGCCATTCCCGATTTAAGCTTCCTAGCCGTCTCCTCGATTACTTTTTTCATTTGAGGTATCGCCCTTGATTTCTCGCCCACGCTCTTTTGAAGCGCAGTAAGCCTTTTCTTTGCTTCGGGGTCACAGCCCACCTCAAGTATTGTCGACGCGCCCATCGGAGAGCCCGCGTTTTTGACGTTCACCGCTTTTTTTGCTACTATCCTGCCACCTGTGATAAGCCCCTTGCCTGCCTCGGCATTTACATATGTGCCTGCCGTCACCTTGGCATTTAAAATCTGCTCCGCCTCGACAAAGCCTTCCGCCTCGACCTGTGCGGCAGATATGAATTTGGCTATAATATTGCCGCCCGCCTTTAGGCTGCCTTTATTTTGACCATGCATGCCGCGCGCTATTATGATATTGCCGCCTGCTTCGATAGTCGCGCCCTCAACAACGCCGCCCACAAATACATTGCCGTCTGTCTTTATGCTAAAGTTTTCGCAGACATTTCCTCTCACATCCACATCGCCATGATATTCAATATTTCCTGTCGCTGTACTAACATTTTCAACACTGTATACATCCGATACGAATATCGTGCCCTCTATCAGCATCGCATGGCCGTCTACCATGCTTATATATTTAAGTCCATCCTCCGACAGCTCTATATTCCTGCCATGAGGAACTTTTATTGACTTCACCTCTCTTGCCGGCATAACTGTGCCAAACACATCGATTCCGTCCTCGCCCTTTTCTTCGGGTATTATCTCCGCAAGCACCTGCCCCTTGGTACAATGGTGAAGATTGTTCAGCTTAAAGAAATCTACGCTTCCATCCTCTTTCAGTTCAGGACGCGCTGAATTATCTGTGTCAAAATAATATGATATTAACGCATCTCTGCCCGCTGTCGGAAGCTTGCCTTTCGCCACAATAACATCAGTGCAGTAGACCTTGTTTTCAAGCAGCTCTCTGATTGCCGCTTCGTCTATGCCCGCTTTGACCTTTGTCCTTTGAAGCATATCCATTATATGCGCCTTCGTGATAGGAGCGCCGCCCGCACTTGGCGGAAACAGCCTGAGCGTCGCCGACATCTTATCGTATGAAACATCCAGCGTACACTTTTCATCTACCGGAGCGAGCTTCATAGGTGTTAAAAAAAGAGCAACCTCCTCCTCGCCTAAATCGTGAAGTGCGGAGTTAATTGCCTTTGTATCATAAGGAACGCCTATCCTGTCCAAGTATTCCTTCAATTCACTTGCGCGTATCTTTTCTCCCTCTCCAATCGGAGGAGACAGCAATACGCTTACGCCATTTTGATTAATCTGAATTTGAAAATACCCATTCATTCAGAAATCCCCCCATTTAACTATCTGTTTTCGTATATTGACGCCTGCCGCCAAAAGCTACCTGTGCAGCAGTCCCATATAACCTCCCATCTTAGTCTTCATCTTTTGAAGCGCCTTCGTGTGAAGCTGTGATACGCGTGATTCCGTTACCTCAAGCACCTGGCTTATTTCCTTTAACGTAAGCTCCTCATAATAATATAAAAGAATCACCTTTTTTTCTTTTTCAGTCAAAAGTTCAAGCGCCTCTCCGAGCACCTGTTTAAGCTCGCCTATCTCCACGACCCTTTCAGGCGCGTCATATGCGTTTCCCACGCCAGAAGCCTTATCAGCCGAAATATCATTTCCCTGCTCAATGTATTCGTTGAGTGAAATTACATTTTCCGCCTTTGCCTGATTTTGCCATTCGAGAAGCTCATCATCAGTAATACCGATGTGCCTTGCAAGCTCCTCGTCCGTAGCGGGTCTGCCATAGCTCTGCTCAAGCTCCTTCATGGCATTCTCAATCTGCCGCTGCCGCTGCCTTATGGTACGCGGAATCCAATCCATCTTCCTTATCTGGTCGAGTATCGCTCCGCGTATGCGCAGGCTCGCGTAGGTTTCAAACTTAACCTCTTTGCCGATATCAAACTTATCAATCGCATCTATAAGCCCAAAAACGCCTGAACTCACCAAATCCTCATATTCAACATTATAGCCCAGATACATGCTAAGCCGCCCTGCAACTACCTTTACTAATGGTGCGTATTCAAGAATGAGCTTTTCCCTAAGCTCCGTCGTCTTTAGTCGGGCATAGTCCTCCCAAAGCCTTTTGCGCTCTGTATCGTTCATCTTGTTCCCCCATTTAAGTTATTGTGCAAAACCTTATTCGCCATCGTCAGAGTACTCCTGCAAATCCTCCTCCGAATATTCTTCTTCCCCGCCGTTATTCTCTTTCGCCGCCATTCCCGCTTCAAAGCCTGCCGCGACAAAAGCTCCGGTGTCAACCTCCTCGCTTTCATCAGCATCCTCGAAAGCTCTTACTTTTCCCGTCTCATCAGTATTAAATATTGACAGCGGAATGAAATCACTGTAATCAATGTCCTGAGTTATGATTCTGGGTCTTATGGCGGCATATATGTATCTGATGACGTCGCCTATCACATAAAACACCAAAAGCACTATCAAGAGTCTCCAAAGCATATCTACAAGCTCAAAATCCCTTATATACATAATTATCGAAGCCACTGCCCCCGCAAGCAGCATCAAAAACGGTGTTATAAGCCTTACCTTATTTCCCATTTCAATCCCCCATACCGCTTTAGCGGCTCAATACAGACTTCAAATCGTCTTTTCAGGCTTTCCTGCCGAACGGATAACCAAGGCTCCCGTTTCAGGATAAAAAATAATCGTGCGACCGTAATTAAGTCCCGTATCCTCAGCCTTTAGAGGTATGCCAAGCTCCTTTAGCTTCTTTTTGCTTGCCTCCACGTTTCTGTCGCCTACCCTAACCATATCTGACTTGTTTTGAAAAGCAAACATCTGCGCTCCTCCCGCTATCTTAGCTTCAAAGCGTGCCTTTTTGCCCCCCATCGCAATCATTTTTTTAACTAAATCATCTATACCCGTATCGGCAAACTTGGCTCTGTTCACGTTGTTGGCTATCTGTGTGCTGTCAGGCAGCATAGCATGCGCCATGCCGCCTATCTTTGCCACAGGATCCCTTATGCATATGCCAACGCAAGAACCAAGCCCCAAGGTAGTAAGACCGTCGGGACTTTTGCAGACGTTCAGGTCTGCCATTCCTACTTTTACAATATTTGCCATACCTTTATTTCCTTCCATACAGATATACAGATAGATATACAGCTATATTGTCAATCCAAGCGCCCCCAGCATTTTTGCATATGATTCCAAATCCGGCATCAATATAAAATATCCATTCAAATCAACATCATCTGTGAACACCGTCTGAATTAACAAAATCTGATCCCCCATAATGCCAAATTCAATCGCCGGCACGCTGAGAATAGCATTCAGCATGTCAACGTTCAAATCCGGAATAGAAGGAAGCATTTTAAGGTTTGTGAGCTGTGCCAGCGAATTGAGGTAAGCGCCGGTGATGATATTTCCTATCTCTTTTAGCGCGGAAATCTCCATCTCGGTAAAATCGCCCTCGGTAGCGGGCATTCCCATAAGCTTTGATACAAGAGCCTTGCCTGCGCTTCGCTCAAGCACAAACATTATACTGCCCGTGATATCGCCCTCTACCGCCAGATAGATACCTATCACTATCTGCTCCTCGCCTCCCATAGCCTCGCCCACGTCCTTGAAGTCAAGAAGCCTTACCTGCGGCACCTTCATGTCTACCTTGCATTGGAGCATCTGGGCAAGCGCCGTCGTAGCGTTGCCTGCCCCGATGTTTCCAAGTTCCTTCAATACGTCATAATATTCTTTCGTTACTTTTTCAAAGCTAACATTTTCAGCCATCAATCAACCTAAACCTTTCTCACGGCTTTACGCATCTACGACATCAGATAATACTGCGGTAATATCAAGCAGAGAAATGAGCTTGCCGTCATATTTGCCTACTCCGCTCAAAAACTTTGCCTTATCATCCTTATCATAGGATACTCTTTCAACATGTTCGTCATCAAGTGTGACAACCTCTTTTACCTCATCAACAAGCACGCCTATTGACTCATGCTGCTCAAGCTTTAAAATGATTATCCTTGTCTTTTTGGTTATCTCGTCTTCGGGCAGTCCCATTTTAAGCCTGAGGCTTATAGTCGGAATTACCTCGCCGCGAAGATTGATAACTCCCTTGATGTATCCATATACCTTGGGTACGCGCGTAATTTTCTGCATTCTTACGATATTTGAAATATATTTAATGTCAATGCCGTACTGCTCGTTGCCAAGCTGAGTGACTATATACTGGGTGGTGTCCCTTTCTACAGGACGGTTTAAGCTTTCATTGCGCTTTTGCTCGTCCATTACCTTTACTTCATCCATGTTTTATAACCTGCCTTTCCATACAAATCAGATTAAATCAATGCGTTGGCATCTAAGATAAGAGCCACATCGCCGTTACCTAAAATAGTAGCGCCGCTAATAATCTTGGGAACCTTGATGTACTTGCCCATGGACTTGATAACAACCTCCTGCTGTCCGATAAGCTCATCCACTACCAAGCCCGCCTGCTTGTCGCCTTTCTTTACGATTATAACGGTAAGATTCTTGCTCTCATCAGCCGTTGACTCAATATCAAGCACCTTGTTAAGTCTGATGATAGGAATAACAGTGCCACGTATGTGTATAACCTCTTTCGCCTGTACAAGCTTGATGTCGCTTGGCGAAACATCCTCGATAGTCTGGATGGAGCCGAGAGCTATGGCGTACTTCTCATCGCCGACAACTACCATCAACGCCTGTATGATGGCAAGCGTAAGCGGAAGTCTGATAATCCATGACGAGCCCTCGCCAAATTTGTTCTTTACCTCTACCTCGCCGCTTAACGACTCAATCTTTGACTTAACGACGTCAAGACCTACGCCTCGTCCTGATACGTCCGACACTTTCTTTGCGGTAGAGAAACTCGGCAGGAACAGAAGGTCGATGACTTCTTTCTCCGTCATGTTCTCCGCCTGCTCGGGAGTAATCGTGCCGCGTTCGATAGCTTTGTTCTTTACGGCCTCAATATTAACTCCGCCGCCGTCGTCCCTTACGGAAATCACAACATTGTTGCCGTCCTGGTACGCGTCGAGGAAGATAGAGCCAACCTCGGGCTTGCCGTTTGCAACTCTGACGTCATTCGGCTCGAGTCCGTGGTCTGCTGAGTTTCTAAGCATATGCATAAGAGGATCGCCAATCTCGTCAACAACGGTACGGTCAAGCTCCGTGTCCTCACCTGTCATGTACAGCTCCATCTTTTTGTCAAGCTTCTTTGACAGGTCTCTTATCATACGAGGGAACTTGGCTACTACGCTCTCGATAGGCACCATTCGCACTTTCATGACTGATTCATGGAGGTTGGTGGTGACGCTCTCAAGGTACTCAATCTGCTCATTCACTGCGCTGTTGTTGTCCTTGCCTTCTGCAGCCGTAGCAGCTACGAGTGAGTTTTTGGCTATAATAAGCTCGCTCACGAGGTTCATAAGGTTGTCAAGCTTCTCTATGTCTACTCTGACCGTCCTGTTTACTACGGGCTTAGCCGCAGGCTTGTTTGCGCCTCCGGATGCAGCAGGCTTTGCGCTCGCCGCGGGCGCTGCCTTGGGAGCCGCTGCAGGCGCTGCTGCCGCGGGCTTTGTTTCCGCTGATTTCACGTCCTGCTTTTCCGGCTCGGGCGCTGCCGCCTGTGCAGGCGCCTCTACCTTGTATTCCTCGCAAAGCGCCTCCTCAATCTCGGATACGCTCTTAATCGCCGCAATTACTTCGTCCCTCGTATTGCCTGATATGAATATAAGGCTGAATGAAAGTTCAAACTTCTCATCCTCAATATCCTGAGCCGTAGGAGAAGATACGATAATCTCGCCGAGCTTTTCGAGAGCCTTGAATACGAGGAATGCCCTTGCCGCCTTTAATACGCAGGCTTCCTCTACATATACGGATACGCCGTATACCTTAAGCCCCTCGCTGTTTGCCTTCTCGATAAGCATTTTCTCAGTATCGCCAATCTTTATGTCATGCCATTTCTCACGATTTGCCCCCGAAGCATCGCCCGCTGCCGTATCAGCCGCAGACTGCTCCGCCTTATTATCAGCGGGAGCTGACATGTCTGACGACGGCTTCACTTCGCCATTATTCTTTAAAATATCATTCAATATTTTAATCAGCTCTTCGTTGTCGTTCGTACCCTCCTCGGTCGTCTGCTGGATGTTCGCCAGATATTCCTCCAACGCATCAAGGCATCTAAAGAGCACGTCAATCATATCAGGCTGTACCTTAAAGGTGCCATTCCTTACCTCGGAGAATACGTTCTCCATGTCATGGGTAAGGTTCTGCATCCTCTTGTAACCCATAGTGCCCGCCATACCCTTAAGCGAGTGGGCAGCCCTGAATATTTCATTGATAGTGTCCATGTTTTCAGGATTCTGCTCCAAATCCATAATCTGGGTGTTCAGATTTTGTAAGTGCTCTTTTGTTTCATCGAGGAAAATCTCAAGATATTGACTTGTATCCATTCTACTTAACCCCCACATTCATTATAATTTCCTGTGCCACGTCATCAAGCGCAACGACTTGATTTACCAGCCCTGTAGCAGCTATGCTCTTCGGCATGCCGTATACGGTTGATGTAGCTTCATCCTGTGCAATGACGTGTATTTTTTTTGCTGCTTCCAAATTCACGATTCCTTTGGTGCCGTCCGCGCCCATGCCCGTCATTACGACGCACACTATCTGAGAGTAGCTGCTGTTTCTAAGGGACTCGTACATATAGTTGGCACATGGCTTGACGCCTTCTCTGGGTGGCTCGTCGGTATATGTAATGACTGCCTTGCCGCCCCTTGTGACAACCTGCATATGCTTGCCTCCCATGGCGATATACACCTTGCCGTTTTCAAGCACGTCACCCTCCGCCGCCTCCTTGACGCTTATCCTGCTCATACTGTCAAGGCGCTCCGCAAGCGACTGCGTAAAGCCCTTGGGCATATGCTGTACGATAAGTACGGGAGCCGCAAGCTCGGCAGGAAGCCTTGGCACTACGCTCTGAAGCGCTTTGGGCCCACCCGTAGAGCACGCAATCGCGACAAGCTTCTGACCTCCGACTGACGGCTGGCTTTTCCTCACGATAGATACGAGCTTCTGCGTACTCTCCTCCTGCTTCTGCTTGGGAACTATAGCGCTAGTGGAGATGTTCGTCTGTCTGCTCGTCACTACCGCCTGCAGCTTTTCAAGGAAACGGCTCTTGAACTCATCGCCCTTTAGGTAGAGAATATTTGCGGGCTTCTCTATGAAATCTATCGCGCCTAAGTCAAGCGCCTCCATAGTGACCGTCGCTCCCTCTCTCGTATCCGTACTCGCCATCATGATGCGCGTGCGTATTTTGTCCTTCTGCAACATGCGCATAAGCTGTATGCCGTTTATTTTTGGCATATTTACGTCGAGCACTACGCCGTCGTACTGATTTTCCTTGAGAAGCTTGTATGCCGCTTCCCCGTCAAACGCCTGCTCTACGACCTGAAACCGCTCATCTGAGTTTATTATATCACACATAACCCTTCTCATGAGTGCAGAGTCATCAACTACTAAGATTTTTTTCTGAATTGCCATAATATTCAGCTACCTTTCCCATTTTTTCTGTTTTTTCGTTCCTCATCAAATATATATTTGATAATTTCCTCTCTTGTCTGATTATTTATGTAAACAAATTTCACGCGATTTTCATATTCATTCACACGATTTTCTATCTCTTTTGACAGAATCACCCGCGCTGCAAGCGTAAAGGGTTTCTCCCTATGCTTTATGGGAAGCTTAAAACACAAAAGAATCGTAGAACTGCTGTCGTACTGCCTGCGCGACACGAACCTAAGCCCACCGCCGCTTATATCCACTATGACGCCCCTCTGCATTTCCTTTTCCTCTATCACTTCGTCCGATTCGTCCTCGGGTTCGACGGCGCCGCTGAAAATATCTATTTCATGTCTTGAAAGCTCCCTTGCCTCCATTTCAATTATGCAGTTAAACCTGTAATATTCCCTGCGCTGATACTTGTGAAGATTGGTGAGCATTTCCGCCAAAAGTATATATGTGCCGTTTATCTTCTGTCTATCCACAATCCTCACGTCAGCCTTATACATGCCCCCATGTGAAAAGAAGCATACGTCATACTCACCGCCTACAGGCAGCAGGACAAGCCGCGTCTGCTCCATGGGCATCACTATCTCAAGCTTTCCGTCGTCAAGCACGTCATATATGCTCGTCTTGTAAAGCCTTATTCCTTTTGTGCCGTCGGGAAGCACCACTTCTACCGTGGACTTCATTTCGACTTTATCTCCCGCTGAAATGAACTTTTCTATCATTATTCCTCTCATTCCGCCGATTCAACGACTAATCACGGACTGTCATCAGCCCATCTTTTTATTTCCCACCATAATATGTGAAAAAAATGCCGACATCCCGCGCTTAACCACAGACTTGTCATATTCCTTATCCATAAGCACATACGCCATTTTCTCAAAAGCTATGGCAGACTTTGAGTTAGGGCTCTGCATACTGACAGGCATCTGCTGCATGACAGCCTCCTCCAAACGGCGGTCCTGAGGTATGGCTCCAAGATATGATATGGGCATGTTAAGGTATCTGTTTACCACACTGTTTAGCTTGTTGAAAAGCGCCTCTCCTTCTATCTCATCCGCTACCTTGTTCGCGACTACCTTTATCATCAGCTCATCCCGCGAATATCCGGGGTGCTGATTTAACGCCTTCAACAGAGAATATGAGTCTGTAATTGACGTTGGCTCAGGCGTAGCTATCACCAATATCTCCCCGCTTGCCACCAAAAAATCAAGCACGGCGTCCGAAATGCCCGCGCCGGTATCTATAATGATAATGTCCGCCGCCGCATCGAGCTTCGACAGGTTTTGCACTATATAATTAAGATAATCACGACTCAAATTCGACAGGCTCGATATGCCTGAACCTCCCGAAATAAATCCTATGTCCATAGGACCCCACGTTATGATATCCATAATGCCTTTTCCCTGATAAATCAAATCAGACAGATTGTATTTAGGAACAGTTCCAAACATAATCTCTATATTGGCAAGCCCAAAATCAGCGTCAAGAATGATAACCCTCTGCCCAAGTCTCTTGAACTGACAGGCAAGGTTTATTGATGTATTTGATTTACCGACGCCTCCCTTGCCGCTCGTCACTGTAATGACTCTCGCTAAGGGTCTTGGCGCAGGATTCATCTTTATTACGTTTCTTAATTGTTCCGCCTGGTCCATAAAATCTCCCCCAAGTTGTGCCTTCAAATCCATTTGCGTCTTCAGTCAATTCCCTATTTCAGAGTTTCTTAATGTTTTTTGCCCCCAAGCAGCTGCTTCACCGTAGCCTGCGGATTAAAATATTCAATATCATCAGGGACGTTTTGCCCACAGGTGACATATGAAAGCATAGCTCCGGTATAAAGCTTCAGGTTGTATATGTTGCCCAGCGTAGAGGTCTCGTCAAGCTTGGTAAATATAAGCTTATACTCCGCAATCTCTTTATAAATATCAGCCGTTTTCATCAAATCCTTGTATTTCGTGGAAGCGGACAACACCAAAAATACCTCTTTATCCGCTTTGTCGTCGACCGAGCTAATAAGGTCACTCATATTCTCGCACTGCGCCTCGTTGTTTGGTGAATGACCTGTGGTATCTACCAGTATATAGTCATATTCCCTAAAATCCTCTATAGCCGCCTCTATCTCTCTGACCGTATACACGACCCTGAACGGTACCTCAAGGATATTCGCATATGTGCGAAGCTGCTCAGCCGCCGCTATCCTGTAAGTGTCCGCAGTCAAAAGCGCTACCTTTTTTTTGTGCTCTACCCTGTAAGAGGATGCAATCTTGGCTATCGTAGTAGTCTTACCCACGCCTGTAGGACCTACAAAAAATACCACCTTGGGACCTTTTCCCGTATTTTCGTCCATCACAAACGGCTTGCCAAGCTTCAAAATCATTCTCTGGTATATCTCCGAAAGCATATAGTCAAGCGTCACGTCAGGCTTGCAAACCTTATCTATATCATCAATAATCTCTTTCGCGTACTTTTCGTTTATCTCGTTGTCCGTCATCTTGCTATAGAGAAGACGCAGAAAATTAATCCTGTCCTTGTTCTCCTCCTTCTTGCCCTCCTCGTCCTGCTTCGCGTCGTCCGATGCGGACTTGGAATCCTGCTGCTGTGAAATCTGCTTTTCCAAAAGATTCTGCAGATTGTCAAGCTTTTCTTCTATATTGTTGGCGCCGCTCTTAGCGCTCTCGGCATTGTTTTCCGCTATAAGCGTCTCCGCCGCCACGCCTTTTGTATCATTTTTTGTCTCGCTCATTGCAGAAGCCGTCCTCGGCTTCGCCTCATTTTGCGGTGGAAATGCGGCAAGCACCTCCGCAACAGCTTGTCCTACGGATTTTGCGTCCGTCATTGGATCCGGCTTTTTTAACGGCGCAGCATTACCGCCGCTTTGGCTCAAAGTCACCTTCACGCCCTCATACTGCGTTTCCTTCTTTGTGTCATTGCCGTCTGACGCTATGCCGTACTTGTCATTGTCGTCTTCCTTTGCGACAGTCACCTCTACCTTTGAACTCTTTAAAAAACTCAAAAGTCCCTTGGGCTTGACCATCTTGACGTTCATCTCCACAATGTCTTCGCCCAGCTCCTTTTTTGCCGCCTCAAGCGCGTCCTCTTTTGTTTTTCCCTGAAATTTCTTAATTATCATGCTGTCACCATTCCTACTGATTGTAATTCAACATTCGAGTCTATCTCATTATACGAAACAACCACCAAATCCTTAAAATAATCCTCTGTCAGACGCTTAAAATACATTCTTACAATCGGCGAAGTTATTATTATCGGGTTCTTGCCGAGTTTTTCGAGCTTAGCTATCTCCGTCTCTACGGACGACATAATCTGCTTCGTCTTATCGGGGTCAAGCGTAAGATACGCGCCCTGCTCCGTCTGCTTGACGCTGCCCATGATTTCCTGCTCAAGATTCGGGTCAAGCGTCACCACGCTCGTCGTCTCATTCATCGGGAAATACTTGTTTGAAATAGCGCGCTTCAAGCTCTGCCGCACATACTCCGTCAAAATATCTGTGTCCCTTGTAGTCGCCGCATGGTCTGCAAGAGTTTCAAATATTGTTACCAAATCCCTCACTGAAATACCCTCTCTCAAGAGATTCTGCAATACCTTTTGAATATCGCCAAGTCCTAAAAGCTTGGGCACAAGCTCCTCGACAAGCGACGGATTTGTTTCCTTTACGTTGTTGACAAGATTTTGTATGTCCTGCCTTGTAAGGAGATCCGCCAGATACTGCCTGATTATCTCCGTCAGATGAGTCGCTATGATGGATGGCGGGTCTACTACCGTATAGCCCACGCTCTCCGCGCGCTCTCTCTGGCTCTCCGTTATCCATATGGCAGGCAGGTGGAAGGATGGCTCAAACGTAGGTATGCCCGAAATCTCCTCCTCGACAAAGCCGGGATTCATCGCCATATAGTGATCAAACAAAATCTCGCCTTCACTGACCTGTATGCCCTTTATTTTGATTATGTACTGGTTGGGATTAAGCTGTATATTGTCCCTCAGACGGATTATCGGCACTACCGTACCGAGCTCAAGCGCTATCTGCCGCCTAATCATAACAACTCGGTCAAGCAAATCGCCTCCCTGATTGACATCCGCAAGCGGTATGATGCCATATCCAAACTCAAGCTCTATCGGGTCAACCTGCAGCAGCGAATTGACATTCTCGGGACGGCGTATCTCGTCCGCGCTCTCCTCGCCCGCATCAGCCTCCGCTTCAATATTGGCAACCTCTATAGTGTTTGCTATAATGCGTCCTCCAAATATAAATACCGCACCCAACGCAAGGAAAATAATCGGATTAAGCGGTGTGACGATACCCAGGAAAACAAGCACCGCGCCCACCATATACATGACCTTTGGCATGCCAAAGAGCTGACCTACAAGGACGGAACCAAAATCCGCCTCCTTAGAGCCCTTCGTAACCAGAATACCTGTAGACAGTGAAATAAGGAGCGAAGGAATCTGGCTCACCAAACCGTCACCTATAGTAAGAATGGTATACTTGTCCAAAGCCGCGCCGATGTCCATTCCCTGCCTGACTACGCCCATTATGATACCGCCAATAATATTAACACCGGTAATAAGAAGACCTGCCGCGGCATCTCCCTTTACATACTTTACGGCACCGTCCATAGAGCCAAAAAAGCTTGCCTCCTGCTGGAGCTTATCACGCTGTACCTTTGCCTCCGCGTCAGTGATGGCTCCCGTATTCAAATCGGCGTCAATCGCCATCTGCTTACCGGGCATGGCATCCAAGGTAAACCTCGCCGTAACCTCGGCAACTCGCTCAGAACCTTTGTTGATTACCACGAACTGCACGATAATCAAAATAATGAACACCACGATACCGACAACCAAATCGCCGCCGCCCACAAAATTACCGAAAGTTGCCACAACATTGCCGGGGTCTCCCGTCGTAAGGATAAGCCTCGTCGATGAAATGTTTAGAGAGATTCTGAAAATCGTGCTGAACAGCAAAATCGTCGGGAAAAATGATAAATCCAGAACTTCTTTTACAAACATCGTCGTAAAAAGTATCGTAAAAGCAATCGAAATATTAAGCGCAAGCATCACGTCAAGCAAAACGCTGCTTATCGGTATAATCATCATGATAAAAGCACCAAGTAAATACAGTGCAACGCCTATATCCGCCTTTTTCACGCTTTTGTTCCCTCCCTTGAAGAAAGACACCCTTGTGTCCGCGGCAAAAAATTATTGCACACAAAAATACGCATATGAAATACGCTTTTATAAATTATCGCATAATTTGTACAATTTGTACATAAAAATTTTCAAAATTACAGCCGAAATTTTTATATTTGAAATACTTATATTCTGCCTTGCAGCTTATAAACCATGGCAAGCACCTCCGCCACTGCCTGATAAAGCTCCGGCGGCACCTCCTGCCCTATGTCGACATTTGCATAGAGCATACGGGCAAGCGGTTTGTTCTCTACTATCTCGACATTATTTTCCTTGGCTATTTCCTTAATCTTTTGCGCTATATAGTCAGCGCCCTTGGCAAGCACTACCGGCGCAGGCGCCTCGGTCGGGTCGTACCGTATCGCCACCGCGTAATGCGTCGGGTTTGTAATTACCACGTCCGCCTTGGGAACATCCTGCATCATGCGGCGCTGCGAAGCCTCACGCATCTTGCTGCGGATCTTACCTTTAATCTGAGGATCTCCTTCCGCGTTCTTGTACTCGTCCTTTACCTCCTGCTTGGTCATCTTGATGTCTTTATTAAACTTGCGCCTCTGATATATGAGGTCAAGAAACGCCACTATAAGGTAAACAAAAGAAATTCTAAGCCCCGTATTTATAATGACGCTGTAAATCACGGAAAGCGCCTGATTAAACGGCATGGAATAAAATTGAAACAAATAACGCCAGTCATCCTTTATCGTCGAATACACTACATAGCCGATAATAATAATCTTAACAATGGATTTCAAAAGCTCCACCAGCTTATCCACGGAAAAAATCCGCTTAAAGCCCGACAACGGGTTGAGCTTGCTAAACTTTGGCTGTAATGGCTTAGTAGATATCTTGAAGCTAAACTGAAGCATGTTGATAAGGACTGCTATTATTATTCCAATGACGAAAAACGGCAGCAGCAAAATCAGCATGTCGACAAACACGCCCTTGAAAAGCACGTCATAATCCTTGATATTTATATTTCCGCCCCACAGCAGCGTATAATCCGAAAATTTGCCATATATATTTTCAAAAATCCCCTTCAAACGGCTGCCCATAGTCCCAATCCAAAAGCGTAATATCAAAAACAGCGCAATTAAGTCTACCGCATTTGAAAGCTCCTTGCTCTTGGGAACTTTGCCCTCTTTTCTGGTGTCAGCTTTCTTTTTGGCTGTAGGCTCCTCTGTCTTTTCACCGCCCGGACCGTCCGCGAAAAACTGTAAATTTAACTCCAAAATCACATCATTCCCTCCACCACGGACACAATCATATGCCTCATCTGATCAGAAATGTAATTAGCGACGATTGGCAGCATCGTAATCGCAAGCAGCAGCACGCCAAGCCCCGCTAAAAGCTTTAGCTGTATGCCGACGGAAAACATATTCATCTGCGGCGCGAGCTTGGCAAGCAGTCCCAGCACAACATTCATAAGAGTGATAGCCGCAAACACCGGCAGACATATCCTGAAGCCAATAGTGATATAGTCACTCAGGAAAGCAATGAGTGACGAAAGCAGCTTATCCATGTTGAATTTCACGCCCGCTATTGGGATAAGCGTATACGTTTCCATCAAAGCCTGCAAAAAAAAGCGGTGAAGCCCTGTTATATAGAAGATAAGCAGCGTACCATACTGCAAGATCATGCCTGTAATTGACGACTGCTCATTTGTCGTAGGGTCAAATACACTCGCCATGGACATGCCTATCTCCATATCAATAATTCTTCCCGCAAATAAAACAATGGAAGTACACAGCTGCGACACCAGACCAATCAAAAGCCCCACTGACACTTCCTTTATCACTATTATCGCGTAGCCCCACACTGTACCGTACTCCGGAAGCTCGTGCGGCACTCCAAAGCTGTACATTATATAAGCCACAAAAATACTTGTTGAAATTTTAACAATATTAGGTACTCCTCTCGTACTGAAAAAAGGAGCCACAAACACGAAGCTTGCTATCCTCACAAAAACTAAAAGGAATAATTCAAGCTCGGACATGGAAAAAGACATATCAACCATCTATGCAAACTGCCCCTTTACCTGATATAAAGCGAAAAATTTCCCCACAGCTCAGTCATATAATTCACTATGGTAGTGAGTATCCAATGCCCCAAAAGCATAAGTGTCAAAAATATACCCACAACCTTTGGCACAAAGGTAAGCGTCTGCTCCTGTATGGACGTAACAGTTTGAAAAATACTCACTATCAGACCTATGACAAGCGATACCAGAAGCGGAGGCGCGGCAGTCTTTAATACCAAAAACAGCGCGTCACGCATCATATCGGAAACTACCTCTACAGTCATTCAAGCACTCCTCCTCTGCTCTGTCAAAGAAACGTCTTTATCAGCTCCACAATCACAAGATTCCATCCGTCCGCAAGGACAAACAGCAAAATCTTGAACGGCATTGAAATAGTCGTAGGCGGAAGCATCATCATACCCATACTCATAAGCACCGAAGCAACCACCATATCAAGCACAATAAACGGAATATATATTATAAAGCCTATAATAAACGCCTGCCGCAGCTCCCCTATGATAAACGCGGGAATAAGCACCGTAGTAGGCACCAAATCCATATTCTCCCCGTCCCATGGAGTATCGGAAAGCTGCATAAACACGTCAATATCCTTAATAAGCGCCTCTTCAAGCATAAACTCCCTCAGAGGCTTAACAGCCGCGTCAAACGCCTCAGCCGTAGTAATCTCACCGGCATCATAGGGCACCAGGGCATTGGTATAAATCTCACCGAATACGGGCTGCATTATATAAAACGTAAGAAACAATGCAATTGCAATCAGCACCTGATTGGGCGGCGCCGACTGCGTATTCAGCGCCTGTCGCGTAAAGTGAAGAACTATCAGTATACGCGTAAACGAGGTGAGCGTAATAAGCAAAATCGGCAGTATCGCAATCGCCGTCAGGATAATCAAAATCCTGAGCATGCCGTTTAGCTCCCCATTGCCGCCGTCATAGGTAATAGTCAGGCTATTTGCTATATTTAATTCCTTTAAATCCTCCGCTGTCTCGGCAGTGCCCGGATCATTGATATTCGTCCTGTTTTCCTCAGTATTATCTCTGTCAAGATAATGCTGTGCCTCCGCGCCATCATCATCAGAGGCTGCAAATACTACCGCGGCATCAGCCAACAGAATAATAAATACCATAATAAGCATACAGCCAAGTTTTTTCAGCTCATGCTTAATATTGTATTCCCCGCCTTTAATCTTCATATGCAAATCATACCTTTTTAACATTACTGTCCGGCTTGACACAACAATCCCTTTTAACAATTAAAAGCAGTCCAAACTACTAAAAAATAGCTCTACTGCTTTTTGAATTTTTCCAGAATATCCTTGAAACTCATATTGTTTGCTGCATTGCCGCCCTTTTCGGGCACAGAAATATCATCTGCTGACAGTTCTCCAAGCAAAGTGACTGTATCTTTGCATACTACATAAGAAAAATATTTTTCTCCTATTCGGACAATCTGAATATACTTGGTTGGCGCTATCTTTACGGTCTCCAAAATCTCCACGTTTGCTCCGGTCATCCTGTTTTTTTGGAGACCCGCGGTAAATTTCGTTGCAAAATAAGTAAGCACCAACACAAATATAAATATCAGAAATACAGTCAAAAGCTGTCCTATGGACTCGGCTCTGTCCATTAACCTACTACCTTCTTGACCGCCTCTAAAACACGCTCCGCCTGGAACGGCTTAACGATAAAGTCCTTTGCTCCTGACTGGATAGCCTCGATAACCATCGCCTGCTGTCCCATCGCGGAACACATAATGACGTTTGCGCCCGGATCCACTGCCTTTATAGCTTTCAACGCCTGAATACCATCCATCTCGGGCATGGTAATGTCAAGAAGCGTAAGGTCAGGCGATGCCTCTTTATATTTGTCAACCGCGATCTTGCCATTTTCTGCTTCCGCTGCGATTTCATAGCCATTCTTTGTAAGAATGTCCTTAATCATCATTCGCATGAAAGCTGCATCATCAACAATAAGTATTCTCTTTGCCATATTTTTCTTTCCTTTCTACAAACAAGATTTATAGCTTTTTATTTTATAATCTCCATAATCCTTACACCGAAGCTTTCTTCGATAACCACTACCTCGCCCTTAGCGACAAACTTGCCGTTTACAAGCACGTCTATGGGCTCGCCTGCTATCTTGTCAAGCTCTATGATAGTACCCGGTGCAAATTCGAGAATATCTGAAATAGATTTACTCGTCCTGCCAAGCTCTACAGTCACTTCCAGCGGCACATCCTTGATGAGTCCAATGCTCTCGGCGCTTACCATCTCACCCTGCGGCGCTGAGAAATTTTGGAACTGCGCGGGCTGTATGCTCATATTCGGCATACCGTAACCCATTTGCATTTGAGGCATGCCCATCTGCGGCATTCCCATCTGTGGAGGCATACCGTAGCCCATCTGAGGCATTCCCATTTGCTGCTGCATACCGCCCATGGCATTCATATCCATTGTCGGAGCTGCCGGTGCCGGTGTCGGAACAGGTGTTGGCGTCGGCGCTGCGGGTGCCGGTGTCGGTGCCGCGGGGGCAGGAGCCGGCGCCGCCTCGGCAGGCGATACTCCCAATTGATTCTGCATAAATACATCATATATTGACTTGGCAAAATCATATGGATATAGCTGCATCAGCTTCGAATCTACCAATTCGTCAATCTGCATACGGAAAGTAACTTTTACAAATCTGTCTTCCAGGAAAGGCGAAAGCTCTCTTGGCTCTTTTGTCTGCAAATCCACAAGACTTGCCTCTGGCGGACTTATGTCTATAGTCTTGCCAAGCATTGATGACAATGACGTCGAAGCCGAACCCATCATCTGATTCATTGCCTCTGAAATGGCGCTCAGATGAAGTTCGCTAAGCTCACCATCCACATTTGTGCCATCACCGCCCATCATCAGGTCAGTGATAACCTTTACGTCATGCTCCTTCAAAACCAATATATTAGTGCCGTTTAGTCCTACCGTATACTTTATCTGGATGAACACACAGGGCTTTTCGTAGTCCTGCATTACATCCCCCCAAGTACACATTTCGACAACAGGCGTTGTAATATTAACCTTTCTATTTACCAATGAGTACAGCGTCGTGGCAGAAGTGCCCATGCTTATGTTGGCTACCTCTCCAATCGCATCTTTCTCTACGTCGGTAAGTTCTTCTTCTGCGTCTCCTGCGGATGCGGCTGTGGTTGTATCTGCACTGCTATCACTCGCGGATAAGTCAACGCCGTTTAGCAACGCATTTATTTCATCTTGCGACAACATACCGTCCATTGTCTTATTCCTCCTCCCTGTTCACTGATGTTATTCTTACAGCATACGACTCTTTGCTCGCACCCGGAACAGCAGTGAATTTTTTAATGTTTCCGACGTAGACGTCAAGCTCGTCTTCAACGTGTGAATCAAGCCTTATGATGTCGCCCACTTGTATATTTACAAAATCATTTACTGTTATGACGCTCTTGCCAAGCACTGCCTTGACAGGCACATCAACCCTGCGCACCATTGTCTCAATAAACTGCTCGTAATCCTCATCATCAACTTTCTGCAGGCTCGAATACCAAAACTTGGTATTTAATCTGTCCATAACGTTTTCAAGTGTAAAGAATGGCAGACACACATTCATAAGACCCTCTACATCACCTATCTTGATGTTCATAGTGACTAGCGCCACCATGTCGCTTGGTGAAATAATCTGTGCAAACTGCGGATTTGTTTCTATCCTTTCCAGATATGGGTTGACATCCGCAACATTTTTCCAAGGTTCTCTAAGCAATTGCATACAGATAACCATTATCCGCTCTATAATGCCCATCTCTATCTCTGAAAAGTCTCGCGGCTTCTCCAACGCTTCTCCTCTGCCGCCCAACATCCTATCTATAATAGCGTATCCAAGCCCGCTCGTCAACTCCATTATGATAGAGCCCGGCATCGGCGAAAAATTAACTACCGTAAGCAGCACCGGATTCGACAGCGCGTTTGAAAACTCCGCAAATGTAACCGTCTCTGAACTTGCCACGTTTACCTGCACGTTTTTTCTCAAATATACGGGCAGATTGGTCGATAAAAGTCTTCCATAATGGTCAAATATCATATTCAAGGTTCTCAAATGCTCTTTTGAGAATTTTGCAGGACGGCTAAAGTCGTAGTTTTTAACCTGTCTTTCGTCCTTTTCCTGCATATCCTGCACATCAAGCTCGCCGCTGCTAAGCGCTGCGAGCAAGCTGTCTATCTCGCTTTGAGAAAGCACGTCACCCATTTCGCTAACCACCCCCTGCGGTCTGTTTTTTAATGCTCCGCCTCCCGGTAATCATCCCTCTGCAATAGTATGAGGCGACCCTTATGAGAACAAAAAGCTGTATGACACGCTGTATATAAAATCAGAATTAAACAATTCCTGAATTTCCGAAAGGATTTCCTGCTTAACCGCAGCCGAATCAGCCTGCATTTCTTCCTTAGTATACTTGCCGATTACGCTGTACACTATATCGCTCATAAGCCCTACTCTCGAATCCATCGTTTCGGCGGCGCCGTATTTTGCGTAATCCTCATGTGTGGTGTCCATTGAAAGCGATACCTTGCCGACAGCGTAATGAGTATTGCCGTCCTCGCCGACCTTAAGCGGTATATTCAAGTCCGCTCCCTCTGTGCCTGATATGGTATAAACCGCCGTATCCTCCATAGATACCCCGCTCACCTGCTCTGACGCCGGCACGCCGTTTATCTCCAAATCAAGCGTCGTCAGAATGCTTTCCGCAAGCTCTGACGTCTTTCTTGACGCGCTTGACACGCTCACCATCATAATAGCCGTCAGCACCACGTTGACCACCAACAGCGCCAAAATGATAATTGACAATAAATTACGTTTCATTTTTTTCTCTCCTCTGCCGTTTTAGCGGCTCTTTATTCTAAAATTCACGCTTTAACGCCCACTGCTTAATATGAGCTTAATGAATTGTATATCTTTATCTCCACGCGTCTGTTTTTGGCTCTGCCCTCCGGGGTAGAATTGTCCGCTATCGGCACATATTCGCCTCTGCCGGAATGTTTAACCACGCTTGGGTCAATAGCCGAATGTTCAACCAGATAGTCAAATACCGCCAAAGCCCTGTAGCTGCTGAGTACGTCGTTGTTTTCATAGCGTCCGCCGTTCAGCGGCACCGAATCCGTATGACCTTCTATCTCAATGTCGGAATCGGCATATTTGGTAAGCAGTACGCCAATCTTGTCAAGTACTGGAATAGCATCCGCCTTCAAGTCCGCCCTACCGGAATCAAACAGAAACGCCCCGTCAAGGGTGAGCAGCACATAATCGCCCGTAAACTCGACATCCACTATGTCGCTCATCATGCTCTCCGAAAGCGACTCCTCTATGTTCTCCGCAAGCTCTTCCGAAAGCATAAGCTTCTCTGCCTCGAGCTGCGCCATTGATTCTTCAAGCTGCTCTATCTCCTCTTTCGTCATGCCAAGCGCTTCCGCCGCTTCCTTCATCTGCTCTGTCATAGCGTTTTTGGCAGTGCTTTCCTTCATCTCATTGGTAGTGACGTCCGAATCCGCCGTCCGTCCTGTGGAATTTATGTATTCGTCAAGCTGGTTTAACTGACTTACGCCCGCGCTCACGAGTATACCGTCGCCTATTGCCTGCGCGCCGCCTTGGAAAATGCTGAAGGTCGACTGAAAGCTCTTTGCCACTTCCTTAAACTTTTCCGCATCAACAGTCGACATTGAAAACAAAAGCACGAAGAAGCACATAAGCAACGTCATCATGTCCGAGAAAGTGCTCATCCATGGCGCCGGAGTACCGGGTGGGAGCTTGAATTCCTCTTTTTTCTTTGCCATTAAGCTTCACCTCCGCCGGCCGCGCCTTCCTCAGAGCTTGTTCGCTCACTGGGTGCAAGGAAGGACTTTAACTTCTCCTCTATAACTCTCGGGTTCTCTCCTGCCTGTATCGAGAGAAGTCCCTCTATCATAATCGCCTTCGCCTGTATCTCTACCGCGTTGTTTGCCTGAAGCTTGTTTGAAGCCGGCGTACATACCCAGTTTGCAAGCATCGAGCCGTAGAACGTCGTAATCAGCGCAACACCCATCTTGGGACCGATGGTCGTAGGGTCAGACATGTTGTTAAGCATACAGATAAGTCCGACAAGCGTACCAATCATACCCCATGCAGGACCCATCGCGCCGAGAGTGTCCCAAAAGCCCGACCTTAGCTTATGGCGCTCCTCTATGCTGTTTAAGTCCGTCTCCATAATCGCCCTTACAAGCTCGGGGTCAGTACCGTCTACAATAAGCATTATGCCTTTTTTCATAAATTCGTCTTCAAGGCTGCCTGCCGCTTCTTCAAGCGAGAGAAGACCTTCTTTTCGGGCTACGTTTGAAAGTTCGATAATCTTTTTAATCATCTCGGGAACATTTTCATTCTGAGCCTTAAACATCAAGCCTATGCTCTTTAGACCGCCTACGAAATTCGCCATGCTGACTGATGCCATTGTCGCAAAAGCTGCGCCGCCGAACGTAATCAGCGCCGAAGGCAGGCTTAGGAAATAAAACAAACCGCTCATACTGCCGCCCGCAGAGTCGAACATGCCATACAAAACCAGCACAAAGCACAAAATCAGTCCAACTAAAGACGCTATATCCATTTTTCAAACACACCCCTTTGAATTTTGAACATAATTCTGCCTATGTCCATTTTACCTATACATCTATAATACTTTAAGAACACATAAATTGCAACAATTTTCTGAATAATTTCTATAATTATATCAACTTATGGGGCTTTTGGAGGCTGCTCGTCAGGGCTTTTGTCATTATACGGAATCAACTCTCCGTCAAAAATTTTTTTAAAATATTCCCGCCTAGTTAATTTTACAAGATTTTTTATGTCTTGTCTACTTTCTTTTACAATTATTATTTTTCCGGTAGTTAAATTTATGACCGTGTCGGGCGTTTCCTCTATTGTTTCTATTAAATTTGAATTTACCAATATCTTCACGCCGTTAATTTTTGTGAGTTCTATCATTTTGTTGCGCCTCCTGCCTAAAGCAAGTACTGATATCCCATAAAAAGCCCACACTTTTGAGGTGTGGGCTTTTTAGTTATTGATTATGTTATCTCTTGAGATTTACGAGCTCCTCAAGGATTGAGTCTGACGTGGTGATTATACGGCTGTTTGCCTGGAAGCCTCTCTGCGTGGTAATCATCTCCGTGAACTCCTGCGAGAGGTCTACGTTACTCATCTCAAGCACGCCGCTTGTCATGTAGCCTGTGCCGCTTGCGGCGATGTCCACTATGCTCGGCTCGCCTGAGCTCTGGCTTTCTTCGTACAGATTATCGCCCGCGTTTTCAAGTCCCATCGCGTTGCCAAAGGTTGCTACCGCAATCTGCGCGATATCCCTTGTCATGCCGTTGCTGTAGTTGACTGTAACTGTGCCGTCCGTACTGATTGACACGCCGGTCCACTTGCCATCCTTGCGTCCGTCACTTCTGAGACCTTCAAGGGTACACTTGCCTTCGTTGTCTACATTTTTGGTATCGGACATGTCGATTGTCAGAGATTCAAAGTTACCCTGAGCATTTATACTACCCAAATCAAGCGTAAATGTATCATTGCCTTCCGAACCTACATATGAAAATAGTCCATTGTCAGTGTTATATACCAAGTCATATTCCACATCTCCCAGATTAGAAATATCAACTGTAGCGCCTGTGGAATCCGTCATTCCTAAAAGCTTTAGTTTATACTCTCCCGGCATATATCCGCCTGCTCTAGTAGTTTCTGTCGTGGTTTCGGATGGCATTATTCGGGGGTCTATCTGTGCAAGCAGCGAACTCAAATCTGAATAATTCAAATCATCGGTAATGTCCCGATATGTTGCTGCATCCGTGTCAGTTGCCGCAGCCGTCTCTACTTCTATCGTGCGCTCCACCTGTTCATCGCCATTTTCATCGGTATATCTTTTTTCCGTGATGCGGATATTGGGAATGGCAACGCTCGTGGTGGTCGTCGTATCCACCACAGGAGGAATTTTACCTCTATCACCAAGCAGAGCTGCCAGTGCTTCTTCCGATATATCTATCAGTGGATCACCACTTGGACTTGTTGAATATCCCAAGCGACCATCAAAATGCACTTCAACCCTTGCCTTATTCCAATTTGTAAATGCATATTCCTCATCCTTAGTTGATATTGATACTGTATCTGAAATTGTAACAGTGCTACCGTTTAAATCTTTATAACTGCAAGTTAATGTCATTTCATTTCCAGATACTGTAGATGTCACTATAATACTTTCATTCACACCCGCTTGATGAGCTTTTTCAGCGAGCTCATTAATAGCCTCATCCAATCCCGCAAGAGAGCTTGACTTATAATCTACAGTTTCCCCAGAAGCATTCGTCTTTTTATATGTCACATTAGAATTGTCCACAGTATATAAATTTGATGAAACGGTCGCAGTAGAAACAAAATCATAGTATCTCTCCTGCGTAGTAACATCCCTCGTAGTATTACCAGTGTTCTCCACAGGCTTAATACCAAACTTCAGGTTAAACTCATAACCCATCTTATCATAAAACTGCAGATTAACCTGCCTGCCCGTATCCGTGAGAAGGTTCTTATCATTCTTATCAATGATACCTGAGAAATATGCGCCTGTACTTGCCCCCGGGTTGTATGACGTAAACTGCTTTACATTGATAGGGCTTACCGTAGCGCCTTGCACTATGGTAGCGGTCTCATCATTCTCCGCCGCTTCAGGCAGCGTCCAACCTAATACCGTATAGCCCGTATTCGCCATTACAAGATATCCCGCATCGTCCACGTCAAACGATCCGTCCCTCGTATAGTATGTATTTGTGCCGTCACTCACGATAAAAAATGCCTCGCCCGTAAGCTTTAAATCAAAAGGATTGCCTGTTGACTGGCTTGCGCCCTCTGTCGTGATTGATGTATTGATAGCGCCCGTTTTTACGCCAAGACCTATCTGTCTGGGATTGATACCGCCGCGCTGTGTCTCAGTATTTGACGCAGAACCCGCCTGCGTGGTCTGATAAAGCATATCAGCGAAATTAAGCCTCTTAGCCTTGAAGCCTGTCGTATTAACGTTTGCAATGTTGTTACCGATAACGTCCATTCTTGTCTGGTGTGACTTTAAGCCTGATACACCAGAGAAAAGTGCTCTCATCATAATTAAGTGACCTCCTAAACTCTAATAATCGTGCCGCGCGTTCCCTCTGTCATTCGGGAACATTTCAAGCCTCCTGTAAGGTCCGGCCTGCTAAATAATTACGGCGCCGTCAATATTTGTAAATATGTTGTCATCCGTTTCTGTCTGGTCCATTGCTGTTATTACTGTGTTGTTTTTTGTGTTTACGATAAAGGCAAGCTTATCAACAAGCACCAATGACTCTTTTATGCCCTTTGCTTCCGCCTTTCTCGTACCGTCATTAAGCCTTTCCAACTGCTTTGCTGTCAGTTCTATATTTCTGTCGCTTAGCCTGTTTGTGGCGTGTTTTGAAAATTTTACTTCACTTTTCTGCACCGTCTGGTGTTTTTGAAGTATTTCCTCAAAACTTAGTCCTTCCGGCGCGGCATTATTCTGACTCTGCTTTTGCTGTTTAAAATACTGGTCGCGAAGCTGTTCTATGGAAAGGTATTGATTGCCGCTTACGTTCATAATTACCCCTCCTCAGATGCGTTCCCATCTTCTTCTGTTTCTCCTGTTTCCTCTGAACCCTCAACTTTTTCGGCGTCGTCTGTCTCGTCTGCGTCCTCTACGCCGTCGCCTTCTGCATTTTCGACATCGTCAGTGCTGCCTGTGCCTGTAAGTGAATTAAGCTTTTCGAGTATGTCGTCCATTTTTTTGTTGAAGCTGTCAAGAATATCGTCAAGCGTAGTCTGCTTGTCAGCCGCGTCCTCGTCAGGCACTTCAAACTCAATGCCGTAAAGCTGCAATTTGGCAAGATACTGCTGAAACAGCGCCAAATCATCGCCCGCGTACTGCTGCATAAAGCTCTGCTGATATTCGTCCATGGCATAGTAGTCGTCAAACAGCTCTTTGAGTGCGCCTTCGTACTGCTCTGTAAGGAACTGTAAGCTTGGAAGTGCGCTGAGTTTTGCCGTCCACTCTCTGTATTTACCAAGAGCCTCTGAATATTCGTCACTAAGCACGCTGTCTAAATCATCAATGCTGTACTTCTCGCCGTCAATGACAAGCATTGTCTTACCGTTCTCATTGAGTACATATTCAACTATGCCATCCTTGTAGCTTACCTCACCGGTAGACTCATTTGTCACTTTCATGACTACTTCCTTGCCTACCATGCTGTTTGCCCTGAGCTGATCCATCGCGTCGCCCATTTCAGACAACTGCTGTACCTGAGTAAATGTAGCGTACTGCGATACCCACTCGGTATTGCTTGTAGGCTCCAGCGGATCTTGATTTTGCATTTCAGCCACTAACAATGTAAGAAAAGTGTCACTGTCGACTACATTGCCGCCCTTGCCTCTCTTGGTGAGCGAATTGCCCGAATCCGTCTTTGTGACTATGTTTCCATCATCATCTATAGGCGCTACTAAACCTGCCATAACCTTCATCTCCTCTCTTTATCTTATAATCTCAGTTTATGCCAACAAATCCATTGATGCTCCGTTCATAGACATCATTTCCATTGCAATGCGTGTAGCATCGTCCGCGCCGTCATATTCGCCTGCAAGCTCCTCTCCGTTTTCAAAGGAATTGAAATTGATGCTGCGCCTGCGCTGTCCCTGTACGCGCTGTGTTTCCTGCTGTTCCGCGCCGCGCTGTTCCTGACCATTCTGGTCAAGGTTTTTCTCCATCTGGTGGCTTGCTACCGATACCTCGACTGCCTCCACCTTTATGCCCTGCTGTTCCAGATTTTCACGAAGCTGTACTGCCTGAGCTTCGATTGCCGCTTTTACTGCCTCGTTCTGCGTGATAAACTCTGCCGTAAGCGCGCCGCCTTTCGTGGTCAGCGATACATTGACAGTACCAAGGCTTGCGGGGTGAAGCTGCATTTCCATCTGTGTAAGCTGCTCTGTCCTCAGTATTTTGACTGTGTCGGCAAGCTGCCTGATGATGTCATAGGTGCTCTCGGAAATATAACTCTGCGTCTTTGCTTCCGGTACTACCTCTACCGTGGTATCAAGCTTGTTTTGATTGTTTTGACTGCTCTGGTCGAAAGCGTTTTGATGATTTTCAAAGCTCTTTGCATTTGAATGACCGTCTTTGCTGTCTGCAGGCTTTTTTTCCTCGACCGCAATAG
Source organism: uncultured Lachnospiraceae bacterium (assembly GCA_947626435.1). Taxonomy (GTDB): domain Bacteria; phylum Bacillota; class Clostridia; order Lachnospirales; family Lachnospiraceae; genus COE1. The sequence goes on along the minus strand of CANQSB010000002.1, from coordinate 153,419 downwards.
TCTCTGTTCGTTTCTCTTCTGAAAGAGGCTGCTCATTTGAAGCCGTATTTGCGTTTGTATTCGCCTTTAGAGTAGTCTTATCCTCTACTACAATCTCCGGTCCCGTTTCCTGTGCTTCCTCATTCTCTGCCACAGGCATCATTTGAGTATCCTTTTCTTCTTTCCCTTGCACATCTGCAGCAGGCGTTTGTTCATCATTCGACGATGTCTGCGTCTGAATTTGAAGCTCGGCTGTCGGTTCATCCATATTCAGCGAAATTTCTTTTAGCTGTGATATCACCGCGTCAAGCTCATCTTCCGTCAAACCCGTGCTCCGCATAAGCTCCGCTGCCGTCTCGTCCACTGTGCCGATTAGCTCATTAAGCGCCGTGTACATGCTCTCATCAGCAACAAGTGTGATAACGTCCTCTCCTGTAATAGCTGACAGAAGCTGTGGCATAAGCTCTGAATTCAGCAAATCAATCGGCTGCATGCCCAAGCTTTCCAATGCGTTCATAAGCTCATCATCAGAAATGCCAAGTATCTTTTTCAGCTTTTCGATTATCTGCTTTACCGCTTCATTAACTTCTTCCGCCAATTCCTCGTCAATCGGTTCCGCCTCCTGTACGGTGGCTTGTGTCTTGTCTGCTACATCCGTATTTTCAATGTTTTCGGTTTTTTCCAGATTTTGGGACGCCGCGCTTTCTTTCCCGACCGGATTTGATGCCTTGTCAGCATTGACCGTCCGCTTAGTCTGTGTCTGCTGTGTGTCGGACTGCTGTAGATTTTTACCCGCAGTGTTGAAAACATCGCCAAAATTTTGGTTTATGTCTCCCGACTTCTGCGCTTTGCCTGTCGTTGCCGCTATCCGAGCCGTCTGAAAAACCGAATTGTTTACGGCTGTACTCGTCATTGTCATTCCTCCTCTCTTAAATTTTCAAGGTACATGCCTTTTATAGTAATGCAGATTGATTATTCTGCGATTACACTAATTATATCGGCTATTTTCAGCCAAAAATTAAGAGTTAGGGTTCATAATTCTGGTAACTCTTGCCGCTATCGCGGGGTCCATCTCCGCCATAATGGCGCCTCGGCTTTCCTTGTCAAGCGCCGTGAGAATATCCGCCACCAATTCAAGGTCATCCGTCATGGTATTGAAAATTGCCGCCGCGTCCGCCGCCTCCATATTGCCATATGTATCGGCAAATGACTCCATCGCTTTGTCTGTCTCCGTGCTCTGAACTACCTGCTTATAAAGAGCCTGCGCCGATTCAGGATCTATCTCCTCATAATACTTGCGGTATTCCTCAGCTCCCGGACCGTTTTCAGCGTAGACTACCTCCTCATAAAAATCCTCAAGTATGCGCTGAAACTCTACCTGTTTATCCTCAAAGGTCTTTAACCTCTCTACCTCGGAGCTAAGCGCCTCTATCTGCTCCGAATAGGTTTTATTTGTATTTTGCGCCTGCTCAAGCTGCGTATTCAGGCGATCTATCTCGTCTACCGCTTCGCGCAGGCTGCTGTAGCCTCCGTACGCCTCCTGATTATGCGTCTCAGTAGCCGATTCTGACGGCAATATCTTATTCACGACAGGAATATCCTGCAATATCGGTTTCAAGACATTTGAACCAAATCCGCCCACGTCCATCTTTACGAGCAGAATTAATATTCCAAGCCATATAAATATTATAAATATAGTCACTATGACAACGGACGCGTTTGTGCCGTCTATCTGCTCATCAAGCTCTCTTTCCTGATTTTCAAGCTCCTTTGCCCGCTTTCTCGCCTCTTTTTTTTGATTCTTCTGCTCTTTTCTAAACTGCTTTTGGTCTGCCTTTATCTGTTTGAGCTGTGCCTCTGGTGCGTCAGGGCTAAGATTTTCATTTTTTCGTGCCATAATATTCCTCCATACCGCTTTAGCAGCCCTAATAATGCCGCCTTATTGGCTCAATTTCTCACGTCTTTTCGTCCAACATCTTTTGCCCATGGGTGTATGTAGTGAGCTCGTCTATCGCTCTGCTTTCTATCGCCATTTCTTCCTTCAAAAAATCCTGGAAAGCATTTTCTTTCAGCTTTTCATGAGCTTTGCGTTCCTTCATAAGCTCCTCCAAGACTATACGCGCCTTCTCGACCGCCTGCGCCGCCTTGTTTACTTCTATCATCTGCGCGCGGATATAATCCTCCATCTTGAGGGTAGCCATTTTGTTTTCGCGGATTTTTCTGACGTCTATAAGCTCCATCCTAAGCTTCACGCCCTCATCCAGATAAAAACGTCTGCGCCGCTGAAGCTCCTCAAGCTTCTGTTTCTCCGCGTCATAACGCATATTCGCCGCCGCAAAATCCTGCTTTGCCTTGTCCTCCAGCTTTTCCTTGATATCAAGAATACTCTGCATCTTGTATCTGAAAACCGCCATAAAAATCCCCACCTTTAATCAGTGAAAAGTCCTTCCAGCAGCTCTATTGATTCCTCAAAAGTAAATTTGTCATCCGTTGACTGCAGCAGATATTCATTTACCTCATCTATCTTACTGATGGCTCTGTCAATGCCGGGGTTGCTGCCTTTTTTGTAGGCGCCGATATTTATCAGGTCTTCCGCCTCATTGTAAGTAGCCATTATATTCTTTAACTTGCCCGCCGCCGCTTTGTGCTCTTTTGAAACAATCATCGACATACATCTTGATATGCTCTGCAGCACGTCTACCGCGGGATAATGGTTTCTATTGGCAAGCTTCCTTGTAAGCATTATATGTCCGTCAAGAATGCTTCGTGCCGTGTCGCATATAGGCTCGTTGAAATCCTCGCCCTCTACAAGCACCGTATAAAGTCCCGTGATAGAGCCCTTTTCGGAACAACCGGCTCTCTCCAAAAGCTTTGGCATCTCCGAATATACGCTGGGCGGATAACCTCTTGTGACAGGCGGCTCGCCGCTGGCAAGCCCTATTTCCCTCTGTGCCATCGAAAAACGCGTGAGGGAATCCATCATCAAAAGTACGTCCTTGCCCTGATCCCTAAAATACTCCGCTATCGCGGTCGCGGTCTTCGCCGCCTTATTGCGCTCCAGCGCCGGCTTATCCGAGGTCGCCACTACCACTATGGAACGGCGCATGCCTTCCTCGCCTAAGTCCCTCTCTATAAACTCCCTGACCTCTCTGCCGCGCTCCCCTATAAGAGCTATAACGTTTATGTCCGCCTTGGTATTGCGCGCAAACATGCCCATAAGCGTAGACTTGCCTACGCCTGAGCCTGCAAAAATTCCTATTCTCTGTCCCTTGCCTACCGTGATTAGCCCGTCAACCGCCTTGACACCCAGCGGCAGCACTTCGCTGATAATAGTCCTGCTCATAGGGTCCGGCGGGGGCGCTTCGAGGGGATATCTCTTGATTGTGTGCGCGTCCGGCACAAAACCGTCAATACACCTGCCAAGACCGTCCAAAGTCTTGCCAAGCAGACTGTCACCGACGGATACGCTGAGGGGATAATTCATATTCTCCACCATGCACCCAAGACCGATACCCTCCGTTTCTTCGTAGGGCATAAGAAGTGTTTTTTTGTCTTTAAAACCCACAACCTCCGCAAGTATGCCGTTTTTCTTTTCATTGTCCGTGTATATCTTGCAAAGGTCGCCCATCTTGGCATCGGGACCTGCGGACTCAATCGTAAGCCCGACTACGTTTTCAACCTTGCCAAGTTTTTTGAAATATGATTTATTTAACGCTGTCAAATATTTATCAAAGGATATAGCCGTTTCCATATAAATCTCCCTTGACGCCTATAGGCGGCTAAAATAATTATGGCTGATAAGACAATAATCTCAACTGCTCGTTTAACGCCTCCAACTGCGTGCCAAGGCTGCAATCAAAGACACCGTTGCCTGTCTCTATCATACATTCGTTTTTGCCCATTGTGGAATCTTCGATAATCTCTATATCATCAACGGAAATATTGGTATTCTTAATCAGCTCCCTTTTCTGCATACTCGCAAAGGGATAATCTTCTTTTGAAACATGGATAAGATAATTGTCACTGCCTTCAATATTCCTCATCGTGTTTTGAATGAGGTATACTATGAGCTCCCTTGAATTTTTAAAGCTTACATGAAAAATATGCTCGTAAATCCTTGTGAGAGTGTCTATAAACCTCGGCTCAAGCTCATCAAGCTTTTGCTGATACTCTTTCTCTACCATGGCGATTTTTTGAGCCGCCTCCGCAAATACGCGCTCACGCTCCTCCGACACGCTCTCAAGACCGTCCTTGTGCCCCTGTTCGAAGCCTTCACTTCTGCCTTGCTCTAATCCTGCCTGATAGCCTTCCGCCTTCGCGTCCTCGTATGCCTGCTCTCTTGCCTGGTCTATTTCAATCAGGGCTTCTTTTTTCATTGTCTCAATCTGTGACTGTGCCTCAGCGATAAGCTCCTCCGCCTGCTTTGACACCGCACCGGACTGCTCCTGTATGGGGGTATCCGCCTCAGGTTCGTCAGAATCCACGCCGCCAATTATATTTATGTTCTCGTCTTTGATTAGCTCGGATACCTTTACGGCATTCAAACCGCTCATAAAGCCTTCCATAAATTCCGGTTCTTCACCGTATTCCTTTGCAAGCTTCGCGGACATCTCTTTGAGCTTCTGCTCTGCAAGCGCGTTGGAATCTATAATTTTTGTATCACTTGGGTTGACTATCACCCAGCCTGATTTCAATACGCTGTTCCTAGACAACTATCTCGTCACCTCCGCCTCTGGAAATAACAATTTCGCCAGAGTCCTCAAGCTTCCTGATAATATTAACTATCTTCTGCTGCGCTTCCTCAACGTCCTTCATTCTGACAGGACCCATAAATTCCATATCTTCCTTTATCATCTCAGCAAGACGCTTCGACATATTGCCAAAGATAGCGTTTTGAACTTCTTCGTTTGAACCTTTGCAGGCAATGGCAAGGTCGTTGTTGTCCACGTCCCTGAGCACTCGCTGGATGGCTCTGTCGTCCAAAAGCAGGATATCCTCGAATACGAACATCTTCTTTCTGATTTCGTCCGCAAGCTCGGGCTCCTCCATCTCCAAGGTCTCCATGATATGCTTCTCCGTGCCTCGGTCTACCGTATTTAATATCTCTACTACCGCGTCTACGCCGCCGATAATCGTGTAATCCTGATTGACAAGCGATGAAAGCTTTGACTCAAGCACCCTCTCAACCTCCTTGATGACGTCAGGGCTGGTCCTGTCCATAGTGGCTATACGCCTTGCGACGTCAGCCTGCTTTTCAGGCACCAGCGCGCCAAGAATAGATGCCGCCTGTCCTGCCGAAAGATAAGACAGTATAAGGGCGATGGTCTGCGGATGTTCGTCCTGTATAAAGTTTAAGAGCTGTGAAGCATCCGTCTTTTTTACAAACTCAAACGGCTTAACCTGTAATGATGCGGTAAGCTTGCCGATAACATCAAGCGCCTTGTCCGCGCCGAGAGCCTTCTCCAAAAGCTCTTTGGCATAGCCGATACCGCCTTCGGCGATATACTGCTGGGCAAGACAGACCTCGTAAAATTCGTTTATGACCTTCTCCTTGACGCTGGGAGTGACGCTCTTGGTATTGGCAATCTCAAGAGTTAAATCCTCGATTTCGTCCTCTTTTAAGTGCTTAAATATAAGGGATGACTTTTCAGGTCCAAGAGCTATCAAAAGTATAGCCGCTTTCTGTATGCCTTTTAATTCATCTTTTTCTGCCATTAATGTTTACCCCCAGTCTTCGTCAAGCCAGTTCCTCAAAAGCGTAGCAACCGCCTCCGGATTTTCTTCCACGAAGTTCTCTATGAGCTTCCTTGCCTCGGACTTCTGCTCCGTCTCTATGCTTTCAAGCTCCTCCTTGCTGGTCTGCAGCAGATCTTCGACAGAGAGTTCTTCCTCCTCCTCGACTTCTCTCTTGGTACGCAGGCTCATAAATACTACGAACCCCAAGAGTACAAGGATGATTATGATGAGTATGATTTGGATGATGTCTTTAAGCTCGACTCTCTCCTCTACGGCATCTACAAACTGCACTTCTTCAAACGCGACAATGCTAACATTGCTGTCCGGTACGCCGACCGCGTTTGCCACAAGATCTATAAAATCATCATTTACTTCAAGCTGTGTCCTGACGTCATTGGCGAGCTTATACTCCTCCCATGTGATGCCGTCAAGGTAGCCCTGAAGCCTGACGTCTTCCTCGCGGATTACTCTGTACCTGATAGCCGCTACCGACACCGTACTGTCATCATATACTATCGTGCCGACCTGCGGCTTCTCGTTCGTTATCGTTTCGTCGGGAAGATAATCGCGCTTTGCTTCATATGTAGACGTATTGGTACCTGTGGACTCGTCAATCAGGACATCCGTTTCGGAATTTGAATCCGTACCCGGTACGCCGCCTATGCCGTCAGTGGCATTCGACCTGTATTCCTCTGTGTGCGAATACAATCCCTGATCCATGCCGTCTGGCACGGAATACCTGTGCTCCGTAATCTCTCTCTCGGAAAAGTCCATAATCACGTTTGCCGCAACTTTGATTTGATTGTACTCGCCCGTGCCGAGCAGGACATTCTGAACCTCGTTTTTGATGAGGCTTTCGGCATCCTGTTTGTACATCATCATGGTTTCCGCTTTGTCAAACTGCGATGCCGTCTCTTCTACCGGAAACCAGATTGTGCCGTCTATATCCGTAATCGTTATATTGTCGGTAGTGTCATTGCCCAATCCTGTCGCCGCGAACCTTGCGATTGCCGCCGCATTTTCCTGCGTAAATTTTTCGCCTTCGTTCAATTCCAACATAATGCCGGCATAACTCTCGCGATTTTGAGCTATGAGCGTGCCGTTGTCCTCCGGCACGTCTATAGTGACGGTCGCGGACTTGACTGCGGGCATACGCATTATGTCATTTTCAAGGTTTGTCTGTATAAGGACTATGTACCGCTTCTGCTTGTCGGCTTCCGTCGTTGAGAAGCTGCCCTCAAGCACGTTGTCTATCGTATATGTGTTCGTAGCTATGAAATTCGAACCAAGAAGCAGGTTTGCGTCGCCCTCCTGTTTTTTGAGGACTTCAAAACTCAAGCCGTCGGAGCTCATGTTGTAATCGTAGCCGTTTTCGTCAAGCAAGCTTTTAATCAGCGCGCCTTCCTGTGCATTCTCCGCCGTGGCGATTGGCACGTATACCTTTCGGGTGAGCACGAATACCAATATTCCCACGGCAAGCAGTATGGCAACGCCTATCCCTATAATAACGGTCTTTTGCTTAGGCTGAAATTTGTTCCACCATTCCTTGAATCTCTCCAAAAGCTTCTTGCCAAATTCTAATAACTTGTCAACCATTTGAAGTATCTCCTTCTTACGAAATCAAATCGAAGCGATTATATCTGTATCTGCATAATCTCGCGGTATGCTTCAAGAAGCTTATCTCTGAGCGCCGTCGTATAGGTGAAGGCTGTCTGCGCCTTGCCTACCGCTACGGTCAAGTCGTGAGGGTTTTCCGTGATGCCCATGGACCATTTCAATTCTTCGTTCTCCATATCTGACAGTAAAACATTTGTGTCGTTTATGTTGCTTACCGCCGCGTTGAAAATGGAGCCAAAGAGGCTTGAATCGCCCGTGGTCTTGGCTGTGTCCGTGTCTGTGGTTTTATTCAGTGTATTCTTGATTGCATCAGAGCTTACGTTATATAAGCTTTTTATATCGTTTGCGGGTGTGATAGTCATTATGAGCCTCCTGTTTATTTATTCATTTCAAGTCCTTTGAGCATCATTGACTTTGATGCCTCAAAGGCTGCCTGGTTGGCATCATAGCCGCGTGATGCGTCTATCATGTTTGTCATCTCTGTAATAACATTTACGTTTGAATAATGCACGTAGCCGTTTTCGTCAGCGTCAGGATGCTCGGGGTCATATGCCATGGTTTCTTCCGTCCATGTGTCCTCGTACAGTCCGCCTATCTTTACGCCTTGTCCCGGACTTGAAAGCTTGGCTGAGTTAAGCTGTCCGAGCGGTCTGCCTGAGAGGTTGCTGAACGCGGTGTCGAGCATATGAGAAAAATTCCTGTTTTTTATGTTGGTTTTTTCTTCAAAGGTCACTACCTTCCTGACATATCCGCCGCCGTCTTCCGTCCTTGTGGTGTTGGCGTTTGCAAGGTTTTGAGAGGATATGTCCATGCGGTATCTCTCCGCGGTCATACCTGATGCGCTTATGTCAAAGGCTGTAAATAGTCCCATAATTTACCTCCGTCCTTTTGTTTGTCTTATTGGGTTATATTGTATTGTTGCTGTTTTTTGATTTATTTTATTTTTACTTCATTACTGTCTGGAGCATTGAAAAATTCATATTTACCAAATCCACAAGTGCGTTGTACTTGATTTGGTTTTCGGCGGATATTGCGTTTTCGGTGTCTATGTCCACGTTGTTGCCGTCGTATCTGTATGAAAGCTCGGAATAGTCTATGTAGGTCTTCGGGGTGAGTGATTCAAGCTCGATGTCTTTGACTTTGGCATCCGTGCTGTCGCCGTTTGCGCGGACGAATGCGTTCTTTAGCTCGGTCTCAAAGCGTATGTCTTTGCGTTTATAGTCCGGGGTATTGACGTTGGCAAGGTTATTGTTAATTAGCTCTTGGCGCATGACTGCGGCATCCATTGTCTTGCTCATGACGTTGATATAGTCAAATACGTTTGTTGCTCCTAACATATGCAATCCTCCTAATTTTAGTGTGAAATTTGATGTGAAATTAATATTTTTTGGTTTTTAAACATAAATATACACTTTGTCCTTATTTTATTATAGATTATTTTTGAAATATTTCAAGTATTATTTTTGTTTTGTTTATGAGGGGGTTTTGGGAGAATTTTAAGATAGACTTTGGGGGTTTTGATGGAGGACGCCCGAACAGGGAAATATATCTCATTCAGACCCGCTTGCGCTCGGTGGGAAGCGTAGCGGACACTAAGCTCAATTGCGCTGCAAAAGGAGCTACGCTTTTGCAGCTTATTTCGCTAAGCGCCGACGCTTCCCAAGGGTCTTCATGAGATATATTTCCCTGTTCGGGCCGGTTGTTGTAATAAACTTGTGTTGTTGTTTTTATTTATTTGAAACTTTTTATGTTTTGATTTCCTTTTGTTATTTTTGTTGGTCTGTTTTTTAATTTGTTAAATTTAGGATTGGGCTGATTACTAATAACTTTTTCTAGGATTTGCTTAGTTGGTGTTTTAGGGCTTCTACTTCTTCGAAGACTACGTCGTTTAGGACTTTGATGTAGGTGCCTTTCATGCCTGATGAGCGGGATTCTATCACGCCTGCGCTTTCGAATTTGCGGAGGGCGTTGACTATGACGCTGCGGGTGATGCCTACGCGGTCGGCTATTTTGCTGGCTACGAGGATGCCTTCCGTACCGTTCAGCTCATCGAATATGTGGGTGATTGCCTCCATTTCTGAAAATGAGAGGGTGGATATGGCGGATTTTACTACTGCCACTTTGCGACTTTCTTCCGCGCTTTCTTCGCTGACTGATCTGAGCATCTCGAGACCTACGACTGTCACGCCGTATTCGCAGAGGATGATGTCGTCTATATCGTACTGTTCGCCGCATTTGTATATAAAGAGCGTGCCAAGGCGCTCGCCTGCTATCTCTATGGGAGTGATGACGGCTTGGAATTTGCGTATGTCGGAGCTTTCAAAGCCGAGTGTCTCCAAGTTGACGTTTTCTTTGGTGGAAAGCACGCCTAAGAGCCGCTCGTTCAGCACCGGGTCTATAAAACCGCCTACTGTGTTGTTTACGAGTTCCCTGAGCACATCTACGCCTTCGCAATATCCTACGCCCAATACTTTGCCTTTTTTACTAATAACCAAGACATTGGAGCTGACTATGTCGCGTATGACTGTGCATATGTCATTGAATACTACTTTGCTTGAATTGTTGTTGTGTAAAAGCTTTCCTATTTTTCTTGTCTTATCTAATAGCTGTACACTGCTCATGGCAAACCTCCAATTTCGTAAATCCATACAAAAATTGTGTAAAAGTTGCAGTTTATATTGTAAATTTTACCATAATGAGGTTTGTTTTTCAATAGTTTGCGTCAATTTTTCAATCTTTCTTAACAATTCAATAAATTTTTGACTTTTAGCAAAATATTCTATTAATTTTGTGAATTTACTGTCTTTACATTGCCGCACTGCTCATTCACGCAGACGAGCTTATTGCCTTTTATAAGCATTATGCCGCCACATTTGTCGCACTTTTCTTTTGACGGGCGTTGCCATACCATGAAGTCGCATTCCGGGATGGCTTCGCAGCCGTAATATTTTCTGCCTTTTTTTGTCTTGCGTATTACAATCTCTTTGCCGCACTTGGGGCAGGAAACGCCGATTTTTTCATAGTAGGGCTTGGTATTCCTGCATTCGGGGAAACCGGGGCATGCAAGGAATTTGCCATGAGGTCCGTATTTTATTACCATGTTTTTGCCGCATATATCGCATTTTTCATCTGTGACTTCATCTGCAATCTCGACTTCTTCAAGCTCTTTCTCGGCTTTTTTTACAGCCTCGTCAAGGTCGGGGTAAAAATTGGAAACGACTGTCTTCCAGTCTATCGAGCCTTCCTCCACTTTATCCAAAAGTGCCTCGAGGTTTGCCGTAAAATTGACGTCCACTATTGAGGGAAAAGCGTCTTTCATCATATTGTTGACTACCTCGCCAAGCTCGGACACATAGAGATTTTTGTCCTCCTTGACTACATAGCGTCTTGCCAGTATTGTCGTGATTGTGGGGGCGTATGTGCTCGGGCGTCCTATGCCGAGTTCTTCAAGGGCGCGGACAAGCGAAGCTTCCGTATAATGAGCGGGCGGCTGAGTGAAATGCTGTTTTGGATCAAGGCTCTCCACTGTAAGCTTGGTGCTCTTGGTGATATCCTTAGCCAGCTTATTCATGTCGCCGCTTTCATCGTCGTCGTCCTTGTACACGCTCATGAAACCGTCAAACGCAAGCTTTGACGCTGACACTGTAAACCTGTGATTTCCCGCACTTATCTTGACAGAGGTAGTCTCATACTTAGCGTTTGCCATGCGGCTTGCGGTAAAGCGTTTCCATATAAGCTGGTACAGCCTGAATTGGTCACGGCTTAGCGAATCCTTTACCGCGGCGGGGGTATTGTTTATGTCGGTGGGGCGGATTGCCTCGTGAGCGTCCTGTATCTTCTGATCCTTTTTCTTTTCCCTGACGTCGTCTGTCGCGTACTGCGCGCCATAAGCCGATATTATATACTGCTTTGAGCTTGCCAGCGCTTCGTCTGACACTCTGGCGGAATCGGTCCTCAAATATGTGATAAGACCTACTGTGCCTTGTCCCTTTAGCTCTACTCCCTCATAGAGCTGCTGCGCAATCCTCATCGTCTTCTGTGTGGAAAAATTGAGCGACTTGCTTGCCTCCTGCTGCAGCGTAGAGGTCGTAAACGCAAGCGGGGCTTTTTTCACGCGCTCGCCTTTTTTGATGTCCGTTACCTTAAATTCGGCGTTTTTCAGCTCGTTTAGTATCCGGTCCATCTGCTCCTGCGATGTAATGTCCTGCTTTTTGTCGCCTATGCCGTAGTATTTGGCTATGAGCGGCTTTTTTTCGCCTTTTATGCTGATGGCAGCGTCGAGCGTCCAGTATTCTTCGGGGATAAAGGCGTTTATTTCTTCCTCTCTGTCGCATATGATGCGAAGCGCTACCGACTGTACGCGTCCTGCGCTAAGTCCTCTTTTTATTTTTGCCCACAAAAGCGGCGAAATTCTATATCCTACCATTCTGTCGAGCATACGCCTTGCCTGCTGCGCGTCTACTAAGCTCATGTCTATCTCACGCGGATTTTTGAGCGATTCCTTTACGGCGTTTTTAGTTATCTCGTTGAAGGTTATGCGGTATACTTTTTTGTCCTCAAGCTTGAGCGCTATATACAGATGCCATGATATTGCCTCTCCTTCGCGGTCAGGGTCGGTCGCGAGATATATTTTTTCGGCTTTCTTTACTTCTTTTCTAAGCTTTGCAAGGATGTCGCCCTTGCCGCGTATCGTTATATATTTGGGTTCGTAATCGTTTGCAGCGTCAAAGCCGAGCTGGCTTTTGGGCATGTCGCGCACATGTCCGTTGCTCGCCATTACCTCATAATTTGCTCCCAGAAACTTCTTGATTGTCTTTACCTTTGCGGGTGACTCCACTATTACTAAATACTTTGCCATAATACAGCGCCCCTTGTTTTGATATATTATGTGCCATGCACGATAAGCTATAATATAAACTAATCTTTACTCAGTTGCAAGTAAAATTATATAAAAATTTTTTTATTCGTCAAATTCAATGTGAAATCTCGTCCGCATAAATTTGAATCGTCATGATTTCATTAGCCGGTAGCCGCCGTTTATTTTCAGCGCCGCCTGCCTTAATTCCAGCTCGCACAGCGCTCTTGACACTTGGTCTGCGGCGTAGCTTTTGCCCTTTTTTTGAAGAAGCGCAATTATGTCGTCCTGTGTAAGCGGCATAATGTCAAGCACTTCGTATATGTCTTTTGCAGGCTGTGAGAGATAAGCTTTTGTTTTGTCGCTTTGTCTGTGGGCGGGATTTAGCTTGTCCCGCCATCCCATGTCGCATATTATGTCCTCTGCCGAAGTCACCAGCCCCGCCCCCTGTCTCAAAAGCTTGTTGCAGCCTGTACTCATACGGTCTGTACATCTGCCGGGGACGGCGTATACTTCTCTGCCTTGTTCAAGCGCCATATCTACCGTACTGAAAGTGCCGCTCTTTTCGTTTGCCTCTATCACTATGACCACATCAGAAAGCGCGCTGATTAAGCGGTTGCGCATCGGAAACAGCCATTTCTGCGGCGTTGTTCCAGGTGCGTACTCTGATATTATTGCGCCGTTTTTGATAATTTTATAATAAAGTTCTTCGTTCGACGCGGGATAAATATAATCCGCCCCGCATCCGAGCACGCCGTATGTTCTGCCGCCGGCATCTATGGCGGCGCCCTGTGCTATGCCGTCTATGCCAAGCGCCATGCCACTGACAATATTTATGCCGCGCGCGGCTAGTCCGCCTGAAATTTCCTTCGCCATGTACCTGCCGTACTCGCTGCATTTTCTTGAACCTATGACGGCGACGGAAGATGTGTTTTCATCCGCAAGCTCTCCCTTATAAAATATGCCAAATGGCGCGTCGGGTATGTCCACAAATTTTTGTGGATAATCGTTTTCCATAAAATACGTGTATTTGATATTTTTTTCTTCAAGCAGTTCGCCAAGTCCCTGCGGTGTGATTGTTTTTAGATACTGTGTAAGCTTCCTGCCGTCCTGTGCGCCTATCACTGCCTCAAGCATACCGGAAGCGCTGTTTACGACTAAGCTGTACGCCTGTCTTGCAGAGCCTGCCGCTTTGAGCAGGAGACGCTTTTTTGCACGAGCAAATTCAAGTCCTGTGTCAAGCCAGCATGCATATATTTTTTCTTCATTTATATTCATATATTTTCCATTTCTTCTATTAATAATGTGTATATTTTTTACATTGTTATGCGATAGCCTACTGCCTCGCTTATATGGTCGGTGGTTATTTTGCCGCTGCCGTCCAAATCCGCTATGGTGCGTGCCACTTTTATAAGCTTGTGGTACACTCTGGCGGAAAGATTCATTACATTAAAAATCTGCTCTATAAGCTCCTGCTCCTTTGTGCCGAGCTGACAGTATTTTTTTATGTCCTCCACGCCAAGCTCGGCATTGAATCGGTAGCGTGTACCCTCAAAGCGCTCAAGCTGGCGGACACGCGCTTTTTCAACACGCGCCTTTATTGATTTGCTGCTCTCCGTCTTTTTAGCCGCTGAAAGCTGTTTTATTTCCACCTTTGGCGCCTCCACCGTAAGGTCTATCCTGTCCATTATAGGTCCTGATATTTTTGACACATAGCGTTTTACGTCTGTGTATGAGCATTTGCACCTGTTTCTATCAGGGAAATACCCGCATGGGCATGGATTCATTGCCGCCACAAGCATAAAATCGGAGGGGTACGTGTAGCTTGCGTATGTGCGCGCTATATGTATTTTTTTGTCTTCAAGCGGCTGGCGTAATATTTCCAGCGTGTTTTTCTTAAATTCGGGAAGCTCGTCCATAAACAGGACTCCTCTGTGCGCAAGCGATATAAGCCCAGGCTTTGGTATGCGTCCGCCGCCTGCGAGCGCCTGCTCCGATATGGTGTGATGCGGATTTAGAAAAGGTCGTGTCCTTATTAATGCGCGTTTGTCGTCAAGCAGCCCCGCTACGCTGTATATTGACGATACTTCCAAGCCCTCCTCCCTTGTAAGACTTGGCAAAATCGTAGGTATGCGCTTTGCTATCATGGTCTTGCCAGAGCCGGGAGGTCCTATCATAAGCATATGGTGAAAGCCTGCCGCCGCTATCTCCGCCGCGCGCTTTACATTTTCCTGCCCGCTTATCTCTGAAAAATCAACGTCGTACTCATCTGCGTCAAGCCCTTCAGGGGCGGCTTTTGCGGGTTTTATCATCTGCGCCCTGCCTTGGCTATTCTCAGAAAGATAAGCTATTGTCTGTTTTAAATCATTTACTCCTATTATGTCTATGCCCTCTATAATTGCGCCTTCACCTGCGTTTGCGCTTGGCAGAATACAGCATTTTATGCCCTCCTCCTTTGCCCTCTGCACTATGGGAAGCACGCCTTTTACTGCCTTGACCTCGCCGTTAAGCCCCAACTCGCCTATGATGAGTGTGTCCTTTACCTGCTGCCCATCAAGGTGTCCCAGCGAAATGAGTATGCCTATGGCTATCGGCAAATCATATGATGCGCCTTCCTTGCGCATATCCGCGGGAGATATGCTCACTGTGAGACGCGCGGGCGGTATCTCCATGCCTGCATTTTTAAGCGATACGCGGACACGCTCCTTTGCCTCCTTTACCTCTCCGCTTAGCTGTCCTACCATCTCAAAGCTTGGCATGCCTTTTGAACAGTCGGTTTCGACATATGCAAGGCGGCTGCCTATTCCGTATATTGTCCCTGTGATAACTCTGCTGTACATTAACTGCTCCTTTCGTTGATGCGTAAAAATTTTCAGCCTGTAATTGGTATTTATATCACAAAGTTTTCATATTGACAATATTTTTGGGAAAAATAGCGTTTGAAATGTAAAAATTAATACAAAACCATAACATTCTCCACATACTTAACGCATGAATGTTTATTCGGCACAATGCTGTACGAAAGCGCAGGCTTTAAAACATCTCCTATAATCTCTAATTTGTGTTAAAGATTTAAATTTATAAGTTATATATTATAAAATTCTGATAATTGCCTTGATTTTCCACTATATTTGGCATATACTAAAAATACTTACAAAAAGGGGATGATTTTCATGATTAAACGTGAAACCTATATGAGCCGTATCCGTCCATTTATCGGGAATGACCTTATCAAAGTCATGACTGGAATAAGGCGAAGCGGAAAATCTGTCATGCTGGAGCTGATAAAGGAGGAACTGACTGAATCAGGCATCTCGGCTGGACATTTTATCTCAATTAATTTTGAGGATATGAGGAACTCACGTATTCTTACTGCAAATACGCTTCACGAAGAAATCCTGAAAAGGGCAAAAGACATTGAAGGGAAAGTATATCTGTTTTTTGATGAAATTCAGGAGGTTGAGGGCTGGGAGAAGTGTGTCAATTCTCTGCGCATCTCCCTCGACTGTGATATTTACATCACTGGCTCAAACGCAAAACTCCTGTCGGGGGAGCTTGCGACGTACCTCGGCGGGCGGTATGTGGAATTTGTGATTTATCCGTTTTCCTTCTCTGAGTTTTTGAAGCTTTATCATACGGTCGACTCAGACGCTACGGTGCAGCAATGTTTTCAAAAGTATCTGATGTCCGGCGGAATGCCGTATCTTGCAAACCTTCACTATGCCGAGGAACCGTCCCAACAGTACCTGACAGATGTTTTTAATTCTGTCCAGCTCAAGGATATTGTCAAGCGGAACAAGGTACGCGATATCGATCTGCTGGAACGGATAATTGCCTATGCAATGGCAAATGTCGGGACTGCCTTCTCCGCAACATCACTTGTAAAGTTTCTAAAAAGCGAGCAGCGTACTGTAGCGGCAGAGACTGTGTTGAACTATATCAAATACTGCTGCGACGCATACTTTCTTTATCAGGTCAAAAGGGAGGATTTGCAGGGTAAGCAGATACTCGCATCAAATGAAAAATACTATATTGCCGACCACGGCATCAGAGAGGCTGTGTTTGGCGGGAATATGCGTGACATCAACCTAATTCTTGAAAATATTGTTTACATGGAGCTTCTTAGGCGTGGATACAAGGTAACAGTAGGCAGATATGGGAACAGGGAAATTGATTTTGTCTGCCATAAGCGTAATGAAAAGCTCTATGTTCAAGTTGCCTATCTGCTTGCCTCGGAAGATACTGTTATGCGGGAATTTGGCGTTTACGACCTGATACGGGACAATTTTCCTAAATATGTCGTTACGATGGACGAGATTGACATGAGCCGAAATGGAATAAAGCATAGGAATATTCGGGATTTTCTGACCGCCAGCGAGTGGAATTGAGCTAGTCTCTAATTATCTGAGATTATCGTTTTGAAATGCTTGTATTCATTGTCTTTGACCTGTTTATCTCGGATAATGCGCCATTTGTCCCAAAGGGATTTTTATTTCTCGTCCAATTTTAGGAAACCCTCCTCAAAAGCGCCGGGGAACTGGAATTTTTTATCCTCGCCCCCAAAGGAGACGACAATGATACCTCCATCGACTCCTTTGACCTGCCCTGCGCCAAACGCCTTGTGGGTAACAATCGTACCCGAGCAAACTTTAGAGGTATCCACCGTTATTACTGCCTTCCTTTCAGTCGGTGTCTAGGCAGATTCTTCATTAAAGATACCTAAAAACTTGAAATATCCGAATTTCTCATTATGGACTTCTGTAATATCTCCCTCATACTTCATTCGCCCAATCACCACTACCGCATTATACGGCTGATCAAATCCATTGGGATACTGTTTTTTTAATATCGAAAGGTCAAACACCTCTGCATCCTTAAAGACTTCATCAATATCAGTGGAACTTTTATCATGTACCACTCTGACCATAAAGTCCTCATCATATGTATTGATTCCAAAATCAACCCCTAATTCAAATCCTATACAGTAGTCATCTAATAAATCATAATCTAATTCCATATATTCTTCAAGCAAACTTTCTGATTCACATACCCCTATAAATACTGACATATAATCGTCATTGTTATATGTAGCATCCACAAAATCAACTTCTCTCATATCAATCTCCAATCTACTACTCCTGATACTGCCATTAATATCAAAGGAATAGTCAAAATAATATTATTTGTAAATTTTCAGACTTCCTGCCAGTCAGCTGGTTCTTTACATTATAAGTATATATCTCTTTTCCATTTTTATCTACCTTTATCTTCCTTTTTTTGCATTTTGTGCGCAGGCCGCAGCTGCATTTTATCTGTTGAAATTCCTTACATCTAAACCGCAGAGGCAACCCCATTTCTGATGTCAAACTCATGCTATGGGGCAAAAGGCATTCTAAACTCTCATTGGCGCTTTTCGCTGCCAAGGCGTGTTACGGTCTTTCACCAGTCGGACTTTGCCTATGCTGGACACGCAATAAAAAGAAGCCAGACACATAGTAAAATTGTGTTGGCTTCTTTTTGAATATACTTTATTTTATTTCAAATACAAGAGAGCCTCCTGCTCTGATATGCCGTAATCCTCCACCAGTGCTGTTTTAATGTCTGCATCACTGGCATTAAAACGGCGCAGGCTTTTAACTGCTGCCTTTATTGTGCGTTCGGCGGTTTCCCTTTCTACGCGTTCGGTTATTTCCTTCTCTACGCGTTCGACGGTCTTCCTGCGTTCCTGTAGTACCGCCGTATTCACTATTTCATCAATCTTCGGTTTCATTATCTCCATCAGTGCCTGGCACATAGTCTCATCTCCTCTCACCAGTTCTTCGACTACCTCTTTATTTGCTGATACGCTTACTTCAAATATGGCATCTATCAGGTTTCTTTCTTCCTGACTTTCCGTGTTTCTGGAATACTCTATGGCATGCGCCATCTCCTGCTTTGTCACCCTGCCTGAAAGCAGGTGCAGCCATTCATGCTCTCTGCTGTCCAGCTCGCTCCCCACGATTATCTGGGTGGGGATATTAAAGCCGCTTTCTATGTAGTATATGCCGCCGTATGGGTTTGATACCCTGTAGCCGTTTTTATCAAGATATCTGAACAGCGCCTCTGGTCTTGACTCCCGTATCAGGGTGGCTGTTATCTCGTCAAATCTTATTCTGTCAACGCTCCCTCCGTATGCCTTGTATAAATAGGCGTATGCCTGTACCTTTGATACTGTGTCTATTGACAGCGCGGCTTTGGCTGATTTGTATTCTATAATGTTGTGTTCTTTAAAGAATTTTCCTATCTCATTTTCAAGGACTATGCCCTTTACTTTCTTTACTACAAGACAATCTACCTGCAACGGCTTCATATTTAGCAAGTGCTCCCTTTTGATGGTAAGGCTGTCTTTTTCCTTTATAAACTCCATTTCAAGCGCTGCCCCGAAAGCGGGATGCCACTGCAGTTTTCTGGGCTTGGTATGGGTGTTTGCGTTTTTCCTAGGGGTTGTTTCTTTTGTTTTATTTTCTGCCATTCAGTGCTCCTTTGGTGAATTTTGTTTTGTCAAGTTTATTATACCGTTATAGTTGTGGGGTTGTAAAGAATAAATTGAAGGAAACCGTCAAAGTTTATCAGCATGTCTCATAAATTACCACCCAACACATTTTCTCCCTCGCCGTCACGCACTAGGATGCTTTTGTTTCTGGCATTATAGCCGTACCGCGCCCTGTGTTATCCTGCCATAGGACTAATCGTCTACACTCTCCTCTGACAATCCGTTCAAAAATTCACTAAAATCATTTGCAAGAAACTGAAAGCACTTTTGATCCAATTCGCCAATATCCATATATACAATATATACCTTTCCGTTATCTAAATTTATACAGATTTGATTTGAGCCATAGTCATTTGCAAAAGGCAGATAACGGCACATCACATTATACTTTTCCTTGAAAAGAACATACTTTTGCTCAACTGTTCTTAAATCCAAATCCTTGAAACCATATTTTATCGGTGAAAATATCTGAATCTCCGTTTCTACATCTTCTTCTTCTGAATAAAAATATGGCTTAGACGGAATCCCGCCATTATAAACTAAATAATGATCAATAAAGCTATCTGGTAACGTGATGCCTAACTCTGATTCCATTGTTTCTATATCTTCTCTTGTCAATGATTTACTTATATTACTAAACACTTCTCTCATATCAATCTCCAATCTACTACTCCTGATACTGCCATTAATATCAAAGGAATAGTCAAAATAATATTATTTGTAAATTTTCAGACTTCCTGCCAGTCAGCTGGTTCTTTACATTATAAGTATATATCTCTTTTCCATTTTTATCTACCTTTATCTTCCTTTTTTTGCATTTTGTGCGCAGGTCATTCACTTGCCGCATATTTTTTAATTCAGCTTTTTCATAAATATGCGCAGCATCTGCATAATAAAAAGAAGCCAGCCGTAAAAGCGCTGACTTCTCTCCAAATAACTTTTTCTCTTTTTTCCTTATTGCCCGTACTTCTTGAACACTGCATAGCCACGGGCATCGTCATATGCCAAAAGATACAAAAAATTAATACAGCTTTGCCTCCTGCAGTCCGATTTTTAACTTGCCGAGCGCCTTTTTTTCTATTCGGGAAACATAGCTTCGGGAAATGCCCAGGAGTTTCCCGATATCTCTTTGCGTCATCTCACTGTCGTCATTAATGCCGTTCAGTACGCCGTAACGCAGCTTTATTATCTGGCGCTCCCTGCTGTCGAGTTTTTCGTCTATGAGCTTTGAGAGGCATTTGATTTTGGCGGCTGTGTCCATGTCCTCGACTATGTCGCTCTGTTCCTGCTCGCAGATGTCGAGCAGGTTTATCTCATTGCCCTCCTTATCCGTACCAATCGGCTCATAAAGCGATATTTCCCTCGTTATTTTTTTGCGCACCCGAAACATCATCAAAAGCTCGTTGTCTATGCATCTTGCAGCGTATGTCGCAAGACGGCTGCCTTTTTGGGCATTAAAGGTGTTTACCGCCTTTATAAGTCCTATCGTGCCTATTGATATCAAGTCCTCCATATCCTCGCCGCTGCCTGCGTACTTTTTTGCCACATGCGCCACAAGCCGCAGATTTCTTTCTATCAGAATTTGCCGCGCCCTATGGGCTGCTTCTTTATCCTCGCCGTGCATTAGCGCCAGATATTCGCCTTCCTCCTGCATTGATAATGGTTGCTCGAAGGTCTTCAAGGAACGCCCCCCGCGGACTTTATTTCTAATATTCTATGTGAAAAACGTTTTTTAAGTGCCTATCCACTACAGAATAAAATCCGCAAAGACAGTGTTGCTAAAGTCAAGCCCCTTGTCCGTAAGGCGTATAATGTCGCCGTCCCGCGCAAGAAGTCCCTGTGAAACCCATTTTTCTATAGGCTCCCTGTAAATATCCTCAATATTTTTTTGAAATGTCCTGTGAAATTCCGCCGCTGATATGCCCGCCGTCATACGCAGCCCCAGAAATACAAATTCCTCCATTAAATCGTTTTCTGAAAGCGTCTGCTGATCCTCTTTTATATTTGCACTGTTACTAAGATATAGCGACATATCAGAAGTATTTTTCCAGCGGCTGTTTCCGACGGTTGACGACGCGCCCAAGCCAAAGCCCACGTAATCGTGCGTGTGTGATATCCCCCGCTGCCAGTATATGCGGTTGTGGCGGCTTTCACAGCCTTGCTTTGCATAGTTTGATATTTCGTAGCGCTCATAGCCATGTCTTTCCAAAATGCGCTTTGTTTCGTAATACATCTGGCGCTCTGTTTCCTCGTCAGGAATGGGGGGGAACTGCTCCAAATGCTCATACAGCGGCGTGCCTTCCTCCACAATCAGGCTGTAGGCTGATATGTGCTCGGGCGGCGGGGTTAGCGATACCGCTTTTTCAAGAGTATTTATCCAACTTTCAAGCGTCTGTGACGGCAGCGCGGAAATAAGGTCAACGTTTATATTGCCAAAGCCTGCGGCTCTCGCGTCGCCGTATGTCTGCAGAAAATCTTCATAAGTATGAATACGCCCCAGTATTTTTAGCTCCCTGTCATCTGCTGACTGGAGCCCTATGCTCAGACGGTTTATGCCTGCTGCCCTTAGTGCGCAGAGTTTTTTTAAGTCTGTGGTCTTTGGGTTTGCTTCAAGCGTTATTTCCGCATTTTGGGAAACTTTATAGTATATTTTTAATGTGCTTAAAATATCTTTTATATGTCCTCCTTTCAATAATGACGGCGTGCCGCCGCCGAAAAATATTGTTTCCACTGTATATTCCGTATAAAGACCGGCATTTTCCCTTATTTCCTTTTTGAGTGCTTCGACATATAATCTTTGCGTTTCCCGCGTCGCGGGCGCTGAGAGGAAATCGCAATATACGCATTTTCGCACACAAAAAGGGATATGAATATAAACTCCGAGAGTCTGCATATCCTATCCCTCCTATGATTATTGTGGATTATTGTGCTTTGCTTCTGTTCTTTTTTACTGCCTATGTTATTTGTCGGCTATTTTCTTTTGGGGACTGTCCGGCATTATTCGTTGTCAAGCTTTAGGACTGCCATAAACGCCTTCTGCGGTATCTCGACGTTTCCTATCTGGCGCATGCGCTTCTTGCCTTCTTTCTGTTTTTCAAGAAGCTTTTTCTTGCGGGTGATATCACCGCCGTAGCACTTTGCGAGCACATCCTTGCGCATTGCCTTTACTGTCTCGCGCGCTATGACTTTGCCGCCTACCGCCGCCTGAATCGGTATCTCAAACAGGTGTCGTGGTATTTCATCTTTTAGCTTTTCACACATTTTTCTGCCGCGCTCGTAGGCGGATTCTTTATGCACTATAAATGAAAGCGCGTCTACTTCCTCCTTATTTATGAGGATGTCGAGCTTGACGAGCTCTGATTTTTCATAGCCTTTTAAGTCGTAGTCAAAAGATGCGTAGCCTCTCGAGCGGGATTTGAGCGCATCAAAGAAATCGTAGATTATTTCATTTAGCGGAAGTTCGTATTTGAGGACTGCCCTTGTCTCCTCGACGTACTCCATGCTGACATATCTGCCGCGCCGCTCCTGACAAAGCTCCATTATGGAACCGATAAACTCTGTCGTCACCATTATCTCGGCATTCACTATCGGCTCCTCCATATATGCTATTTCCGACGGGTCGGGCAGATTGGACGGATTCGTAAGCTCTATCATTTCGCCGCTTGTCTTGTAAACCCTATAGACTACACCCGGAGCTGTGGTGACTAAGTCAAGGTTGTATTCTCTTTCTAAGCGCTCCTGTATGATTTCAAGGTGAAGCAGTCCTAAAAATCCGCAGCGAAAGCCAAAGCCAAGAGCTACTGAGGTTTCCGGTTCATAGAATAATGACGCGTCGTTTAGCTGGAGTTTTTCCAGGGCATCTCTAAGGTCAGGATATTTTGCGCCGTCTGCGGGATATAGTCCGCAATATACCATTGACTGTACTTTTTTGTATCCGGGCAGGGGACTTGCGCATGGTCTGTCGGCATCCGTAACTGTATCGCCTACTGTGGTATCCTTTACATTCTTTATGGAGGCTGTAAGGTAGCCTACCATGCCTGCGGAGAGTTCTTCGCAGGGGATTAACTGCCCTGCGCCGAAATAGCCGACTTCAACGACTTCCGCTGTCGCGCCTGTGGCAAGCATTTTTATCTTTGTCCCCTTTGCCACTCTGCCTTCCATAATGCGGCAGAATACGATTACGCCTTTGTATGAATCGTAAACGGAGTCAAAGATTAGGGCCTGGAGTGGATTAGACGGGTTGCCGCCGGGGGCGGGGATTTTATGTACTATTGCTTCAAGCACTTCTTCGATTCCTACGCCGTTTTTTGCCGATATGAGGGGAGCGTCCTGCGCTTCTATACCGATGACGTCTTCTATTTCGTTTTTTACCCAGTCGGGGCGGGCACTGGGGAGGTCGATTTTATTGATTACGGGGAATACGTCCAGGTCGTGGTCTAGGGCCAGGTAGACGTTGGCGAGGGTTTGGGCTTCTATGCCTTGAGCTGCATCGACTACGAGTATTGCGCCGTCGCAGGCGGCTAGGGCGCGGCTTACTTCGTAGTTGAAGTCTACATGGCCCGGGGTGTCTATTAGGTTGAAGATGTATTCGTTGCCGTCTTGGGCTTTGTATACTGTGCGGACTGCCTGGGCTTTTATTGTGATGCCGCGTTCGCGTTCCAAGTCCATGTTGTCTAGGACTTGTTCTTGCATTTCGCGGCTTGTGAGGAGGCCGGTTTTTTCTATAATTCGGTCGGCTAGGGTGGATTTGCCGTGGTCTATGTGGGCTACTATGCAGAAGTTGCGGATGTGGGTTTGAGGGATTTGTGACATATTGGGTATCAGTCCTTCCTGGGGTTATTATTTGTTGTTTGTAGAAAAAAGTATATCTGTCCGTCCGCCGGAGCAGGGGAATATACCCCATTCAGACCTCGCTCCCGCTGTGGAAAGCGTAGCGGACACTAAGCTCAATGACGCTGTAAAAGGAGCTACGCTTTTACAGCTTATTTTGCTAAGTGCCGACGCCTTCCAAGGGTCTTCATGGGGTATATTCCCCTGCTCCGGCTACTTTTTCTTTGCATGATTAATGTTCCAGCATGTCTTCTATGAATATGCCGTAGCCTTTGGTGGCGTCTTGGACTAGGACGTGGGTGACGGCGCCTATTAGTTTGTTGTTTTGGACTATGGGGGCGCCGCTCATGCCTTGGACTATGCCGCCTGTCATTTCCAGGAGTTCGGGGTCTGTGACTCTTAGGGATATTTGTCTGTTTATGGTTTCTTCGCCTATATTCAGGTGTGTTATTTCTATGTCGTAGTAGTGCGGTATGCCGTCTATTGCGCATAGTATTTGGGCGTAGCCTGTGGTTACTTCTTGTTTTAGGGCTACGGGGAGGGCAGTGTTTTCTTCGGAAAGTTCGGAGAGTAGTTTGGCGTTGGCTACGCCGTATATGCCTTCTGCCGTGTTGTCAATGATAACGCCTGATACTTGTTCCGATTTATATTCTATAACGCCTGTCAGTTCGCCGGGTGTGCCTTTTTCGCCTCGTTTTACTGCTACTATGTCTGTATGATATAGGAGTCCGTTGCCTAATTGCAGGAGTTCGCCTGTGTCTATGTCGTTTATGCCATGTCCTAACGCGCCGAAGCGGTTTTGCGAGTCGATGTAGGTCATTGTGCCTATGCCTTGGGCGCTGTCGCGGAGCCAAGTGCCTATTTTATAGGAATTGTTTTCATCGGGCTCGGGAGTGACTTTGACTTCTATGACGGCATCGTTTCTTGATACTTGGAATATTATTTCTGTTCCGCCGCTGTCCGATACATACTGTTGTATTTGGCGCTTGTCTGTGATGGGGATGCCATCCATTGCCGTAAGGTAGTCGCCTGACTGGAGTTTGTACTGCGACGGGGCGTGCTCTATGCCGTCCGCGCCTACAAAGCTGCCTGTGTCTATGACGAGTACGCCTTGCGTTTTCACATATATGCCGATGGGTCTGCCTACGGGGGTGAGGTATGTGTTTTCTATTACCTCTATGTCTATATTTTTGAGGGGCAGCACGCCGAAAAGTTTGAGCTGCAGCTCGTATGAGCTTATATTTTCGCCTGCCACTATTGTGACGGGCTGGTTTAGTGAAAGCACTGTTTCCGAGTCTGTGCTTATCACTCCTGAAGCGGGAACTTTTAAATTTATTTCCTCGCTTGTGCCTGCCTTTATCCTGATTTTTTCGGGAACGGCGTTTTGGTAATGCGCGTATGTCGCCCAACAGAACAAACCTATAGCGAAGCCGAGAAATATATATAAAAATAAAATATAACGTTTTTTAATATTCAATCCAATACCACTACCTTCTGTTTCGCGTAAAATGCCTTACGGCTTTTCTTAAAAACGGCAAAATGCAAATATCTGCCGCCGCCTTAATAAAGCAGCGGCAAATATAGATTTTTCAGTCAATATGAGTAGTATATGGATTTTTTAAAAAATCATTATGCAAAATTTTGTTTATTTTTTGTTTTCTTTTTCCTTATTTCCCTTGCCTTTTCTTTCTCGTCTTGCCTCGCGTTTCATGCGTCTTCTCTCTTTTGCCTCACGCCTGCCCTGTTTGCTCATAAGCAGATAAAAGCTTGGAAGCAAAAGCAGAATCAGCAGCGTGGAGGTGATAAGGCCGCCGATAATGATAAGCGACATTCCTTTCATCATCGCCGCGTTTTCGTTTTGAGTAAATATCATCGGTATCATCGAAAGTATGGTGGTGAGCGTTGTCATAAGGATAGGCCGCAGACGAATGCTGCCGCTCTCCATAAGCGCATCGTTTAACGGCATATTTTCCTTTAGCTGGTTAGTCGTGTCTACATACAGAATACCGTTGTTTACGACTATTCCGACAAGCATCAGCACGCCCATCATCGAGGTCATATTCAGCGTCGAGCCTGTGATAAACAGCAGGAAAAATGAACCGATAAGGCTGAACGGTATACTCAGCATAACCATCAGCGAAAATCTCGGCGACTCAAACTGCATTGCCATAACAAGGAAAATCAAAAATACCGCGGTCAGAATCGCTACACCGATAGACTGGAATTCCTCCATCATCATCTCTATCATAAGGCTTTCCGTCTGCGCCACGCCTTCCGGGAACTGTGCCGCTGCCACTGCCTCGTTGATTGCGTTCTGCGCGTTGAACTTTTCGGCATCCGTGGTGTATGCCGTGACTGCTACCTGATATTTGCCATTGCTCCTAACCAGCGTCTCGGGCACGTCAGAATAGACCGCCTCCGCCACATCATCAACTGTAATCATGCCAAACTGCGTGTTTATCTCAAGATTAAGAAGCTGGCTCATCTCATCATAGCTGCCCTTTGGGAACTCAAGCATGACAGAATACTCCTCTGTCCCTATGTTCATCTGCATGACTTCTATACCGCTGCTGGCATTGTACATCTGGCTTGCCACCTGCACCGCCGTAAGCCCCATATTCATGCACTTTAAAGGGTCTATCTGTATTTTTGCCTGTGACGCGCCCGATGTCAGGTCACTCGACGCTTTTATTACGCCGGGCGTAGCAAGCATAATCTGCTCCACCTGTCTTGCGGCTGTCTTTAAGTCGTCAAGATTGTCGCCGCCAAGGTCTACCTCAGTCGAAGCGCCCACGCTGAGCATTGAAGTCATGCCGCTGCCTGACGCGGTGACTATAACACTCATATTCGTAGTACCGCTTAGCTTTTCATTGTATATGTCAACAAGCTCTGTCACGGTCTTGTCCGTAACTGCCGACGGATACGCCGTGATAGTCGCCGTAGAGCCGCTGATGGAGACATTGCAGCCGTCAAAATCAGGGTCATCTATTACCATCTGCTCTATCGGCTTGATATTTTCATCTATTACCTCAAGCCTCGTGCCGCTGCGCTGTTCAACTGTGATGCTCACATTGTCCAGACCAGTAGCCGACATAAGCTCCTGATCAAGCTGTCCCGCAAGCATAAACGCAATCACAAGCAACGCGACCGAAACAAGCATAACCGTCTTCTTTTTGAGCATGATGTGCTTTAGCAGCGTCTTGTAGCCATGGCCTATTTTGGCAAGCGCCTTGTTTACGATTGTGTCCTTCTTCTCCTTTGGCTTATATTTCCAGAAGAAAATCGGTATCAGCGTGAGTGCGACTATAAGTGAAGAAAGCATAGCTATGATGATAGTATAGCCCAGCTCGGAAAAAATCTGCCCCGCCAGTCCATCCATTATCGCAAGCGGAAGATAAACCACCACCGTCGTGATTGTGGAGGCGCATACCGACTGCCCTACGACCTTTGTGCCGACGAGCGCCGCCGTCTTGAAGTCGGGTTCTTCGTCCTTTATCCTGAAACAGCTTTCAAGCACGACGATTGACGAGTCAACCATCATACCTATGGCAATTACGAGCGCGCCCATTGTCACTATATTAAGTGAAAAGCCCGCAAAGCTCATAAAAATCAGCGTGGCCAACAGCGAAATAGGCATGGAGCTGCCCACTATAAGACTCGCCTTGATGTCGCCGAAAAAGATGAAAAGTATAAGCATCGAAAACAACACGCCAAGCACAAGCGTCTGTCCGACAGAGCTCAACGATGAAATGATACTGTCCGCCGCATCGTAAGCTACAGCTATCTGTACGGCGGGATTCAGCCCTGAAACTTTTTCAATGATTTTTTTGACCTCGCGCGATACATTTACCGTACCTGCGCTCTGCGTCTTGGCAATACCTATGCTTATGCTGTCATTGCCATTGAAACGGCTGATGCTGCTGTAATCGTTTGTCGCCATCGTAACCGTAGCTATATCCGAAAGAGTGATTACGCTGCCCCTGTTTGTAAACAGCGGCGTGTTTTGCAAATCTATCAGATTTTCAGGCTTTGAAGAGGCTGAAGCGCTGACGGACTGCGAGCCCTGATTGACGCTGCCTATGGGTATGGCAAAATCCGTAGTGGCGATATATGTAGAGATATCAGACATTGACAAGCCATACTGCTGCATTTTATCCTTGTGCAGTTCTATTTTTATATATTCACCTTGTCCGCCCGTAACCGAGGTGTCCGCTATGTCCGCCACCCGGTCAAGCTCGGGTATAATCTCATCCTCCACAAACGCAAACACATCAGTATCGCCCGTCGTAGTGACTGACAAAGTCATGACATCCTGAGCGTCCATATTCATCTCCACGATGACAGGGTCTGTCGCATCATCTGGAAGCTGCAGCGAAACTGTGTCAAGAGCGCTGCGCAAGTCAGAATACGCCTCATCTATATCAGTGCCGTAATCATAGGAAAACATTACCATCGACATATTCGCCGTAGTCTGGGAATCTATGGAATCAACACCCGCAAGCGTCTTGCCTGAATCCTCTATTATCTCTGTGACAAGCTTCTGAGTCGTCTCAGGATCGCCGCCCTGATACATTGTAAGCACGAAAAGCATCGGCAGCTCCATATCAGGGGTAAGCTCAAGCTTGAAGCCAAAAAGCGAGCTCACACCGAATACGGCAAGCGCAAGCACAATCAATAATGCGGAAACAGGTCTTTTTAATGCTAATTTTGTCAAGGAGTTCATCTTGTCCCGCCTCCCTATTCGCTTTCGCTGACAGAAACAGCAACGCCCTCGCGCAGCTGAGCCGACCATGTGGTGATCACAAGGTCATCCTTTGTGAGTCCGTCAGTCACTACTATATTATCAATATCATATAAGCCAGTGGTTATATCGGTTCTCTGCGCTTTGTCGTCCACTACGGTATATACATACGCCTGCGTGCCGTCATAATATACGGCGTCATATGGTATGATGAGCGCATTATTCTCATGGTAAGTGTCGGTGGTGACTGTCGCCCTTGTGCCTGACAGCAAATTTGACGCATCGCCCTTGACGCTTGCCTTCACGCGGAAAAGCCCCGTAGTCGAATCTACCGCGCTGCCTATTTCTATGACTTCTCCCTCATAGGTCTTATCATCCTTTGTAATCGTTATCTTCTGCCCTATGGAAAATGTGTTGCGCACATCCTCGCTCACATAATATGTTGCAACCATCGTATCCTTATTGGAAATGACAAAGGCGGGATTGTTTGATGAGGCAAAGTCATGGACATCTATATTTACCGCTTCTATAACGCCTGATATCGTCGCCGTAATAGTGTAATTTTCAAGGTTTTCCCGCGCCTGCTCGACTTGGAGCTGTGCGCTGTTGATATTGTTCTCCGAAAGCTGCCTGCTGTCCTCGCGCAGCTCGCCATTCTGGATGTCCTGCGCCACTACCTGCTGGCTGTAGCCTTCATATGATTTGTCAACGGCATCCTGGTAGCTTTCTATGGTTGTCTCATAGGCGCTAATCTGCTGCTTATAGCCTTTAATCTCCGCCTGAATCGTAGCGTCCTCCGTCGCCGCGTTTTGGTAGCGCGTAGCGGCATCACTTGCCTGCTGGGAAAGGTCGTTTGCTTCCTCACTCAACTTTTTTAATTCAGGATCTGAAGCTATAAGCTGCTCCTGCGTCATTCCGGAAAAGCTTGTCTGCGATGCTTGATTTTGAAGCATATCCTGCATTTTCTCCTCCGCTTTTTCAGAAAGTTCATTTGCCTTATTCTTTGCCTGTTCAGCTAAATCCTCGGCGTAATCCTTAATATCGTCAACATCATCATTATAATCGTACTCTTCTTTCAACGCCGCGTATTCAGCTTCTTTATCTTTTAATTTATTTTTTGCGTCATCAAGTGACTGCATAGCATTGAAATACTGCTCCTGATAATCATTTATGCTGTCCTCTGTGCCTGACAGTTCTGAATCCGAAGACATATCATTCAAAAGTGTAGCGCCTTCTCCAAAATTCATATCGTGGTTCGTCTTTGCTGTATTAAGACCTATCTGCGCGCTCTTTACTGTGTACTGCGCCATAGTGTCGTCAAGTACGGCAAGCACGTCGCCCGCCTCCACCTTATCACCCGCCGAAACTCTTACTTCAAGCACCTCCGCGGTCGCCATAGGTATGACATATACGGATTCATCGGGACTAAGCGTCGCTATAAAATCGCCGCTCAGTTTCAAATCACCAATTTGAGGATTAGCCGCCTCCACTATCGCTACATCCTCCGCCGTTTCCTCCGTTGCCTCTTCCGAGCAGCCGCTAAGCATCACCGCCGTCAGCGCCGCGCACAAGATTGTTGCCTGTATTCTTTTCCTGTTTTTCATAATATGCCCTCCTAACGCACGAAACCATTCTGCTTTTGACATTTTCTTATCTATTTTATACGAAACAGCGCGATAATTAAAGAGGTATCAGGTAAATTTAATAATTTTTTACAAATTTGAAACAGAGCTTCTTTGACCTTACTCGCCAAATGCTTTTTAGTATGCCTTGTTCTGATAGATTTATTACATTTTTCAGTAATTCTTATTTTCCAAAAAAATAATTTAATTTTTATAATACTTGGCTTTTTTTTTTCGTAAATATCCTTTATACTATTATAAGCACATGACTTATAAAGACTTGTGTTTTACAATTTTAACATTAATTTGCCAAAAGCGGCAGTTAGCGCAAAGGCATATCAAGAAACGGAGGATTTTATGAAAAGAATATTTAGGCATTTCATCTCTGCAATAGTTTCAATGACCATTCTACTGGGTGCGGCGTTGTCTTTTAATATGACTGCGTCGGCTAATCCAAGCATTGGCAATGGCATTGTTTTGTCCGACGACATGATTACGCTGACCGAGGGAACAAGCTTTACCATCGCGGCGGCATTGGGTGAGGGGTTTGACGCTTCAAGGCTTACCTGCGTGTCGGCTAACCCCGATGTGGCTACCGTCATTCCTGTGGCGTCAATGGCAAATATTGCCAATTTTCAAATCGACTATGCCGGAAACGGCTCTACTGTGATTGCTATAGTGCATATGGACAATCCCGCTGTAGTTGCTTACGCCACAGTAAACGCCAGCACGCTCATTATGCAGATTCCCGCCAGACTAGGGACAAACCACGACAACTACTGCGTGCTTACCGGATATGAATTTAAGCCTTATGATTTTAACAAATATGTGGATTTTGGCGTGTATAAGAATACTCTGAAGCTCACATACAGGTTGGAAGCCGTAGGCGATTCGGATTATACTTCGTGGGGCTGCTACGGGTATTTTTATGACGCTATGGGGAATGTCCTTTCCAAGGTACACCTTTACTGCGGTTCGTCCGCCGCTTCGGGACAGTCGCTTGGCTCACTCGGCGCGGGACAGGTTTACACGAGCGAATTTAATGTGCCTGTAAATGCCGTAAGGTTCAGCATTGAGGGATTCTAAAGACAATGACCGCAAAACAAAAGGGACTGGAAGCCAATTGACTTTCAGCCCTTTTTTGATTTTCACCTGATTATTTCTTCTCGTTATTTCTTCTCATCATTGAACAGCTGTATCATTGAGCCAATGAGGCTTGTTATTTCCGATACGGATTTTTCGATGTCATTGTAGATGCCTGCCGACTGACCTGAGAGGTCCTGCATGCTCTTGGCTACGACTGCAAAGCCTACGCCCGCCTCGCCGCTTCTTGCCGCCTCTATTGTAGCGTTCAGCGAGAGTATCGTCTGCTTTTTGGCGATGCCCTTGAGCTGGCCTGTGTTCTCGTTTATGCGGTTTATGAGTTCGCCTGACTTCGTTATGTCGTTCCTGACTGACTCCAGTCTTCCCGCGTTGGTAAACTTAAAGTATTCGAGGTTGACAAGCTGAT
The DNA here is from genome assembly GCA_947626435.1 of uncultured Lachnospiraceae bacterium. Classification (GTDB taxonomy): domain Bacteria; phylum Bacillota; class Clostridia; order Lachnospirales; family Lachnospiraceae; genus COE1. The sequence continues at coordinate 121,997 of CANQSB010000002.1, read as the reverse complement.
TGACCATTATGCCTAAAAGATTTGACGCGGCGCGTATGCGTTTTTCTGTGCTTACCGGCACTTTACGCAGCGCCTCTATATATTTGTCGGGGTCTATGCCGAGCTCCGCCGCAGTATTTCTAAATTCCTCCTCGTCGGGCTCTTTTGGCAGCACCTGTCCGCCTATGATAGAACCGAGCTTTTCTCCGTTTACCATTATGTCAACCGAGAAATCCATCAGTCCCGCATGGCAGAAATATGTGCCCGTACACTCGTTGTCACACTTGACGCAGCGCTTGTTGCCTTCGACAGAACCTCTCGTGTACTTCATGCAAAAGTCCGTAAAATTGCTGCCTTCAGTGAGGTACTTGCCATCTTTGCCTACGGCGATTGCCGCAAGCCCTGTGGCGTTTGAAAAATTGTCCTGAATTTCCTGAAGCTTGCTTAAATCCATAAAGTCTTTTAGTTCCATTTTCCTAAACCTCCATTATCTGTTTTTCTTTTTATTGTTAGCCGTAGCTATAAGTTCCTTCGCGTTTTCCCGCACTGTGTCGGTTATATCCTCGCCTCCGAGCATTCTGGCAAGCTCGTCTATGGTCTGCGCCTCATCAAGCCTTGTTATGTCTGTCGTAGTCCTGTTGTCTGCCGCGCTCTTTGCTATCTTGAAACTGCAATCCGCCATCGCCGCTATCTGCGGAAGATGGGTTATGCATATAATCTGATGGCTTTCCGCCAGCGCTCCAAGCTTTTCCGATACCTTCCATGCAGTCTTCCCACTGATACCTGTGTCAATCTCGTCAAATATCATGGTAGGTATTTTGTCGCGCGAGGCAAGCACCGTCTTTATCGCAAGCATTATTCGCGACAGCTCGCCGCCGCTTGCGACGCTCCCGAGACTTTTCATCGGCTCGCCTATGTTTGTGGATATCATAAATTCCACATCGTCGTAGCCGTTTGAGGAAATCTCCCCTTTGCCGCGCACCTGTATCTCAAATTTGACATCGAGAAAATTCAAGTCATTCAGAGCCGTTATCATATCCGCTGAAAGCTTTTTTGCCTCCTTTTGGCGTATCTGCGACGCCTTTTGGCACATGGCTTCAAGCTCCTTATAAGCCTTAGATATGCGTTCGTTCAACCGCGCCTTATATTCATCCGCATTCTGCAGGCGTTCTATCTTTTCGGCAAGCTCACTCCGGTATTCAAGCGTCTTTGCTATACTGCCGCCGTATTTAAGCTTTAGGTGGTTTATCTGGTTAAGACGCTCCTCCGTCTTTGCAAATTCCTCGCCGTCAAATTCCATGTCTGACATATATTCCGCAAGCTCTCTGTTGAAATCGCTTAAAAGCGCGTCGATATTTTCAAGCTCATCGGCAAGGTCCCTTGCCTTTTCATCATACTCCTCTATGCTCCTAAGCTCCCTCACAGAATGTCCTACCGCATCCGCCGCCGACTGCTCCGCGCCTCCCGTAAGGCAGTACGCTTTCCCTGCCGCCTCCACTATGCTTCTGCTGTTTGACATTTTTCGGTAGAGCGTTTCAAGCTCGTCGTCCTCACCCTCGCTCAGTCCCGCCTCCTCTATCTCCTTGTATTCAAACTCCGCAAGCGACAGCTCCTTTGCCAAAGCTGCACTGTCCGTCCCAAGCTCATCAAGCTCTTTTTTCAGCTTTGTATAAAGTGAGTATTTCTCCTTTATTTCCCCCTTTAGCGCAGAAAGCTCCTCTCCCGAAAAAGAGTCAAGTATTTCCATATGGTTCTTTTTATATAGAAGCGATTGATGCTCATGCTGTCCATGTATATCTATGAGCAGCTCCGAAAGCGCCTTTATCTGCTTAGTCGTGGCTGTCTCGCCGCATATCTTGAATATGCTGCGGTTTGGCTGAATTTTGCGCTGTATGATTACTATATCGTCCTCCTCTACAGGAATTTCAAGCGCTCTTACCGCATCCGCCATCGCCGCGTTTTCTAATTGAAAAACAAGCTCCACAAGCGCATACTCCGCTCCGTTCCTAATCATATCCTTGTCCGCGCGCGCTCCAAGCGCCAGATTAATCGAACCTATAATAATTGATTTACCCGCACCCGTCTCACCGCTCAATATATTGAGCCCCTCTCCAAAATTTACCTCAGTTTCCTCTATCAAAGCCAAGTTCTTTACATGTAAGCTAACTAACATCTTTCCTCCTCTTAATTATTTGTCTTTACAAGCATTTACAAAAGTCCATTCAACAAGTTGAGAAAACCTTTCCCCCAACTACCTATTCAATATCCCATCAATCCGCCCCATAACCACATCCACCTCATCAGCAGACCTTATCGCCGCCATAATCGTATCATCCCCCGCAATACACCCAACTATCTCCGGAAACTTCATCGCGTCAACCGCCGCAGCAACAGCCATTGCCATCCCCTGCACAGTCTTTATAACAAGTATATTCTGCGCCTTATTCATAGACACAAAACCATCGCGCAAAACGCGTATATATTTATCTCCAAGATGAGTATCGTCATTCTTTATAACAATATATTTCTGCCTGCCATTTGCTGTAGATATCTTGGTAAGCTTCAACTCCCTTATATCCCTTGAAACAGTCGCCTGCGTCACATTAAACCCCGCTTTTCTAAGATACGCCGCAAGCTCCTCCTGGGTCTCGATATCATACTTCTCTATAAGCTCCACTACCGCCTTTTGTCTTTGCTTTTTCATCGGCATCCACCTTATCCTTTATAGACGCTCATTTTTTTCTGCAGGGTGTCGAGAAAGCTCCCTCTCTTGAGCTTGATTATCTTGGCAACCTTATCCGAACGGATTATCCTTATTTTGTCCCCCTCATTGAGACTGACCGGGTCGCGCCCGTCAAAGCTCGCCTCCACCTCCTGGCACTCGCCTGCCTTGTATTCGCCTATCTCAATGTCTATGACATCGTCGTCCGCAAGCACGATGGTGCGGTTGTTTACCATGGAATGTGAGCATATAGGTGTCATGATTATCATGCGCGCGCGCGGCTCCACTATAGGTCCGCCGACAGAAAGATTGTACGCGGTAGAGCCCGTCGGGGTGGAAATAATCATGCCATCCGCGCTGTATGTGCTTAAAAGAAGTCCGTTTACATAAATATTAAAATTGATGACGTGCAGCGAGCCTTTTCTGCTGATTACGATGTCATTCAGCGCAGTCTGCGGTTTCATGCTCTCGCCGCCGATGACCGGAATACCGCTCAGCATCATCCTTATCTCTATATCATACTGGTCGTCTATCAGCGCGTCAAGCGCGCCCTCTATATCATCTATGTCTATTTCCGTAAGATACCCCAGCGTGCCGAGGTTCACCCCGATAAAAGGTATATGCCTGCCCACATACTCATGCGCCGCAGCAAGCATTGTGCCGTCGCCGCCCATGACTATCACCGCGTCCACTGTGTAATCAACATTATCGCTGCAGGTACAGCCCTTTTCAAGCAGATATGAGCGGATTTTATCCTTGATTTTACCGTCCCTGTCTTTGTACTGATTTGCGTAGATAAAAAAAGTTCTCATTTATGCTCCTTTTCCGCCCTTTAATCATTGGGGAATTGCAAAACGCCTAAGTCTAACTTACATACCTGCTGACAGTGTGTCGTGCGCGGCGGCTACTGTCGCTTTAATCAGCTCTGTGCGCTGTGATGCATTGTCTTCATTGGAAGAAACCGAGGAAGAAACCGATTTGCGTATGTGCATGAGATATTCTATGTTGCCTTTCGGTCCTTTTATCGGCGAATAGTCAAGCCCCAATATCTCATAGCCGTCTGCAAGCGTAAATTCAAATACGCGCTCTATCACTTCCATATGTACTGACGGCTCTCTGACTACGCCGTTTTTGCCTACCTTGTCGCGCCCCGCCTCAAACTGGGGCTTTATCAGGCATACCATGTGTGCGCCGTCTCCCAACAGCTTGTATGCCGCGGGAAGTATTTTGTCAAGAGATATAAATGATACATCCACTGACGCAAAATCTATCGTATCGTCTATGTCCTCCCGCTCTATATAACGGAAATTCGTCTTTTCCATGCAGACAACACGCTCGTCGTTTCTCAATTTCCATGCAAGCTGACCGTAGCTGCCTACGTCTATCGAATACACCTTTTTCGCGCCGTTTTGAAGCATGCAGTCCGTAAAGCCGCCCGTTGACGCCCCTACGTCCATACAGATTTTGCCGTCAAGCTCCACCGCAAAGCTGCTTATCGCCTTTTCAAGCTTCAGACCGCCGCGGCTTACGTATTTGAGTACGCTGCCTCTGACCTCAATGCTTGATTTTTCCTCGTCAAATGTCGAGCCCGCTTTGTCCTCCTTTTGCCCGTTTACGTAGACGCTGCCTGACATTATGACTGCCTTTGCCTTCTCACGCGACTCGGCTAAGCCTTGCTTTACGAGCAAAACATCCAAGCGTTCTTTCAAAATGTATCACTCCCCGATTATCCTGATTATCCCAATAACTCGCTAATCCTCCGCTCTATCGTCTCCGCGTCTATGCCGACTTCCCTGCGAAGTATATCGACATTGCCATGCTCCACATATTCATCGGGAATGTTGATGTTGAGCAGCCTGACATCCGCCTGTATGCCGTCCAAGTAATCCCTGACTTTTTCGCCGAAACCGCCGCTTGCGACATTTTCCTCGAGCGTCACTATATATCTGTGCGTCCTTACCGCATCGTCCAAAATCTCTGTATCTATCGGCTTTACAAATCTGGCGTTTATTATGCTGCACGAGTGACCTTTTTTCAGCAGGCTTTCCCTTACTGTAAGCGCGGTCTTAACCATGCTGCCTACCGCGACAAGCGCAATGTCTTTTTCTCTGTATATCCACTCCGCCTTGCCAAGATGTATTATGTCGCGGTACTCGCGCAAGCCGTCATATGCCTCGCCTCTGGGATACCTTAAGGCGATAGGTCCGTTGAAAGCTACCGCAAATTTGAGCATATCTGAAAGCTCCCATTTGTTTTTGGGCGCCATTATGTGCATGTTTGGAATTGATGATAAATATGACAGGTCAAAAATCCCCTGATGCGTCTCGCCGTCGCTGCCGACAAGTCCCGCTCTGTCTATCGCAAACACAACGGGCAGATTTTGTATGCATACGTCGTGCAAAATCTGGTCGTATGCCCTCTGCAGGAATGACGAATACACTGCCACTACGGGTTTCATGCCTCCCGCCGCAAGCCCCGCCGCAAAGGTAACGGCATGCTCCTCCGCTATGCCCACATCAAAAAACCTTTCGGGGTACATATTCCTAAAGCGTTTGAGACCTGTGCCGTCGGGCATTGCCGCCGTTATCGCTACCACATTGTCGTATCGCTCACCCAGCTTGCACATTACAGTGGAAAATACATCAGTGTAGTTTGATTTTGTCTTCTGTTTTAGCGGCAAACCCGTATTTACGTCAAACGGCTCTGCTCCATGAAATCTCGCGGGGTGCTTCTCTGCGGGGAGAAATCCCTTTCCCTTTTGCGTAATCACATGTACGATAACCGCCGTCTTACAGCGCTTTGCCTCCTTCAACACCTTTATCATGGCGTTTATATTGTGCCCGTCTACCGGTCCTAGGTAGGTAATGCCCATATCCTCAAAGAACATTCCGGGTATGACAAGCTGCTTGACCGAGCTTTTGGCACGCTGTATGCTCTTGACAATAGGCACGCCTATCCTGGTATCCATCAGCGAATTGTATATGCCCTCCTTGATGTCGAGATACTTGTCGGCTGTCCTGATATTATTGAGGTACTTTGAAACGCCGCCCACGTTTTCTGATATTGACATATTGTTGTCATTCAGGACTATGATAAAATTGCCTTTCATCTGCGCGGCATTATTTAACGCCTCGTATGCCATTCCGCCTGTGAGCGAGCCGTCGCCTATGACCGAGATAATCGTGCTGTCCTCTCCGCGCAAATCTCTCGCCTTGACAAGTCCCAGCCCTGCCGATATTGATGTGGAGCTGTGCCCTGTGTCAAAGCAGTCACAGTCGCTTTCCTTGCGCTTGGGAAATCCGCTCATACCGCCGTACTTGCGCAGATTTTCAAAGCCCGCTTTTCTGCCCGTGAGGATTTTGTGTGTGTAGGACTGATGACCCACGTCCCATACAATCTTGTCCCTAGGAAAAGTAAGGCTTAAATGAAGCGCCATTGTAAGCTCTACCGCGCCGAGATTTGAGCCTAAATGACCGCCTGTGACGCTTATTTTCTGGATTAAAAATTCTCTTATCTCCTGTGCCAGCAAATTCCAGTCTTCGGGTGCGACTTTTTTTATGTCATTTTCGCGTTCAATCGTTTCTAATATCATAAATATACCCCTCAAATATGTTTACCGAATATACTCCCCCGATATTATTCTTTATCTATTGCCGTTTTCGTCCTTATCTATTTTATCCGCGTAATAAGGCTGCGAATAAGCTCCGAAAGAAAATCATTCCTTATGCCGCCGCTGCCCAGTCCCTCGATGAGCTCTATGGCATGGGACGACATTTCCTTTTGCTGCGCGCTTGCCGCCTCTATTCCTTTTAGAGTAACATATGTTGTTTTATTGTTTTTTTCATCACTTCCGATGGGCTTTCCCAAAGTCTCCAGTGTGCTTGTGACATCAAGTATGTCGTCCTGTATCTGAAAGGCTATGCCTATATCATACGCCGCACGCTCCACAATGTCAATCTGCGCATCATCGGCTCCGCCCATTACAGCTCCAATCATCATAGCCGCCTGAATAAGCGCCGCCGTCTTGTGCTCGTGTATAAATAACAGATGTTCTTCTGTCACGTCCGCACCCAGATTTTCCGCCTCTATGTCTGCTGTCTGACCGCCTATCATTCCATATATTCCTGCCTTTTGAGCCAATATTGCCAATGCCCTTGAGCATCTTTTGAGGTCCGCGCCGTCAAATTCAAATGCCTTCAGCGCCGTTTCAAACGCATAGTTCAAAAGTCCATCACCTGCAAGTATCGCCATTGCCTCACCGTATACGATATGCGTCGTCTTTCTTCCGCGGCGGTACTCGTCGTTGTCCATAGCGGGCAGGTCATCATGCACAAGTGAATATGTGTGTATCATCTCGATAGCTGCCATAAACGGCTCTATTTCCCTTTGGCTGCCGCCGAACATTTTGTAAGTTTCGCTCATAAGCATGGGGCGAAGACGCTTGCCGCCTGCCATGACGCTGTAATTCATAGCCTCCATAACCGTCTTTGCCCAGCCCTGTTCTTTGGGTAAATATGTGGTAAGCAGCCTTTCTATCGCCGCTGTTTTTTCGTCAAGTTCACTCACAAAACTCATCTAAATCACCATTTTCATTTAATTGGAGGACCGCTTTCTCTACCTTATCTATCTTGTCATTGCAAACCTTTATAAGTGACATGCCCTCCATATATTCTTTAAATGACTGCTCCAGCGGAAGCTCCTCGCTTTCAAGTGTTTTCAATATCTCCTCCAGCATTGAAAAGACTTGCTCCAACGGTATTTCTTCTATATTATAGGGTATGTCCGCTTTTATATCCGCCGTATCCGCCATACCTGCCTTATCTGCCTTACCCATATATTTTCCCCTCCCGAACATCCAACGCCTGTGTCCTTATCGCGCCGTCCTTTACATAAATGCAAAGCTTATCGTCCTTTTTTACATTTTTTACGCTGTTTACCACTCTGCCGTCATCACCCTCTACAAAAGCATAACCCTGGCTTAGCTTATCAAGCGGCGACAAGCCCTTTAGGCGTTCCGCGTAAAGAGCCATTTTGTGTTTACTGCCTTCAAGGCTTGCATTCATAAGTGATGAAAGTCTTTCCTCCAAATCCATGCAATAGCTTCGTTTTTCGCGTATGCGGCTCAATGGGTTTAGGTACTTCGCGTGCAGGCGGGCTTTTTCCAGTCTTGCATTCTGACGCTCTATCTGCTTGGCGATTGAGCGGTTCAGCATATCCTGATAGCCCCGCAGCTTTTGCTCAAGCTCGTCGTACTCATATACGGCAAACCCTGCCGCCGCTGTCGGCGTGGGCGCTCTCAAATCTGACACGAAATCTATAATAGTGGTGTCTGTCTCATGGCCTACCGCTGAAATAATCGGTACATGGCAGTCAAAAACAGCCTGTGCCACCTCACGCTCATTAAATGCCCACAATTCTTCTATCGAACCGCCGCCCCTGCCGACTATCATCACATCGACGCCAAGCTGTTCAAGCGCATGTATGCCCTTCACTATGCTGCTTACGGCATATTCACCTTGGACTATCGCAGGATAGAGTATAATCTGCACATAGGGATTGCGCGTCCGTGCGATATTTATGATATCCTGCACTGCCGCGCCTGTCGGTGCCGTCACTACGCCAAGCCTTCGTATATACTTGGGTATTGGCTGCTTGTACTGCGGAGAAAACATGCCCTGCTCCTCAAGCTCATGCTTCAGCGCCTCGAACCTTTCATATAAAAGTCCTGCGCCGTCAAGCGTTATCTGCTTGGCATAGAGCTGGTATTTACCATCCCTCTCATAAACATCAATTGTGCCGCCAACCACCACCTGCTGCCCTTCTTGCAGCTTAAAGCCAAGCCCCCTGCGGCTGCCTGCAAACATAACGCACGCTATCATACCCATTTCATCCTTCAGCGTGAAATAAATATGACCTGATGAGTGATATTTGCAATTACTCACCTCTCCCTTTACAAAAACAGACTGCAGCATAAAATCCTGCGTAAACATATTTTTGATATAGGAATTAATCTGACCAACCGTATATATATTTTTCATAATCCATTCTCAGTCTGTAAATTTAGCTAGCACGCCGTTGACAAAGCTTGACGACTCATCCTGCCCGAATTTCTTGGCAAGCTCTACGGCCTCGTTTATTGCTACGCCTGTAGGAATATCGTCGTCAAAAACTATCTCATACACTGCAAGGCGTAATATGGTAAGATCCACCTTACCCATTCTCTGTGTAGTCCAGCCCTTTGCCCGCGTGTTAATCAGCTCATCTATTTCGTCGAGTTTTTCAAGTATCCTGCCGCTCTTCTGGGAAATGTACTTCGTATCTTTTTCGTCCGCTTCAAGTCCGCCGCCGCTGAAAAAAAGCTGCTCCTGCTCTTCCATTTCCTCTCTGTCATTGAACTCAACCCTGAATATTAATTTAAAAATCTGTTCCCTAAGCTCTCGTCTGCTCATTTATCCCTTACCTATTTTCCGTCAGGCATTTTCACGCCGACTATTCTTATATTTACGTCAGATACCTCAAAGCCCGTCATCGTCTCTATGGCTGCCTTTACCTTGTCCTGAAGAATTTTGCTCGTAGCGGGAATATTATAGCCATATTCGAGCGTGACGGCGAGGTCTACCGTCACTGTCCTGTCGATAATGTCTACCTTCACGCCTTTTGTCTTTTTTTTCATGCCGACCTTGCGCATAAGCTCGTTTGGTATGTTCTCCGCCATCGCTCCGACACCGTCCACTTCGGCTGCCGCAAGTCCAGCTATCATAGCCACTACGTCATTTGCAATCTTGACTGTGCCGATTTTTTCCGTATCAATTTCTCTTTCCATCAATTAACACCCTCCTGTTTCTTATTAATTATTGACTGATTACAATTATTATAACAAAATGCCGCTTGTTTGCCTAGTATACACTAGTAAAAAATATTCCAAAAGCTGATAGTCCTTTGATATTGGTTTGACGTGTATGCGACGCTCTCACCCTGTCCGTTCACGTAATTAAATATTTCCTGATTTTCCACAAGATGCTGCGTAAGCTCGTCATAGCATTTTATTGTACTGCACTTTATCGTCACAAAGTCCGCCGACCTTGCGTTGTCGCTGTCAAATATCTGCCTGAGCCTGTCCTCGTCATAGCGGTCAAAATAAAGCCCCTCGCGCACAAAATAATTATCCTTTGTGCTTGTACATTTCGGCAGCTCGACAGCCCTCTCAATGGAATGTGTGCGCGTAAGCTCGTCCGTCGTCACCAGAAAATAATCGAAGTTGATTGGCGGGACTGACACACTATCCGCTGTCTCACCCTCGAGAGTATAGGACGCGTCCCCCCACGTAGGGTCGATATAATAATACTCGCCATTTACACGCACCAAATTCCACGCGTGCCGCTCACTGTTTGTAAATCCCGTTACCACGAATGCCTGTATTCCCATGTTCTGCAGCATATATTGAAAAGCCTCGGCATAGCCCTGGCATACGGAACGTCCGTTCAGGAATACAGAGCAGATATTTTGATTGTCTGCGGCGGATTTGTCATACTCCGTGCTGTTAATCAAATATTCATAAAGGTATTTCACGATATCATACTCATCGCCGCTTTCAGGTACGCCTGCAAGGCACTGCGCAAGCCGCTGCTTTATCTGCTGCTTCAACAGCCGTACCTCTGCGGGCGTTTTTGTATACGTGCCCTTAAAAACAACAGATGTCACAATATCGTCAAAGCCGTACTCCGTGTACTGATAGCCGTCAACGAAAAACAATTCGGGATGGTCATTTACTACACACGCAAATGTAGTGTCTATCAGTTCTGCATCCGTCGTGGAAAGCTCTACGCTCTCCTCCATATTTTCAAGCGCGTGGAATATCTCTCTGTAAAGTGTCTGCCTCGTGCCGTCCAGCTTGTGATAGGCATAATAAAGCTCTGATATTTCCTCCTCCTGCTGTGCTGTGCCCGCATCAGCATCTTCCGCCTCTGCCGTAGATGCTTCCAAAGATACCCCCTGCTCCTGCGTGGAAAGTTCTGCAGACAGCTGATTAATCCCATAATTCCCCAGATAATCCTTCACCATATCCGAGCAACCGCCGCACAAAAGCGCCATACTAATAATTATGCCCACAAACACGCTCTTTAACTTCCTCATATTCCCCCCCTGACTCCATACTTAAACAGCCACATAAATCATTCAAGAAAAACGCCCGCACTTGGCCGTTTTTCCTAAACATTTAGGAAGTCTTAGGCAGCGTCCTTTGCTGCCTTAGAGTTCCTTAATGTTTTATGCCCTGCCAAACTCGGACAGAACAAGCCCCTTGTTTCTGTCAAGCGTCATGCCTATGCTCCATTGATTGATAAATAATAACAGTGGGTTGCCTTTCAAATCCTGGATTTTTTTCATGTCAGACGTGCCTGACAGCTTTGTGAGGTCTATCTCGTCTTTATTTTCAATCCACCTGATGTGCTCGTATGGCAGCGGTTCAAGCTTGATTTCCACATTGTACTCATTTTCAAGCCTGTATTTTAGCACGTCAAACTGCAGAACGCCCACCACGCCTACGATTATCTCCTCCATGCCTGTATTGAACTCTTGGAAAATTTGTATCGCACCCTCCTGAGCTATCTGGTTTACGCCCTTTATGAACTGCTTGCGTTTCATAGTGTCTACCTGCTTTACCCTCGCAAAATGCTCCGGCGCAAAGGTTGGTATCCCCTCATAACATATGTTATTCTTGGGTGCGCACACGGTATCGCCTATCGAAAAAATACCCGGGTCAAACACGCCGATAATATCTCCCGCATATGCCTCCTCAAGTATCCTGCGCTCGTCCGCCATTATCTGCTGCGGCTGTGAAAGACGCATGACCTTGCCGCCCTGAACGTGCTTTACCTCCTCGCCCGCATCGAATCTTCCCGAGCATATGCGCATAAATGCAACCCTGTCACGGTGCGCCTTGTTCATATTCGCCTGTATTTTAAACACAAACGCCGAGAAATCGTTTTCAACAGGGTCGATTTTTTCTCCCTGCGAAACTCTTGCAAGCGGCGGCGTCGCCATTCTCAAAAAGTTCTGCAGAAATACTTCAACGCCGAAATTGGTCAGCGCCGAGCCAAAGAAAACAGGTGTCAGCTTTCCGTTTCTCACTGCATTTATGTCAAACTCCGCGCTTGCCCCGTCAAGCAAATCTATCTCGTCGCGCAGCTTTTCAAGCGCTTCCTGTCCTATATTCTCAATCAAAAGGGCATCGTCGTCCATCGGAATAACGGTCGTCTCTCCCTCTTTTGTGCCTTTCTGCGTGTCGGAATAGGTAAGCACATGGTTTCCGTGCCTGTCGTACACGCCCTTGAAAGCCTTGCCGGAACCGATAGGCCAGTTGACAGGACAGGTCGCTATGCCAAGCTCCTTTTCTATCTCATCGAGCAGCTCAAAGGTATCGTTTGCATCCCTGTCCATCTTGTTTATAAATGTAAAGATAGGAATGCCGCGCATGCCGCAGACCTTGAAAAGCTTGCGCGTCTGCGCCTCCACACCCTTTGACGCGTCAATAACCATTACCGCCGAGTCCGCCGCCATGAGCGTCCTGTAGGTGTCCTCCGAAAAGTCCTGATGTCCCGGCGTATCAAGAATGTTTATACAATAACCGTCGTAATTAAATTGTAATACTGACGATGTGACGGAAATGCCTCGCTCCTTTTCTATCTCCATCCAATCGGAAACGGCATGCCTTGCCGTCGCCTTACCCTTGACGCTGCCCGCGAGATTTATTGCGCCGCCGTAGAGCAGGAATTTCTCTGTAAGTGTGGTCTTGCCTGCGTCGGGGTGCGATATGATTGCAAACGTGCGTCTTTTATTTATTTCTTCTGCGATAGTGCTCACTTGTGTGTCTCTCCTCTATGATTATTTATATTATTTCAACAGGCTTACTCCTGCTGTCGTCTGGTCTATTCCAAGATAGTCAAGGACTGTAGCCGCTATATCGGCAAAGGTGTCACGCGTGCCGTAATTTACTGGTGCTATGTTTTTCCCGTACATTATGAGCGGGGTATGTTCTCTTGTGTGGTCTGTAGTAGCTTTGTAGGCGGGGTCGCAGCCATGGTCCGCCGTAATCATAAGTACATCGTCGGCTCTTAACTTTCCCATTATATCAGGCAGCTTTTCATCAAAATACGCTAGTGCCTTGGCGTAGCCGTCAACATCACGGCGGTGCCCGTAAAGCATATCATAGTCCACAAGGTTTATAAAGCAAATCCCCTCAAAATCCTTGTCAAGATACTCTATCGTGCGCTCTATTCCCTCAGCATTGCCGCTTGTGTAGACAAATTCAGTGATACCCTTGCCTGCAAAGATGTCGTTTATCTTGCCGACTGCAATGACGGATTTGCCCGCTTTGCTTATCAGGTCGAGCATAGTCACGCCCTGCGGCGGCAGCGAATAATCGTGCCTATGAGGTGTGCGCGTGAAATTGCCCGCTTCCCCTACAAACGGCCGCGCGATTACACGTCCTACCGCATGCTCTCCCTGCAGCATGGCACGCGCCTTTTTACAATAATCATAAAGCGTGTCCAATGGCACTATATCCTCATGAGCCGCTATCTGAAAGACGCTGTCAGCCGACGTGTAGACTATCAGCTTGCCCGTACGCATATGCTCCTCGCCGTAGTCTTTTATAACCTCTGTGCCCGAGTATGTCTTGTTGCAGAGTACGCCGCGCCCCGTAAGCCTTGAAAATTCGTCAAGCACTTCGCCCGGAAAGCCATTCGGATAAGTCGGCAGCGGCTTCTGCGAGATAATCCCCGCAATCTCCCAATGGCCTATAGTAGTGTCCTTGCCCTTTGACGCCTCCCTCATCCGTGCAACTGCAGCAAGCGGATTTTCTACAGTCTCTTTTTTTTCACATTTTACACCCTCAATATTGAAAAGTCCCAGCTTTTTGAGATTAGGCACATCAAACCACCTGCTTGTCGATACAGAGCCAATAGTATTCGTCCCCTTATCCCCGTAATCTGCGGCATCCGCCATCTCGCCTATGCCAAAGCTGTCCAATACAATCAAAAATACTCGTTTCATACTTACCTCCATCATTCCGCCACACGCGAAACCTAAATCCTTACCGAAAACGCATAACCTCGCCTTTTCCCGGACATTTACAACATATACTACGCATCTGCATATTATATATGAAATTTTCCAAATAACGGCAATTTATAATACGACAATTTAGTATACCATACCTCGCGACAAAACACACGCAAAATTTGTCAATTATACCTGATTATTTTTACAAATAAAAAAGATCTCCAACCCCGCATATTACAAGTTCAGGAAATCTTTCTTATAAGCTAAAGCTAAACATTTAGAAACTCTTAGGCGGTGTCTTTTACCGCCGCCAGCCTTCCAATAATCCGGAAAAAACGCCGCCCTTGCGTTTTTTCATAAACATTTAGAAACTCTTAGGCGGCGTCTTTTGCCGCCTTAGAGTTTCTTAATGTTTTTTTCTTAATGTTTTTTATTCAGCCGCCACAGTTATTATTATGTTCTCAGGCGCAATTTCCGTCTTTCTCTGCACGATATCGATAATCTGCGCCGTCTGCGCATCGGTAAGACTTTCCGCGCCTATCATGACGTCCGCGCTCTCACCGCTGATACTTACTACCGTCTGCGCAAATCCCTTTGCCTCAAGCAGCATTTGGGCATCGGATTCCTTCTGCGCCGTCTCGGTAAGCGTAATCATGCTGTTTATCGCTTCCTGCTTTGCCTCCTCGGTAAGACTTTCATTGTTGATTATGTCCATGAGCGCTTCCTTATTCTGCGCCCTCGTCTGCTCCTTTATGAGCTTCGCGCCCGCTATCGTTGAAACGCCTGACGCGCTTGTAAATATTGCCTCGCCCGGTATATCCTGCTCAGCCGACGCCGTATCATCCGTATCTGCCGACGCAAGCACGCCGTGATTTTCCGTTTCAATGCTGTCTGCTATAAGCTCCATATCAGAATTAAGATAGTTTTCCGTAATAGTGATGTCGTCCGTGTCCATACTCGGTATATCGTCCGTGTAATCGGCTAATTCACCCTCCGTATCCTCTCTGAGCGAAACAGCATACATATCATTGCTGTCATATATGTCCTCATCCGAAATCTCATATGTAAGTCCGATGTCGCTTCCGTCCACTGACAAAAAGTCTTCCTCCCCGATTTTCGTCCCCGCGAAATTCAGATAGCCCGCTACAGCTATCATGACCGCCAGTGCCGTAATCATAATCTGGTTTTTCCGTAATATTTTTTTCACCAAGACCATATCCTTCCTATGCTTATCTTAACTACTTCTATCTTATTCAGGGGTATGGCTCAATATGCAAAAAAATAAAATGCCCACAGCGCATTATTTACAATATTACAATAACCGCAAAAGAAAAACAACGATTCCCCACCTCTTTATTCCAACGCCAACACCTCCACCTTATTAGCCTCCACCCCAAACAACGCCATCACAATCCTCACAATCTCCAACCTAACCCCCTCCTGCGAAGCCCCCTTCGCCGCAACAACCACACCATCCACCTTCGGCCCCCTAGTCTGCGATACAAACGGCACCTGCTCCCCCACAGAATTCACAGTATACACAGTAGTTTCCTCCACAGACCTATCCTTACGCTCCTCACTCTCACTAGTCATCACAGGATTATCCTTCTCCACCACATACTCCTGCGAAGCCCCCATATAAATAAGCACCCTCGCCTCTCCGACTCCGGCCACCCCCGCCAAAAATTCCTCAAGCTCCTCCTCAATCCTCTCCTTATAACCCCCATCATATCCGCCATTATAATAACTCCCGTTATTATTGTCTTCGCTAACACCCTGCACATCCACATTCTCCCCCACCCTTCGATAACTCTTGTTATCTTTATCCGTCGGTATCAAAATCACGAATATCAGTATTCCACTCAGAAACACTATCAGCATCGTCTCCTTGTTCCCCAAAATTTTCTTCATACCATCGCGCCATTTCCCTAACATCTTCTTCCTCCTCCTCTATATTATACTTCTGCCATTCCTCATACCAGCGCTCATACAACACATCAGCCTGATTTATATTGTCCTCAGCCTTTCCCACAAACGAAATCACTATACTACAGCATACACTAAGCGTCAAAAGATACGAAAAAAACTTCAGATACTTTTGATACGCATTCCCCGCCGAAACCTGCAGCAAGCATTGCAGACATATGACAGTATAAACCAGCTTCCTAACCTCTCCCGCAATTTCTTCCATATCAAATCCCCCATTCTTAACTCACCTGCAAATTTATGCCCTAATCACAATGCCACATCTTACAGCCCCCCACCCGTCATACCGGTAACAGCCGCTATTGTTATAAAAAACAGTGTAGTCACAGTAATAAGCATCCTCAAAAGCAAAACCCCCGCCTCCGATATATAATCCACACAGTTAATCATCTGCTTCTCGCCGCATATGCCGCCGATAGCGCCCCCAAGCTTAATCGTCCCCAAGATAATCGCAATCCTTATCACAGGCGCCGTAATTATCAAAATCATCACCAGCAGAATAATAACCCCCATACTGTTTTTCAGCGCAATTGCAGAAGCAAGTGTTATGCTTGACACAGACTCCGCAATATCGCCAATTCCAGGAATAGCACCTGCTGTTTTTTGAATTGCCGAGACATTTGCCTTATCCAAAACAGGTGTTATTATTATTTGAAGTATTCCACTCCCCGACAAAAGCACTATCATTGTCTTTAATCCCCACTGCACACACTTCTTAATAAGCTCCATCAGCCCTTTAAAACGCTCCTCACCCCATATAGTTTCAATTATTCCAAGCATGACATAACCTTCAACTATCGGCGTAAGCGCCGCCACGATAATGCCCTCTATCAGACACAAAAATCCCACCAGCAGCTTGTAAAATATAAGCGCCGTAAGTCCTGAACCCGTCGCCGCTATACATATCATATACGCGGGTATGATTATTTTCAAAAATTCAATCATTTCCGCCATCGTATCCGTAGTTATCGTCAGAATATCCTTAAACGCATTTATCAGCACCACTATCTGGCACAGCACAAAGAAAAGCCGCGCCGCCTTTGCCGCGCCGTCATTTTTAAATGCCAGCAGAAAGCTTGACACTATTGCGGACAAAATAAACAAAGCAAGCATACACACAAACAGACTTTTCCAATTCCCCAAAAAGCCAATCAACACATCCTTAACATAATCCCAGAAAAGTGACGGCTCTAGCACCCAGTTCCCTTTTAGCACTTCCTCCACCAAGTCCATTGAGCTTACTTTCCTGCCGTTTGGCAGCAAATCCTTTAAAAAACCGTCTATTATATTGAAGTTTGGCAGCAAATCCTGCCAGATATTGATGTCAATCCCATCAGTGCTCATCTCATAATATCCTCTAACATCTCAAACATTGTCTTTATAACGGGAAATCCGGCTACCATAATCGTCACCTTGCCAAAAAGCTCAATGTGGTTGCTCAGCGCCGAATATCCCAAATCGCGGCAAAGATTGGCTGCAAACTCGCATATGTAGGTTATTCCGATAAGCTTTATAAAGAGGTTTATATATACTACATTTTCGCTCAGTATATCACGCCATTTTTCCATCTCATCCAAGACAGCCGCAAGCACGCCAAGCACCCGCATAGCTATGAGAAACCCCGTAAACAGGATAATCAGCGTGGCGTATTCAGGCTTGTCTTTTTTCACAATCAGCGCGGCAAAAAGCCCTGCCAGCGCCAACACACACACCTGCAGCATACAATTCCCCCATTCACAGTCCAAACAACCTCTGTATCATCTCAAACAAGTCATATATGTACGGCACAATCCATGTCAGCACAAGAATAAGCCCCGCAAGGCTTATCAGAAACGCGTGCTCATCTCTGCCGCTATGTTTCAACACCTGCCCCAATATCGTAATCAGTATACCGACCGCAGCTATCTTAAATATCAGACTTACTTCCATAATATCCCCCATTTGCATCAGTCTCGAAAAACGCCGTTATTATATAAAAAGCACTACGCAGAAAAGTCCCGCAAGCACGCTCAAAGTCCTTATCAGCTTTTCCTTGTCTTCATTTTCATGCGTCCTGTTATCTATCTCGTCGGCAAGCTCCGCCTCTATCAGCCGCAGCGCATCAATCTGCATCTTGTCCCCCTCACAGCCAAAGCTCTCGCCTATCCGCAAAAGTGTTGCCGCAGCTGCCTTGGGACATTGACCGCTTTTCTGCAATAGCCTTACCTCATCCTGCCATATTTCATAAAGCGCTTTGCCGCTTCTTTGCCCCATGCGCTCCGCTATCTTCGACGCAAACGCCCTGTAAGGCTCTTTCAGCCGATCGCCTGAAGTGCGCAGAATTTCCTCCATAGGCATATGCATAAATGATATCCCGTTTATTATATAAAGTAACAACCGTTTTTGTTCTTTAAAATTAAATAACACATTGTTCATTTCCTGACAGAGCGCATATCCAAAGCCAAACGCCCCCGTCATCACGCATATGCCCGCAAAAGCTTTCTGCCACACAGCTCATTTCCCCTCTCATCATATATGCTCGCATAGCGGGACGTCCCGCTCCCCGCCGAAATCAAAATAAACCTTTTAAATATATTCTGCTCAAACAGACAGGTAAGCTCTCGCTTTTTCTTCACATCGTCGAGTGACCGCCCATGCGCTGTCGCAATTACTCCGCAGCCACTCACGCCCGCATAAAAAATCGACTGTGCATCAGGCTCTCCGCCAATCTCATCTATGGCAATGACCCTCGGCGCAAAAGTTCTGACAAGTATTGATATTCCCTGCCGCTTGTTTCCGCCCGTTATGACATCCGTCCTCTCTCCGCAGTCCAAAAGCGCGCTCCCTCTGTACGCGCCCGCTATCTCCCCCCGCTCGTCCACGACGCCTACATTGCAGCCGCCAAAATCCCCAACGCCATTAGATAACAGGCGTATTGTATCTCTCAGCAGTGTAGTCTTGCCAAGCCCGGGCGGCGAAACTATAAGCGTATTGAGCGGCTGCCCGCTCCCAGCCTCGCATACATAATCGATTATCCCTTCCGCTATGCTCTTATGCTCATGCGCAAGCCTTATATTTATGTATCGTATGTACTTGGCTATAAAACGGCCGTTTTCCAACGCCGCCAGCTCGCCCGTAATGCCTATTCTATGCCCGCCATCCGCCATTATATAACCCTGCTTGCGCTCCTCCTCATACGCGTATACCGAGTCATGGCACAAATACCTGAATATTTCTTCCATATCGCGCTCGCCATACACCATTGCCAGTCTTATCTCCCTGTCGCACAGCACGCGCACAGGCTGGTTGACGCGAAGCCTCACCTCGCGCACATCGTTAAAATCAAAGTTGTACCGTTCCCACTCCGCCCTCATATTTTCAGGGAAAAAATTTAAAAGCTTATCCGATTTTGACAACGCCACAATCCCCGCCTCCTTGTCCATATCTCAATATATGGCAGCAAAAATAAAAATATGCGGCTTTTGCATTGCTTTTATATCGCAAATAAAAATTTTGACAAAGCATCGCCACATACCTTATGAGCCTTGTGCAGAATCACCGCTAGGGTTTAAACAACAAAAAAAGGGGATAATCCCCTTTTTTGTTTGCATCATTTATTATGGAATTGCCTTACGCAACCTTGCTCTTTGCAAGCTCCGCAAGCGTCTTAAAGCCTTCTGCGTCATTTACAGCAAGCTCTGCAAGCATTTTCCTGTTGATTTCAACGCCTGCAAGCTTTAAACCATGCATCATCCGGCTGTAAGAGATGCCGTTCATCCTTGCCGCAGCGTTAATACGCGCAATCCACAAACGCCTGAACTGACGCTTTCTCTCTTTTCTTCCTGCATAAGATGATGCCAACGCTCTCATAACTGACTGTTTAGCCACTCTGTACTGCTTAGACCTTGCTCCCCTGTAGCCCTTCGCGAGCTTCAATACTCTTTTATGCTTCTTTTTTGCGTTCATGCCGCCTTTAATTCTTGCCATTTTCCATTCCTCCTAACAAATGCTTGTCCTGCCGCCTATTATAAATACGGCAGAAGCTTCTTCATATTCTTAACGTTTGTAGCGTCCGTAATAGCCGTTTTCCTGAGATTTCTCTTTCTCTTTGTAGACTTCTTTGTTAAGATATGGCTCTTGTAAGCTTTAGCCCTTTTTAATTTACCTGTTCCTGTTGCTTTAAAGCGCTTTGCAGCAGCTCTATTGGTTTTCATTTTTGGCATAACTGATTCCTCCTAAACATTATAAATTTCTATCTTTTAACTGACCTATTTCTTTTCAGCTAAAAACATTGTCATGCTCCTGCCCTCTACCTTAGGCTCCTTCTCGACAACCGCGATGTCGCTCAGGCTCTCGCCGAAATCGACAAGAATATGCTTGCTGTTCTGCATATGCGCCATCTCGCGCCCTCTGAAACGCAATGTCACCTTGACCTTGTCGCCTTTAGTGAGAAATTTGCGGGCAGCGTTTATCTTGGTGTTTAAGTCATTAGTGTCAATGTTTGGAGATAAACGGATTTCTTTCACGTCGATAATCTTCTGCTTTTTCTTGGCTTCCTTTTCTTTTCTTGCCTGCTCGTATCTATACTTGCCGTAATCTACAAGCTTGCATACGGGCGGCTTCGCAGTGGGCGCTATCTTAACCAAATCAACGCCTGCCTCCTCTGCAAGTCTCATAGCATCTCTGGGGGACATAATGCCAAGCTGTTCACCATTCTCTCCTATAACACGTACTTCCCTGTCCCTAATCTGTTCGTTAATCATTAAATCGCTAATAACCTTTACACCTCCATTAAAGCGTCACCTGACGATACTCTCCGTCAGTCGATAAGTTTATAATATAAAAATAAAAAGCGGACAGCATAACTATCCGCTTAATTCCATAAACCCAAAATGCCCCGTACCAAAATAAATCCGTACAAAGACATAAAGCCTTAAAAACTATTAACGCCTATAAGCCCAATCGCCATAGGGTGAGAGCGGATACTCTGCTTCAAACATTAATAATTTAGCACAGTATCCGGCTCTTGTCAACTGCTTTTTTCTATATTTTCAGATTATTTGAAATTCAAAATAGAAATCATAACAACACATCAGATGCCTCCGCCTATCCCAAAACAAAAAAATAAAAAGAAGCCAGCCACACGATACTGACTTCTTTTCATATATCCTTTGCCCAATTTATTTATACATTGATTCCATCGCCAACGCCACTATATCTTCTCGCGGAAAGTAGCGCATATCGTGTCGCGGCTTGTGTCCGCGTTGCTGCCCTTGATGTCCACATGCTCCGCGCTGCAGCGGTAGTCCGCATTATATATGCACTTTGCCACCTCGCAGTCAATGCTTATCGTAGGGCTTGGATGGGAAATCGCGCTCGTGTACACGTCGCCGCTTCGCTTGTGAAAGCTCTCACAGCACGTATTCTCACAGTCGCTGGCATGCTTGCCGCCTACCTGAATATCTCCCTTGCAGCAGCATTTGTCCTTATTATAAGAACAGCTTACGGCTCCACAGTTTAAATTTGTCATGGCATACCTCATTTCTGCGCGGCGTTTTTGCATAAGAGCAGTGAGCGCCGCGCTGCCACAGCTCCTATGTTTAAGTCCAAAAGATGAACCTGCAAATAGTATGCCCGCGCCGAAATTTAGTATGCGCCATTTCAATAATTTTAATTTTCAAAAATTTACATCAGATTGCCGCTTATTCGCCCTGCACATTCTCTTTCCTGATAGTCTTGTTCCTTATCTCCTCGCACACCGCCGCGATAAAGCTGTCAAGGCTCTTTGCGCCCTCGTCGCCCTCAAAGCGGCTGCGGACTGACACAGTGTGGTTTTCCTCCTCCTGCTGCCCTACGACAAGCATATACGGCAGCTTGTCAAGCCTTGCCTCGCGTATCTTGAAGCCTATCTTTTCAGAGCGACTGTCGCATGTCGCGCTTATTCCCGCCTTTGCAAGCTCCTTCCTTACCTCCTCGGCATACGCCTCATACTTATCTGAAATAGGAAGCACTCTCACCTGTTCAGGGCACAGCCATGTCGGGAACTTGCCCGCATACTTTTCGATAAGCCATGCAAGCGTCCTCTCATAGCACCCCATTGATGTCCTATGGATAATGTACGGGCGCACCTTGTCGCCGTTCTGGTCGATAAAGTACATATCAAACTGCTCGGCAATCAGGGCGTCCCACTGAATCGTGATCATAGTGTCCTCTTTGCCGTACACATTCTTCGCATTAATGTCAACCTTCGGTCCGTAAAATGCCGCCTCGCCCACGTCCTCGACAAACGGGATTTCAAGCTCTGTCAGAATATCCCTGATATGCTGCTCCGTCTGCTCCCATACCTCTGGCTCTCCGATGTATTTCTTGCGGTTATTCGGATCCCATTTTGAAAGATGATACGTCACATCCTCTTCCACGCCAAGCGTCTTCAGACAATACCTTGCAAGCGCAAGGCAGCCCTTAAACTCCTCCACCATCTGGTCGGGGCGCACGATTAAATGTCCCTCGGAAATAGTAAACTGGCGCACTCTCGTAAGCCCATGCATCTCGCCCGAATCCTCATTTCTGAAAAGCGTAGACGTCTCACTATAACGCAGCGGCAGATCCCTATAAGAATGCTGCGTCGCCTTGTACACATAATATTGGAAAGGACACGTCATAGGGCGCAGCGCTAAAACCTCCTTGTCCGTCTCCTCATCGCCCATCACGAACATTCCTTCCTTGTAATGATCCCAATGCCCAGAAATCTTGTACAAGTCGCTCTTTGCCATAAGCGGCGTCTTTGTCCTGATGTAGCCCCACTCGTTGTCCTCCAGATCCTCTATCCAGCGCTGCATTTTCTGTATGATTTTAGCGCCCTTTGGCATCAGAAGCGGAAGTCCCTGACCGATAACGTCCACCGTCGTGAAAAGCTCCATCTCGCGCCCAAGCTTATTGTGGTCGCGGCGTTTTGCGTCCTCCAGCTTTTCAAGATGCTCGGCAAGCTCCTCCTTTTTGTTGAAAGCCGTGCCGTAAATGCGCTGCAGGCGCGCCTTGTTTGAGTCGCCCCTCCAGTATGCCATTGAAGACGAAGTAAGCTTAAACGCCTTTACTCCCTTTGTACTCATCAGATGAGGCCCCGCGCACAAGTCTACAAAACCACCCTGGTCATAAAAGCTTATCTCGGCATCCTCCGGCAAATCCTGGATAAGCTCCACCTTATAAGGCTCGCCTTTTTCCTCCATAAATTTGACCGCCTCTTGCCTTGGCAGGGTAAAGCGCGTGATTTCATGCCCTTCCTTGATGATTTTCTTCATCTCGGCCTCAATCCTGTCCAAGTCCTCCCTTGAAAACGGCTCTGAGTCGAAATCATAATAAAAGCCGTCCTCAATCGCAGGTCCTATTGTAACCTTCGCATTTGGGAAAAGGCGTTTTACCGCCTCCGCAAGTATGTGCGACGCAGTATGACGTATTACCTTTAATGCTTTTGGGTCTGTCGCCGTAATAATATTTAGCTCGCAGTCCTTGTCAAGCACTGTCCTCAAATCCATAAGCTCTCCGTCAACCTCGCCCGCACATGCCACGCGCGCAAGCCCCTCGCTTATGCCAGAGGCTATGTCTATTATTGATTTAGCCTCGCCGTACTCCTTTACCGAACCATCTTTTAATTTAATCTTCATTTCTTCTCCTCCAATTCCACCGATTTAACGGCTGATATTACTGTCATCAGCATTTTTATTATATTTCCGCTGCTTTGCAAATGACATATTCACCACTTTTGCATTTTCAGGCATAATTAGTTATTATTTCTAGCTTTATCCGACTTATTTCCAGTTATATCCATGCGATTGCCTGAGCCTATGCTATTGCCGCTGAATATACTTACCTTCCCACTCTTAATCGGCGACAAAACAAAGCCAATCAATACCCCCAGCACAAAGCAAAGTGCCGGCAGCAAATATGCAGTACAATTTGCCGTTTTTTCATTTAACTCTTTTACTATTTCTTCCATTCTTTTTTTCTCCTTTCAACTCATTAAATATTTGCAAAACTCTATTCGACAACATAGAATTTAGGCAAAATATATAAAATAAGCGGCGTCTCGCGCAGCGCTCATGTACTGTATCTGTGATACGGTACATTGACGCGATTTTTATATATTTTGACTAAATTCGGACGGTTTAGAACATATTTTTCAATTGTCTAACAACATAATACGTTTTTTTCTTGCCATAAACTAAAAAATCCCATACACTACTTACCGTAATGCATGGGACGAATTACCGCGGTTCCACCCTGCTTGCCTGCGCTAAAACTAACGCACAGACCACTCATGATTATAACGTAATCAACGGGCTTGATTAAAGCCGCTCAGAGGTGGTTTTCAAATATCTTGCGCAAGGACGCTTCCAGCATCGGCACGCCTGATGTCAACCACACAGACACGCCGCGCGTCCCTCTCTGATACGCTCCAATATTTTACTCGTCTCGTCATCGTGTTATCTTTATTCTTTGATTTATAGAGCTATTTTATCCCTAAAAAATCATATTGTAAAGAGGTTTTTCTGTAAATTTTTATTTATTTTTTCCACAGCATTTCTTGTACTTCTTGCCGCTGCCGCAAGGGCAAGGGTCGTTTGGATAAATTTTGGCTTCCTTTACTATAGTCGTAGACGATTTCTGCTCCTTGTAAAGCGCTTTACGCTTGTCCTCGTCAAAAATCGGATGCCACTCCTCAAGATTATAGAGCCAGTCCGCCTCTGCCGCTACCATATTTTTATAAAGCAGCTCCTTGTCAAACGCAAGGCTTACCTGCGTGTCCTCGTCCATCTCCTCGATAGGGTTTGGAGTCTTCAAGCTCTCATTTATGCCGTCAAGAAAGCCCGTCATCGTCATAATGTCGATATTATATTTTTCAGCAAGCTCCTTTACAGTGCCCTTTACTTCCTCATCAGGGTTTGTCAAAAGCTGCTGATAAATTTCCTTTTCTTTCTGAAAATAATCAATCCAAAGCTTCTGGAGCTGGTTTTTATCGGTCTGCTCGTTATACGCCATTGCTCTCCACTGGTCTAATAATGTATTTTTCTCTGACATACTTTTACATCCTTTCGTTGTTATCAATCGTAGGCAATGCGAAACGTGTTTTCAACCGTCCGAGTTTGTGCGAAATATACAAAAACGCGACTTGGTGCGCGATGCGAATCGTCGCTTATTTTGTATATTTCACCCAAACTCTACGTTATTGAATAAAGTTTAGCAAACGCCTATTATCAATCGCCGTACTAATACAGCGAACTGTAAATAGTATATTACAAAGTTTGCAGAAAGTCAAAGGGAACGCTTGCATTTATTGCAAATTATTATTATAATTTTATTTAATTTGGAGCATTATTCAGTTTGATTTTGGTTTTAATAGGATTTTACAAATATCTGTCTGGTTTTAAACGCAACGGAGGAATTTTATGAAAAAAAATATGAAAAGGCTTGTGGCTATAATCGCGCTTGCGGCTATTGCCGCTTTGATTATCGCATATGTTGTTTCCGCGTTTCTGGCTGACAGCGGCGAAGCAGGAAACAGGTTTTTCGGACTGTTTTTCGGGATTATTGCTATTCCGATACTGGCTTGGCTTTTGATGTTCTGCATTGAGAGACTGCCTGACAGAAAGAGCCCTGACGACAGTGATGAATCTAAATAGCACACTCCCCATCAATCCGAAAGCAAATCTCCACCTTTGCCCCATTTGTCTCCTCTGAATTTGAAAGCCGTATCCGGCCTCCATGCCTTTTCGCTGTCGTCTTGGCAAAAAACAGACCAATACCGTAATGACCGCCGCCTCTGCTTTCATCATCCATAAAAAACTGTTCCGTTCCATGCAGCAGCGCTTCCTTTGTGAATCCGCTGCCCGCATCTTCCACCGTAAACACCATCTCCTGCCCTTGCTCCACAATATAAACGCTCACTAATCCTCCTTGCGCCGTATGCTCCGCCGCATTTTTTACAACATTCATAACAGCCCTCACCACCTGTTCATAAGCCACGCTCATCGTTTCGCTGACATACTGCTCTTTCCAGTTAATCCTGATATGGCAAACCTCCGCCAATCCCAAAGCCTGATTTTTTATGTCGCCAAGCAGAACGCTTGTCCTTATTTTCTCAAAATTGTATTGATATCCAAATGACGACCTTGTCATTTCTATCAAGGTCTGCACATAGCTTAGTATCTGATATGCGCTGCCTGATATATAATCGGCATATTTTTTCTGCTCCTCGGTCAGCTCTGTCTCATAAAGGAGCTCCGCATTTCCCCTCACGACGCTCAACGGCGTCTTTATGTCATGCGCCAATGCGGACATCTGCCTGCTTTTTTCCTGCTCAGTCTTCCATTGACATTCAAGGGAAAGCTTTAGGGCATTTCTCATCTCATCTATTGATTTCAAACAGTCGTCAATCTCCCTCACGCCGCAATATGATACCTCATACTCAAGATTTTGGTTTTTAATTTCCCCCGCCGCAGTCATTATCGGCTTGATTTTCCGCTTTATTTTTTTGCCAAAATACACCGATGAAAACAAAATAATCGTTATCCCGCCCAACACTACGGCAAATGTCATCAAATTCTGCGGCTCTATGAAATGCTCTCTTAAAAACGCGGACTGATACTGCGGCGTCAGACCGTATCGCAGCACAATGCATCCGTCCGAACGCGGAACCACCTTATAAAATCCAACGCCTGACACAGCCTTATGATTAGCGGCATTCCTTGCGGCTTCGATAGAATCCGTTGGCATATTTCCGCTAAGCATAGCCCCGCCCTCAGAAAACACAGCATAATAACAAAGCGGCGGTATAATGTCCTGTGTCACTTCAACCGCGCTTTGAAGTGCATCATAGGCTTCATTAATCTTTTTTTCCGCGTAATTGGCAGGATATATACTGCCTGTATTCACAAGGATATTAAATAAAATAATCGTGCCCGCTCCCAAGGCTGCCAGCGCGCAAAGCATACCCATAACATATCTAAAAAAAATCCCGCCCAGCGAAGTGTTACCCTTCTTTTTTATTCTTCCCATTTGTACCCAATCCCCCAGACTGTTTTTATCGGCATACAGTTAAAGCCTGAAAACTTCATCCTTATATTTTTTATGTGGGTTGTGATTGTGCTGTCGTTGCTCTCGCTGTCAAATCCAAATACCTTCTCCAAAATCTGCTCCTTTGAAAATACCTGTCCGCGATTTCTTGCAAGAAACTCGCAGATTTCATATTCAGCCCTTGTAAGCGGTATTTCCTTATCATCTATCACAGCCTGTTTTGATGATAAATGGAAACAGACGCCCCCGACAGCCATTTTAACGGAATGTTCCCGACGCTCACGCCTAAGGTGCGCGGATATTCTCGCCCGCAGCTCCATAACGCCAAACGGCTTGCAGATATAATCATCAGCCCCCAATGCCAATCCCTTTACCAGACTGCTTTCTTCCGTTTTTGCAGTGAGAAACAAAACAGGACAGTCAACAAGCCTCCTGATTTTTGAACATAATGCAAATCCGTCTGTTTCAGGCATCATGATATCCAGCAAAATCAAATCATAAGCATTAAGCTTCTCCATATCTATTTCATGCATGCCGCATGCTTTTGTAACAAAGTGACCATCCTTGCCCAAAATTGCCTCTACCATCTCAAGAATCGCCGTATCATCATCAACTGCCAAAATCCTTGCCATATTTCCTCTCATTTCTCCTTATTCCAAGGCTTTGCTTTCTTCCCAATAAGCCGTCCGAAATAAATAATATACCATACTAAGCGCTGTAAACGCAACAGCTATCGGCATTACAGCACTCATTTCATCTGCCGCTTTATATTCTCCCATCAAAATACGCAGATAAGTATACGGTATTCTGCCTGTCCACGAAGCAGGCAGGTATTTCCAGACAAGCTTTCCCAAATTTGTAAGCATCAGCGCGCTTACAAGCCCAAAAATAATTCCCGCTCCAACCGACACCCCTTTCCCAAATCGGAAAGCCAGAAGCATCTGCCATATATAAAGCGGAATACTGCTGCACCACATTATAAACGCCGTATTTATGTATGCTGCTGCGCTAATCGGGCTGCCGCCTTGTATTTTACAAAAACCAAACCAAAATACCGCTGTTGTCAATGCGACTGAAAGCAGGCTTAATATAAGTAAAAGCACCAGCTTAGACAAAAAAGCCGACATTTTCCGTGGGAGAGCGAGCATATTTTGACACGCGCCCGCATTCTGCTCCTGTTCCGTTACGCTTGCCGTAAATATCCCAATCAAGGCGGGAAAGCCCGCTCCGACTGTCTGGAAAAAGCCAATTAGCTTTTCATTCACGCTCCAGCCCGAAAAGGCATAGTATGCCAAAAAACACCCGCTCGTTACAAGCGGAATTATAATGTGCGCATATACTATAGGAAGTCCTTCAAGTTTAAGCAAATCCGCATAAAGATTTCTTATAAACATTTCTATTTTCCCTCTCTGTTATCAAACCAATTTAAAAACAAAAGCGTCGCAAGGATAAACCATACGGCAGACAGGCATATGCCTACAGGGATTACTCCCATATCCAAAAGCGGACTTCCTGCCTCCGCTCTGATACCGTTTGGCAGTATATGAAGCAGCGGACACAAAATCCGCATAGGAACCGCCGAAGCAAAAAAATACCATTTCCCCGTCTGAGCGGCAATCGTACCGCCAACCGTCAGAAACAGACATACCAGTAATTCTGCAGCTATTCTAAAGCGTATGCTCAAAAACAAAAACAACGGTATCTCCCACAGCTGCACAGCCGTAAGCGCCAATACCGCAGCCGCCGCTCCGCCCTGCGGAACGCTTGTAGTCAATAAAACTCCGCCCAACGCGGCGCCTGCAAATATAACAGCATTTGACACCAAAACCGTACACCCCATATAAATGATTTTGCCCATCATCAGTTTCCTTTTTCCAATCGGAAGCGTCACCAGATTATAATACCCTGTTTTCCTCTCTCCCGCCATGGAAATATAGCAGACAACCGCCAGCATTACAGGCAGCAGCAGCGTATACCACCAGTTCCACACGCTTTCCGCATATGCGTTTGCCATTCCCATAGTCAGTACAAATGCCAATACAAATGTAATTAACGGAAACGCCAATACAAACGCGCGCCCCATCGACCTCCCTGTTTTCATATATTCTGCTTTTACAATATTAAACATAGTTCTTACCGCCCCCTTCGCTTTCTCTGACGACTTTCATAAACAGCTCCTCCAGATTTTCCCCATGCTCCAGCGCCCCCTCATACCCAAGGACACCGCCTGAAATAATTCCTGTATAATCCGCAAGCAGTTGAACCTCCGAAAGAATATGGCTCGAAAGTATGACCGTAATCCCTTGAGCCGAAAATGAGCGTATCAGCCTGCGAAGCTCATCTATTCCTATCGGATCCAGCCCATTCATAGGCTCGTCCAGTATCAAGAGCCTTGGCTCGCCCAGCAGCGCCATTGCAATGCCAAGCCGCTGCTTCATTCCCAATGAAAACCTCCCAGCCTTCTTCTTTCCTGTATTTTCCAAAGCTACAGTATGCAATACCTCATCAATTCTTTTTTTATCCGCGCCAATCAGCAATGACCGAACCTTTAGGTTTTCCCTCGCGGACAAATTTTCATAGATTGGCGGACTTTCAATCAATGCCCCGATTTCAGACAATGCCGCCCTGTCCCATGGTCGTTTGTCGAAGTAGATTTCTCCTGATGTCGGTTTTAAAATTCCCGTAATCATTTTCAATATTGTGGATTTCCCCGCTCCGTTCGGACCAAGAAGCCCGTAGATTTTTCCCTTTGGTACATTCAATGAAACATTGTCAACTGCCTTTTGTTTCCCGAAAGCCTTGCAAAGTTCCTTGGTTTGTAGCAACATTTCCATATTTTCCCTCATTTCCGCGCTGCAAACGCTTTTATAAATTGCCTTATGGGAAAAGAATAGCAGGGAAAAATGAAGATTTGATGAAGATTAAATGTGTAAGATAAAAGAAAAGCCCTGTATATTCATCATATACAGAGCTTATACATCACGACATCAGCCGCTCTACCTTGCCCCTTTATCATACGGAATACCTTCCGCCTTCGGCGCCTGTGAGTTTTTCGACGTAAACGCCAAAATTATCATCGAAGCGATAAACGGCATCATATCATAAATATTTTTCGACAAATGCAGGTTTGACAAAAACGTCGCGTCAGCGATATTTGCAAGCGACTTGAAAATAGCAAAGAACACCGCCGCCCCCGCGATTCTAAAGGGCTTCCACTGACCGAAAATCATAACGGCAAGCGCAAGGAAACCAAATCCAGTAACGCCCACCTCGAAATTCCAAGTAGACACCGACGGCACTATATAAGCAAACCCGCCAAGTCCTCCCAAAAATCCCGAAATCATCACGCCCGCATAGCGCCATTTGTAAACATTTATGCCCACAGAGTCCGCCGCCTGCGGATGCTCGCCGCACGAGCGCAGGCGCAGCCCGTACTTAGTCTTGTACAAAAACACATACGCAACAATCAGCAATATAACGCCGATAATCAGGAAAATATTATAAGTCAGCGGTCCCGCATTGAAGATAAACTCCGTATTGGAATACGAAAGCTTTGACGACGCCGAGCCGTTGCCTCCTGCCGCCGCGTTGTTGTACGCCTTGACAATAACCACAGCCGCCGCCGTAGCAAGCATATTAAGCGCCGTGCCGCCGATTGTCTGATCC
The DNA here is from genome assembly GCA_947626435.1 of uncultured Lachnospiraceae bacterium. GTDB lineage: Bacteria > Bacillota > Clostridia > Lachnospirales > Lachnospiraceae > COE1. Next base: position 91,534 of record CANQSB010000002.1, on the reverse strand, counting down.
GCCTTTAATGTTATCGCCGAAAAGCCAAGCAGCAGCGAATAAAGCACTCCCGCTATCGCGCTTGCAAGTATCGACACAAGCACAAGCGCCGCCGCAGGCATTTTCCCGCCAAACAGCACCAGCACGATAATTCCCGCAAGCCCGCCTATCGCCATAATGCCCTCAAGCGCAATGTTGATAACGCCGCTGCGCTCCGAAAACATGCCGCCAAGCGCTACAAGCATCAAAACCACAGCATAGAGCAATGTATATTTAAGAAGCAAAAACATTATGCATCAGCCTCCTTTCCGTCCGCGCCATTGTCCGTCGGGTCATTTTCAGCCTTTTTCTTTTTCCTGCCCGATACCGCGTTTACTACCACGCCCTTAAAGAGCATTACAAACGCACACAGATAAATGATTACGGCTATAATCACATCTGCAATCTCAGGCTGGAAATATTTCGTCGGCAGATACCCGCCCCCCACAGTGATGTGCGATACAAAAAGCGCCGCAAATATAACGCCGATCGGATTGCTGAGTGCAAGCAGCGCGACAGGTATGCCGTTAAAGCCCATCGCAGGCAGCGCCGTACTTACCTGCGGATTCCACTCCGCCACGCCTGACAGATAATAAAGCCCCGCGCCTATCCCCGAAAGCGCGCCCGCAATAGTCATCGAAAGCACGATATTTCGCTTTTCGTTTATGCCCGCGTACCTCGCCGCCTCTTTGTTGTGGCCGCACGCTTTGAGCTCATATCCAAATGTCGTTTTATTTATGATAACATAAATGATTATCGCCGCCGCTATCGCTATGAATATCGCAATCGTAGTCGATTTCGTCTTAAAAAGCTGGTTCATGCCAAGGTCGGGGATAACTGACTGCGGCGATACGTTCCTCAGGCTGTAAGTCTTTGTCGTCTTTAAATCGTACATATTTCCCAGCGCGCCTCTGTAAATTATCTCGTTTACGGCATACAGCCCAATCCAGTTGAACATAATAGCCGTGATAACCTCATTTACATTGAAATACGCCTTGAAAATGCCTGGAATCGCTCCCCAGACCGCGCCAAACAGCATAGCCGCCAGAAGGCACACATACCATGGCATATGAAGCACAAGCGCAAAATACAGGGCTCCAAGCGCGCCCAGCGTATACTGCCCCGCCGCGCCGATATTAAACAAACCCGTCTTAAACGCAAACGCCACGGAAAGCCCCGTCATAATAAGCGGCGCCGTCTGCGAAAGCACAGTGCCTATTCCCTTTGGCATAAGGTAAAAGCCGCCCTTTATGATACGGCTGAAACCGTCAAGCGCATTTTCGCTGTTTATCCCGTACAAAATCACAAGCCCCACCAAAAGCCCGATTACTATACAGATAAGCGATGCCGCCACAGACGTAACGCCCGACGAAAGATTTAATCTGCTCTTTTTATTTTTCATACCTTACCCCCTGTTTTTACGCTGTAGTTCTCTTAGCGCCTGCCATATAAAGACCAAGTTCCTCAACTGTTGTCTTTTCAGGATCAAGCTCGCCCACAAGCTCGCCCTCGTACATTACCAGTATCCTGTCCGATACGTCCATTACCTCGTCAAGCTCCAGCGACACAAGCAGCACCGCCTTTCCCTTGTCGCGCTGCGCTACAAGCTGTTTATGGATATACTCAATCGCGCCGACGTCAAGCCCTCTTGTCGGCTGCACTGCCACAAGCAAATCTGGGTTTTTGTCTATCTCACGCGCAATTATCGCCTTCTGCTGGTTGCCGCCCGACATGCTGCGCGCTATAGTCACAGGTCCCTGACCGCTCCTCACGTCGTACTGCTCGATAAGCCTTTCCGCATACTCCCTTACCGCGCCCTGCTTTATAAAGCCCGCTTTCTGGAAATCACTCTCCCAGTATCGCTGCAGCACCATATTCTGTTCAAGCGTATAGTCAAGCACCAGCCCATGCTTATGCCTGTCCTCGGGGATATGGCTCATGCCGCTCTTTGAACGTTCCCTGATGCTTGCCTTGGAAATATCCGCGCCGTCAAACCAGACCGCTCCTGAGCTGATTTTTTCAAGCCCCGTGAGCGCGTGGACAAGCTCTGTCTGACCGTTGCCGTCAATGCCCGCGATACATACAATCTCGCCCCTATGCACCTCAAACGACACGTTTTTCACAGCGTTATTTTTATGTACCTTGCTCGGCACTGTCATGTTTTCTACCTTCAAGACCGTTTCCTTTACATTGGCGGGCTTTTTGTCAACCTTGAAGCTTACGTTGCGCCCCACCATCATTCGGGAGAGCTCCTCCTTGGTAGTGTCCTTTATGTTTACCGTGCCTATGCACTTTCCCTTTCTGAGTATAGTGCAGCGGTCGGAAATTGCCATAATCTCGTTGAGCTTGTGCGTGATGAAAAGAATTGATTTTCCCTCGTTTGCAAGGTTCTTCATTATCTTCATAAGCTCGTCAATCTCCTGCGGCGTAAGCACCGCCGTAGGCTCGTCAAAAATAAGGATTTCGTTGTCGCGGTAGAGCATCTTCAAAATCTCCGTGCGCTGCTGCATGCCTACCGTGATATCCGAAACCAGAGCGTCGGGATTGACCTTCAAGCCGTATTTATCGCTGAGCGCCGTCACCTTTTCGCGCGCGCCCTTTTTGCTCAAAAACAGCCCCTTGGTAGGTTCAATGCCAAGGATAATGTTATCTAACACGGAAAAACATTCCACCAGCTTGAAATGCTGGTGCACCATGCCGATATTCAATGCGTTCGCATCGTTTGGATTGTTAATTTTTACTTCCTTTCCGTTCTTTTTTATGATGCCGCTCGTCGGCTGATAAAGTCCGAAAAGAATACTCATAAGCGTAGATTTGCCCGCCCCGTTTTCGCCGAGCAAGGCGTGAATCTCCCCTTTTTTCAGTTGTAAGGTAACATTATCATTAGCCTTGATTCCCGGAAATTCCTTTGTGATGTTCAACATCTCAATAATGTACTCGCTATTTCCCATCCCTGCCTCTTTTCCGCGCTGACTATGCGCATGTTTAGAAAAAGGGGAAAGGCATTCAGAACCCTTCCCCTTATCCATTTCATCATAACTTCTATGATTCCCTTATGTTTTTGATTTGATTAGTCAATGTAGCTTACCGTCACGCCTTCGCCGACCTCGGGCTGGTTCTCAGTATCGTTTGAAATCGCGATGCTACCGTCCTTGATGCCGTCAAGAAGCGTATTGTACTCGTCCTTTGTAAATGTCTTGAATGCCCATGAATCGCCGTCTGTAGGAAGTCCGATATAATCGCCGTCCGCAAGACCAAGATTCTGAATCTGTCCGCCGATAGATGACCAGTTGCCTGTAAAGCAAGCGTCAAGCTTGTCCACTACAGTAGAAGTAAGTCCCTTCATAGCTGATGTAAGCACTGGATTGTAAGCATTGCCCTCGCCTACTGAATGCTGGTCAACGTCTACGCCGATAATCATGCCGTCGTAGTTGAGCGCTGCTTCCATAGCTGATGTATAGATACCGCCGCCGCATGCAAATACAATCTCTGTGCCATCCGCATACCAGCTCTCCATCTTAGCCGTGATGTTAGCGTCGCCGTAGAACTGTCCGCCGTATGTGTATTTAACCTCTACCTCTACGCCAAGCTCCTGAGCCGCGTCATTGATGCCCTGTACATAGCCGTAGCCGTACCTGATAACTGCGGGCACTGCCATACCGCCGAGGAATCCAAGCTTTGTGTAGCCGTCCTTAACTGCGGCATATCCTGCAAGGTAGCCTGCCTGCTCCTCGCTGAATGTGCAGGCATAAGCGTTAGGCTCGATAGGCGCTGTCATGTCGCCCTCAGAAACGTCAACCGCGATGAAGTTTACATCGGGATATGTCGTCTGAACCTCTGAAAGCGTCTCGCCGAATAAGTAGCCCGGAAGCACTACTACAGTAGCGCCCTCGCTTACGGCAAGGTCTATCTGATTGATTCTCTCCTCTGTGCTGTCCTCTGTAGGCTGATAGTATGTGTACTCAATGCCATGAGCATCGCCATACTGCTGTACGCCTTCCCATGTAGCCTGGTTGAAAGACTCGTCATCAATAGTGCCTACATCTGTGACAAGAGCAATCTTGCCCTCAACTGTGACTTCAGACTCTGCTGCCGCCTCTGTGGAAGCTTCCTGTGTCTGAGCCTCCGTCTGAGTGTCTGCCGCTGCTTCCGTAGCGGGTGTGGTTTCTGTGTTGGCCGGCGTATCAGTCGCGGGCGCATCATTTGAACCGCCGCATGCAGTCAATGACACTACCATGGCAGATGCCAGCACAAGTGATAATGTTTTCTTTTTCATAAATTCTCCTCCTTATAAAGAAAAACAACAGCTTGAAACGCCATTCGGCGCTTCCTTGCGCGATTGCTCACGCTTTACCACTACATACTAGCACATTTGCACGAAAATATCAATTAAGAATGTTAAAATATTTGTTTTTATTTGAAAATTTGTGGAAAATGCAGGAAATTGCACGAATCAAAAGCAGATATTGAACCTAACCCATTATCTCCAAAAAGTTTTTGATATTCTCATCTATATCTCCTTTAAACACAGCCGAACCCGTAACTATCACATCCGCGCCCGCATCAAGGTTTTCCTTGAGGTTTTCAAGGCGTACGCCGCCGTCTATTTCTATTTTTACATTAGGATATTTGGCGTTTACTATTTTGCGGAGGTTCTTTATTTTATCCAGGCATTTCGTTATATATTTCTGTCCTCCAAAACCGGGCTGTACAGTCATTATAAGCACCATATCCACCAGATAAATATATGGAAGCACTTCCTCTATCGGCGTATCGGGATTGATAGCAAGCCCCGTCTTTGCGCCAAGCTGCCTAATCTTCCGGAGCGTCTGCTCAATACAGTCACATGCCTCCACATGGATGGTTACTCCGTCCGCGCCAAGCCTGATAAACTCCTCGACATAGCGCTCCGGTTTTCCCACCATCATATGCACGTCAAGAAAAAGCCCTGTGCGCTTTCTAACACATTCCAAAACAGGCATCCCAAAGGATATGGACGGCACAAACATTCCATCCATCACATCTATATGGACATATTGAGCCCCCGCCCCGCTTACCGCGTCCAGCTGCTCGCCAAGTCTGCAGAAATCCGCCGCTAATATTGATGGCGCCAAATAATTCATTTCAGTATTTTCTCCTTTCCTTCTCCTTAAGCTCCTCATAAAGTATGGCATAATTATCATACCTTACGCTGCTTATACATCCATCCGCGACTGCCTCTTTCACCCCACACCTTGGCTCATTGACATGAACGCACGTCAAAAATTTGCACTTGTTTTCATAGGGGGCAAATTCAGGATAAAAGTCCTTAAGTCCTTCCTTTTCCAATTCAAAGAGTGACAGCGAACTAAATCCGGGAGTGTCCATAATATATGTATTTTCGGATATGCAAATCAGTTCAGAGTGTCTTGTCGTATGCCTGCCTCTCTCTATTTTCGCGCTTATTGCGCCCGTTTCCATTACTTTTACGCTTTGAATGCAGTTTACAATAGAAGATTTCCCTACACCGCTAGGACCCGCAAGCGCCGTAGTTTTTCCATTGAGCACGTCCAAAAGCGTATCTATGCCTTCTTTTTTTAATGCGCTTACAGTCAGCACCCTGCAGCCGCTCTTTTCATAAATAGAGGCAATACGGCGGCTTTCATTCTTATCCGTTATATCGTTTTTATTGAAGCATATGATACATTCCAGCCCCTGCTGCCGCATCATTATCAAAAAACGGTCCAGCAGATTAAAGTTTGGTTCAGGCTTCGCCAATGCAAATATCAGCAGCGCCTGGTCTATATTAGCTACGGCAGGACGTATCAATTCACTTCTACGCGGAAATATACGCGTTATATTGCCTTCCATATCCTTTGTGTCCGTAACTTCCATTTCCACATCGTCGCCTACAAGCGGTTTGACGTCTTCCTTACGGAATATTCCCTTAGCCTTACACCGGTACAATTCGCCGTCAGCCGCATGAACATAATAAAATCCCGCTATGCCTTTTATGATTTTTCCCTGCATTGAATTTATTCGTCCTTTACAAACTCCACAGTCTGCTCTATCTGCGTAGCTGCCTGACCCATCTGCGTCGTCGGTCTGCCGTCCGCGTCAACTACAGGTTCTGCCACACTTTTAAGATATGTGATGATTACAACTCCGTATGCCGAAGAACTCTCAAATCCGCTGAGATTAATCGTCACTGGAAATGAGGTGACACTCCTTGCCTCCCAAAGCTGCTTTGTCCTGTCCCCCGAAAGAAGAAGCACCTGTGCGTCCCCACCGATATAATCATCCGGAGCCTGCACCGTAATATTACAACTGTATGTCGATATCTCCTTGCCTATGCTAACCTTTAAGTCAACCGCTGCCCCCTCGCTTACGTCCGTACCTGCCTCATAGCTCTGATAGCATATCTGCCCTTCGGGATATTCGCTGTAGGTTTCCTCAACTTCTCCCACGACAAGACCTGCCGCTTCAAGCACGCTTGCAGCCGCTTCCTGCGTATATCCCACTACATCGGGCATACGCACGTCCACGCTCTCACTGCCCTTGCTTATCACAATGGAAACCTCTGATTCCAAAGCAGCGATGGTATTCCCTTCCGGCGACTGCGATATTATTATTCCGCTCTCATACTCAGCCGAATATTCCTCGCTTTTTGCCACCTTAAAGCCTTCATTCGTAAGGCTTGCCGTAGCTTCAGCCTCAGTAAGCCCCACTACGGGCGGCACGTTCACTCCGTTTGCCCCTGCGCTCACAGTAAGGACAATCGTGGTATTCATAAGAATTTTGTCCTTCGCAAGCACCTCCGTACCGTCCTCCAAAGACGCGGAAATCACATGCTCCTTTTCATAATCCGTAGATTCAATATATCTCGTGAGAAAGCCCAAGCCGCTGGCATTGAGCTCCTTCTTTACCTCGCTTACGTCCCTGTCCAGAAATTCAGGCATAACCGCGCGCTCCGCGTCGTCTTCAGCAGCGTTTGTCCTGCTTTCAGCCATTGAATCAAGCTGTGAAAAAAATCCCGTCGCCTGACCCGCAAAATAAAGCAGTATACATCCTATGACTACCGCCGCAATGACCGTCAAAACCGTAGTGACCCGCTCCACCTTTGGATTGTAATCATACTCGTCACGCGATGATGAATAAGCGCGCTCACTCTCATAGTCAAGCCTGCTCATGTTTTTGCGGCTGACCGTTTCCTGAGAATATCCGTCATCCTCGTAATACTTATATTCCCTGCTTTTTTTGGATGAACCGCTTTTGCCCGCCTTGTTTTTATCCGCCTTTTTCTTTGATGAGGCGTTTTTGGCGCTTGAACCTTTATTGCCGTTCTTTTTTTGCGGGGCGCCTTGATTTCCTCCCCTGCCGCTTCTCGTGCCCCTCTGCCTCTCCTGATAATCATAGCCTTGGTCATAATAATCGTCATAGCCTTGATTGTCATACGCCTGATCAGTATACCCTTGAGCCTCATAGCCCTGAGTATCACCGCTCACATATCCATAGCCTTGATTATCATATGAATCGCTATAACCTGACCCGCCGCGCATCGGCTTTACCTGATTGGGTATCGCCTTCAATTCCTCCTCGTCCGCGTATTCTTCACGCTTTGGCACCCTTTCCTCCCATACCGTTTCCAATACGGCAGGCATAGGCTCCGCATAAGTCTCCTGCTGCCCCTGACGCTGCGGCGGCACTACTCTTGTCTGACCTGCCGCATCCGCCGTATCGACCTGCGCTATTACGTCATCCGGCCTTATCAGCGAATGTTTCAAGTCCTTTATCATCTCGCCCATGCTCTGGTATCTTCTGTCAGGGCTTTTCTGCGTGCACTTCATCACGATATTCTCAATGCTTATCGGTATTTCCGGCACAAATTCCCTTAATGAAGGCATAGGGTCCTGAATATGCTTAATCGCAATCGCAACCGTAGTGTCTCCGTTAAACGGTACCCTGCCCGTAAGCATCTCAAAAAGAGTAATGCCAAGCGAATAAATATCGCTCTTTTCATCCGAAAAACCGCCCCTTGCCTGCTCGGGCGAAGTATAATGCACCGAGCCCATCACGTTTGACGTGATTGTATTGCTGGAAGCCGCCTTTGCTATGCCAAAATCAGTAACCTTTACCTTGCCTTCCCTTGAAATAATGATATTCTGCGGCTTTATATCCCTATGTATAATGTGATTGTTGTGAGCCGCCTCTATGCCCATTGCCACCTGGATTGCAATGCTTATTGCCTCCTTGGTAGTCAGCCTCGATTTCTTTTCTATATATTTTTTGAGCGTAATGCCCTCTACAAGCTCCATCACTATGTAGTGTATTCCGTTCTCCTCGCCCACATCGTAGACATTCACTATATTCGGGTGCATAAGCCCCGCCGCCGCCTGCGCCTCCACTCTGAATTTTGATACAAAATTTTTATTTTCGACAAATTCCTGTTTTAAAACCTTGACCGCCACAAGCCTGTTCAGCTTCCGGTCTTTTGCTTTATATACATCGGACATACCGCCTGTGCCTATTTTTTCAAGTATCTCATAACGGCCGCCCACAAGCATTCCCAACTTAATCATTATGACCTCCAAACGGTTCCACAAGAACCACTGCTATATTGTCACGCCCGCCATTCTCGTTGGCGGCATCTATCAGTCTTTTACCGGCTTCGCTTATGTCGTCACTGTGCTCTATAATCTGATGTATCTCGTCATCGCTAAGCATATTCGTAAGACCGTCCGTACATAGCAGCAGCTTCTCGCTCTCCCCTATAAAAACCTCAAAGAAGTCCACTAGAACATATTCCTTCACTCCCACAGCGCGCGTAATAATATTCTTATCAGGATGCGTGCGCGCCGCCTCCCTGTCAATACCGCCCAGATTAACCATTTCCTCAACCAATGAATGATCCGTCGTAATCTGCGTGATAAAATCGTTGATTATATACAGCCTGCTGTCACCGACATTCGCCACCGTAACCACATCATCCCGGCAAGTCGCAATCACAAGCGTAGTACCCATGCCAAACAAAGCATCATCCTCGCGCGATAACCTGTAAATGTAGGCATTCGCCGCATCAACCGCCCTCTGTATAATATTTTCAGGGTCGTCATCATCACCGATGCTCCTTATGACCTCTACCACCTTTTCAACCGCATGCTTTGAGGCATAATCCCCCGCCCTGTGGCCACCCATGCCGTCAGCAACAATAAAAAGATTGGGCAGATTTCCAACCGGCTCACTCGATGCAAAAATGAAATCCTCGTTTATCTCACGCCTCTTTCCGACATCAGTTATAGAAAACAGCTTCACTGGTCTTCCTCCAATCCTTTTGTATTTTAAAACCTTCCCTCAATAAATCAATTATTTCCATATCTATTTATATTAACACATAAACCCCAAAAGAGCAATAGCACCACCCCCAAGAACCTAAATAAATACAACCCCAAATAAACATCCCCTCTCCCCTAAATAAATCCTCCCCCTAGCGAAGGCAAAATCCATTTTGCCCGGCATTCCCACCCACCATTCCGCCAATACACAGAAGGTTCATAGCTGTATTCGTTCTAAATACCTTGGCGGCAGGCAGGGATTTTCTTATACAATGATAGAACACCAGAGGGCGATTTGCCCGGACGGCAAATCGAGGCGCACAGAGCCATGGATGGCGATTTGCGCCGACCTCGTCCGTCTTAGAACACCTACACCTCATTGTATTAGAAAATCCCTGCCTGCCGCCACGCGTACGCAGAACGAATACAGCTATGAACCTTCGTCCTATCCCATTCCCCCTCTGTCCGTCCTTCTAAAACCCCAACTTCCTATAAATCTCAAACCCATCAAACGTAGCAAAATAATCCCTAGGCATCTCAGCCCTCCTAATCAGCCTCACGCTCCCATCCTCTCTCAACAGCAATTCCGCCGACCTCAATTTCCCATTATAATTATACCCCATAGAATACCCATGCGCCCCGGTATCATGAATCGCCAGATAATCCCCAATCTCAATCTTCGGCAGCATCCTGTCAATCGCAAACTTGTCATTGTTCTCGCAAAGCGACCCCGTCACATCATATTTGCAGTCGCAAGGCTCATCCTCCTTCCCCAGCACCGTAATATGATGATACGCCCCATACATAGCAGGACGCATAAGATTAACCGCGCACGCATCAACCCCTATGTACTCCTTATGCGTATGTTTTTCATGAATAACCCTCGTAACAAGATGCCCGAACGGTCCCATCATAAACCGCCCCAGCTCCGTATAAATCGCCACATCACCCATGCCCGCAGGCACAAGCACCTCGTCATACACCTTTTTCACGCTCTCCCCAATGACACGAATGTCATTTTTCTCCTGCTCAGGCCTGTAAGGAATCCCAATACCGCCCGAAAGATTAATAAACCTGATATCCGCTCCCGTCTCCTCTTTTAGCTTGACAGCCACCTCAAAGAGCGTCCTTGCAAGCGTAGGATAATACTCATTCGTCACAGTATTGCTCGCCAAAAACGCATGTATTCCAAAATGCTTCACGCCCTTTGCCTTCAAAACCTTAAAACCCTCAAAAAGCTGCTCCGTAGTAAACCCATACTTCGCATCCCCGGGATTATCCATTATGTCGGTGCTGATTTTAAACACTCCGCCCGGATTGTAACGGCATGAAACAGTTTCAGGCAGTTTGCCCAGCGTCTTTTCCAAAAAATCTATATGCGTAAAATCGTCAAGGTTAATCGTCGCCCCTATCTTGTACGCGTACTCAAATTCCTCTGCAGGCGTATCGTTTGACGAAAACATGATATCCCCGCCGGGCACTCCCATAGCGTGGCTCAGCATAAGCTCCGTCATAGAAGAGCAGTCGCAGCCGCAGCCGTAATCGCGCAGAATATCTATTAGAAAAGGATTCGGCGTAGCCTTCACCGCAAAAAATTCCTTAAAGCCCTTATTCCATGAAAACGCTTCCTTCAACGCTTTGGCGTTTTCGCGTATGCCTTTTTCATCATAAATATGAAAAGGCGTCGGGTAAGTCTTTACAATCTCCTCCACCTGCTCCTTTGTCACAAACGCTTCTTTTTTCATCGCAAAATCCTCCATTCCATAAATACATATTACATTTATATAAATTTTTACTTTGCTTTCTGTCCCGTAAGCTCGATAAGCTTAATCTCATTTCTAAGAGATTCCTTAAAAACATTCACAAAATTTTTTTGAGCGCAGTACAGCGCACTGTCCGTCTGCGCTCCCGTCATCTCGCCGGTAAGCACAAACTCAGAATCCACTATAAGTCTAAGCTGTCTGTCATTTTTGCCCGTAACATACACTGTCGCGCCGGCAAGCTCATTTTCCGGCGGCTTACTTATCAGCAGCACTACTTTCTTGCCGTTCTCTATAAGTCTCTCAAGCGGCTGCCTTAGTTCGCCAAAATAATCCGCCGGCAATGAAATGTACACCCTATACTGCACAGCAGCAAGCATATTGTAAATCTTATCCATTATATGCTTTGGCGTGCTTATCGTGATATAGCCGTCGCAGCAGGCATTGAGCTTTGGCATGTCTTGTACAAGCTCCCGCATAAGACCCTCTAGGCTGCGAATCTTATTTTTGCAGAAATCCCCGGGTTCTACCGCAGTGTATTTGTTTGTCACGCCTTCCAACAGGTACGCCGCGCCCTTATCCACCAGTCCTGCCAGCGCACTGTATACATTTGAGCGTGATATTCCTGTCAGCTTTGAAACCTCATAGCCTGACAGGGCGTCATTGCGCACAAGGCACAGGTAAATGTTTGCCTCCTGCCGCGTCAGTCCAAACTGCACCAGCTTTCCTGTCAATGCTTCCATCACTGAATTTTCCATCTTGCTTCACCGTCACCAAAAATAATGATTGCACATGCTTTCATCCTATATCCGCAATAGTGGTACTTAACAGGAACACTATACTATATGTCTATGAAATTGTCAAGCGCATACTTTGTCTCTTTCGTGGCATATTCGTGCATTTATTTTGAGTTTAGCCATATGATGCCTCCGCAAAAATAACGGCAGCTCTTATTATGCTTAAATGTCATAATAAAAGCTGCCGACTACTGCTTGCCATATCCGGTATGCCGCAATTCTATTCCTATTTATTTTTTACTGCCACTTGCGGTTCCTGTCCTCATCATACAAGCCCCAGTGTCTTTCCACGCCATCGTCATCACTTTTCCAATACTCGTCGAATGCCTCAAAGATAAACGCGACGATTCTGTTTTCTGCAAGATACTGATTAAGCTCTGTGATATACCTTTTTTGATTTTCTACGGATATGTTTTTTGCGTCTATTTTTGACGATGTGCCGCCGGTCGCCCAGCCAACTTCTGTAAATATTATCTGTTTGTCGGGGAAAAATGCTTTCATGTCGTCATATTGCGCCTTATTGAAATCAAGCGCTTCATCAATGGTTTTTCCGCTCCACAGAGGATAGCTATGTATGGAAATAATGTCCAGTGCTTCGCCAAGTTCTTTTAATTCTTTCCATTCCAGATATCCTTCATTGTAGGTAACGGCTTGGCTGACTGATGCTTTTAGGGTTTTTGCGAAATATATGAGTCTTTCGACGGGGACGATTTCTGTGCCCCATGGTGGTGTATTTTCATTGCCGATAGACACTGCTTGGAGTATGTCTTCGTTTGCGTTTGCGAGTTTGATGAGTTTTTTTAGTTCGTTTTCGTTGTGTTTTTTGTTGGCTTCGAGTTCTTCTTTTGAAAAGTTTTGTGCGCCTGCCGAGCTGTTGGGGTTATTGCGTTCGGGTTTGGGGTCTATGCCTATCATGCAGATCATGGGGAGTTTTAGTTCGCGGATTGCTGACATTACATATTCGGCGTGTTGGTTTGGGTCGTACATTCTTATATAGCGATAGCCTTCTTTATTTAAGATTTCCATGTCTTCCTTTATTTGGTCATAGCTGGGGCATGCGCCTGTTTTGGGGCTTTGTCCTCTTCTGTAGCCTGAGTAGCAGATTGCTTTTGCGTATTTTAATACTTCTTTCATGTTCAATACCTCGCTTTGTGTTATATTTATATAGGTAATTGTGTTATGTGTTCTCAACTGTCCGAATTTAGTCGAATGGAACTTTGAAAATTCCTACTTACAATAGGATATTTTACTCTGAAAACAATTATTCATCTATAAATAATTCCAAATAAGACTGAATCCTTGCTCTGCCATATAGTTCATCCATCAGCCCAAATTCTGGATCATAATATTTTCCATAATAATACAAAATCCAATGACTATATTTTGGTAATAATACTTTCAGAATACACACTGATGGCAATGGTGTGGAATTATCTGCCTTTGTCATTGTTTTCGCCTGAGTGATACCATAATGCTCCAATGCTTTTGCAATATCTTTTTTTCCAGTTCCTTTATCATTATGCATCACCTGAATAACATCATCTACCGAAACATTCGCAATCATCGCAACACATGCCTGTCCGCATAAATATTCCGTTGGTTGTTTGATATATTTGATAACTGATTTATTTTCTTTAAGTTACCAAATGACAACAAGCGAACCGCATCTAATATCTCTAAATGATCTAACCATTTCTGTCCTCTCGGTAATCCGGTATACATAAGTTTATTGAATATATTTTCCAGTATATCTAATCCTTCCTTAACGGAATTAGCCGTTGGAAGTAAGCTGCTAATCGCATGTGATACCGTAAGAGCACATAGCGCATCATCATCTATTTGATCAACAATCTCAACTGCCATAGCTATCCTGGCGCGAACTTTTCTATTTTTTCTCCTTTTTGGATTCTATGTACCAATAATTAAGACAATTTCTCTCGCCCTTTTTTCATCTATTCCCATGGCGTTTGCAATAACAATTGAGCCGACTTGTATTTGTTGTGAATTTTCTAAATCTCACCTCCGTTTATTGTAATAAGAATACTTTGCTTAATATCATATTATTATTTCCATTTCTTGAATTATTTACACATGGCACTGTCATGTGTCCACCTGTCACCAACTGCTTATATTTCATTTATACCTTTTGCATAAGCATAAATTCGTTTCAAAAAATTATCATTTTCTATGCTGCCACTAGCATTTCCTATCAAGTCGGAAAATCCCAAATAAGAATTAAATCCCAACATATACACTGCAATAGCCATTGCCATATCTTCTGTTTCTTTACCTGACATTGCAGCAATATTTTTCAATTCCTGTAGTACAGTGTCATGCGGAATCTGAACTGCACCATCCTGCTTGACCACTTTTTCGATTACACTCGGAAGAACCATACACATATTATAAAACGCATCCTCTTCCCCGACCGTAATTGCATAAAACTGATCCAGGCTTACTCGTCGTATTCTTTTATGTGATACGCGTTTACCATCTACCGTAGTTTCCCACTTTATGTTCTGCGACTTTTGAGCGATTGCCTCTACCAAAAAACAGGCGCAGTCATCATCACTCAATAGCTGATTCTGCATCTTTATATAGGTTTTGCCTGCGGAAGCTGAGTTCATTGTATTATGCTTGTTTTTCATTTCCACATACACCGTATGAACCTTATCCCCATCAGGCAACACTATTCCGTCCGGATTTTGATAAATGACATCCCAGCCTCCCTCTTTCCCATTCTCTGGCACTCTGCACTTATCTATGTATTGGAATATTCTCTGATGAAAATAACCTATATCGTTATTGTTCGATTTATCACGCTGGCGAAATATTTCATTTCCAACCATTTCTTCCCATGAAGTCTGATATACCGTTTTATCGAAAATCAGCTTTATCGGATCAATAATATTCTTGTTAAAACGCTTGACATCGTATGATTCGAGTTTTTCCCCATACTTCTCTATCGTTGCCCCGACATGCTTTACAAAATCCTCTTCCGATATAAAATCCAATGACCAACTCATTACATTGCCTCCTTAATTTTCTCCCCTTTTTTCAGTATAGCAAGCGAATGATAAATTTCTATTGCAATATCTTGCGCCAAATTAACAGGAACTGCATTCCCTACTTGTTTATACTGTGATGAAACATTCCCACAAAATTCCCACTCATCCGGGAAAGTCTGACACCTTGCATTTTCTCTTATTGTAAAAGGTCGCGCTTCTAAAGGATGGCAGCGTTCTGTCTGCTTTTGGGACGGCGATGTCAGTACAGTCAGTGACGGTTCATCTAAACTCATTCTTCGTAAAATTCCTGTACGTCCGCCTTCCATTTCCCAACAACTTTTCATGTATTCTTTTGCTACACTAGGATCGATATCCCGCCAGTACCCACCCGCCGGAACCAACTCAAATATTTTTTTCTTTTTTTCCCCGTATGGGATAAATGGACTATCCGGGCAATCCAACAAAACATCCCTCAGCACAGGTTTATAATCATGCGGCTTCGGGAAAGTATACTCTGTTTTCCCTACTAAATCATTTCTAATTCCAATCGTAATCAACCGCTCCCTTTTCTGGGGAACTCCATAATCCCATGCATTTAATACTTTTTTGTCAATTGTATATCCTGCTTTTTTGAAGATATTCAACATAGTCTTATATGTATTTCCATGATCATGTGTAAGCAGTCCTCTAACATTTTCAAACAGAAACATTTTCGGCTGCAATTTCTGCAAAAATAACGCATAGTGATAAAAAAGCGTCCCTCTGGCATCTTCCAAGCCAAGCCTTTTTCCTGCGTAAGAAAATGCTTGACACGGCGCTCCTCCCGATAATAAATCTAACTCACCTTTCTTCAGATGAAAATATTCTTCCAGATCCAGACAAGAAATATTGGCAATGTCATCATTTATAACATTCCAGTTAGGTCTATTCTTTTTCAATGTATCCGCCGCATCTTTATCAACTTCAATCAATCCAAGCGTTTCAAAGCCAGCCTTTTCAATTCCTAATGCAAGTCCGCCCGCGCCGGCAAATAATTCAATGGTACAAAACATATTGATACTCCTTCTTTTTTATCATACTGCCATAACATTTGTCCAATTCTTAGGACACATGAAACATTTTTCCATCTTCCTCAATCAGTTCTATAATATCAGTAATCTGGCAGTTTAGTGTTTCACAAATCTTACAAATAACTTCTGTAGATACATTTTCATTTTTTCCCATTTTCGCAATTACATTTGTAGTAATTCCAGTTTGTTCTCTGAGCTGTGTTTTGCTCATCCCCTTATCTATCAGCAATTTCCAAAGCTTATTATAATTGACTTTCACCATAATTTCCACCCTTGCAAAATTTCCTCTTTATCGATTTCATAATTATACCAAATAATATTGAATATTTCAATCAAATTTTGATTTATTCAATGAATGGGAAATATGTAAATTCAGATCATTCTGCTTTTCATACAGATTATTGCGCTCTTTGCAAAGTTCTTTCATGCGTTCCGGTTTCTCCTGCATTTCCTCCCGGCATTCCGGTTCTATCTTCCGGTACTCCCCCCGTTAAACTACGGATTGCATTGTTATTTTCCTTTATCTGCTCCGATACACATACCCAGTCTATCAGATTGCGGACTTCCATATCCGTATTATATAATTCCGTTTCAACCAAAATCTTTGCACACTATGTTATCGAAACAGCGTCCCGCAAATACTTCCAAATTCATTCTGCCGACAACATAAGATATAGCTGATTAGTCAAGCTCTACTACAATTTTGTTATCCGCGTTTTCGTCAAGATTTAGAATTTCCTCTCGTGAGATTGCGGAATTTTTCATATTTGAGTATTCTTTGCCGTTAATGCTGACTTTCTTTATGCTGTAGCTGCCGTATTCGCGCTTATCTTTATTTATGTATATGACTGTTATGCTCCTGCCTGCGAATTTACATTTGACGCTTGCTTTTCCTTCGTTGTCAAACTGCTCTGCCAGAAGTTTTGGCTCCAGCATGAGGTTTCCGCTTTGTCCTTTTATGCCGTATATTTCTGTCAGTACTGTGAGCAGCAGCCAGCTTGCCGCGCCTGTGAGGTAATGGTATACGCCTCTGCCGTTTGGCATGAAGTATTCGGGAATGCCGGGATAGATGCGTGAATGTTCTATATCGCCTGCGTGGCTGTAGAGGCTGTTTATGACTTTATAGCCTTCCTTGATGAAGCCCCGTTCATAAAGCGCTTTTGCGTACATGACCGCCATATGGCTGAATACTGCGCCATTTTCCTTTTGTCCGTATGCAAAGCCGAACATGCGCCCCATATTCAGCTTAACCTCGTGAAAATCAGTGTTAAGCCTGTAGCCTCCAACTGACGGCTCATATAAATATTTGTCTGCTGCCTTTACAATGCTCTTTGTCTGCTCGTCTGATGCGACGCCTGACATAATGGCGAATACTTGGCTTGTGAGCATAATCTGTGAATTGCCATTTGACGCGGCGCGTTCGAGCTGTTGTCCGTCATTATCGTAATAGCCGTTAAACCAGCCTGTTGTGCTGTCTTCGCTAAGCCATTCCTGTCGTTGCACGTTTTCTGTTATCCAGTCTGCTTTGCCTGAAAGATTTTCAATCAGTTTGTCAACAGCGATTTCCTCTTTTTCGCCGCTTACTTCATGGCTGCACATATCAGAATATTTTTTCAGAAGCGACTGTTTTGCGGAGACGTTATCATAGCACCAGTCTTTATCACCCAAAAGCATTGATATTTCTTTCAATATGGATACTTTTTCAATGCCTAAAAGTTCTTTTGCCGCATAAAGCACCTCGCACAGCTGACGCATATTTCTTCCGTACATCATCGTAAACGCCACGCTCTCTCCGCGCTCCTTTGCCATATCAAGCGCGTCATTCCAGTCAGCCCCGCGTATGCGGATATGGTTATGCTCGCCGACATCATAGAATGAAGTCAGAAGCTCGACTAAAATATGTTCCAGTACTGTCCCTTTGTATTCTTTTGCAAATGCGTCCATCTGGTTACAGCCCTGCTGCTCATTCCACAGCTCGTCAGCCGCCTCGCCCCTGCATATGATTTTATCCTTAAAATAAGGTATCTTCTCGAACAAAAAGCCGTAGTCGCCTGTCTCGTCAAGATAGAGCTTTGTCGTGATAAACGGCCATACGCCATGGTCCATCCACACGCGCGCTATGCCGTTCCTGTCTGCGATAAACTCTCCCTGCCTGCTGCCTATAATTGTCGCGTTTGTGCCGTCAATTCTCACGCCGCAGAAATTGTTGCGCAGCATTTCCCTTACGCCGTCGGGATTCATAAGCAGCAGCGCAAGACAGTCCTGCCACAAATCGCGCCAGCCCCTGCCGCCTTTTCCGTAATCATGGTGCGGCAGAAATGAGCAGCCGTAAATTCTCCTTAAAACGGGTTGGAAATTAACCCAGTAAATCCACTTGTCAAAGTATTTATCCGCCGAGCTGTAGCTGATATTGTTTATCTCTCTCCAATGTCTTTTCGTATCTTCGAGCAAGTCATCAAATGCGCCTTCGCCAAGCAGCTTTACCGTATCAGCCTCGAGTTCCTCTACTGTCCCGTCGCCATACGAAAGCGCCATAATAAAGGTAAGGCTTTCCCCTGCTTTAACAGTTACAGGGGTAAATTCCAAACCGCCCATAGCCTCGTAGCCGTCTATCTCCTGCCCTGACGCCGTCACGGGAAGCGCCCCGTCTGTCACCGCGCGCGGATTTTCAAAGCTCCCGCCTTCGCCGATGAAATCATCAACTGTCGGGTAAAAGCCGACGGGCCGCTCTCCGCCACAGCTTCCAAACACGCCGTACACAACCTGATTTATCTTGTGTCCCCTCTCGTCAAAGGTCAGCGTCGGGTTCACCGCCACGCCGTAGCCCATTGTATATATCCTGTTCAGCATGCTTGTGACATTTCTGTGGTCGCGGATATTGTCAGCGCTTCTGCCATAAATGGGCACAGCACATATACCCTGTATGCTCCTTGGTGTGTCCGCGCAGTTTTTTATGACTATCTTAGTCAATTCTGTTTTCATGCCTCTATACGGCACAAATGAGGTTATCTCGCTTTCAAGCTGCAGCTTATCCGATTTGCGGCGCACAGTCTGGTACAGAAGCCCCGCTTCCAAGCTTGTTTTTTCCTTGTCCTTCTTAAATTTTTCCGCCTGCTGCCCAGAGCTTACCCCTGTCGCTGACCAGTATTCTCCGCCGTCAAGCTTTACCCAGAAATTTCTTGTCGATTTATTGTTATGTAGGCTCTCGCAGGTCACAGGCTCCAGCAGAAATGTATTTTGGCTTGTCTTGCTGTCGCCGCCAAGCTCAGGCGTAATGCTGCTCATCACGCCCGTCTCACCCGCAATCGGAAAATACAGGTAGCTTAGCTGCTCCGGATTTTCCAGCCTGAAGCCGCCATAATTGTCAATAAATTCTATTCTTTTCATTGAAATCCTCCGTTTCTTACAATTAATCTTACAATTAAGCTGATATAAACTGACAAACAACTGCAAATGCGCAATTCTATGATATACATATAATGATATTGCATGTCTAATTTGCCGCCATATCTAATCTGCCGTCATATTTGATTTGCCGTATCATAACCTGTCATTATGGTTATTATATAGTTACTTTTGCATTGCAAACATCATTTTATTGTTTTAAATATAATAATATTGACATTGTTTCAAAAATTTTGAAAAATTTTTATATATTATTTGCCATAATATCAAAATAATGTTATCTTATAATCAGTACATCAAAATAATATGGAGGGATTGTTATGGATATACAGAAGGAATGGTACAAAGATGAATTTATACAGCACGAAATAGCTCGGGCGCACCGCCCCATAGAAGATGAATTTAATTTTTATATCGCCGTTTCAGAAGGAAATATCGAAGCCGTAACGGAAAACCTTTCCTCGCACACCTTCACAAATCCAAACGGAATGGGCATTCTCTCGGAAAATTCCCTGCAGAATATCAGATATCATTTTGTCATCACCGCCGCCCTTATCACGCGCTACTGCGTGGACAAGGGAATGGAGCAGGAAAGGGCGTATAGTCTGAGCGATTTTTACATAAGGAAAATGGATTCCTGCAAAAGCATTATGGAAATAGAGGAAATACACAACAATATGAGCCTCGACTTCTGCAATAAAATGCTCGCGCTGAAAAAAAGCCAGATATTGTCAAAGCCGATTGTGCTGTGCATGGACTATATTTACAGCCATATACACAGCCGCATCACCCTAAAGCAGCTCGCGGATCATGTAAAGCTCTCGGAAAGCTATCTGTCAAAGCTGTTTTTTAAGGAAATCGGAATGTCCATAAGCGAATACATCATGCTGCAGAAGCTTGAAAAGGCAAAAAACCTGCTGTGCTATTCGGACTACAGCGCCACGGACATAGCCAATTACCTTGCCTTTTCGTCACAAAGCCATTTTATACAGGTGTTTAAGAAATACGAGGGCATAACCCCCGCAAAATACCGCGATAAGCATTTCAGAAACAACTGGGAAGACGCGTTTACTCATTAAGTTTTTTTCTTAAATACGTAGTCAGCATATCAAGCCCTGCGATGTTTTCGCCGCCTCGCGGTATAATGATGTCCGCATGCTTTTTTGACGGCTCGACAAACTCCTCATGCATCGGCTTTACGGTCTGACTGTATTGGTCGATAATGGACTCTATGCTGCGCCCGCGTTCCGCCATATCACGCTTTATGCGGCGCATTAGACGCTCGTCCGCGTCAGTGTCGACAAAAATTTTTATGTCCATCAAATCCCTAAGCTCACGGTTTTCAAGCACCAGTATGCCTTCCATAATAATGACTGGCTTAGGTTCTATCTTTACCGTCTCCTTTGAGCGGTTGTGTATGCGGTAGTCATATACGGGCATATCTATGCTGTAGCCTTTGATAAGCCTTCGTACATCCTCCGCCATCTTGTCAGACTCAAATGAATCGGGGTGGTCGTAGTTCAGCCTGCAGCGCTCCTCGTAGGGCATTTCGTCATGCGCTTTATAGTAGCTGTCATGGCTTATGACGGCAATCCCGTCTCCAAAATACTCTCTCAGTTTTTTGATGATTGTGGTCTTGCCTGACGCCGAGCCGCCCGCCACGCCAAGCACGCATATCTTTCCCTCGCGCATACTAATCCCCCATTCTTGATGTACCTGCAGAGGCTGTCGCAACAATGGTTAAGCATGTGAGATATGGCATTGTGTCCAATGCAGATAATATTATATCTTGTGCTTATGTCCCTTAGTACGACAGCTCCAATGATTATCTTTTTTAAATATCAACCTTCAAATCTGCCTCCTCCTCGGCCTGCTTTTTGAAATCTTCGAGCTGGTCAGGATTGAGCGTCGGCAGGTCGCCGAGTGACTTGACGCCAAATGTCCTCAAAAACTCCTCCGTCGTGCCGAAAAGCAGCGGACGTCCCGGAGCGTCGAGCCTGCCAAGCTCTTGTATGAGATTAAATTCCAACAGGCGGTTTACAGCGTGGTCACAGCTTACGCCACGTATCTTCTCTACCTCAAGCCTTGTCACTGGCTGCTTGTACGCTATTATGGACAAGGTTTCCAAAAGTGTATCGGACATGACGTATTTTCTTGGCGCCTTTGCCACTTTAATAAGGTATTCATACATCTCGGGCTTAGTACAGAGTTGGAAAGCGTTGTCCAGTTCTAATATGTAGATACCTCTATCGTCTTTTTCATATCGCTTATTCATCTCCGCGATTATCGCGCGTATCTCAATTTCCGTAAGCTCAAGCACATGCATCAGCTTTGACATCTCCACTGAGTCGCCCATGGCAAAAAGCACTGCCTCGATAACTGCCTCTATTTTATTTTTTTCCAAATATACACACTACCTTTCGGCTGTAGCGGCTATTAAGCGTTATGCCGCTATGCTTGACGTAATCACTATGTCTGAGAAGGTATCCTCCTGCTCTATTTCGATAATGCCCTGCTTCATCATTTCCAGAACGGCAAGGAATGTTACTATCACTTCCATTTTGCTGTCTTGGTGCTCCAAGAGTTTTCTGAAACTGAAGCGCTTATGGTTTTTGACGTACTCTTCTATGTAGCTTTGTTTTTCTTCGAGGTTGATTTCGTCCTTTTCTATTGTGCCAAACTTACTTCTGATGGGGTCTATTTTATCTTCCTGCCGCTTGATGACTGACTTAAAAATTTCGTGGAGTTTGGCAAGCGTCATGTCGCCTATTAGCTCCGCGTAGTCTATTGGATACTGATAGTCCTGTACTTCTTGGGGGAGCATTGGTTTTTTGTACCAGCTTTTGGCGGCGTCTACTTGCTTGTCCCTTAGCTCGAATGCCATATATTTATACATTTTGTATTCCAATAGTTTTTGGACGAGCTCTGCTCTTGGGTCTTCTTCTTCGCCTTCCTCGTTTACTTCTTTTGGAAGGAGCATTCGGCATTTTATGTCGAGGAGGGTTGCTGCCATGACTAGGAACTCGCTCATGATGTTCATGTCTTCTGTTTCCATTTGTTTGATGTAGTCGAGGTATTGTTCCGTTATGACAACTATTGGGATGTCGTATATGTCTATTTTGTTTTTTTCTATTAGGTGAAGGAGAAGGTCTAAGGGACCTTCAAATACTTCGAGTTTTACGGATAATGCCATTTTTTAATCCTCTGTTTATGGTTTTATTGGCGCTTTTTTTATTCTACATAAATTTAGAAAAAAGTGCAAGACGAACTGGTGTTTATAATAAGTTTATTCATTATTATTGTGTGGGAGGGATTTCAGTGTTACCTCGTACAGCTCGGCGGGGTTGAAGAATCTTAGGGGGAGGGTGTGGGAGCCTATACCGCGGCTAAGTAGCATGATTGAGTTTTTTTCTTTGAATATGCCGCCGTCGTATTTGGGGAAAATGCGGTACGAGGGAGCTATTACTCCACCAAGGACAGGCAGGCGCATTATGCCGCCATGGACATGCCCTGAAAGAACCAGGTCGGCGCCCCAGTCGGCGTAGTCGGGAAAGTAGTCGGGGTTATGGGCTATGAGTATGTTGCAGCGTCCACGTTTGGGAGTGCCTATTGTGGCGCTTAAATATGATTTTTCCATGGGTTTTATTTTGAAATGGGCAAAATACCTCAAATCAAGCTCAAGTCCTGTGATGGCTATATTGTAATCCAGAAGTATGGCGCACTCATTTTCAAGGAAAACGACGTTGGGGCTGGTGAGGCTTTTTTTGAGCGTGTCAAATTTATCGCCAAATTCTTTGCGGTTGGTTTTTATCTTTGTTTCGTGATTGCCCATTCCATAGTATATGAGGTAATCATTGCTAAGCGTGTTTATAAGCTTTATTGCGGGCGTCATGTCTTCATTTTCCTTTGAAGTTACCAAGTCGCCCGCGGCTAATATGAAATCGGGATTTATTTCTTTTATTGCGTTTATGAGTTTTTGGTTTTCTTTTCCATATACTTTGTTGTGGAGGTCGGATATGAAAACAAAGCGGCATTCTTTTGTGATATTTGGGAGTGCAAATTCCTCCCTCAGCACAACAAACCTGTTTCCGTCAATAATGCCGACTATAAGCAATGCTAATCCTACTACCGCCACTGCTATGGCTGTTATCCAAAATATTCCATTCATCCGTTTAACCTAAATGCACCCTTTCCGTATCGCTGCAGCCGCATGGCGCAGCATCCTGTTTTCTACAGCATGTATTCCAGCATAAGCCTTTTAAGATAGTCAAAATAGTGCGCTTTCTCCACTCCCTGCACTGTGCGGAGTGGCACGCTTCCTATTATATTGCCGTTTAATTTATATACTATGCGCCCTGCCGCTGTACCTTCGTCCACAGGCGCCACGAGCTCTTCACCGTACTCATAGCTTTTTTCAACCTGGCTAAAATCCGCTCCTGTCGTATCAAGATACCTGAAAGTTTTTTCGGGCACCAGTTCTACATAATCCTGTTTACCGCCTTTTACCGCTATGGGGGAAAGCTTATTTTCGCTTTCGTCAACATAAAGCCTTGTCATGGCGAAACCGTATTCCAAAAGGCTCTGCGCCTCCGAAAACCTTGCCTTGTGGTCAGGCGCGCCCATTATTACGGCTATGAGGTCTATATCACCCTTGCTTGCCGTCGCGCTGAAACAATATTTTGCAAGGTTGGTAGAGCCTGTTTTCAGCCCAGTCGTCCACTGGTACTGTTTTAGCAGCTTATTCGTGCTTGAAAGCGTAAATGGTGTACTGCCGCGTCCCGTGACGTGCGTGATATCCTCCTGCCAGATTGTCGTGTAATTGTATACCTGCGGGTATTTGGTGATAAGCTCCCTTGACATTACCGCGACATCTCTTGCGGTAGTGTGATGCTCCATATCATTTGAGAGTCCGCAGCAGTCTACGAAATGCGTGTTAGTCATGCCAAGCTGAGCCGCCTTTTCATTCATCTGGTTTACGAAATCAGCCTCGCTGCCCGCGAGAAATTCAGCCATAGCTACAGAGGCATCGTTGCCGCTTGCCACAGCAATGCACTTGATGAGCGTGTCAACCGTCTGCACCTCGCCCGCTTCAAGAAACACCTGCGAGCCTCCCATTGACATGGCGTATTCGCTCGTGACTACCTCGTCATCCAGCTTTATCCTGCCATTTTCCAGCGCCTCAAAGGTAAGCAGCAGCGTCATTATTTTGGTGATGCTTGCGGGACTTCTTACCTCATCAGGATTTTTTTCAAACAGGACTGTGCCCGTCGTCGCCTCTATCAATATAGCTGACGGCGACGTTATCTCAGGTCCTTCCGCTCTGACTACTAGCGTATCTGATGCCGCTATCTGCAAAGTCACTGTAAACGCCATAAGTATGCAAAATATTTTTTTTCTAAACCACATAGGTGTCTCCCTGTCGGTTTTTCAACCATTTATTAAGAAATCTATGCGGTTTTTGCCTTTCTTATGCAATATGGACGGCATTTAAGCTGCCGCCCATACCAAATTTATAATAAGCCTGCCTTATGAGCTATTTTCTTCTGAGCCTATGGTAAAGCTCTGAAAGCTCTTCTCTCTTTTCATCGCTGATTTTTACCGACATAGCGAAATGATAGCCAAAATCAAACACCGCCATGACAAATACCAGCGTAATCGTCTTTATTCCCCACGAATGAGGATATTTATCGACAAAACTCATAACCTTGTCAAACAAAAACGTGATGATTATGACCGCATACACTCCCCACGCGAGCGTACTCTCCAAGCATACGACGCCCTTGTAGTTGCAGAACTTGTCGTTGTAATCCCACCATACCTCGCCAAAGAGCCTAAGCATCAGCTTCGCCACCAGAAACTCAAATACCGTTGCAAGCAACGCGCCCACCAAATACAAAAGCACTATATTGTCCGCGAACGGATGAAGCAATATGTAGCCCACCGTAGCCCCAAAGCCGTATATCGGGCAGAACGGTCCGGTCATAAAGCCCCTGTTCGTGAGCTTTTTGTTGCAAAACGACATATATATTGATTCAACTACCCAGCCTATAATACTGAAAAGAAAAAAGCATGATACAAGATGATACAGGTCATACCCTGCAACCTCTATATTCTCCAACACAACTAATCACTCCTTAACACTGAACAGCCAGTGACAAACATCATATAAACAATATATTCGCACACAACTATGAAAAAACCCTTGACAAATGCCAAGGATTTTAATTCATTAATTATATTTACGCTTTCTAGCTGCCTCAGACTTCTTCTTACGTTTTACGCTTGGCTTCTCATAATGCTCTCTCTTGCGGATTTCCTGCTGGATTCCTGCCTTAGCACAGCTTCTCTTAAATCTGCGTAAAGCGCTGTCCAAAGTTTCGTTTTCTTTAACGATTACATTTGACATACTCTCACACCTAACCTCCCTCCAGCCCTATTATCGTGTGCCAGACTGTACGGGTTTAATAATTGCACATTTATGATTATAGCATATAATTAAAAAACGTCAACAGTTTTTTGCAAAAAAGAAAATTTTTTACGCGTTATACCAATAATATATCTTATAGCCGCCATTGACGAGATGCAGGAACACGTATTTGCTAATCGTATCAATGTAATCCTCGCTGCCTGCCCTGTGAATATGCTGCGTAAAAGATATATGGCATGAAAAAATATCCGAAGTATGCGCATAAAACTCGCCCGCCTGAACATCGGTAAAATCAATGCCGCCCCCCGCATTAACCATCCACTCATCGCCGCTCATTGACAGTATTTCCGAATATACCTTAGAGCTTGTGTCATAATAGCCCTTTATGCTTTCAAGGCTGACATTCTGAGCCCCCTGTATATAAGCAGCGTAGCCCTCTATCGCACTTGTAACAAAATCCGCATAATCGGCGGCAAGCTGTTCGTCATACACTAAGTCCGCCTTATATGTATTCGTCTTTTCATCAAAATTTACCTGCGCCTGAACCCCGTCGGGACTGGTTACCACGACACCGCCAGCCGTACCGTCAAAACCTGATACTGTGTAAACGGAATACTCAATACTCGGGACATCCGACGGACTGTATTGCAATATGTCTTCGCGCACATATCCGGATGTAACAAACTCTCCCGAAAGCATGTTGCCGCCCACAGTAACCAAATAATCCGATGGCGCTTCTATAGTGCATTCAGACATTTTCTCCAGATATGCCCCTGTGTTCAAATATAAATCAATATGCGAAAAATCATATGTATCATATCCATGGCGCGTCTTTGTATCTGAAAGATTAAGCACTATGGCGGCAAGCTGCTTCTGTCCCGCCTTTACAATGTACTTGACCTCGTCCTCATCATTTGAAGACCCGACTGAATATGTGAGTCTGCTGTCCCCTATCTCGTTGGAAAGGTACTCCGTCAATTCGTCCGCGCCCGCGTCGCCCGCTTCATACTCCGCGTCCGCAAGCAGTGACGCATAGTCAATCGGCTGAAAATATCGTGAAAATACTTCCTCCGCGACATATTTCGGCTGCGCCTGCTCATATTCCGCAAGCCTGCTCCTCACTACCTGCATTGCCATAACGACGGCAAAGATTATAGCGGCAGTAACCGTAAGGTATATCAAATAAAATACCGGTATATTTGAAATCCGGTTTCCTTTTTTCTTTTTTTTCTTCTTTTTCCCCATATGCTTATAAGCGCTCCTTCGGCTATTCTTCCGGCGTCACAAGGAAATATGTCGGAATATACCGCGGCTTTGTAAACGCCTTGTATTTGTTCGTCAAGCCCTGCTTCTGGTATTCGTCAAGCCCTGCGGTATCAATATTGTATTTGGTATAATAATCTCTGTAGTACATCATCGCGGACGAACCGCCATCCAACATTCCCGCCACTACGGCACCCTCCGACACCATGAGGTCTATAAGGTCATTCTTGGTCGCGCCAAGGCTGCTTGCGCTGCGTCCGTCCGTCACAAGCAGTATGACGGCGCCATCCGCCCTCTGCCCGATTGCCGTCCTCTGCGCCATTCCGACATTGTTCTCCGAATAATACAGCGTAACGTTTTCGTTGTCGTTTGTAATCAACACATTTCCCGTCTGGAAAGAAACGG
Source organism: uncultured Lachnospiraceae bacterium (assembly GCA_947626435.1). Classification (GTDB taxonomy): domain Bacteria; phylum Bacillota; class Clostridia; order Lachnospirales; family Lachnospiraceae; genus COE1. The sequence goes on along the minus strand of CANQSB010000002.1, from coordinate 64,070 downwards.
CATCTCTTATGCCAAGCGCATCCGCTTCCGACCTCGTCATCGACTCTGTGGCGTGCAGCACATTGTTACTGTCAAAGCCTATAAAGGTACGCCTTTCCCCATCGTCCCAGACGCAGCTTCCTTTTGAATATGTAAGTCCCACAGGCGTATTGCCCTTACCGTGCCCGTTTATGTCCTCAAATTCTCCACCGTTAATCGCCGCCAAGGCATTTTCACGCTCCACTATGTCAAATATGCGCACACCCGCCTTGCCACTCTTGTAATCGCTTGACGTGCCGACATACACGCGCGACGGGTCTTTGACAATAAGCAGATACGCCTTATATGTAGCGCCGCTGTATGTCTTATAAATCATGCCGTCCACGGCATCCTCCCACTCGTCTGCGGATGCTTCCGTTTCTGAAACCTCTACATCAGAAGTCTCTTTATCAGAATCCTCGGTAGCGCCGAATGCGCCCATCGAAATAACTTCCTCCTGCACATTTGCGCTTCTGGCACATATCTCCTCGACTAAGGTATCGTCAATAAACAGCCCCGGCAGCCACTTAGTAGCGCTCGCCTGCATTGCGGAAAGCACCACCCTGTCACGCATCGTAGCGCTCGGTCCCGTCAAAAGCGTATAGCACAGCGCCACCAATGTAAAAAGCGCAATAAACACAGCCGTAAAAAATACAAGCAGCGTCCTGCCTATCACCGTTGAAGCGCGTAGCCTCTTTCTCCTGTTGTTTTTCTTTCCTCTCCTGTTATTTTTCATAATTTTTTATCCCCAATCGCATCATGACCTGAATATCCTGTGTTCTGATTTTATTTGCTCTTTTCGGCAAACACCCATCTGCGCTGCACGCGGAAGCTCACGACAAAAAGCATCGTATCCACTACAGCTTTCCACAATGTGCGTCCAAGCTGGCCAAAATCCATTGCCTTTGACAGTCCGTATACGCTAATCCACGATATAAGCATTATCGGGACTGCAAGACACACATATTTAAAAAATGTTTTCAACACATTTGAATGGCTGTCAAATACATATTTTCTGTTTAAGGCAAAATTTGCGACTGACGAAATAACTCTCGCCGCCGCGGTGGACAACAAAACGGCAATTTTGCCTCCGCCCACAAAAACAAACTGCCCCAGCAAATAAAACGCCAAAATGTCAACAATCGCTGAAGCAATGGAATTAGCCGCGTATTTTATGATAATTCCATATACGCGCATTGAATCACGTATCGGACGAAAATGCGACGCACTGTTATCATCAAAATACAATGTTTCAATTTTTATTTCACGATACGGAAGTTTTTTCCGGCTCATATATATAAGCATATTTGTCTCGTATTCGTATCGCGTGCCTTTGACTTCAAGCATCTCCTTTACATATTTGAAAGGTATGGCACGCAGCCCTGTCTGAGTATCTGAAATGCTCATGCCAAAGAACAGACGAAACACGAGTGATGTTGCCTTATTGCCAAAACGGCTCCTTGCGGGAATATTTTCAAGCGAAAAATCGCGGCAGCCTAATATTATTATGGCTTGCTCGCCATTCATCATTTCTTCGGCGCATTTTATAATGTCCTCCATTCTATGCTGTCCGTCTGAATCGGCAGTCACCACGCCGTCGCTGCCATGTCTGTTTTTTATGAAATACTCAAATGCCGTCTTGAGTGCAGCGCCTTTGCCAAGATTTTTTTCGTGGGACAAAAGCGTTACCTGCGGATATTTTTTTACAAGCTCATCAAAATAATGCTTATGTCCGGCATCACTTCCATCATCTACAAGAATGATATCGCCAATTCCCGCCTCAACGGCAAGTCTTACTGTATGCGAAAGCTTTTCGTCAGGATTTAAGGATGGGATGATGAGGGTGAAGTTGTATTTTTTCATGTTGCTTTTTTCTCCTGTGCTATTTATTCGCCTTACAAATCATAACCCATATCCGCGGCATATTTCAATATCCTGTCTAATCTCCACAAAAAATATTTCTGCATCCACCTTGACCTGACATATGGCGTCTTATTAATCATTATTTCCATACTATGGAACATCATCACGCCTTCCTCTACATCTGCTTTGTACATATGGCGGATGACATGCTTCAACTCACAATATGTCATGTGTGTCGGTCTCAGCCAACGGTAAAACAGCCAGTTATCCGGCAGGAAATGTCCAATAACTCCCCAGCGTTTTCCATAAATCGTAACCGGTTTTTCTATGACCCCGCTAAAGTCCGCTTCCGAACCGGCTTCCTCCTGCAGGCATTTCCTTGATATCTTATATCCGGTAACCGGCGCATTACTGTGATTGGGACCTCCCTTTGTGCTCCAGTCGATATGCGGCGTAACTGAACTGTCATATTGATAGCCTAATTCTTTTAAAATCTGAATCGTGTTTATATCTGCCCCAAAACGCGCCGCCCTATACCAAATCGGAGTTACTCCCAATTTTTCGCTTATCATTTCCGTTAAATTTATCAGCTTTTCCTTCTCTATCTCTTCAGAATAATAATAACAGGGAAATTTTGCGGTTTCGCTCTCAATTTCTTTTCCCCAAATCCTGTCAGGCTCTATATATTCAGGGTGCAGATGCGCCCCAATCACTGCGCCCTTTTTCACCTCACTCTTTAAGACATCAATACAGCGCTCGTCATATAGTACTTCCGGTGAAACAAAATATATCGGATGCACATTATATTTATCCCAAATCGGGCGAAGCATTTGGGGAATGCCTTCAATCACAGACGAATACTCTGGCGGATAATGCTTTCCCCAATGCTCGTCATTGTCCATCTCTGTGTCTAGTGTTACAAATATTCTTTTCATTTTTATACCTCTAATCCGCTTCAACGGACACTTTTTTCTGCGGTTTAAAAATTTACTATCTTAAAAATCATACTTTTTAGCCGTCAAAGTTGCGACTTAATCGTCACGCTTGAAAAGCAATCAGCTTCATCTGCAGCTATTCGACATATAACATTGTAATATTGCTTTTCAAATTCGACTGTATAACTTGATTTATCCGTCAATGATACTGATGTAAGCATATTACCCGAAGCGTCTTCAAAATACACCTTGCCATCAGAAAACTTCGCATCTGTAAATTCTATTGTATACTTTCCTTGAGTAATACTTGATATATTCTCGCTATATTGGGTCATTCCATCCTCTAAATCAGTCTTTTCGAACCGGTCAATCTCAAATATTTCAGATGACGGAAAACCGCTAATATCATATATGTTTATGGTATCACCTATATATACATTATTTTTTAATACATCTATACTTTTACTTATAGAATCGTATATACTTTTTAATGTGTAAATTTTATTAGAATAGCTGTGGTAAAATTCAAAGATAAACCCGTCTTCATTGTATGCACTCTCAAATACAGCCACAATTGGAAGATTTTTTGTAATACCATTACTGTCCGGGAACCGATCCGGATTATCCACAGCATATTTTTTACCTATACATTTTATCACAATGTCATTTTCATTATCTAAAATGTTTCGTGAAACCCCTGTTTTATCCCACTCAACCGGATGCCTCGTTACTCCTCCCGGTTCCCAACATGTGTAATTGTCATATATACATTCCTCTACTCTAATATTATTGTCCAAACACCATTTCTCCGAAACAATTCGCGTATCCTTATCCGAATGGGTGTATATAACATCAAGCCAAAACGAACCTGCCAGCATATTCAGCAAAACCAACACCGTTATAAAACCAATGCCCATCCTCACTATACGCTTATGCTGCAAATGACTTTCTATAATGTACATCATACCTATACCAATCAATATAATAAAGCATACATAAAACATATACCCCCAGCGTGTAAGCGCCCTATTTTGAATGCACATCCCAATCAATGAAAACAGACCTACGCTAAGGCAGCAGATATCTTTACCCCCCCCCTGGTATACCAATTTTAATACACAATAAATACCTACAATCAACAATGGCAAACATATAATGCCTGCATACGACACAAACTCCATCATATATTGATAGAAATTATCCAAAAATGAGTTACTGCCTTCATAACCATTTTGTATATACAATATATTTTCTATAACTTCAGGCAATCTTGACACCAGATTGGGAGCTATTATAACTATTGAAACCAACACGCAGATAATCGAAAATATTCCTTGCTTTATTATCTTGTCAAAGTAGATTTTCTTTCTATCACAATTCTTTACAATAACTACCACTGCTATCAATCCACAAATGACCGCACCGTTCCATTTTTCCATTGCAGCTGCAGCCGCTGTCACTGACATACCAACCAACCATCTGTATGATGTATTATTATTGAGATAACAGAGTGACAACAACATTGCCAAACACCCGAAAAACGCAATAACCGTATCACCTGTTATGCAATGCGCCATATGTACAAATGGCGGAAACAACGCGGTTAAAACACAGGCGAGCGTTCCTGCATGTTTTTTTAGCCGGTTTCCTATAAAAAATACGCATATTACTATTGCCGTGCTTAAAATCGCTATATAAATCCTGCCAAGATAATAAAAATTCACAGTTGAATACTCAACATTGATTGCTGAACATATTATACGATATATTTTAAATATGATTGACATTATTTTAGCCGATGTTTGAGCGGGATAAAATGTATTTTCAGACATCAATGTATTATTTTCAGACATACTTATGGGACTACGGACAACATTTCCCTCATCCGGATGAAATGTCACTCCGTTGCCCCACCAAAAGCCTGTAATTCTGAGTACGGCAGCAACTACAATAGCCATTGTCAATACAAGCTTGTCTTTCTTATCATTTTCTGCAAATATTTTTATTTTGTTTCGACTACATGGCTTGTAAAAATAACATGTGATTGCTGAACATACTGCTGATACAAACACAATACAACTGAAATATACCAGATTGGGTGTTATGCGATATGTAATTGCCTTAAAAACATTTAATGAATAGCCTATGGCATAGACATATACTGCAATCGACATTATTAAATTGCAAAAAAATATACCTATATAAACTTTCCTCTCAAAAGTTTTGTTTAAAACTTTTAAAATCATAACTTCTATTATAGTTATGACTACGCAAATCAATATAAACATGTCTTTATACTCCCACCTTATTAGAACTGTACCAGCAGCGACACACCATTCTATTAACTATGTTTCAATATGCTCATCACCCAGCTTAACGATTCATTATATATTTTTGTTTTATGGTATATACATACATATATTATTTCCGGAAGTAACATACATATTATAAGCTTTACTCCCAATCCAAGTATTCCATCTAACCGAATCAATGAACATACCCAATATGTCAACACAACATTGACCAAAGTTGCCAGTATATATTTTATGTGCTGTATATAGTACTCTCTAGGACTTCGCTTAAAATATGCTTTAAACATAACATTAGTCCTTGCAACAAAATTAAATACAATTATAGTGAACAGCGTGGCAATCAATATTCCTGTAATTCCAAATAAATGTCCCAATAAAAGATTCAAAACAACATTTCCCAATGCCTCTAAAATATACCATATACGCAGTTCCCAATATATACCACATCCATTTAGATATTGATTCCTTATGTTGTTCATTGTTATAGCGTAAAAATAGACGCAAAATAAAAACATATTGTGATTTGAAAGCAATAATTCGGTATTGCCCCTCATCCATATAAAAACAAATGGTTGATAAAGACAGCATAAACATACTGTACACCAACCCGAAAATACCGAGTAAATAAATGTAAATTTACACATATCGTTGTAGTTCTTGTACACAGTTTCCTTTATCATACTGTTTCCAACACTCGCGCCCAAAGCATTAGCAATAGCAAAAGAGATATTACATATACCTGCGCATAATGCATAATAATTATTATACACAGCAACCGCAGTAAGTCCTATCAGCGCCGATAAAAATATACTGTCTGCTCCATTTCTTGAAACATCACTAATTTTTCCTATAAAAATTCCCTTTATCTGTTTTATCAGCCCTGCCTTTGCATCATCTGGCATTATACCATATGGCACAACTTGCGGAAATAATTTTCTTGATGAATATTCCACCAAAATATTGTTAAAAAATGTAAATATCGGCAAAATTATTAAATACGCATAATAATTTTTAAAATAAAGCAAAATTATTATTTGGATAGCCTGCATAAATAATCTTATGACTGTTGTGATATTATTTATCACATCTGCCCTCTGCATGGCAGTTAACAGTGCGCTTTTATATGCAAACACCCAATATGAAATTACAGAATTAGACAAATAAATCAAATAGGGAATATATATATTAATATCATTCGGACAGTCATCCTTTATAAGCCTTGGTAAAATCGGAATTAACAGCAAACCTAACACAAGAATTGCCAGTCCTATCAGCCTATATATTTTTTTATAGTATGCCATAATTGCACATATCATTTGGTAATCGCCCTCAGCTACAGGCTTATATAAAATATATACTGCCGCATACGAAAAACCCAACTCAGCCAAATTGAGTGCTTTCAGCAAAGAAAACATCAATCCGTCAAATCCCTGATAATTCACACCCAAAACATACAAAATAAGTGTGCTTATAATAAACGGAACAATTATATTTATCACTTGGCTGACTATACCGCTTACAATATTTCTTGTTGTATTTTTCACTCTTGATTCAGTCATTACACTCTCCGAAATATAATATATAATATATATTTATAAATCATATTTATTTGCAGACTTTCACTATAATACACCTCTATAACCATAAAATAATGAACAACCCAAAAACGGCGTGCAGCAAAAGACAGAATAACAATACCGTAAATCAGCATCTATCGGCGTTGCTATTAATAACGATATTATTATTGCAACAATAGGAATTACCATGCAGACCATTTCTTTGTCGCCTCTGACGGCGCCTATAATTCCAATTGCAAGCACTATCCATACCCAAAAACCTATGCTCAAAAAAATTCTAAGACAATCAGTATTAAAAATTTCCGCATACCAACACAACAATTTCTGAAAATTTTTAGAGTATATGCTTTCCTTAACTCCAAAATTGTTTTCATTAACTACCCCACTTGACCAATATGAAGCTCCACCAGCCCAATATCCTCTCGTCAAATCAACCCACGCCTGAACATATTTATGTGGTTTAGCCATCCCAAGCTCTATATACAGCTTCAGAAATTCATATTTATGCTCTTTCAGGTAATCCTGATTTGCCTTATCTCTAACCAGTTCCTTTATAGGATCAACCAATCGCGGGTTATAAGCATTTTTAATTTTTGATATGTCAATTATATTACTCAACAACGATACCTGCGTTTCAGACAAACAATCACAATCAGTTATAACACGCGCAATCTGTTGAGTGGGGACAGCTAAATGTTCTATTGTGTCTGGTTGTTTTACACTCAAAAGCTCCATCACCGGATGCTTTAATATAAACGCAAAAACCAAAACTGCTATAAATATTGCAAATACTTTGCGATATTTTTTTCTGAATATTATTGCAAAACAGCATGTAAAAAATAAAAAAGCAAAATATCCATTGCTGCGAAACAGGCATGTACCCCCCCCCCCCTATTCCAAAGATGATATAATTAAGCCTGTTATTTGAATCTACGCCTTTGAATATTCTCCACAGCGCCGTAACCATAACCGCAACAAATCCTCCAAACATAACATCTTTCCATATCGTCCAACTGTAAAATATATGCATTGGAAAAATTGCGTAATACAGCCATACTCCTATAATTATCCCCCAATGAAGCTTCATCTGATATAAGGTTACTATAATATATGAAAAACAACATGCCATAAAAATTCCCTGAAATATATTATACAATGCCACAGAAACATTGATATCGTTGGAAAATTCTAAGCTTATTACTTGAAATAGTTTTATTACCATCGTATGAAAAAATGGATGGTGGTTTGTATATTCTCCTGATAATGTTTGACCGATTTGATTCAAAGCGTCAGGTCCAACTATTCCGGGATAATATCCTATTAGCATCGTTGATATATATATTGTCGAAATTAGTACAACTGAAATCATAAAAATTACCATTGGACTTGTTGCATATTCATGTTTATGCCAATAAAAATTCCAGAGCCTGTTCGTAAAAAACGACAATATATTATGGAATACAAAGAAACCTCCAATTAACAATATTAACGCAACTGAAATTTTATATGTATTGTTAATTATATTTTTGTTCATTGATACATGCAAATCAATAAACAATTCATAATTTCCTAACAAAACTATAATGGAAAAAACGATCGACGAGAAATCCAATATAATTTTATTTATACCATTGTTTTCTACTACTTTGTTTGATTTGTAACACATACAAAATAAACTGAATATACCAACCACTAAATATACCATATAACACATATTAGTATACGATATAAACGCAATCCAATAGAACACAATTGCAAAATGTACAATATTATTGTTATTATCCATCCTTTTTAATAGATTACCAATACTGTCAAACCGATTCATTATAATGTTAATAACACTCCCTTATCTCATTATTTATCCGCAAGTTCAATCCATTCATTCACTTTAGTATCTATATCCAGCTCATCTGCCCTTATTGCAGAAGCTTTTCTATATTTATCAAATAATTCCCTATCATTATTCAAACACATCATAGCCTCTGCCAAATATTCCTCATTCTTCTCTAATGGTTCATTTCCTTTATATCGCGTTCCTGAGCATACCGGTGTCAATATACCATAGGCTGCTTTCTCTACCCCCGTTTTGATTCTATAGCTATAATCTGTATCCGGTGCCAAAATCTCCCTTGCACTTGACTGAAAGTCTGTGGCAATGCACGGAAGCCCACATATCAATGCCTCACATAATGCATTACAATATCCTTCAAACATAGACGGCATAACGAATACATCACATTGTTTTAAAACAGCAAACGGATTTTTTTGGTATGGTATTAAATATACCTTATCCTGCAGCGAATTGACCTTTATTATATTTTCAAGATATTCTTTATCATCACCTTGCCCGACAACCAACAAACATGCATTGTTACATTCAGACGCAACCCTCGAAAACGCTCGTATCAAATGCCACTGCGCTTTTTGATCTGAAAATCTGCCCACAGTAACATAAATAAACTTACCTTCCATGTCTGTCAATAGCTTATCAGGCATAGGCATATTTGATTTCTTCCTTATATCTGCCACATCATATCCGTTAGTGATTGTCTTCACTTTTTCTGAACATAGATCAAAATTGTTTATAAGCTCTCTTCGTATGCCCTCTGCCACAGCAACGATATAATCAGCCTTATTATACAATAGCTTTATCATGTTTCTGACAACATATTTATATATAAACGTCCTATCCTGCGCCACACTTACACGCACGGAAATTATCGTCCTGCAATATTTATTTCCGGTCAAAATGTTACACATATTGGCGCTATCCATAAAACTTATGCACGCGTCATAATTATTATTTTTTTTAAGTCTATATAACTTTGGTATGCGCTTAAATAAAGCCACTATTTGATATAGTGTACCTTTCTTTTTATCAGCAGGCATTCCTAAGCTAATCACATTGGCATCAGTCGGAAAATCATGGTCTGAAACAGAATTTAAAAGTATATCCGCCTCAACATTATCCGGCAAATGCGTCGTAATGTTAGACATAGCCCTTTCCGCACCATCGTTTTCCAATGTCGAAATAAAAAAAAGTATCCTCATCACCACAAATCCTCTATATACACCTGATACCATTTCTGAAACACATAAAACGACCATAATATAGAGCTGTAAATAATCTTGTCCGAATGCTGCTGCGTCTCTATAAGCCTGTGGACTGCCTCCGGGACAAAAATATCCTGTCTGCTTAAAATATCCTTATCGGCATAATGCAGTATTTCATCTTTTAATACTGTCCTAAGCCATTTGCGAAGCGGCACACCAAAACCTTTTTTAGGTCTGTCTAAGAGCTCTTTAGGCACATAATCATATGTTATTTCCTTAAGAATATGTTTCTTATCAAATTTGTTATATTTATATTTATGCGGCACTCTAAATGACGCCTCTATAATCCTATAATCCAATATAGGACATCGAACTTCCAGAGAATATTTCATTGACGCCCTATCAGTTTTGGCTAATATTTCATCGGGAAGATATGTCTGCATGTCCAGCAGCATCCTTCTCTCCTGCCAATTCGGCATATTAAGACCATCTTCATGCCAAAACTTTATATTGTTTGACTTTCTGCCCAATATTTTATCAACTTCTTCTATGGTAACATCTGTAAAAAGCTGCGTCTTTGTATTTTTATTTCTATTTCTTATAAACGCCCTCATCTCCGGCGACAATGCCTCGCATAATTGCCTTACGCCCGGAATATGATAAGCAATCCCTCCCATAAAGTCTACATGTTGGGCAACCCATGTCAAATCATATGTCGTATAACCGCAAAAAATCTCATCTCCGCCATCTCCGGAAAGCGCCACAGTAATATCCTGAGCCGCATATTTAGACACCAACATAGTCGGAAGCTGCGACGAATCCGAAAACGGCTCATCATAATATTTAGACAAATCGGCAATCATCTCAAATATGTCATTGTCATCAATATAGTGTTCATGATGATTTGTTCCCAAATGTTTTGCTATCTCCGCCGAAAACGGCGCTTCGTTCCGCTCCTTATCATAAAAGCCAATAGAATATGTGTTTACAGGCTTTTCCGTATTTCTTTGCGCTATCGCCGTGACCAATGTCGAGTCTATGCCGCCGCTTAAAAATGTCCCAACCGGCACATCAGCGACCAGTCGTGACGCGACTGCATCCTGTAGGATATCATTAAGCGCTTTCTTGCCTTCCTCAAAGCTGTACTGTTCATCTGCCCTAAGCGCATTATAGCGTTCAGTCACATTCCAATAGCTGCTTATATTAAAATCTCCATCGACATATTCAAGGATTGTCCCAGGAATCATCTTATAAGTATTTTCAAAAATACATAATGGCGCTACCAAATATTTATTGCACAAATAATGTCCAATAACATCTTTGTTGACTTTTTTTTCAAAATATGGATACTGCATAATCGGCTTTAATTCTGAGCCAAATACAAAATGTCCCTTGTCGGAATAATAATACAATGGCTTTTTACCAATTCTGTCTCTTGCCAAAATTAAACGCTGTTCACTCTTATCATATATGGCAATCGCAAACATACCATTAAAGCGTGAAAAGCAATTCTTCCCCCACTCTGCATACGCATATAAAATAACTTCTGTATCACAGTTAGAAATAAACTTATATCCTTTATTCTCCAGCTCTTTGCGAAGCTCTTTAAAGTTATATATTTCACCATTATATACTATTATATACCTTCCGTCTGCTGAGAGCATCGGCTGGTGGCCTAATTCAGACAAGTCTAAGATGGAGAGCCTCCTTTGAGCCAAGCCTATCTCCTTTTCTCCTTGTCGAAACTGTAAAATACCGCCGTCATTAGGTCCTCTATGATACATTGTATTATTCATGTCCCATAGCTGTTCTTCCGTAACTGACTTATATCCAATATATCCACAAATACCGCACATATCTATTTTTCATCCTCATTATTTAGCATTTTAAGGTATCTCTCCCCTATGCTTTCCCATCTGAAACTCGCTTCCACATTTTTTCGGCTGTTTTTCCCCATATCGTTTCTCATTGATTCATTTATGCACAATTGAGCTATGCTTTCCGGGATTTTGTCTATGGAGGATATAATTCCATTGTCAGTGACAAGTTCCTTGCTTCCCTCGCAAGGCGTCATTACAATAGGCAATCCGCTTGCCATAGCTTCCAAAACGACATTCGGCATACCTTCTGACAGTGACGGAAGTATAAAAATATCCGCTTTTTGATAATATTCTCTGACCTCCTGCTTGTCCTTTCTTCCTTCAAAACTCACAAGCCCCTTTGTCCCTGTCTTTGCCACAAGTTCTTCCAGTGTCTCCCTATATGGTCCATCACCGACTATTATAAGTGCTATACTTTTCCCTGTCTGTGCCTTAACTTGTCTTTGTATATCATATAGGCTTGGGATTACATATTGAAGTCCTTTTCCCTCTATTAATCGTGAAACAAACAAGATTTTAATTATATCACTGTCGCTTTTCTCACCATTAGGCACAAAAAAATCACTATCAACGCCATTTTCTATAATGCTTATATCATACTTATCATCAAAACCAAGCGCTCTCTGTTTTAACCCCTCACTATTCGCGACAAGATTATCTGCGTTTTTCCATATGCTTCTTATAACAGGTGCCAGCACCATGTATAAATATTTATATCTTTTTTGCGCTCCAGGAATATCGCCTCCTCCAAACCTTACAACATATGGCAGCTTATATTTTCTCTTTAAATGCAATGCAAGCGGTCCACTGGGAATTCCAAAAAATACAAGACATTTATCATAGTGCGCATCTTTTAATAATTCTTCCGCTTTCCTCCAAGCGTTTACAAGATACGACAACATTTCTGGGAAACTGCTTTTTTCTTTATTTTTTCTCTTACATCTGACCCTATATATTCTTACACCGGCTTTTGTCGTTTCATCTGTCGGCAGGTCACTATATGCTGCTGTTACGATTGTAACCTGATTTTCTTTAGCGGCCAATTCTCTCGCCAAAAATAAGCAGGCATTTGCCCCGCCCCCGCCTATCGGCGGATATTCATGAGATATAATCAGTATTTTCATCAATATTATCCTTGCATTCCTTTATTGTATTCTCAATAAATCTCATTTTTTCTATTATATTAACACTATTGTCTAACTGCTCCAACAGACTTTTTGCTCTTATCAAAAAATCAATCCCCTTATCATAATCACCAAGCCTTGTGTATGTATATCCTATATTTTTCAGCACACCTGCTTTTATGTGTATTCCTATGGAATTTTTTTTATTTATAAGCGATTCTGTTTCAAAGAAACATTGCAAGGCCTTTGAGTAATCGTGCTTTGCTAAAAAACATACGCCTTCATTATTGCATAAAAACGCCTTGTCACTTTCTGCTGCCATGCCATCATTATTAATAAGTTTACACATTTGAATATATATCTTAATTGCTTTATTGTAATTGCCTTGACATATATATGCCCATGCAAGCATATCACTTATCTTATAATTAAAATATGATTGAAACTTAATATCGTATGACAACAAACGATTAAAAGATTTCACTGCAAGAGCATATTCCCCCTCTTTAATGCATATATTCCCATACGAATATTCAACTATATATGATTGCTCATTATACTTTAATATGTCTTTTTTGTATTTTTCTTTTATCGAAGACATAATTTCATGCGATATTTTATAATCTCCCAAATAGCTATATGCATCCACTAACATGCAGTACCTGGTATATTCCTTTGCCGCAATACCATTATCAGATACCATAATGTCATAAACCCGTTTACATACATTTTTAACAAACAATGCTATTTCTTCAGTACTATACTCATATATTTTATTCCAAACTCCAATCAGTTCAAACAGTTCATCAATATAAGCGTTTTCTATTCCCTCTTTTTTAATTTCATTCCGCAAAATCATAAAATGATACAGTTCAATTATAATATTGCCTGTAAAATCATCCATTTTCAATTCTTGAAATGGTACTTCTTCATCCGATTTAAATTCGAAGTGATTCATAATGCATGAATACAAATCTATAGCATGCCGGCTAAGCAGAAGTGCAAAATAATTTGACATTCCAAGCACCCAGACCTTGTTCATAGCAAGCAGCTGATCGCGCATATAATTCAACCTTTGAATGTATTCGTCCTCGCCTAATTCAATACCGCAAAGCTGCAGATTGCACATTACAATCACTTTGCAATCTTCATATCCATCTAAAAGCTTATGCAGCTTCATAATGCTATCCGGCATAAGGTCGGGACTAACCTTAGCCAGATTTAATACACAGCACTTTTTTGATAGCTCCCGTTTTAACCGTCTTGCAACATCTAATTGGAACACCGGATTATTCGCACGAAAAAGACATATTCCTGTACTTGTATCAGTAATCGCCAAACGAAGCATGCTATATTGCTCATCATTATACTGTTTCCAATTATCCATAGCATGCCTCCCTAATCAAGCCAATCTTCCATGCTCTACCAGCCATTTTTCAACTAATGGATGCAAATCACACCATTTCTGACCATTGTATTCAAGCACTGCTCCTACCTGCAATAATCTTGTAATGTTATCTGATGTAGATACATATTTTTCTCCTTGATATATTGCTTTCATAATAGGTATCATATTCGCATCATACCTGCCGTTAAGATCAGATTCCAAGTTATCCAAAGCAACCTGTGCATCATCAAGCGAAATTGTCTGTGACGCTCTCAGCCTAGCTCGATTAGCTGCTTTTGATATGCATCGGAACAAATCTCTAATATACCCGCCAGTCTGCATAATAAGCTTATCCAAAACCCCAGCCTCAAACAAATTTTCATCCGCCCGTTTCCCAATAATTTTTTTCATTGTAATTATGCCTTCTGTATATCCGTCAATGTACCTGTTATTCTCCCACTTGCGCAGCTTTATCATCGGCAGCTTTTCGGGATTTGGAAACCATGTAGTAATATCGCTATACTCAGGCGTATAGGTAAGCGCTATAGGAAACGTGACTATAAGATGAACATTCAACAGTGAAAAACGCGCACCATTTTCTTTAAATATCTTCCTTGCCTGCTCCAAAGGTATTTTATCCAATCCATCCAAAATAACCAACGGGACTTTTTTCTTACCCATTACGTTAGCTTTATTAGATATTTCCCTTATAATCCGCTGTATTTTATTCACCAACTCGCTGCTTCTTGGCTCAATACGATTTCTAATCTGCCGTCTTGATTCTGAACTGTTTTTTATTATTCCTTTTATCTCTGTAAATACTTTAATCAGTCCTAAGATTCCAACTTCTGCCGAACTGCCTCCTGATATGTCCGTTTCCTCCTGCCTGTTTTCGGTTTTTATTACTTCAATTTCATCCTTCCAGTAGCTGTGAATTTCATTTATCAGTGAGTCATCTATATCAATATTATTTTCAGCAGCCGCCTGTACCAATAAATCCAGAACAAAAAATAAAACATCCGTATATTCAATATCAGCCGAATCCAACTCCAAATCACATCGCCCAAAGCATGATATAAATCCCATATTCTGAGTTTTTTGAAGCAGCTGATAAAGCTCTGTCGTCTTGCCACATCCCGGATGGCCGACAAAGAGAATATGCTGAACAACTTCCTTGCTGTCTTCCAATTTAAGAGAAAGGCTTTTCACAAAATCCGAGAACTCATCACCTGTCCTTGCATGCGCTGTTTCTTGATAAAATTTACTTAACTCATCCGGCGTCGTAAGCGGTGTGGATGCAAACGCATCCTGCATTTGAGATAACTTTATTGCCCGTATGCACATGCCAATTCTCCTCCTACAAATATACAATAGTATATTCACTTATTTCTATAATGCTAAAAATGCAATGACTTATATTCTTTTTATCAGTCTTTTTCCTCACTGTAATCCGTTATTTCCTTTATACTGTACGACGAATCAACATGCACCCCATAGTATGTTTTTATTAGTATCTCACTCATCAGACCGAACACAAACAACAGTAATCCTATTATGATAAAAAATATGGTAAACAACGGCGGGAAAATATTATTTGACATTTTTCTTCCCATCGCAAACAAAACAATCGACCAAATACCACAGCCTCCGCCTGCCAGCATAAACAAAAATCCCAGTCCGCCCAATAAATGAAGCGGTCTTGTCGAATATTTATTCCAGAACCACACTGATATCATATCAACAAATCCCTTTATAGTGCGTTTCCAGTTGTATTTTGTTTTTCCTGATGTCCGCGGTCTGTGATTTACTACTACCTCACCAACTTCAAAGCCCTTTATTTTCAAAATTGCTGGAATAAATCTATGCTGTTCACCGTATAGATTAACATGCTCAAAGCATTCTTTTTTATAAACTTTAAGTGAACAGCCACTGTCATGTATGCCATCATGTATTAATATATGCCTTAAAAAATTCGCCCCCCTTGATGTAAACTTTTTCATAACCGTATCTTTCCTATGCTTACGCCATCCTGACACTACATCAAGGTTATTTTCCTCTAAATACTCTATCATCATTGGAATATCTGCGGGGTCATTCTGCCTGTCACCGTCCATTGTGACTATATAATCATACTTTGCCTCTTTTATACCAGCATCCATAGCTGCTGTCTGTCCGAAATTTCTCCTAAGCCTTATATATTTCAATGGTCTGAGAGTCCTGCATATCTCCTCTGAGCGATCTGATGAGCCATCGTTTACAAATATTATTTCATACTCATAATTATTAGCCTCGCACACATCTTTTATTTCCTTGTGAAGCTTTGCAACATTTCCTTCTTCATTAAAAACCGGCACCACCACAGATACTCTTGCCATATTTATTTCTCCTCTTAACCTCGTAAATAGCCATATAATAATATACTACATATATCGCTCATCTTGAAGCGATATAAATTATTGACTCATGCGTCCTACCAATCTCATCAATTGAAGAAAAACCTGATTTTAATATTTCGTCTGCCACTTTCTGTTCTTGATTCACACTCTGCCAAACCAAAACCGTATCTTCCCAGTCATTATAGTCAATTGTATCATAAGCAGTAAACATAACCCTTGTATCTTTATCACAGTATGCAAGACATTCATACATTACCTTATCATCATAATGGTAATCAACAACTATCGAATCTATTCCTTGATAATTTTGCATACTGTCTATTGCATGTCTATCTTCCAAATATATGTTTTCTATTCGCGGTATATAACAGGTAAATACAAGCTCTCCTGCTATTGCCACTGCGATAATTGACATTGCCGGCTTTTTTAGTTTGCTGCTCTTAAACACATATGCGACAATTACTGCCACACATGCTGCCACCTCTGGAAAAATAGATGAGTTATATCGTATAGCGCTAAGATTCAAACATATTGATATTATACCATAAAATACACATGGTAACAACAATAAGAAAATGCAGTCTGTACCATTTCCGTTTAACTTATTCTTTTTTGTGCCAAATAATACCATTGCCCCAACAGCCAGCAATATATATATCATCAAGACTATAGAATGTCCAAACAAATATCTGCAGACAATATGCGCAAACTCCATCGTTCTGCTCACAAAATTGCTTGGTGTTAAGCTTAATAAATTTTCAAGTAAACTGGCCGTCGCCACATTTGAATTTTCTGCATTGGCAGCGGCACTAATATTCAGAAAATACTTGACATATTCTGTTTTAAATGCCGCGTAAAAAAAGCCACCACCTATAACAGGTACTCCGTATATTATTGCCTGCTTATACCTTTTTTTAATCAAAAGCAACAATACAAAAAAGCCTATCATTCCCACACCTTGAATAACTGACAACGGCGAATCTCTATATGCAAAAAATAAAGCAGGGAGCGACAATATTTCAAATACAATAAATTTCACCATGCTGGAACTATACAACATACATATATGAAGATACGTGTATAATGTCATAAACATGGTAACGAGCGTATAAAATCTTACATAGACAGTCATACTTACCGCCATTCCTGAAAAACCATACAAGCACACAGCAATAGCAGCAGCTGCTTTGTCATTTGAGATTTTTAAAGTTAGTTTGTACAATATAATTTGAGTAATGAGAAATAATATTATATTAATAGAAATCGCACTCCATTTGCTGAATGAACCATCAAAAAAAATTGCCTCCACATAATTTAATAAACACATATAGGGATATTTGTTCATCAGCACATTAACATTATACTTTAACGAATCAGTCAACAGAGATTCTGATTTTTTAACTGTAAGCGTGCTTTTTAAATCTGATAAATTATGCCATTCATCATATGTAAGGAAATCCGCATCATATAGCTTAATTCTGTCAGGTGTTGATGCAGACATATAATGCGCATTATCATATGTAAAAAATTCATCTACATAATACCCGCTCTTCTGGAATCCCCAATATATCATATAAATGCACTGAATAATCAAAATCGCTAACAGTGCAACATTACATTTCTTAAAAAAATCTTTAACTTTATTCATACCCATTTCCCATATCAATCAGATTCCTTAACTTAAATCCAAGGCTGCCGCAATAAAAATGATTGAACATCTATAATGCAACAGCCTTCTTTATTTTAACGAATTTGTCCCTCCAGCACGCCTTTAACTTCCTCCACAGCCTTATCTATCCCCTCAGGATTTTTACCGCCTGCCTGCGCCATATTGGGGCGTCCGCCGCCTCCGCCGCCAACCGCAGCCGCGATTGCCTTTATGAGATTGCCCGCATGCGCGCCCTTTGCCATAGCGCCCTCTGTCGCCATGGCTACGAGATTAACCTTGCCGTCAACGCCTGACGCAAGCACTACCACGCCCTCGCCAAGCTTTCCTTTTAACTGGTCGCCTAAGTCCCTCAGCCCATTCATATCTACGCCGTCAACACGCGCGGCGAGAAGCTTTACACCCTTTATTTCTACAACCTTGTCCATAACATCGCCAAGCGCATCCTTCGCAGCCTTGCTCTTTAACGACTCATTCTCGCTCTGCAGCGCCTTAACCTCCGCCATTAGATGCTCAAGCCTCTCCGTAAGCGCAGACGGCGTAGTCTTTACAATCTTTGCGCACTTTTCAAGCTCAGTCTCCAAGTTCTTATAATACTTGAAAACGCCATTGCCTGTAAGCGCCTCTATTCTCCTCACGCCTGACGCCACTCCGCTTTCAGATACAATCTTAAACGCCATAATCGCGCCCGTATTGCCTACATGAGTGCCGCCGCAAAGCTCTGTAGAGAAATCTCCCATTTTTACCACTCTTACAGTCTCGCCGTACTTTTCGCCAAAAAGCGCCATCGCACCTGTCTTTTTGGCTTCTTCAAGTGTCATTACCTCTGTTTTTACGTCCAGATTATTCGCAATCTGCTCTATCACCATCTGCTCTACCTTTTCAAGCTCCTCTGCCGTCATAGCCTGAAAATGCGTAAAGTCAAACCTAAGCCTGTCCTCGTTTACAAATGAGCCCGCCTGCTCTACATGAGTGCCAAGCACTGTCCTGAGCGCTTTCTGCAGAAGATGCGTCGCGCTGTGGTTTTTGCAGGTGTCCGCACGCTTCGCCTCGTTTACGCTGAGCGTGACATTGTCACCCATCTTAAACATTCCCTTTGTGACAACGCCCACATGACCTACCTTGCCTCCGAGAAGCTTAATCGTATCCTTTACCTCAAATTCCGCGCCGTCGCCCAGAGTGATAATACCTGTGTCCGCCTCCTGACCGCCCATCGTAGCGTAAAACGGCGTTTCCTCCACTATAATCGTGCCCGCCTGTCCGTCAGTGAGCGCCTCAACTACCTCGTCCTCCGTGGTAAGCGCCGTCACCTTTGAAGTGTATGTAAGCTTGTCATAGCCTACGAAACTGGTGGTTATCGAAGGATCAAGCGACTCATATACCGTCACGTCAGCGCCCATGTAATTCGTTTCCTTGCGCGCTTTTCTGGCGGTTTCCTTCTGCTCCTTCATTGCCGCCTTAAAGCCGTCCTCGTCTACTCCAAAGCCTTTCTCCTCCAATATCTCTATCGTGAGGTCAAGCGGAAATCCGTAAGTGTCATAGAGCCTGAATGCGTCAGCGCCGTCAAGCGTCTTTTTGCCCTCTTTATTGAGCTTATCCTCCATATCAGCCAGAATGCCAAGCCCCTGGTCGATAGTCTTGCTGAACTTATCCTCCTCCTGGACAAGCACATTGAAGATAAAGTCCTTCTTTTCTTCAAGCTCAGGATAGCCGTCCTTGCACTCGTCAATTACAGTCTGAGCAACCTTTGTGAGAAACTTTCCCTCAATACCAAGAAGTCTTCCATGCCTTGCCACACGCCTGATAAGACGCCTGAGCACATAGCCCCTGCCCTCGTTTGACGGAAGTATGCCGTCTGAAATCATAAAAGTTGACGAACGCATATGATCCGTGATAAGCCTTATGGAAACATCTTTTTTCTCATCGGCAAGATACTCTGCGCCCGCAATCTCGCAGATTTTGTCACGGATAGCCTTCATGGTGTTGATGTCAAATACTGTATCAACGTCTTGCACCACTACGGCAAGGCGCTCCAAGCCCATTCCTGTATCTATATTTTTCTGCGCAAGCTCCTCATAATGCCCGTGTCCGTCGCCGTCAAACTGCGTAAATACGTTGTTCCAGACCTCCATAAAACGGTCGCAGTCGCAGCCCACCTTGCAATCAGGCTTGCCGCAGCCGTACTTTATGCCCCTGTCATAGTAAATTTCCGAGCAAGGTCCACATGGTCCTGCGCCATGCTCCCAGAAATTATCGCACTCGCCCGTCTCGGGATCGCGGTAAAAACGCGTAATCTTCTCTGCAGGCACACCAATCTGCTTTGTCCAGATTTCAAAAGCCTCGTCATCTTCGCTGTAAATCGAAGGATACAGCCTCTCAGGATCTAAGCCGACTACTTCGGTAAGAAACTCCCAGCTCCACGCAAGCGACTCCTTCTTGAAATAATCGCCGAAGGAGAAATTGCCAAGCATCTCAAAAAACGTAAGATGCCTTGCGGTCTTGCCCACATTGTCGATATCGCCCGTCCTGACACACTTCTGGCATGTGGTGACGCGCCTTCTCGGCGGTATCTCCTGCCCCGTAAAATATGGCTTTAACGGCGCCATGCCTGAATTGATTATCAATAAGCTGTTGTCATTGTGGGGCACCAGCGAAAAGCTTTTCATCGCAAGATGCTCCTTGCTCTCAAAAAATTCAAGGAACATGCGCCTAAGCTCATTTACTCCGTATTTTTTCACAACCTTTTCCTCCAATTTTCATACATTAAAAATCAAACTTGTCTGCAAAGTAAGCGTCAAGCTCATCAATCTTCACGCGCACCTGCTCCATAGAATCGCGGAAGCGGACCGTCACGGCATTGTCATTTTCAGACTCGAAATCATATGTCACGCAGAACGGCGTGCCTATCTCGTCCTGACGGCGGTATCTCTTTCCGATATTTCCCCTGTCGTCAAACTCGCAGTTGTACTTCTTTGAAAGCTGTGCGTAAATCTTCTCCGCGCCCTCGTTAAGCTTTTTGCTGAGCGGGAGCACGCCAATCTTGACAGGTGCAAGCGCAGGGTGGAAACGGAGCACTGTCCTCATATCTCCCTCGCCCAAATCCTCCTCGTCGTATGCCGCGCAGAGGAACGCAAGCACTACCCTGTCCGCGCCAAGCGACGGCTCTATAACATACGGTATGTATTTTTCCTTCTTTTCATCATCGAAGTATGTCAAATCCTGTCCCGACGTATTCTGGTGCTGCGTAAGGTCGTAGTCTGTCCTGTCCGCAATGCCCCAAAGCTCGCCCCAGCCAAACGGGAACAGAAACTCAATATCAGTCGTCGCCTTTGAGTAGAATGAAAGCTCCTCCTTCTCATGGTCGCGCACACGCATCTCATCTTCCTTCATTCCAAGGCTCTTTAGCCAGTCAATGCAGAACTGTTTCCAGTATGCAAACCACTCCAAATCCGTATCGGGCTCACAGAAAAATTCAAGCTCCATCTGCTCAAACTCCCTTGTCCTGAAAGTAAAGTTGCCTGGCGTTATCTCATTTCTAAACGACTTTCCAATCTGGCCTATGCCAAACGGTATCTTTTTCCTCGATGTCCTCTGCACGTTTTTAAAATTCACGAAAATGCCCTGCGCAGTTTCTGGTCTCAAATATACTGTATTTTTAGCATCCTCGGTAACGCCCTGGAAAGTCTTAAACATAAGGTTAAACTGTCTGATATCCGTAAAATTGTGCTTGCCACACGAAGGGCACGGCACATTGTTGTCCTCAATAAAGTTCTTCATCTTTTCCTGTGACCAGCCGTCTATAGAGCCGTCAAGCGCGATATTGTTCTCTGTGGCATAATCCTCTATAATCTTATCGGCGCGGAAACGCTCATGGCACTCCTTGCAGTCCATAAGAGGATCAGAAAATCCGCCGAGATGCCCTGACGCAACCCATGTCTGCGGGTTCATAAGAATGGCGCAGTCAACGCCTACATTATACGGATTCTCCGTGATAAACTTCTGCCACCATGCCTTTTTTACATTGTTTTTAAGCTCTACGCCAAGATTTCCGTAATCCCATGTGTTTGCCAGCCCGCCGTAAATCTCCGATCCAGGATATACAAACCCTCTCGCCTTTGAAAGATTAACAATTTTGTCAAGTGTCTTTTCCATAGTAATTTCTCCTCTATATTTTTTAGTTTTTATAATAATATCTTACATTTTTTAACATATGATTAAAAAACTGTTATTTAAAGACAATCACGCCCATACCCTCTGAAAGCGTAAAATTAGCGCTTTTCTTACCGACAGCCGTAACGCCTTCGCTCACATACAGTATTTCATCAAAGCAGTTAATCCTGAGCGGAGAAACAATCGGCTCGTCATCATCTGCTGCCGTTCTCTCAAAAATTATGATATGGTTTTCTCCCATATTTAATATATCCTGTTTCGATATTGTCTCAACCTTATCCGCCGCAGCCGCGCTTAGAATATAATCCAATCCATACCCCTCCGCATACGCCTCCTGTATCGTGCCGACAAAAAAATCCTCATTATTAAATCCCGCATATGCCTTGTAATCGCCGTACTCCATCTCAACGTTTATTTTTCCGTCAGACGCCTTGCACGATTTTAATGTTATCTTAGCTGAAGGCGACTCTGCGCTGTATTCGCTTACAGCCTCGTCTATCATAGACTTTAGCCCCGCCTCATCATAGTATTCCTCCCCAAAATCCTCGACAATCCTGCCCTCGACAGTACCGTCCTTTTTCACGGAAATAGCCGAAAGCTCCTTGCTGTCAACTGCGCCCTCCTCCTGCGCGCCGTTTTTGCCGCACGCCGTAAGAGCCAGTGCGCACACTGCAAAAAGAATTGCGGCAAATGCCCCTGACTTAAAAATTTTTC
Organism: uncultured Lachnospiraceae bacterium; assembly: GCA_947626435.1. GTDB lineage: Bacteria > Bacillota > Clostridia > Lachnospirales > Lachnospiraceae > COE1. The sequence goes on along the minus strand of CANQSB010000002.1, from coordinate 40,974 downwards.
TCATAAAAATCCTCCCATACCGCCATATTTCCCGCACCATTTTTATATTATAAACATACTATTCCATATTTTCAAGTATTTCAAGACTTTTAAAATTTTTGTCAAAGCGGCTGCTGCACAGGCTTTTGCAGAACTGCCTTAATTCGTCTACAGTCTCATCTGTCACCTTAAAGGAAAAAAGCTTTTCGGGCTGTGTTTTTATTATGTAGTCAACCGTGTATGCCGCCGTATCGCCAAGCCCCTTGATTTTTCCGTCATATCCCATCTCACCGTTGATGGCAATGGCTTTAATCTCAAAAATGCACCTCACAAGCCGATTGTCAAAGCTTGGCGACAAAAGCGCCCTCAATGCCTGATATAAAAGCTTCAGCATCTGCGTTTCGTCGATGTTTTCCCTTGCATAATAATCGCATATCTCAAGAAAATACATTCCATAATACGCCCCGACGTAATCCTGCCTTAATTCCTCAAAATAGTTTGTAATCTCCGCCTCCGACAGACTGTATGAGCTCCTCCCCTCATAAAGCTTAAACTGCCCGAAGGAAAACGGATTTGTTGGCGCCATAAGGCGACTGTTTGGCTTTCTTGCAAGCTTTGCAAACGCTGATATTTTCCCGCGCTCCTTTGTCAAAATAACGACACGCCTGTCATATTCACCTATCGGCTCTGATTTTATTACTATCCCTGTTAATGTTAGAAATTCCTGCATATTCAAATTTGCGTATATCCTCCGACTTGCCAATGTCGCTTTTCATTGGCGGCAGCTTTTTGTATGCCAGATAATCGCATATCTGCCCTGTCTGCATAAATCGGTCCCATTCCTCATCGTACATTCCCGTCATATCCTTTCCATGTAATTTTATGCTGCCGCCCGCTTCGTTTTTGCCTGCGCGGAAAGCATTTTTTATCACATAGATAGGTTGTGCTTATGAGCCAAATTTATTCATTTTCTTTTTGGTAATAGCCAAAATTTCTGATGAGATAATCACTGTCGCGCCAGTCCTTTTTAACCTTCACCCACAGCTGCAGATTCACCTGTTTTTCAAGCAAATCCTCTATCTCAGGACGCGCCAGCGAGCCGATTTTTTTAAGCATTGCGCCGCCTTTTCCTATGATAATCCCCTTGTGTGAATCCTTCTCGCAAATAATAGTAGCGTCAATGTTGACCATCTTTTTTGTGTACTTCATATTTTCCACAACCACCGCCACGCCATGCGGGATTTCCTCATCAATGCTGCGCAGCACCTTCTCACGAACCAACTCCGCCACAATCTGCCGCGTTGGCTGGTCAGTAATCGTGTCCTCATCATAAAATGCAGGACCATAAGGAAGATATTTCATAATCTGTTCTATCAGAGTATCCGTATTCTCGCCCTTCAATGCCGACACAGGGACAATCTCCGCAAAATCAAGCTGCTTCCTGTACGCGTCAATATACCCCAAAAGCTGCTCCCTCTTAACAGTGTCCACCTTGTTTATCACAAGAATAATCGGCGCCTTTACGCGTTTCAGCTGTTCTATTATATGCTGCTCTCCCGCCCCAATATAATCCGTCGGCTCCACAAGCCACAAAACCACGTCAACGCCTTTTAAGCTCTTTTCCGCAACATTCACCATATAATCGCCCAGCTTATTTTTCGCCTTATGTATCCCCGGCGTATCCACAAACACTATCTGCCCCTCATCCGATGTATAAACCGTCTGTATCCGATTCCTAGTAGTCTGCGGCTTCCTCGACGTAATAGCAATCTTCTGCCCAATAAGCCGATTCATCAACGTCGATTTCCCCACATTCGGCCTACCTATAAGCGCCGCAAAACCCGATTTGTATTTTGGATTATTTTCATTCATCTGCATTTCCTCTTATTTTATAACCATTATAACCGCTTTATACAACCATCACCATTATTATCTATTCCATAAACCTACCCATTTACGAACCCCAATTCAATAACGTAGAATTTAGTCAAAATATATAAAATCAGCGACGTTTCGCATCGCGCACCAAGTCGCGATTTTATATATTTTGACTAAATTCGGACGGCTGCCAAAACCTCCCGCAATAACATTTTTTTCATAAATTATTAAACAACGTAGAATTTGGGCGAAATATACAAAATAAGCGACGATTCGCACTGCGCACTAGTCGCGTTTTTGTATATTTCGCACAAATTCGGTCGGCTGAGAAAACCTAATGAAACAAAGGCTCAATCACCCCAAACATCCCCCTATTCTCCTCAATCGCCTGCCCATTCCCCACAACACAGACAACCTCCTGCGCAATAATCGCATCAACATAATCCGCCAGCATCCTAATATCCTCCGCCGTACACCCCAGCACCTCATCTCTCTCCCTCTGCACCTCCAAAACATCAAGATTAGTAAGATAAGCACTCGACGAACGGCTACCTTTCTGCGACGGCGTAAGCGGCACATCCAATTCACTAACCGCCCCTATAATATACTTCGTCATCTCTTTCTCATCCGCATCAAAATTCCTTAAATAATCCCCCGTACCTTCATACACATCTACCGTCTTTCTAAGATTCGGATCACGATACGACACAAGATAACTGTCGCCAGTCTTTCCAAAACTGCACATACAGCCATATGCCCCGCCCTTCACACGGATATTGCTCCACAAATAATCATACCCCAGTATAACCTTCAATACCCTAAGCGCGCCCGTATATTTAAAATCAGTCTCGCTCATATAATTGCCCGCACGGCACACATACTGTATCTGCGCCGAAGTCGAAAATGCCTCATTGCGTTTCAGCGTTTCAATGCCAAACAACTCCTTCTTCACCGCGCCAGTATAAAGACTGTCCCTCAACGCAGGCATAAGCCCCTCAAGACGCTCATACCCCTCCTCTGCCGCAGTAATATCAACCATAAGATTTTCAGGTCTGAAAATACTCCTCGTAAGCTCGCCAAGCTTCTCAATCAGCTCCTTTTTGCGCCCCTCAAAATCCGCCGTAAGCTCCTCCAAAAGCCTGTAGCACGGAATACCATTCACAAGCTCCGACACCGCAGCCGTCTCGCTGAAATACGACATTGCCCTGATTGCCGCAAGCGCATGTCCGCCCGACGTCATACTGCCCTGCATCCTTGATTTAAGCTCCTCCAAAATTTCAAGTATGCGCTCCTCATCGTCAAACTTCGACCTCGTCATTATTTCCTCTAAAAGCCCAAACGCCGCCCCAAGCTCGCCATACATCGCCTTTGTCTTGACTTCAAAGGTCAATTTGTATTCATCAAGCTTTTTGGCATTGACATAGGTATTCACAGAGCTTACAATACCGCCCGTATGAATATTCATTTCATTGTAAAGCGAACCAAAATCATAATTCTGCGTATCAACATAGCCAAGCACGTTTTTCAGTATTCCAATATATTTAAACAGCTCATACGGAATCTGCGACGCGTCAAAAATAAGCTTTACATAGCCTATCCCATTTGTCTCTATATTGTGGAAAAGCACGTTTGCGCCGCCTGTATGCCTTACCTCATTTACAAAGCCGTCCGACTTTTTCTTCATATCCGAACGCTTAAGCATAGGCAGCTTTGCCAAATCCTCCGCCGAATCCTCCTTTTCCTGATATTCCCTTAGCGCGCGCGTATTTTCCACAATTTCATCAATCTGCGCGCTGTCAAGACTGTTCTTATACGCCTCAAGCTTATCAGCAAGCTCTTTTTCTGTCTTTTCGGTAAGCCCCGCGCTGGGCGACAGCACTACTATTGTCTTGTGCGTGTTGTCTATAAGGTATTTTTCAATAAGCCGCTCATAGTAGTCAGTATCTATTTTTTCCCTCAAAAGCTTAAATACGTCAAGTGCCTCAATCATATCAAACGGCATATTGTCGTCATACAGCCACGAATCAAGCATCTGCAGGCCATACATAAGCCCCTTTGGATATGAGCCGAAATCCGCCTCTCTGTACTTAAACTCATACATATTCAGTCCCGCAAGCAGAGCCTTTTTGTCAATGCCCTCTTTCACAAGCCTTTTAAGCTCCTCCTCTATCGCCGTGGCAAACTCATCCTTCTGCGAAGCGTTCGCATTTTTTGCCACGATTGAAAAATAAGGCTGATATACGCCATTGTCATAGACCGAGTAAACCTCCGTGCCTATATTTTTACGTATAAGCGCAAGCTTTAACGGTGCCGCAGATGATGAGCAGATTGCATACTCCAAAATCTGCATGGCAAAATAAAGCTCCTTGTCACGGCTTGTCCCCACCACCGCATTGTATGAAAGATAAGTGTTGTTTTCAAGGCTTTCGTCGTCTGTGATAGGGTACTCCTTTTGTATCTCTATCGGCTTTTCAAAAGGCTTTTGCAGCCTAAGAGCGGAGTCAATCTCCAGACGGTCAAATTTACTTAAATAATGCTCATCAATCCACTCAAGCTTCTCCGCCATATCCATATCGCCATAAAGATAAATATAGCTGTTTGACGGGTGATAATAACGCCTGTGAAAATCAAGAAACCTCTCATAGGTAAGGCTCGGTATGTCCTTAGGATCGCCGCCCGACTCCACGCCGTATGCCGTATCTGGGAAAAGCGAATTAAAGCTTTCCCTGTCATTAATCTCGTCAGGCGATGAAAACGCGCCCTTCATCTCATTGTAAACTACGCCGTTTATCGTAAGCGGGCTGTCAGCGCTCTCCATCTCATAGTGCCAGCCCTCCTGCATAAATATCTTTTTTTCATTGTAAATATTCGGATAAAAAACCGCGTCAAGATAGACGTGCATAAGGTTTTGGAAATCCTTGCCATTACAGCTTGCCACAGGATATACCGTCTTGTCGCTGTATGTCATTGCGTTCAAAAAGGTATTAAGCGAGCCCTTAACAAGCTCCACAAAAGGGTCCTTTAACGGAAACTCCTTTGAACCGCAAAGCACTGAATGTTCTATAATATGCGCCACTCCCGTAGAGTCCGCAGGCGGCGTGCGGAAACCGATATTGAACACCTTGTTCTCATCGTCATTGCTTATAAGCGCAATCCGCGCGCCCGTCTTTTTGTGCCTTAAAAGATACCCTGTCGATTTGATGTCGTCTATCTGCCTTTTCTCTATAAGCTCATAATTTTTTAATTCTTCAATATTTTTCATTGTAAACCTCTCCATTGATATTATTATGTAATTTTAAAATGTATCCGAAATTGTCCGAATTTATGTAAAAATATACAAATCCGCGGCTAAACACCAACACAGTAAGCTGTATGCAAGGCACTCTTATTCCTTATATTTTATACAAATCCTATGCCGCCAGACAGACCGCCACAATTGCCTGATTTATATGCTTATCGTCATAAGCGCAAGCTTAGACATGGAAATCTCCTCTATACGCGCCTTCTGCGCCTTCACCATCTCGCGGTACTCACCGCAGAATTTCCCTATAGGGCAGACCTTGTGCACCCATTTAACACTCTGCTTCCCCAGCAGATTCTTCTTCTGCTCCTGATAGCTAACCCTTATGTTCATTTTAAGCTGCTCAAAAATCCTATAGCTAAACTCCTGCTCCGAAATCCTCAAAATATGCTCCGAAACCTTCTCATCAAGCCCCGCGTCCTTCTCGATATGCGTATTAATTATCGCCTTTAATTTAAAAGGCACGTCCTCCCTCTCCATAAGCTCGCCATAGGTAAGCTCCCTTCCAAAGTAAATACAATTCATATCCTGAATCACATACTTGAAATCGTCATATTTATTTGCCATTATTCCCCTCATCCTACCGTCAACAGCCATTTACAAGCCAAAACCACACATCAGCCAAAATCCTGCCCGAAAACCCTAATCCTCAATTCTCGCCCTCTATATATTCAATATTATTCGCCGAAAATTTAACAGCTTCCCGCACCTCGTCTTCGCCAATACCCATCTCTTCCGCAACCTCCTTCACAGTCACCTTGCGCAAAAGACTCTCATAAAGCTCCTTAGCCTTGTCATTCACATCATTAACCTTTGCAAGAACATTCTCCCCCGCCTGCCTGCTGTCCGCATTTTCACTGATATACTCCTCCATAGCGTCCATAATCATCTTGCCAATAAAACCCTCAACCTCGTCAACACCCTCAACACATTCAAGCATAGTCACCGCCATCGTGACCGCAACATTGCCCTCGCCAATCAAATCCTCAACAAGCGCCCCCTGCCCCGCATAAAGCCTAGATATCTCCACCACATTCGGCAAAAACAATTTAACCAACATCTCCCTCGCTACATTATCCCCCGCAAGAGCCGACATCATCACCGCACGCTTCTCCCCATCCGAAACCCTCGGCAGCTCCTTCAACTCATCAAGATACATATTAAGAAAATTCACATCATCATCCGAAAGATTTTCCTCCGAATCATTCACCTCATCAATACTTATCTTATTATTCTTAAGATAATCATGTATCAGCAAAAGCTGCGCCTTTTCAAGCTTCCACTCCCCAAAAGCCTCACTAATCTGCTCACTCGTCAACATATTCCCCTGCAGCCGCGCCGTCTCCCTCAACTGCTCCAACGCCTCCGCAAACGCCCGCTGATTTAATTCCATCCAAATCACCCTTTTAAACTCTTTTAAGTCAAAAAATTAATCCAATATCAATTAACTAGTCAAGCATTCTCAAAAACCTAGCCCGAGAAGGGGCATATTTCCCCTAAGGACCTTGGGAAACGTCGGCACTTAGCGAAATAAGCTGTAAAAGCGTAGCTCCTTTTACAGCGCCATTGAGCTTAGTACCGCTACGTTTCCCACTGAGCGCAAGCGATGTCCGAAGGGGAAATATGCCCCTTCTCGGGCGACCGCTTATAATAATCCCACCATCTATTTCACATGCGTATGCGTAAACAAATGATCCTGACAATACTCATAATTCCCATTACACTTCGAACAAAACCGAAACTCCGCCTCCGGATTATCCTCACTATTCTTCCCGCAAATCGCACACTTATGCTTAGATATCGACACCGGCCTAGCCCTCTTAACCTCCCTCTTATACTCATGCCGCCTCCTAACCTGCTTCGGCGACATCCTCATCCGCAGGCTGCTGCGCGTAAGGAAGAAAAACACTACAAAATTAAGCAGCGACGCTGCAATAACAATCTTTCCAATAATAATACTTTGCAAAAATTCCACCAAAAGCAGCACCGCATACGCCACACCCAGCCATTTCACCTTTATAGGCAGAATAAACATCAAAAGCACCTGAACATTCGGAAAAGTCGCCGCAAACCCCAAGAAAATCGACATATTTATATAATACGTACTAAAATAAAGCGCAACACTTGAAAAATACGCTTCAGGTCCGCTTATCTGCAGCACAGCATTTATATCCGTAATCGGCAGATAACTTATCCCCATAACAACAAAACTGCCAATCACCGTAAACAGCATACCCATAAACAAATACAGGTTATAATAAAACGTCCCCCACGTGCGCTCAAGGTTCGTGCCTATTGAATAATAAAAGTACAGCATAATAATTGTCCAGAAATCAAGTCTTGACGGCGGCACCAAAATCCACGTCACTATGCGCCAAATCTGCCCATGAAGAATAAGATACGGATTTAGTGTCAGATAATTCAAAAACATCGGATTTATCATATTCATAAGATAACCGCACGCATAGCACAGTATCAGATACAGCGAAATATTCGGTATGGCATATTTGCCGAATTTTCTTTCAAGTTTATACAAAAAATTCATTATTATAATCATTTCCTTTCTGATGCAGGCAGACTATTATTTTATGAAATTTGTTTTTTATTTGCCTTTTTATTCGCCCGCATACATTGATTATTTACCATATTTAAACATTGTACCATTCATAACCCAAAAAGTAAACCAATTTCACGCCGATTATCATTTTTGATTATCATTTTAATATGAAATGCTGCATATTTTTTTATAATTTCCTTATTTTTTCAGCATTTGTTTTATTGCCTTTTTCTAAACACTGTCGTATAATAGCAAATGTATGTAAAAATTATCGAATTATGCTGATATCATCTATATAAATACGCAGCCTGCCTGCAGGCTGCAGCGTCTTACCTGCCATAACTGCCTCGGCGCTTGTACATTCTGCCGTCTACGGTTTGCGGGTACACTAGGAATGGAGGATTTTGAATGGAAAAAGAGTTCTACACGCTCGGCATTGATATTGGTTCCACTACAGTAAAGGTGGCGATACTTGACACCGCGCATAACTTATTATTCTCTGATTACAAAAGACATTATGCAAACATCAGGGAAACTCTTTCTTCACTTTTAAATGATGCTTATTCTAAGCTTGGAAATATCACGCTCCACCCAATGATTACAGGCTCTGGCGGACTTACGCTTGCCAACCACTTGGGTGTTCCTTTTGTGCAGGAGGTAATTTCCGTTTCCACGGCGCTTTCGGAGCTTGCGCCAAAGACAGACGTGGCTATCGAGCTTGGCGGCGAGGATGCCAAAATCATATATTTCGAGGGCGGCAATGTCGAGCAGCGCATGAACGGCATATGCGCGGGCGGTACAGGCTCTTTTATCGACCAAATGGCGTCGCTTATCCAGACCGACGCGTCAGGCTTAAATGAATATGCCAAAAATTACCATTCGCTCTACACTATTGCCGCGCGCTGCGGCGTTTTCGCAAAGACCGATATACAGCCGCTTATAAACGAGGGCGCGACAAAGGAGGATTTGTCCGCGTCTATTTTCCAGGCAGTCGTAAACCAGACAATAAGCGGACTAGCCTGCGGCAAGCCTATACGCGGACACGTGGCGTTTCTCGGAGGACCGCTCCACTTTTTGTCCGAGCTTCGGGCGGCGTTTATACGCACGTTAAAGCTTGATGATGAGCATATCATAAACACTGAAAATTCGCACCTTTTTGCCGCTATCGGCTCGGCGCTCAACGCAAAGGAAGACGTTTCCTTTACCATGAAGGAAATGACTGACAAGCTTTCCTCTGACATAAAAATGGAATTTGAAGTGGCGCGCATGGAGCCGCTTTTTGCTGACGAAAACGAATACAATGCTTTCAAGGAAAGGCACGGCTCCCACCACGTCAAAAACGCGGAATTAAAAAATTATCACGGCAGCTGCTTTTTGGGCATTGACGCGGGCTCTACCACTACCAAAATCGCTGTAGTCGCGGAAGACGGCACGCTGCTCTATTCTTTTTACAGCAACAACAACGGCAGCCCCCTGAATACCGCGATTAAGTCCATTCAGGAAATATATTCGCTGCTGCCAAGCGACGCCCATATCGTGCGCTCATGCTCTACGGGCTACGGCGAGGCGCTTTTCAAGGCAGCATTTATGCTTGACGAGGGCGAGGTTGAAACGGTTGCCCATTACTATGCTGCCGCATTCTTTAACCCTGACGTTGATTGTATAATAGATATCGGCGGACAGGATATGAAGTGCATTAAGATTAAAAATCAGACTGTCGATTCCGTACAGCTAAACGAGGCATGCTCATCAGGCTGCGGCTCATTTATTGAGACCTTCGCAAAATCGCTGAATTATACAGTGGAGGATTTTGCCAAGGCGGCGCTGTTTGCCAAGCACCCGATTGACCTTGGCACGCGCTGCACAGTATTTATGAACTCAAAGGTTAAGCAGGCGCAGAAGGAGGGCGCGGAGGTTTCTGACATTTCGGCGGGACTTGCCTACTCTGTAATAAAAAATGCCTTATTTAAGGTTATAAAGGTATCTGACGCAAGCGAGCTTGGCAAAAACATAGTAGTCCAGGGCGGCACTTTTTACAATGATGCCGTGCTTAGAAGCTTTGAAAAAATCGCGGGCTGCGATGCCGTAAGACCTGACATCGCGGGCATAATGGGCGCATTCGGCGCGGCGCTTATTGCAAGGGAGCGCTATCAGCTTGCACCCGAGGTTGAAAGCACTATGCTCAATATCGAGCAGATTAACGCTCTCAGCTTTAACACCTCGCTTGTAAAATGCAAAGGCTGCACAAACTCATGCCGTCTTACCGTAAATAAATTTTCCGACGGCAGAAGCTACATATCAGGCAACCGCTGCGAAAAAGGGCTTGGCAAGGCAAAGACAAACAGCGATATACCAAATCTGTTTGACTATAAGCTTAAACGCCTGTTTTCTTATGAACCGCTTTCCGAAAGTGAAGCCGTGCGCGGCAAGGTCGGCATACCCCGCGTACTGAATATGTACGAAAATTATCCGTTCTGGTTTACGTTTTTTACAAAGCTTAAATATCAGATAGTGCTCTCACCCGTTTCAAACAGAAAGATTTACGAGATGGGCATCGAGTCGATACCAAGCGAGTCCGAGTGCTACCCTGCAAAGCTTGCCCACGGACACATAGAATGGCTTATCAAACAGGGTGTGGATTTCATATTCTATCCCGCGCTGTTTTATGAAAGAAATGAATTTGATGAGGCTAACAACCACTACAACTGCCCTATCGTGACATCATACTCTGAAAACATCAAAAATAATGTCGAGGCAATCGGACGCGGAGAAGTTGTCTTCAAAAATCCGTTTATGTCGTTTAGGGAGCCTTCGCTTATCGCACAGTCGCTTGCAAAGGAATTTCCCGATATTCCCGCCGACGAGCTTAAAGCCGCCGTTGACGCAGGCTGGGCTGAACTGAACGCAGCTCGCAATGATATGTACAAAAAGGGCGAGGAGGTCATCGCTTACCTCGAAAAGAACCATAAGCGCGGCATTGTACTTGCGGGACGCCCGTACCACATTGATCCTGAGATTAACCACGGAATACCTGAGCTAATCACGTCTTATGGCATTGCCGTATTGACGGAGGACTCAGTTTCGCACCTTGCAAAGCCAGAGCGCCCGCTTATCGTGTCCGACCAGTGGATGTACCATTCAAGGCTTTATGCCGCCGCAAGCTATGTCAAGACGCGCGACGATTTAGACCTGATACAGCTTAATTCCTTCGGCTGCGGACTTGACGCTGTCACGACCGACCAAGTCAACGATATTTTGAGCGGTTCGGGTAAGATTTACACATGCCTTAAAATTGACGAGGTAAACAACCTCGGCGCGGCGCGCATAAGAATACGCTCTCTGCTTTCCGCTATCCGCGTAAAGGAGCAAAGACATCAGGAGCGCACCATAAATTCAAGCAAAATGAACAGAGTGCTTTTCACGAAGGAAATGCGCAAAAATTACACAATTTTATGCCCGCAGATGTCGCCGATTCACTTTGACCTGCTGGAGCCCACCTTCAGGCGCTGCGGCTACAATCTAGTCGTACTGAACAACGACAACCACAACAGCGTTGATGTAGGTCTTAAATACGTAAACAACGATGCCTGCTACCCATCGCTTCTGGTCGTCGGGCAGATTATGGAGGCTGTGCTTTCGGGAAAATACGACACCGACAAGCTTGCCGTAGTAATGTCGCAGACAGGCGGCGGCTGCCGCGCTACAAACTATATCGGCTTTATACGCCGTGCGCTCGCCAAGGCAGGCTACGGACATATTCCCGTCATTTCAATAAACCTGTCAAAGCTTGAAAGCAACCCTGGCTTTAAGCTCACTCCTATGCTGCTGCTTCGCGCCATATACGCCGTAAACTTCGGCGACATATTTATGCGCTGCGTATATAGGATGCGCCCATATGAGGCAGAAAAAGGCGCGGTAGACAGAGTACATAAAAAATGGATTGATAAATGCTGCGAATTTCTCGGGCACAAATATCTGTCATTCTCTGTTTACAAAAAAATGTGCAGGGAAATGATTGCGGAGTTTGACTCAATACCTACGCTTGATATAAAGAAGCCACGCGTCGGCATCGTCGGGGAAATACTTGTGAAGTTCTCTCCCGCCGCCAACAACCATCTCGTAGAGCTACTGGAGCACGAGGGCGCGGAGGCTGTAGTTCCCGACTTGATGGACTTTATGTTCTATTGCTTTTACAATCAGCTGTACAAAGCAGAAAACCTCGGCACAAGCAAAAAAGGCGCTGAAATAAGCAGGCTCGGCATAAAGGCAATCCAAATGCTCAGAAAGCCTATGAGCGAGGCATTTGCCGCAAGCAGACACTTCACGCCGCCCGCCGACATTTACGAAACAGCCAAAAACGCCGCCGAAATCGTATCACTCGGCAATCAGACAGGCGAAGGCTGGTTCCTGACAGGCGAAATGCTGGAGCTCATACATAACAATACGCCGAATATCATATGCACACAGCCCTTCGGCTGCCTGCCAAACCACGTAGTCGGCAAGGGAGTTATCAAGGAGTTGAGAAAGCGCCACCCCGAAGCAAACATAGTCGCCATAGACTATGATCCAGGCGCATCAGAGGTAAACCAGCTTAACCGCATAAAGCTTATGCTGTCTACCGCACAGAAAAACCTTAATAAAGCAATTGCGGCAGAAAAGGATGCAATGCAGGAAAACGCTGCCAAGTCTGCAAACGAAAACGCGCACACAAGCGAAAACTCACGTACATCTAACACCACTGATATCGCAAAACAGCGCGCAAACAAAGCCCGCAACGCTGCCGCCGCCAAAAACGCCGAGCAGAAAAAGCAACATTCAAAAGATAATGCCGCTAACAAGTCGGCATAACTAAACACCACAATAAATAAATGCAAAAAATAACATCTGAAATACATCTCTTAACAACCCAACATAGTCAAACACCCGCAGCGCACAGCTGCGGGGCATTTGACCTACACAACCCAGGCTCATTACATATATAAAAATCCCCATTCCCTATCCGCGAAACCAATTTCCTGTGGTTCTCCAGAAAGGAAACAGGGATTTTTATTTTTTTGCCAATAACCAGAGCCAGCCAGATATAATGTCTGCAAGCCATTAGTGGAAATGCGCAATTTTCTTATGCAATGCTCAATACCGAGTGGTAAAATCGGCACGGACGCCGATTTTAGTCGGGCGGCGACACGGACGTCGCCTCCCGACGACCACGACCTCATTAATACACCTACGCGCATTGCATTAGAAAATTTCGCATTCCCACTACAGGCGCAGCAGACATTATATCTGGCTGGCTCGTCCTCATTCATCCACCCTCCAAATACACTACCCCTTAACATACTTTAATATATACCCATCCACCCTCCTCATAACCACCGCCGTCAATACCGTTACTCCCGTAACCAAAACTATATACACTATATTTATCTCCACCCCACCTCTCTCATACAATCTCGCAATTATATCCAACCAGCAAAATTGATACAAATATATCTCCGTAGAATACCCAGTCAAAAATAATATTACCGCTCCAATGACAGGTATTTTCCTAATATCAACAATAGAAACCATAACCGTCACAACCGTCATAATACAAATCCCCATAATATTTTTCAATATAACGCCGCCTAAAAAACTATCCCTCGGAAGCGCAAGCGATACACAACAGACAGCTGCAACACACACAAGTAATATACAATAAATCACAATATGCTTATTTAATCTGCTCATAATACTCTCAAAATATTCACTCATCAATATTCCAAACGGGAAACTAAATGAACTGATATAATAAGCCATACTCCATCCCGACCATTCACCATATCTGTAAAAATATAAAGTAATCACCGCCACCAGAAACGTAATAAAAAATATAGTAATGTTTCTAACTATACTTTTATCAATAAACCGAAATACAATATAAAACATTATATAGAAAACTATCATTTCATATATGTACCAATTAAATTCACTAAACAAAGATAAGCTTATATTTAATTTCTCATTCAATATAGCTGCTTGCAAAATATGATAAATAACCTGATTTAAAACTGCAAACAAAAATAATACAACCACCTTATTCTTAATAAAATTTTTAAGGTAATTCTGCCTTGTCCTAAAATTATAAGTAAGACTAAGCCCCGATACAAAAAAGAAAAAGCATACCCCTACCATATTAAATTTGTGTATTATAAAAAATGGCAATATTTCTTTTTCAAACCTCTGACTACAATGACCAATAACTATAAGAATCGCAAAAAGCCCCCTAAGCATGTTCAGTCTTGATATAACTTCCTTTTTGTTAATTTGAACCACCATCTATATTCCTCCGCTTCGGCAAAAACCTATACTTTTTTGCCGATATGTTTTTGCGGTATATAATGGTGAAATTGCACAAAAACTTTATTGACTTTAACCCACTTATATCGTAAAATAAGAACAGTGTATGACATTTTGCACAATACAATTTTTGAGCAAAAATGTATGCATTTTTGCTCAAAAATTTATTCTACTAATAACAATTTCTACTAATAACCAGAGCCAGCCTGATATAATGTCTGCAAGCCATTAGTGGAAATGCGTAATTTTCTTATGCAATGCTCGATACCAAGTGGTAAAATCGGCACGGACGCCGATTTTAGTCGGGCGGCGACACGTACGTCGCCTCCCGACGACCACGACCTCATTAATACACCTACACGCATTGCATTAGAAAATTTCGCATTCCCACTACAGGCGCAGCAGACATTATATCTGACTGGCTCGTCCTCATTCACCTCCCCCTCCCAATCTCAACATAAAAAAACCTCGGAACCAGCCAAACACCGACTACCCCCGAGGCACATTTTGTTTATCCCTAATCTTTTTAACTAAATCGCCACAATACCCTATAATCACACATAAATAACCATTACTTCTTATCCTACAGCTCGCAATTATTAACGGTTCTGGGGAACGGAATAACATCCCTGATATTCCCCATCCCCGTCAGATACATCACACACCTCTCAAACCCAAGCCCAAATCCCGCATGCCGTGCGCTGCCATACCTTCTAAGGTCAAGATAAAAATCATAATCCTCCGCCTTCAAGCCGCACTCTGCCATTCTCTTTTCAAGCACCTCAAGCTTATCCTCTCTCTGGCTGCCCCCGATAATCTCACCAATACCAGGCACAAGACAATCCATAGCAGCCACAGTTTTCCCATCATCATTAAGCTTCATATAAAACGCCTTAATCTCCTTAGGATAATCCGTCACAAACACAGGGCGCCCGAAAAGCTTTTCCGTAAGATACCTCTCATGCTCCGTCTGCAAATCGCATCCCCAGGATACCTTGTACTCAAACTCATCATTATGCTTTGCAAGCTCCTCTATCGCGTCAGTATATGTTATATGCCCAAACTCCGAGCCCGCTACATGCTTTAATCTCTCAATCAGCCCCTTGTCCACAAACTGGTTAAAGAACGCCATCTCCTCAGGCGCATTTTCAAGCACATAGTTAATAATGTATTTAAGCATGCTCTCCGCAAGCATCATATCATCCTTCAAATCAGCAAACGCAATCTCAGGCTCTATCATCCAAAACTCCGCCGCGTGGCGCGTAGTATTGGAATTTTCCGCACGGAAAGTAGGTCCGAAGGTATATATGTTCTTAAACGCCATGGCATATGTCTCGCCATTGAGCTGCCCGCTTACCGTGAGATTAGTCGGCTTGTTGAAAAAGTCCTTTGCATAGTCAACCTTGCCGTCAGCCGTCATCGGAATATCTGCCAAGTCAAGCGTCGTCACCTGGAACATCTCGCCCGCGCCCTCACAGTCACTTCCCGTTATCAGCGGCGTATGGACATACACAAAATCCCTCTCCTGGAAAAACTTGTGTATCGCATAAGCGCACAAAGAGCGCACCCTGAAAACCGCCTGAAACGTATTTGTACGCGGTCTTAAATGCGATATGGTCCTAAGATACTCAAAGCTGTGACGCTTTTTCTGCAAAGGATAATCAGGCGTGGAGTCTCCCTCTATCTCCACTCCCGTCGCCTGCAGCTCAAATGGCTGCTTCGCCTCAGGCGTAAGCGTCACTATGCCCGTCGCAATTATCGCCGCGCCTACGTTCAGCCTTGAAATATCGGCGAAATTGCCCAGCTTATCGCTGTACACCA
This sequence comes from uncultured Lachnospiraceae bacterium, assembly GCA_947626435.1. GTDB lineage: Bacteria > Bacillota > Clostridia > Lachnospirales > Lachnospiraceae > COE1. The sequence goes on along the minus strand of CANQSB010000002.1, from coordinate 25,102 downwards.
CCTGCAGCGGTTCAAAAAACGTGCCATCGTTCACCACCAGAAAGCCAAAGGTTTTTGAGTCCCTCTTGCTCCTAAGCCAGCCGCCGATTGTTACCTCCTTGTCCGCGTATTCCTTGTAATTGTGGTATAGCTCTCGTATGTTTATCATTTTTTCCTCCATATTTTTATTATTTTAATATAAAAAAGTCCTCTCACTTGCTTTCCATTATACCTTATCAAAGGCTATGTACGCAATTGTGTTTGGACTTTTTCTTAAAATATTTTTGTAAAAAATGCCTTTTACTGCGCGTTCTGCATCTGGGCAACCTGTATGAGCTCGGATATTTCCATTCCAGACTGTTCTACAGCCGTGCGAAGCTCATTCAGCTCCTCCATCTTCTGCATTTCCAGAAGCTCGTTCAGCTCATCACGCTCCTTCTTCATTCTCAGCGAAAGCGCGTCAATCAGCTCCTCCTTCTGCGCAATCTTTTCCTGTAATGATTTTTTGACTCCTCGTGCCATTTCTGCCTCCTTGTCCATTATATTTTTGTTGAGTAAATGTTTTGTACTATATTATATGGACAAGAATGGAAAAATATTCATACTTTTCCAGTTTATATAAAATATTTTCTACTAATCATATGACAAGTATTTGGATACACATGGCTAAATATTAACTATATAAAGACTCTTTTCTCACTAATTTTACTACACCATTTTTTGATTTTTACTACACCATTACTACACCAATTCACCGTAAAATGGTGTAAATTTATGAAATTTTACGTAAAACCAAGTTCCCTCCAATCCCACATAAAACCTTGATTTTTCAATATTCCCTACCACTCATACGGCGTATTCTGGTACACGTAATAGTCAATCCAATTGGTATAAAGATTATTGCTGTGCGACCTCCACTGCAAATGCGGTTTCTGTGTCGCGTCGTCATTGGGATAATAGTTTCTCGGCATATGTATCGGAAGCCCCTTTGCCAAATCGCGCTTATACTCCGCGTCAAGCGTGTATCTGTCATATTCAGGATGCCCGTTTACAAAAATCTTCTTCCCATTTTCCGCATATGCAAGAAATACTCCTGCCTCCTCGGACTCGGCAAGCACAGTAATCTCCGGACAATTATGTATATCCGCGGCTGGCGTTTCCGTATGGCGGCTGTGCGGCGCTAAAAAATAATCGTCAAAGCCGCGCACTAAGGGTACTTTCCTGTTCTGCACCTTATGATTGTACAAGCCGAAAAGCTTTTCAGGCAACAAACGCTTCTGAATGCCATAATAATGATAAAAGCCCGCCTGCGCCCCCCAACAGATATGTAATGTAGAGGTAACCTTCTTGTCAGCCCAGTCCATAATTTCACAAAGCTCGTCCCAATAATCGACCTCCTCAAAGGCGATATCCTCAACCGGCGCACCCGTGATAATCATGCCGTCGAAACGCTTATATTTTATGTCGTCAAACGTCGTGTAAAAACGGTTTAAATGGTTGGCGGAGGTATTGAGCGACACATGGCTTTTAACCATTAAAAATGTCACGTCAACCTGCAGCGGCGTATTTGAAAGCGCGCGCAGAAGCTGCAACTCCGTGTCCTGCTTTACGGGCATAAGATTGAGTATACACACCTGCAATGGGCGAATATCCTGATGTATCGCCCTGTTTTCGTCCATCACGAATATATTTTCATTTTCAAGAATTTCCTTTGCAGGCAATGCATTTTGTACTTTTATAGGCATATCAACCGTTCTCCTTTACATCTATTTCCAAATATTCCCTCATAAAGCTCTCCTCCGTGACAATCGGAATGCCAAGCTCCTTCGCCTTTTTGTTTTTTGAGGAATTTGACGCTATATCGTTGTTAATCAGGCAGACTGTCTTGGAAGTAACGCTGCCTGTGACCTTGCCTCCCTTGCTTTCGATTAAATCCTTCAGCTCATTTCTACTGCCAAAGTGCACAAGGCTCCCGGTGACTACAAACGCCTTACCTTCAAGCGTCTGCTCGCCGCTGCTTTCCTCCTTGACAATGTTTACCTCCTTCAAAAGCCTGTCAAGCCGTTCGTTGTTCTGCGGCACTGCAAAATAATCGACAAACGCCTTGCCTATCACTTCCCCGATGCCGTCTATCTCGCTAAGCTCCTCGACATCAGCGTGCCTCATGCTGTCAAGCTCATAGTCGTAATGCCTGCATATAACCTTGGCGTTTGCTAGTCCGATGTTGGCTATCCCAAGGCTGTAGATAAGCTTAGGCAGCGTCACATCTTTTGCCGCGTCTATGCTCTCCATAAGGCGTTGGTACGATTTCTCACCAAAGCCTTCCATTGCCATAATTTCATCATAGTGCTTATCAAGATGAAAAATATCGCTGTATTCGTGGATAAAGCCCTTTGCTATAAATTTTTCAAGCGTCGCCTCGGATAAGCCGTCTATATTGAGCGCATCGCGGCTTACAAAAAGGGTAAACGACTTTATTTTTTTTGCCTCGCAATTCGGATTTACGCAATATAACGACTGCACGTCATTTACTGCCTTTACCTGCGTTTCTCCGCCGCATACGGGACAGATTTTTGGTATTTCTACATTATCACTTTTCGTCAGGTTCTCCGCAATCTGCGGAATTATCATATTCGCCTTATATACCGTAATCCTGTCGCCAATTCCAAGCTTTAACCCGCGCAAAATGCTGATGTTGTGGACAGACGCGCGGCCTACCGTAGTGCCTTCAAGCTCGACGGGCTCAAATATCGCGACTGGATTGATAAGTCCCGTGCGGCTTGGGCTCCATTCTATCTCGCGAAGCGTCGTTTCCTGTATCTCATCAGCCCATTTAAACGCAATTGAATCCCGCGGGAATTTTGCCGTGCGTCCCAATGAACGTCCATATTCTATGTCATCATAAATAAGCACTAAACCGTCGGAAGGCACATCATAGGTTTTGATTTTTTCCTCATACTGCGCTACTGTGTCAACGATATTTTCAGGATTAACCCTTACATATTCTACCACGTCAAAGCCCTGCTGTTTTAAAAATTCAAACTGTTTTTCCCTTGAATTTTGGAAATCCACGCCCTCGGCGCGCACAAGCGAAAAGGCATAAAACTGTACATTTCTCTCTGCCGTTATCTGGTTGTTAAGCTGCCGCACTGAGCCTGAGCAAAGGTTGCGCGGATTTTTGTATTTTGCCTCGATATCCTCGATACGGCTGTTTATTTCCTCGAAATCCCTGTAAGTGATAACAGCCTCCCCGCGCAGGATAAGCTCGCCTTTATGCCTGATGCGCAGCGGAATGTTTTTAAATACCTTTGCATTGTTTGTGATAACCTCGCCTACCTCACCGTTTCCGCGCGTGACCGCTTTCTGCAGCTCGCCATTCTGATAGGTAAGCACTATAGTCAGCCCGTCAAGCTTCCAGCTAAGAAGCCCCTCCCTTCCGTTCAGCCATTCCGCAAGCGCCTCCCTGTCCTTTGTCTTGTCAAGCGACAGCATCGGAGCTTCGTGCGCCTCTTTGGGCAAATCGTCAACTGCCTCATAGCCCACGCTGACAGTCGGGCTGCCCGTGAGCACCATTCCTGTTTTCTTTTCAAGCGCAGCAAGCTCGTCATAAAGCGCATCGTACTCAAGATTGCTCATTATCTCCCTATCTTCCGAATAATACGCCCTTGATGCCGCTCTAAGCTTCTCAACAAGCTCCCTCATTCTATGTAAACTTGTTTCCATACAATTGTTCCTCCATTGCTTTTACTTGCCGCCAACTTGCTGACCGCTTCGACTAATGCCACACCGTCTATAGAGCGCCTCCAACTCGTCGCCCGTTATCTCCCTGTATTCACCGCTTTTTATGCCGTCCAGCTTTATATTCATCACCCGCACTCGCACAAGCGATTTAACATCATAACCGAAGCACTGGCACATTCGCCTTATCTGCCTGTTTAACCCTTGCGTCAGCACTATGCGGAAAGTATATTTATCCAGCCTCTCCGCCTCACACTCGCGCGTCGTACAGTCAAGCTCCTTGAGATACATGCCTTTTTTTATGCTTTCTATAAAGCTGTCCGTAACTGCCCTGTCTACTTTTACAATATATTCCTTTTCGTGGCGGTTTGCCCCCTTCATCATCTGCTGAATCAGCTCGCCGTCGTTCGTCATTATAATAAGCCCCTCTGAGTCCTTGTCAAGCCGCCCCGCGTAAGTAAGGCGTATGGGATAATTTATAGCGTCCGTAATTGTCTTTTCAGCGTATTTATCCTTTTCCGTACATGTAATACCTCTCGGCTTATTGTAAGCAAGCACTACCCTTGCCTCCGCAGGATATATGCGCTTCCCGTCTATCGCAACGATATCGTCCCCGCCCGCTTTCATACCGCTTTGAACAGGCTGTCCATTCAGCGTGACCCTCCTCGCCTCTATAAGCTTGTCCGCCTCTCTGCGCGAGCATATCCCGCAGTCCGCTATATATTTGTTTATCCTTGTCATCTTTAATTTTAATCCCTATTCGTCCGCTACAAAAACTTTTTCAGGCAGTCTATGCTTTTTTCCTCAAAGTCCATAAGCTCGCGCGCAATCTCCATAGACGCCGCGCCCGAATTATCATGATGATTGATTGATTTCCACATACGCGTAATATTCCTGTGGCTGCCGTCAATCATAAGCTCTGCTATTTTGCCGCTGCTGCAATTTGCAAGCGTATTTATATGGATACTTCCAGAAAGCAGCATATCGTCCACCGCACTCTTATAATAGCTGTCCGCATTTCCGTTTTGAAGCTTATCCGTCGCCTTATTTTGTATCATGGAATAAGCAAGCCTTTCTTTGGAAAGCTCCCTTGAAAGCTCATCATTGCATACCTTTCCTGCCATAGTATCAATCGCCCTTATGGCTCTTGACGTATCCTTTTGAACCTCTCTCAAAATCGCCAAATCGTCTTTTTTCATAGCCACCTCTTTTCTGGCCTGAATCTTGCATTTTCAGCCAAAATATAGATAGCTATAGTATTGCCTTTTGCCATATTATTATGCAAAAACCCATGTATACGCAATGTCCACATGGGTTTAGCAGTCAATTATTAAAAATAATTATTCAAAATATTCGGCCTTTACATAACCGTTTTGTCCGTTGTAATCAATCCTGTACCACTCGCCAAGGTCTTCAAGAAGGTCATATGTCTTGCCTGCCTCAACCAGACCAAGCTTATCGGAAGTCTGGTCTGCCGCGCTTCTGACATTCACGTTCGTCTTCGCCTTTACCTTCTTAATCACAGTGCCTGTGCCGCCCGTCGTGCCAGTGTCCTCGGCAGCGCCCGCGTTATCTGCCTCACCGTCTCCCTCTACGTCTTGTGAGGAAACCACTTCAAGATAATCGCTCTTTATATATGCCTCTTTTCCTTCAAAAATAACCTTGCTCCAACCGTTCACGCGCTGCTCTGTGCGCGTAAGCTCCGTACCCTCCGTAGCACGCCCTATCTTATCAGCCTCTTCACTGTCTGAAGAACGCACGTTTACAGTGTCCGTAGTCCTTACAATCTCATTTACCGTCTTGTTTTCCATAAGTTCCTCGGACTGCGGCTCGCTTGACTGCTGTTCCTGCGCTGGAGTGCTTTCCGAGCTTTCCTCAGTCTGCGCTTCTGTCTGCTGCTCGCTCTCATGTTCTTCAAGCTGGGCAAGCGCCACTCCGACAGAACTTGTCACCTGTGCGGGAAGCTCGTCCATATATGTCTTTAACTCTTCGTCAGACGCAAGCACTTCCTCATAATTCACGTCTATCCTGTTGTAAAGGTCTACTACATCCTGCTGAAACGTCACAAGGTCAAACACAGCCTTGACATTTTCCTCCATTACTCCGTCAATCACCAATGCTCCGTCATCCTTCGTATATACATAAAATGCATTAAGTCCCGGCGCTTTAGTTTCCACGTTATTGAATTTAACGGAAAATGTCACATACACAAAATAGCTTTCCTCATTGACGCTCTTTTTGGTATAGCATACCAAGTCGTCATATGATTCAATAAATTCGCTTCTCTTTTCAAATATAATACGCTGCGTATCGCTGATTTCATCGCAAAGCTCTGAAACAGTATTCATCTCGCCATCGGCAAGCGCCTTGAAAAATCTGCTCATAAGCTCATTTATCGCCGGATATTCATTCACCGCAAGAGGCTCTTCCGGAAGCGCGGCAGAATCCTGATTTTCCGTCTGCTCGGCGTCATTTGACACTTCAGCGGCATCGGGACTTTTTCTTGATACCACTATCGAAACAATGACCGCCAAAACCATGATACAGGCAGCGATGGGAAGAATAACCTTCAGCGCGGAAAATCCCAAGATTTTAAAGTCATTTGCCTCAAGCTGTTTTACTGCCGTCTTTCCTGTCTTTTTTACGTCCTCAAGCTTACCGCCGACGGACTTGGCAAGGTCTGACCCCTTATTGCTTTTATTATTATTCTTTGTCCCGTTTGCTTTTTCCTTATTTTCTATGCTTGTGCCGCTTGGATTTGCCGTATTTGTACTTTGGTCTTTTTTATTATTATCTGTCCTGTTTCCGGAACTGTTATTTTTTTTCTTACTCATTTTGGTCTCCATTCTGCTTTTGCCGATTAGAATTGCGATTCTGCAAAAACGCGCATAAAGGAATGCACCCGACAGGAATCGAACCTGCATTAAAGGCGTCGGAGGCCTCCGTTCTATCCATTAGACTACGGGTGCAAAATGATGGTTTTAAAACACCTGTATTAGCTTAAACCATAGCGTGATATATTACGAAATTGTTACATCACGTTTGTAATATTATCACATTTATTCAAATTTGTCTATAGCTTAATGCATTTTATAAATACCTTTATTTTCTAAATTGCCATAGTATATCAGCCTGCGCGGTCATCAAAGCCGCGCAGGCTGCGGATTTAGTTTTCGTTGCGGTACTGCACTGGTGTCATTCCGAGCTTTTTCTTGAATGTGCGGTTGAAGTGCTCGACATTTGGATATCCAACCGCAATAGCTATATTTTCAACGGTCATACTCCCATTCCGCAAAAGCGTCTTTGCCTTTTTTAACCTGATATTCGTCAGGATTTCATTGAACGTCTTGCCTGACTTTTCGTGTATGTACTTACTTACATACGGTTCTGAAAGATGAAAATGTTCCGCAAGCTCGCTGAGAGTAACCTCCTGATAACGCGACTGCATATAATTCATAATATCCATCAGACGCTCGTCATTACACGCTTCGCTGCTTTGAAGCTCCGGAAGCTTGTTGACGCTGACGCAGAGCGCGTGTATTGACGCCTTGATTATGTCATCGTCAAAGCCTACGCCCCAGTATTTTTTGCCGTTGCAGGTCACGCTCACATAGGCAATCGCCTTTGAAGACGACCCCTTCGTAAGCGCATGCTCCTCATAATCCGAAAGCTGGTAGCTTATGCCGAAATACTGCTTTATCGTGTTGCTCACCGCGTCAAGTCGTCCATTGCCGTTTGCGTCGACTATGGTCTTTTTATCGCCGCAGGTTATCGTCGCCTCAGCCATTATGCCGTCTACCTGCTTGAAATGGCACTCGTTTATCTGGAAATGCGGCATAATGTCCACATAATTTTCACAGAATATATCATAAACCCACTTGGGCGAAAGCTCCTTGTGCTCTTGGTCGGATACGCTCTTTACCAGATAGCCTACCTCCTCCCGCATGGTGTCGGGAAGCGATATGCCAAAATTCTGCTTCAATATGTAATTGACGCCGCCTTTACCTGACTGGCTGTTTATGCGGATAACGTCAGCGTCATAATTTCTTCCGACGTCCTTAGGGTCTATCGGCAGATACGGCACCGTCCATTTGTTGCTCTTGCAGTCTTCACGCCACTGCATGCCTTTAGCGATGGCATCCTGATGAGAGCCCGAAAATGCCGTAAAAACAAGATTTCCCGCATACGGCTGCCTGTCATGGACAGTCATTCCGGTAAGCTTTTCATACTTTTGGCGGATTTCAGGCATATTTGAAAAGTCAAGCTTCGGGTCTATGCCGTACGAAAACATATTCATTGCCACAGTGATAATGTCAACATTGCCCGTGCGCTCTCCATTGCCAAACAGCGTACCCTCGACACGATCCGCGCCTGCAAGCACTCCAAGCTCCGTATCGCTCACGCCGCATCCTCTGTCGTTGTGGGGGTGTATGCTCAGCACTACGTTTTCCCTGTATTTAAGGTTTTTGCTCAGGTATTCTATCTGCGACGCGAATACATGCGGCATAGCTGTTTCAACTGTAGCAGGAATATTTATAATAGCCTTTTGCTTGCTGCTCGGCTGCCATACGTCCAATACCGCATTGCACACCTCCAACGCATATTCCACTTCTGTACCATGAAAGCTCTCAGGACTGTACTCAAATGAAAAGTTGCCTTCCGTTTCGTCCGCAAGCGTCTTGAGAAGCTTCGCGCCATCTACCGCAAGTTTTTTGATGGCGTCCTTATCCTTCTTAAATACCTGTTCCCTCTGTGCCACCGATGTCGAATTATAGAGATGAATAACTGCCTTAGGCGCTCCCTTTATCGCCTCGAAGGTCTTTCTGATGATGTGCTCTCTTGCCTGCGTGAGCACCTGTACTGTAACATCATCAGGTATCATATTGCGTTCGATAAGCGCGCGCATAAATTCATACTCCGTATCAGACGCGGCGGGAAAGCCCACTTCGATTTCCTTAAAGCCTATATCCACAAGCATCTGGAAAAATTCCAGCTTTTCGTCAAGGCTCATCGGCTCAATAAGCGCCTGATTGCCGTCCCTCAAATCCACTGAACACCATATAGGCGGCGCTTCTATTGCGTCTTTTTTCACCCAGTCATATGACATTTCCGGCGGCATAAAATATGCCTTTTGATATTTGTCTGCGTTTTTCATCTTTTCCTCATCCCCTTATTTCTGCACTGCCCTTTGCGCATTTATTGCCTGTGCCGGCAGCGCAGGCACAAACATTTTCTTTCCCATACTGTTTTGGGTAGTTTAGTAGTTAATTTAACATATATCCTCATTTAAAACAATGATTAAAATTAATCATTTTTCTTGATTTTTTTTATCTTTTGTAATCAGTAAAAAATTTTATTTTTTTCTTGACATTTATTACATATATAAGTATAATAATTTTTGTCAGTTGTAACGGGGTGTGGCTCAGTTTGGCTAGAGCGCCACCTTAGGGAGGTGGAGGCCGCAAGTTCGAATCTTGTCACTCCGACTGTGCAACCATTAAAGAATACCGCAGAACCATTGGTTCTGCGGTATTTTTGCGTTATATGAATTTCAAAGCATACTAACAGTTAAACTTTTTATCCAGCAGCTCCGCAACCGCTCCGGGCTTCTTTATCATTTCCTCAAAAAATGAAATAACCTTATCCCCAAGCACAGACTGCGTAAGGTCTGCACCGAATATGTCCGAACGCCGTAATATCGGTGTTACCACAGCACGCACATCATAGCTGCCTCCAAGCTTTACATCCGCAAGCAGCGGCATCAAATCTTCAAGCAATGGGTCGGGGCTTGGCGTAAACGCATTACCCTTATCATCAATGCCCATCAAATATCTAAGCCACCCGGCAAACACAAACGGTATGCCTTCAAGCGTATCGAGTGACAATTCCTTTGAGGCATCGTACGCCTTGATTGTCTCCCCGAAGCGTATCGGAAGCTTCTGCGATGTGTCTGTGGCAATTCTCTGCGGCGTATCAGGCATAAACGGATTGGGAATACGCGTATTCACTACCTCGTCAATAAATTTTTCGGGATTTAAAATGCCCGGATTAACCACTACCGGCAATCCTTCCTGATATCCTATCCGTTCTACCAGCTTTTTCAGCGCCGGATTTTTCATCTCCTCTGAAATAAGCTCATATCCAAGCAGGCAGCCAAATACAGCAAGCGTAGTATGAAGCGGATTAAGGCATGTGCATACCTTCATTTTTTCAACCTTGTCCACTGTTTCCCTCGTGGTGAAGATTACGCCTGTGTCCTCCAGCTTAGGACGCCCGTTTGGAAAAGCATCCTCAATCACGAGATACTGGCATTCCTCCGCGTTTACAAATGGCGCTACCCATGTATTCTTGCTTGTCACTACCTTTTCCAAATCTTCTATTTTATCTGCCGCCAATACTGCCTCCACCTTTGGGTCAGGGCGCGGCGTGATTTTGTCAATCATGCTCCATGGGAAAGACAGGCACGAAGGATTATTTACATAATCCATAAATCCAGCTTCCGCTATGCCCGATTTTGTCCATGCTTCCGCGAAAGCGGTTACGGCTGCTTTTAATTTGTCTCCGTTGTGAGAACAGTTGTCCATGCTCACAAGCGCAAGCGGCAGCCTGCCATGCAGATACCGCTCATATATCAGCGCACATACCTTTCCCAGATAGCTCTTGGGGCTGCCAAAGCCGTTTTCCATATCACTTTGAACGGCGGGAAGCATATTGCCTTTGCCATCCACAAGGCTGTAGCCTTTTTCTGTGATTGTAAAGCTCGCCAGCTTCAATGACTTTGCGGCAAAAATCTCTTTTAGGCGCGAAAACTCGCTTTCATTTCCACTGTCTAAAATAAGCGACTCCACTATACTGCCAATCACCGTTTTTTCAACTTCTCCGCTGCTTTTGAGTGTCACAAGAATGCTGTAATCATCATGAGGTCGATTCATTTTTTCTATGATTTCATAGTCAAAGCCCTCTGCGACGATAAGCCCTGTCCCGCTCTTGCCCTCTTCGATAAGCTGCTGCAGCAGATTTGCCTGAAACGCTCGGAAAATATTGCCCGCTCCAAAATGAATCCACTCCGGATTTTTCTTCGTGCTTTCCGCCAGCTTCTCCCTGTCAAACGCGGGCACATAATAACCCGCTTTTATCCATGCATCCCTATCCTTTAACCCCTCTTTATTTAACCTCATATCAATCTCCCTTCCGCCGCCTCAGCGTCATAAATAAAATAGGTAGTTGTAAAATATGTTCTAAACCGTCCGAATTTAGGCATCTGCAAGGCTCTGCTTACAGCTAATGCAGTATCGACCGCGTAAAAACGACTGCCTATTTTTTAATTCTCAACAAAATTATATTCGAGCCAGTTTTTGCACAGCTCCATCCACTGCTCACACTGCGGGTCTATCTCCTTGCACTCAGGTATAGCAGCCGTTTCTTTGGTAGCAAGGGCATAACCATGTCCTCCATGAGGGAATACATGATATTCAAAATTTACACCTGCACGCCTCAATGCCGACGCAAACAAAAGCGAATTTTCGAGAGGTACCGCTCCATCCTCAAAGGTGTGCCACATAAACACCGGCGGCACAGCCTTAGTCACCTGCTTTTCAAGGCTAAGCTTAACCTCAAGCTCATGTGATGCCTTTTCTCCCATAAAGTTTACAAACGAGCCGACATGCGCATATTCCCCAGAGGTAATGACAGGGTACGCCAGAATCAAACCGTTTGGCTTATAGCTTTCCTTTGAAATATTCATCTCCCTTTCGAGCCATTCCTCATTCCAAAAGCACCCGAGACACGCCGCCAAATGCCCACCTGCCGAAAAACCCGCCAATATGATTTTGTCCTTGTCTATCGCAAGCTCATCCGCTCTTTTCCTGATAATGCTCACTGCCTTCGCAAGCTCTAAAAGCTCCTGCGGATATTCCACACCGTCCTTGGAAATGTCATACCAAAGCACAGCCGCATGACAGCCGGCCGTAAGGAAATTAAGCGCTATCGGCTCACCTTCTCTCACAGAGACATGCTCATACCCACCCCCCGGACAGATAAGCACCAACGGACGCTTGCGCAACCCATATACAGCAGGGTAATCCTCCTGAATGTAAAGCGAAAGCGACGCCTGCACCGCCCCATCCATATCCAGTTTAATATTCTCGTATCTCATCCTAATCCTCCATCTGCCCGCTCCACCAGGCACACCAATCACCCAAAACACCGCTCTAAATTTTCCCAAACATTTACAAGCACTCAGGCGGTGTCTTTTTAAGCAACCTAAATCATTCGGAAAAACGCCGCCTTTGCGTTTTTCTAAACATTTAGAAACACTTAGGTTGTGTCCTTACAACCTTAATGTTTCTTAATATTTTAAAGCTTCTCTGCCTTTCTGGGCTATCGCAATATAAGTCTTACCCTCATTAAGCTGTATCTCGTTGCCAAAATCATCATAATACACTGTCGGCGAATAATCGTCCGTCTTCTGCCATGTCACATGTATGCACTTACCCTTTGTAAAATAATAGCCGTCCTCCGTCGCATCATAATTCTGGAAATAAAGATACCCCTTATCGTCAAGCTTAGCCCACTTTGTATTCTGCACAATTACATTCGCAAACTTAAGCTGCTCACCGTTTAGCGCGTCCGTCTGTGGCTTTCCATGTAAAGACTTATAATACAAACCATCCGCAGGGTTATATACAAGCGAGCTTTTAGTATATGTAAAAATATTTGAAAGGTCAATCGTGTTTGCCGTCTCTGCTGCCGCACCGTACTGCTCTAATGTATTTACTCCCTCTGCAAAGGTAAAATGCTTCGCCTTGTAGTATTCAGGTCTTATTGTTGTCGAATATCCAAGCTCAGCACAGGCATTTATAATTCCTGCCGCACTTGTGTAAGCATTATGCGGCGCTTTTTTATCCGTAGTCCTAAAGAACGCACCAGAACCCGGAGCTCCGCCTCCCACCCCGTACTGCGCCGTACCGCTGATGTTATTTATGTCGGGAGCGGTAATCCTGTCCTTCATATATACTACACCGCCAAAATGCACAAGTATAGCGTCCCATTCTGTAGCTTCGGGAATATAGTATGCCCTGCAGCTTCTCACATTTCCTATCTGCGGAAGTCCCGCCCAATCATCAATAATTGCCATCTGCCGCGAAATTTCGCCTTCCTCCATAACCTCATACAAAACCTTGGCATGGCTTATGCCATATGAGGGCTGCGCCGTCTTGTCCGTCGGCATCATTACGGCTATCGGTCTGACTGCCGCCTGTTCAGGCGTAATCCATTCATTCGTATATACGCTTCTGACATACGCCGGAGTCTCTATCGGCAAAGGCATAGTGGAAATACCGTTATCATCTTCCGCTGCATACACCTCCGACAGCCCTGCCTGTCCAAAATTAACCGGGCTTATCATAGCCGCTGCCACTGCTGCCGCAATTCCAAGCACAAGCCCCTTATTAATCTTTTTTTTAATTAATTCCCTTTTCTTCATAAAGCTCCTCCTCATATTTAGCTATAATTACAATAATAGTTTAACTTCTATTCCACGCATAGTCAATAAATTGCTTGTATCATTTATTTCATTATTTCAGCCCAAAACTGCCATTTATTTCAAATGGCCAGACAACGAAACTCAACTATTATCCACAGCACGCTTAAGCTTTGCCTTTAGCCGCTGCAGCGCATTATCTGTAGATTTGGCGTCACGCCCCAGCACCTTTGCTATCTGCGAATATGACATCCCTGTCAGGTACAAGTCAAGTACCTGCTTTTCAAAGCCGCTCAGTTCCTTGGAAATAATCGCCTCTATCTGCTCGACATTCTCCTTATCTATGAAAAGCTCCTCGGGATTCGTCTGTATTCCCGAAATCAACAGGTTTACAAGCTCCGTAGTATCGCCATCGCCTTCATTCTCCCTTGCATCAGCATAAAGCGACACGTATGAGTTAAGCGGCGTATGCTTTTTCCTGCGCGAGGACTGCACGGCGTTGTACATCTGGCGCGACACGCATAAATCCGCAAACGTGTAAAAGCTCGCGTCCCTGCCTGCGTCATAATCGCGCACAGCCTTGAAAAGCCCTATCATTCCCTCCTGTATGAGGTCGTCGCTGTCCGCCCCGAGTATATACATCGACTTTGCCTTTTTTCTGACAAGGTTTTTGTACTTGTCCATTATATAATCCGTGATGCCGCTCTCGCCCTGCCTTATCCTGTCGATAAGCTCCTCGTCTGAAAAGGTTTCAAATCCAGATGCCATTTCCGCCTCACTTTTTCATCATTCTCTGGCGCACTATCTCATACGCAAGCACTCCCGCCGCCACCGACGCGTTTAGCGAATCAATATCGCCCTTCATAGGAATTGCGGCGTTAAAATCGCAGCTCTCCTTCACAAGCCTGCTCACTCCCGAGCCTTCATTTCCTACGACAAGACCAATAGCTCCCCTCAAATCAAGGTCATACATCAAATCACCGTCCATATCAGCGCACACAAACCACAGCCCCTCTTTTTTCAAATCCTCCATAGTCCTGACAAGATTTGTCACGCGCGCTACGGACGTATAATTCAAAGCCCCCGCCGACGCTTTAGCCACAGCTGCGGTAAGCCCCGCAGAGCGGTCCTTTGGAATAATTACGCCGTGCGCGCCAGAAAGATTTGCTGTCCTGATAATCGCCCCCAGATTGTGCGGATCTTCTATGCCGTCAAGCAGAAATATAAACGGCTGCTCACCCTTTTCCCGCGCCGCTGTCAATATATCCTCAACCTGCGCATATTCATACGCCGCCGCATACGCGATAACGCCCTGATGCTTGCCCGTGCTGCTTATCTGGTCAAGACGCTCCTTCGTCACATACTTTATAAAGGTATCGTGCTTTTTTGCCTCGCGCTTTATAGTCTGCATAGGCCCGTCCTGCGCCCCGTCAAGCATAAACAGCTTATCAATCGGCTTGCCCGCGCGGAATGCCTCGATAACGGCATTCCTTCCCTCTATCGTAAATTCTTCATATCTCATAATAATACTCCATTCACCGCAAATATTCCGTCAAATCTCAATGCCCAGCAGCTCAATCCCTTTTTTTACAAGCTCTACGGCACGCTCCGACCTGCCGCTCAAAAACAAATAACCGCAGGCCGCCTCGAATCCCGTCGCCTTTTTGTAATCCGCAAGACTGGCATTCTTTGCTGACGAATTAATTTTTGCATTTTTCCCACGCCTGTAAATTGCCTGCTCCTCCTCAGTCATAAAATCATCATACAGCGCCTCAGCCATAGCCGCCTGCGTCTGCGCGCACACCAGCTTAATCGTATGCCTGTGCAGCTCCTCCACTGCACGCTGCCCCATATCCACCACAATAGTACGCATGATAATCTCATAAACCGCATCACCAATATAGGCAAACGTCAGCGGTGAATAAGTCCTGATATCCACTCCGCCTCCGCCAAACGCCGCCCGTATCTGCGAAAGCATACCGTCATTCTCCATAACAAACCCTCATATCACTTCTTAAGCTCCCAGACAACACCTTCCCGCGTGTCTTTAAGCGTAACTCCCTTCGCCATCAGCTCATCCCTAATTGCATCAGCCTTAGCAAAATCCTTCTCCTTTTTCGCAGCCTTACGCTCCTCTATCTTTTCAAGTATATACGCCTCAAACTCCGCATCAACTCCGCTGTCCGCCGCCTTCTTCTCGTGCGCCACGGCAAAATCAAGCGACAGCACCTCATCAAAGCTCTCCGCCAGCGCAAACTTTGTCGCATCCGACATATCCGCCTTGAGCATATCATAAAGTACCGTCACCGCCATAGCCGAATTTAAGTCGTCGCAAAGCGCCTCCTCAAACTGCGCCCTGTACTCATCAAATTTCTCCTTATCAACCTCACCGCTCCTGTCAAGCGCGCCTATCCGTTTCACCAGCTTGTCATACGCCGCACTCATGTTGTCAAGCACCTCATACGAAAATTCAAGCGGCTTGCGGTAATGCGACTGTAAGCAGAAAAAGCGGTAAACAAGCGGATCATACCCCTTTTCCTCCAAAAGCGACACAGTAAGGAAATCCCCTTTCGACTTACTCATCTTCCCCGACTTGTCATTCAAATGATGCACATGAAACCAGTAATTGCACCACTTATGCCCAAGATACGCCTCACTCTGCGCAATCTCATTCGTATGGTGCGGGAAAATATTGTCCACGCCGCCACAGTGAATATCCATATACTCGCCAAGATGCTTCATGCTGATGCACGAGCACTCAATATGCCACCCTGGATACCCAAGCCCCCACGGGCTCTCCCATTTAAGCTCCTGATCCTCAAACTTTGACTTTGTAAACCACAGCACGAAGTCGCTCTTATTCCTCTTATTTTCGTCCTCGCCCACGTCATCGCGCACGCCGACAAGCAGCTCTTTCTCGCTCTGGCTCGAAAATACATAGTATTCCTTCAGCTTTGAAGTGTCAAAATATATATTTCCGCCGCTCTCATACGCGTAGCCCTTTTCCAGCAATACCGTAATCATATGAATAAACTCGTCTATGCAGTTCGTGGCAGGCTCCACGACGTCAGGCGTCTTGATATTCAGCTTTCTGCAGTCGCTAAAAAACGCGTCAGTGTAAAATTTTGCTATCTCCATCACGCTCTTGTGCTCGCGCTTTGCTCCGCTCAGCATTTTGTCCTCGCCCGTATCGGCGTCGCTTGAAAGATGCCCCACGTCAGTTATATTCATAACGCGCTTGACGTCATAGCCTATATAGCGCAGCGTTTTTTCAAGCAAATCCTCCATTATGTAGCTTCTGAGGTTGCCGATATGCGCATAATGATATACTGTCGGCCCGCAGGTGTACATTGACACCTTTCCATCATTATTCGGTATAAACCTTTCCACGCGCCTTGTGAGCGTATTGTAAAAGGATAGTTTGTTTTCCATTTTTGTCATTGTCCTCCATTCCTGCCGTCAAGCTCCTTCTGCAAAAGCTTAACCTGCTGTTCCAGCTCGATGATGCGGTTAATCATCTGCGAATTGGCGTATTTTAATTCCTTCAAATCCTCGTTTACGGGATCGGGCAGATCGACCTGGTTCAAGTCCTCGCGCACAAGCTTTTGGTTGTTGTGCCGCACTATGCGCCCCGGCACGCCCACCACGGTACAGTTTGGCGGCACCTCCTCAATCACGACGCTGCCCGCGCCGATTTTTGAGTTTTCGCCCACCTTGAATGAACCCAGCACCTTTGCGCCCGCGCTTATCATTACATTGTCGCCTATAGTCGGGTGGCGCTTGCCGTGCTCCTTGCCCGTGCCGCCAAGCGTCACTCCCTGATAGAGCGTGACATTGTTGCCGACAATTGCCGTCTCTCCTATTATAACACCGTTTCCGTGGTCGATAAACAGATTTTCACCGATTTCCGCGCCTGGGTGTATCTCTATGCCTGTCTTTCGCACGGCGCGCTGCGACACCCACCTTGCCCAGAAATAATGTCCCGATTTGTAAAGCTTATGCGCCACTCTGTAATGCAGCATCACCTTAAAGCTTGGATAGAGAAAAACCTCCATGTTTGAATGTATTGCGGGATCGCGCTCGCGTATAACCCTTATTTCATTCCTTATATTTTTGAAAATGCCCATTTTGATTTCCGTGCCACCTTTGACGTCTTAGACTTCTTTAATCCACGGCAACCGCCGTGTTAAGCGCAATTTCCATCATCTGCGTAAATGAATTTTGTCTTTCCTCCGCTGTGGTCTCCTCGCCTGTCACAAGACTGTCCGATACGGTAAGTATCGCAAGCGCTTTTTTGCCGCAGCGAGCCGCGTTCATGTAGAGCGCCGCCGCCTCCATCTCGATACAGAGCACTCCCATCTTTTTCCAGCTCTCATTTTCTGTCTTGTTGTCGCTGTAAAATGTATCTGAGGACAGGATATTGCCGACATGGTAGCTTGCGCCTGCCTTTTCAGCCTGCGCGATTGCCTCCCTCATAAGCGGGTAGCTCGCTATCGGCGCAAATGTGCCTGTAAGCTGGTACTGGCTTGCGTAGTTTGAGTTTGTGCATGCGCCCATTCCGATAACGATGTCGCGCACTTTTACTTTTTCCTGAATAGAGCCTGTCGAGCCGATGCGCATTATGTTTTCCACGTTGAAGAAATTGAACAGCTCATATGAATATATGCCTATCGTGGGCATGCCCATTCCGCTTGCCATGACGCTGATTTTTGTGCCTTTGTACGTGCCTGTGTAGCCTTGTATGCCTCTTATGTTGTTTACAAGCTTTGCGTTTTCAAGATAATTCTCCGCGATAAATTTCGAGCGCAGCGGATCGCCCGGCATCAGGACTGTCTTTCCAAAAGCATCTTTTTCTGCGTTTATGTGTGGTGTTGTAATCATAATTCTTTCCTCCGATTTCTTAATTTTTATTAATTTTTTAAACCTTTGAAAAACTTCAAAGCGTTTTGCAATCACTATATTAACCGCAAAAGTTACGCCCAGCTTCTAAATCTAATTTTCAGCGGACTCGCCTGCAAAATTTCCCACGCACCCGCTGCAGCCTTCGCACTGCCGCCCTTCAGGGATCAGCATGCTTATATCTCTCGGGCTTGCGAGCATACATACCGCCTGCGCGGATATGCCCTTTCCCTCGCCCGTAAAACCTAAGCCCTCCTCTGTGGTCGCCTTGACGTTTACCTGCGAAATGTCAATTTTTAGCGCATCGGCTATGTTTTGGCGCATTTGGTCGATGTGCGGACGCATTTTCGGCGCCTGCGCTATTATCGTGGCATCAATATTTTCTATGAAAAACATATTTTCCTCCAAAAGCGCGCCAACCTTTTCAAGCAGCACAATGCTCGAAATGCCCCTGTACTGCTCATCAGTGTCTGGAAAATGCTTGCCTATGTCGCCAAGCGCCGCCGCCCCCAAGAGCGCGTCCATTATGGCGTGGAGCAGCACATCCGCATCAGAATGTCCCAAAAGCCCCAGCTCATATGGTATCGTGACGCCGCCCATTATAAGCGGCCTGCCCTCCACAAGACGGTGTACGTCATATCCCATTCCAATTCTCATAACAACAACCTGTAACTTTTCGTTCCCTTCCTTATATTATGTATCATAAACATTTGCGAAACTATATTCGACAACTTAGAATTTAGGCAAAATATATAAAATAAGCGGCGTCTCGCGCAGCGCCTAGCCGCGTTTTTATATATTTTGACTAAATTCGGACAGTTTAGAACACATTTCGCAATTCAAAATCCCATTTTATAACATAAAAACCGCCTGCTGCCTATTTTTTAATTTTCAGCAAGTCAAACCCTTCAAGCAGGGAAAGCACTATGCCAAAAAGCCTGTCACAGTCGCCCTCTCGCGCGCCCTCCATTTTTAGCGGCATCTGCGGATCGTGGAGCGACATGCGCAGCAGCAGCCACCCTTTTATGTCGTCTGTGTCAAATGTGATACGGACTCCTTCGTAGGAATTGGGCGCTATATCGTAGCCGCGTTGCCTTGCCCTTTCCTCAAATACACATAGAGCCTCTCTACCATAATCCGCAAAATTCTCACAGTCTATTTTAAAGCGGTACTCTCTCTCCTCAAAGCTCTTCTCAAAGCCCTCTATAAACGACGCAAGTGCCTTGCCCTCCTTTGCCGCCTTAGCCAGCGCAATCAAAAGCTTAACCGCCATATACGCGCCGTCGTCAAGGAAATAATTTTCACTCAGCGCACCATGTCCCGATGTCTCTATCGCAAGCGGCGAGACGATTCCCTCTTTATTCAAGCGGATTGACTCATTTATCACATTTTTATATCCACGCATATATCTGTGGTGCTTCATCCCTATGCTCTCAATAAAGCGTGTGAGACGGTCGCTTGTCACAGAATCAGTGACTATAGTGCCGTTGGGATAGTCCTCCGCGATGATTGCCGTCATCATGGCGATTATCGCGTCGCGGTTTATCTCGTCGCCGTTTGGCAGCACTGCCGACATTCTGTCCACGTCTGTGTCAAAGATAATGCCTAAGTCCGCTTTATTGTCCAATACCGCCTTGCGGATTGATTCCATAGCCTGTTTGTTTTCAGGGTTTGGTATGTGGTTGGGGAATCTGCCGTCGGGCTCTAAAAACTGGCTGCCTGACGTGTCCGCGCCCAGCGGGTTTAATACCTTTTCCACAAAAAATCCGCCCGCGCCGTTTCCTGTATCAACCACGATATGAAGCCCACTAAGCGGCTTTTCATAATCCGCCGCGTTTATGCTCTTTTTTATCTTATCCCTCAAAAACGCGCAGTATACCGAAAGCGTATCAACCTTTTCCATAGCGGAAATATCCGCGTCCGCAGCCTGCAGGGTGGCAGCCGTCTTTAATATCGCCGTAATGTCGTCATGCTCCAAACCACCGTCCCTGTCAAAAAATTTATATCCGTTTCTGTTAAACGGAAGATGGCTTGCCGTAATCATCACCGAGCCGTCAAATTTAAACTCATCAAAAACAGTAGTCATAAACATTGACGGCGTAGATACAAGACCGCAGGAATAAACCTTTGCGCCCGCCGCCGTCATGCCCTTTGCGACAGCCGCAAGCAGACTGTCCGCAGTAATTCGCGAATCATGTCCTACGCCTATGCGCAGCTTGGATGCCTCCACGCCCTTCTTTTCAGAAAGCCATTTTACAAAGCCGCCTCCTATGCGGTTGCCCGCTTCCTCCGTAAGATTTACGTTTTCACCTTCCACGCCCTCGCACGCAATACCGCGGATATCGCTTCCGTTTTGAAGCTTCATAATGTCTGACATACCTTTCCTCCTTCTGCCGCCTTGGGCGGCTCTTTATATGAAAAACGCCGTTCTTGCGTTTTTCCAGTGTGAAACTTAGTACTTCTTAGGCTGCGTCCTCCGCTGCCTTAGAAGTACTTTTCACACTTTCCTCCTTCTGCCGCTCCAGGCGGCTTTTTATATAAAACCTAAACTAAAAACTTTCCAACAGAGTCCTTAAGCCTCTGCGCGCTCTCCTCTACCGACCTCATCATACCTGAAATCTGTCCCGCGCTCTCTGAAATGTCAGCCGTATTCTGCGCAATGTTCGTGATGCCCTCCGCTCCGTCATTGTTTGCTATTGAAATTTCACCTATTGAGTCCGCCATAATGTTTATTGATTTTGTAAGCTCTGCCGCCGATACGTCTATCGCTTCCACGATATTCTTAACCGACTGCGCATCCTCATAATACTGCTCGCCTATCTCAACCATCGTCTGGTAGTCATTTATCACGTCATTGCTGATAAAGGAAATTGCCTTTTCAGAATTGTCCGATAAGTTATTGACGGCTACAACTACTTTCTGCGTAATCTCCTGAATCGCCTCTACCGCCTTTTGCGAATCCTCGGCAAGCTTCCTTATCTCGTCAGCGACTACGGCGAAGCCCCTTCCATGCTCACCTGCTCTCGCCGCCTCAATCGAAGCGTTGAGCGCGAGGAGGTTTGTCTGTGACGCTATTTCCATTATGCCATCCGAAAGCTCGTTAATCTTGTTGACCGCCTTTGACTGCTCGATTGCGTTCCTGAGATTTTTGTTTATATCCTCCGTAAGCACTTCCGCGCGTCTGCTTGACTGCTCCACATTCTGCTTCAGGCCTTGCGCGCGCCTGCTTATGCCCTCCGATACTTCCTTGCCATTGCCTGTGTCCTTACTGATTGCCTCAATTGCGGCTCTGATGCTTGATGTGTTCTGATTCATGACCTCTGTGCTTGCCGCCGTTTCCTGCATTTCCGCGGCGCGGTCAGTTACATGCCCGTTCACCTCGTCAATCTTTACTGTGAGTGCCTCCATCTGCTCATTTGAAATGTTTACGCTGTCATTTACAGAACCCGCCTCGCTCATAATCTCGCGCACTGTATCTCTCATAGCGCCCTGCATGTTTTCCATTGACCTCGCAAGTATGCCGATTTCGTCCTTGCGCTTCATCATGCTCTGAGGCACTTCGCGCGTAAAGTCCGCATTGCCGTATGCCTCAATAATGTCAACCATTCTGCCAAGCGGCGATGTGATTGATATCGAAATAAACACAATGCATATTGTGGCTGCAACAAAGCAGAGAATACCGACAATAATTATTTTTCCAAAAAGTGCGTTTATGGTTGACATATACGCGCGCTCGGGCATATATACAAGCGTGTACATGCTGCCGCTGTTTGAAAATGCGCCCACATTTTCCTCACCGTCAAACTCAAATTTGATGCTCCCTGTCTTTTCGGCAAGCATCGTCTTCATGGCTGCCGCTGTGCTTTCATTTTCCTCATTAAAATTTATCTGCAGAATCTGACTGTCGTTCTGGCTCGCGATTATGTAGCCGTCCTCGTCTATGATTAAAACCTTTGTGTTCTCGTCATTTATAGAGCCTGTGATGGTATTTGTCATATTTCCTAAGTCGATTGAATTGTTCAGACCTCCGACCGTCTCACCTGTGTCCGGATTTTTAACCGCATAAGAAATGACATAAACAGGTCTGCCTGTAACGGGAGAAATATTGTTGCCAAGGAACTCGCCCGACGATACGCACGCGTCATACCATGGCTCACCCGTAACATCATGTAGAGTGCTTCCGCCTATGCCGTCGGCTATGCCCGCCGTCCCGCAAGTGATGAAGAAGTTTTCATATAAACCGTTGGCATTGTCAAATATTGTGCCAAAATAATCCTGCAGAACGCCGTCCGCGCCATCGTCAATTTTTCCCGACGCATACTGCTTTGCCACCTCACCGGCGACATAAGGCGACTGCGCGACTGCCTTGGTGAGCGCTACCTGATTTTGAATGACTGAATTTACCTCATTCATCTTTTCAAGCGATAGCTGGCTTAGGTTTGAATTCGTAGTCTGCGTGAGATTTGCGCGAACCGCGCTGATGGTCGTGTATGCCATAATCGCAAGCGGTATGAGCATACAGAGTATCGCCGTAAGGAAGATTGTCTTAAAAAGTCCTCCCGCGCGAAATTTGCTGCCTGTACTGACTTTAGCTTCGGTCCTCATAAAATTGTCCTCCTAAGTTATTTTTGACTGATTTTTGTGAAATTAGATTATGAATATTTTATCATTGATATAGCGAAAATGCAATTGTTTGTTCATATACAGGAAAATTATTAATAAATATGTAAAAATCTGATTGCCTATTTTAGAAAAATGTAATAATATAGAAGAAGCAGATATATTTATGCACTGCAACATTATGTATCACTGATTGGAGGACGACCATGGAGGGTTTGAGAAACATAACTGAAGAAGATGTCGAAGAACAGTTAAACAAGCTTTTGCCGACTATGCCAAACATCTGCGGCTGCGAGCAATGCCGACTTGATATGGCTACATACGCGCTTAACCGGCTTAAACCAAATTATGTGCGTTCGGACAAGGGCGCTCTTTTTCACAAATTGAATGTTTCCTCGCAGCAGGCTAAGACTGAAATACTCGCTACCGTAGTAAACGCCATAACCGTTATCGGCGCTCATCCAAATCATGATTAAAGATTATTATTCTACATTAAACGGATAGAAAGTGCGCTTTACGGATTTTATAATTGGCATTAATATAATAAATCAGGGGCTGTAGCAATAAGGATTAAGCAAGCAAAATATCGTATCGTATCTAAGTCATATGATACTATATTTTGCGTTTGCGTTCCTTAGTGCGGCAGCCCTTTTATTTGTATATGACGCATTATCCGTATACTATTATGGAAACATCGTATTTTCCAGACCCTTAAAGCGTCTTAAACATAAATCTTTTGCGGTCTTATCAGCATCTGTTAATATTTATCTTACCCTCGCCTTAACTTGGTTAATCGTTTCGATAACCATATTCCCGTTTCTGTCAAAAATACTCATTCCTATCGTCTTTGGATTTTTCCTAAGATAACCTATCGCCCAATTGTCATCCTGCATAAATTCAACAGTAGTGCCCTCCGGAATAGCAATATCATTGAGATACACCTTTCCGTCAAGCTTTCTCTGCAGCATTCCCTCAAATTTTACGGGACGGTAAAGGTAATTAATTTTCTCCTCGCCACGCTCAATATTACTGATAATGCGCACCAACTCGTCACATTTAAAGCGGTCGTCAGGCTCGGTCGCATTTGCCAGTATCCTGCCCAAGACCTCGTCAAAATTGAGCTCTTTCCTCTTTTCCTTAAACGCATCAAGCAGCTTATGTGCCAAATCTATCAAATCGTCAGCAGTTTCAAGTCTTTTCATATGATTCTCCCTTTTACATATATTTATTTAGGTATTTGCGAAACTCTATTCTATAACATAGAGTTTGGGTGAAATATACAAAATAAGCGACGATTCGCATCGCGCACCAAGTCGCGTTTTTGTATATTTCGCACAAACTCGGACGGTTAAGACCACATTCCGCAATTGCTATATATTCTTTTTACAAATATCATTCAAACAGCATTTATCACAATAAGGCTTTTTGCGCGCCGTGCAGACCTCCCTGCCGTGGTTTACAAGCCTGTGGCAGAAATCGCTGCCCTCCTCTGGCGGTATTATTTTCCAAAGCGCCATCTCTAACTTCTTTGGCTCTTTTATGCCGTCCACCAGTCCCATACGGTTTACAAGCCTTATGCAGTGGGTGTCCGTGACTATCGCGGGCTTTTTGAATACGTCACCCATTATAAGGTTGGCGCTTTTCCTGCCCACTCCTGGAAGCTCCAAGAGCTTGTCAAAGTCATCTGGGACATTGCCGCCGTACTTTTCCTGCAGCATCTTCATGCACGCACTTATATCCCGCGCCTTACTGTGCCCCAGCCCGCATGGCTTGACAATCGCCTCTATATCTTCGACATCGGCAGCAGCAAGCGCCGCAACACTCGGATATTTTTCATAAAGCCCCTTCACAACAATATTCACCCTCGCGTCAGTGCACTGAGCGGCAAGGCGCACACTGACAAGCAGCTTCCACGCCTGATTGTAGTCAAGCGTGCAGTCCGCGTCAGGGTACTCCTTTTTCAGCCGCTCTATTATCTCCAACGCCAAGTCCTTTTTACCTTTAAGCTTTTTTTCCTCATCAGGATTTTGAGCTGCGCTTTGCTTTCTTGCCGACATCCGCTAACACTTCCTTTGTATATTTTCGTTTTTATTTCTTTACAACAGCAATGCCAAGCTCTTCAAGCTGTATGTCGTCTACCAGATTCGGCGCGTCCGTCATAAGGCATGAGGCATCCTTTACCTTGGGGAATGCAATCACCTCGCGGATTGAATCTGCCTGCGCCATAAGCATGACCATTCGGTCAAGACCATAAGCAAGTCCCGCATGAGGCGGCACTCCGTATTTGAAAGCGTTCAGCAAAAAGCCGAAGCGCTCATTTGCAGTCTCCTTCGTAAGCCCGATAATCTCAAACATCTTTTCCTGAATGTCGTTTTGGAAGATACG
>CANQSB010000001.1 GCA_947626435.1 uncultured Lachnospiraceae bacterium | reverse complement strand
TGAACGAAAGCAAAGGCAAACATACATTCCCTATAACAGATTAAAAAAATGTCCTTGACAAGGGGTACAATTTAGAACAGAAGTTACGCAGACTATACCCGCGAAGAAATCATGAAATACTACTAACGCGGACAATTCGCGGCAGGCAGACCATACCGAAAACGAGACATATGATTAAACAAGAACGAGACTCTTGATATAAAGAACAAGACTGGCTTTATATCAGGAGTTTTGTCTTTGACGAAATCAATTGGAAAATCAGCAAGGATATATAAAATTTACAGCAAGAAAAACAATGTCCTTTTTCACGTCTTCTCTTATTGAACATAAGTCATATGTGGATTATAATGTAACTATGCAGATATTTCGATACATGGCATACATCGGGGAGAATTACGAGAAGGAGTAAGAAAATCAATACCCCCTCGTTGATGAGCGGGATTATAGGCGCAGGCTGGTACAGAGGCTCGGTACAGGACGCTAATCCCGCTAAAGGACATCCCGCCGAGGTATTTCAGCAAGATAGTATTGTAGCTTGCAAACCGCCACAGCCGCAAGCGAGAGCAAAGATGATGGCTGGCGTAAAAATAGTTATATGGAAAAAGGAAAATAAAAATGAATCTTGCATACACAGTGACACAAAATGAACTATCGGATTTACTTTTGAATATTTCACCGATACGCCCGGTTTTTATATGGGGAGCGCCGGGCATTGGCAAATCCGCGCTGGTGCAGAGCTTTGCCGATAATATTGGACTGCCATGTGTTTCGCTGCTTGGCAGCCAGCTTGCCCCAGAGGACATCATAGGCATACCAAAGATAGACGGCGAGACCTCGCGCTTTATGCCGCCGAGAATGATAGCTAGGAACGAGCCGTATGTGCTGTTCCTTGACGAGCTCAACGCCTGTTCGCAGGAGGTGCAGAAAGCGTTTTACAGTTTGATTTATGAGCGGAGGATAGGGGAGTATTATCTTCCGGAGGGCAGCATAGTGATAGGCGCAGGCAACCGTTCACAGGACGGCGCGATTGTAAAGACAATGTCGAGCGCGCTGATAAACAGAATGTTTCATGTGCAGCTTGTCGCAAACCCTGCTCAATGGCTTGAATGGGCGTATGCGGCAGGCGTGCACAGTTGGGTGACTGATTACATAACGCAGCGTCCCGACCATCTTTTTTCTGAACCGCCAAAGACAGAGGAGCCCTATTCCACGCCGCGTTCGTGGCATATGCTAAGCGATGCGCTGAAGGAATACGGCGCGGGAGAAAAGGAGGTTCCCGAGAGCATACTCAGGGTACTTGCATACGGTTCAGTGTCGGCGCACCACGCGGGTATGTTCCTTGCGTTTGTTAAGCAGATTGAAAATAAAAATCTGTTGAGCGATATTATAAAGGGAAAGGCTTATTTCCCGTCAGATCCTGCGCAGAGGGATGTCCTGTATTTTGTTGCTCAGAGCTTTAGGGCGAAGCTGCTTTTGGAGCTGCCTGCGGACAAGCAGGGGCTGGACAGGAACACGCAGCAGCTTGCGCATAGGGCGAAGGCTATGATAAAGGAGTTGTCGCATATTAATCTGGAAATTGCGCAGATGGTGGTGTCGTCTGACGGCGATGAGGTATTGCCGGAGTGGTTTATGCTGGAGATTGTGAGAGACCTGCCAAGACTGGTGAAGAGTGACAAATAGCGGGCTTTTGACAATTGATTTAAAATTCAAAATCGGAGATAAAAATGGCAAAGAGCAAAAACAAGGCATCGGACAGGCTTACACCGAATGAGGAAAAGCTGTATGCCGGGATTGAGGCTGTAAAGCAGCATCAGCTTTTCGGGCGGCTCAGAATTGACATTCGCATTGCAGACAAGGGACAACTGGGGGACGGTACCGCGGCGGTTGTTTACCAGAGCGGGGACATTATGCTTAACAGATATGTGAGCAGGACGGCGCAGGAGTGGTTGCATATTATCGCGCACTGTATGCTGCATCTCTGCTTCGGGCATTTTGATACGGAAAATATGCCCGGATATTTTGAGGATACTGAAAAGGGAGAGCGAAAATGGATTGAAAAGTGTGATCGCAGGCTGTGGAATATGGCGTGCGATATTTATATTTCCAAATTTCTGGCTGACATAAAGCTTGGCGTACCTGCCGCGCAGTTGGAAGATACGGCTTTTTTCTCAGCGGATGAAAAAGGCATTTATGAATTGCTGCTGCAAAAGGGGATTAGCTGGGAAGGTAATGTTTACGGCACTGCGAGACAGGGCGCGTCTGACATGATTTGGAACCACAAGCCGCAGAGCTATCGTTTTACGCGGTATTCGGGATATTCACAGCAAGGCTATGCAGCCGAATTTGCCTATGCGCTCGCGGATTCGGTGCGCTCGGTGATTGACGAGGCAGGCGGGAGGACTGATGAAAAGAGGACTGTGCAGAAAACTGCCGCAGAATGGTTTATAAGCCATTATCCGCTTTTGGGAGGACTTGCGGCGGGATTTAAGCTTGTCGAGGTGGGCTTTGGCAGTGGGGCTTCGAAATATGGGCATGACGATATTTCCATAGCGGCAGTAAATGTCACAAGGCGCGAGATATATGTAAATTCAGCGGCGCGGCTCACAGCCGAAGAGTGGAAATTCGTCCTCGCCCATGAGTATCTCCATGCGGGGCTTCAGCATCATGAGCGCTGTCAGGGCAGAGACCCATATTTATGGAACATAGCGTGTGATTTTGTGATAAACGGCTGGTTAAAGGAAATGCAGATAGGCACGATGCCTATGAACGGGCTGCTCTATGATGAGGAATATAAGGACTTTTCGGCAGAGGAAATTTATGACATTATTGTCAGAAATATCCGCAAAAATTCAAAGCTGGAAACCTTTAGGGGTTATGGCAAGGGAGATATTCTTGACGAGGGCTATGCAGAGTCAAAGCTAAAGCCGACTACGCTTGACGACTTTTGCAAAAATGCTCTGCGCAGCGGGCTTGAATATCATGAGAGCCGCGGAAGGGGATATATTCCGG
This sequence comes from uncultured Lachnospiraceae bacterium, assembly GCA_947626435.1. Classification (GTDB taxonomy): domain Bacteria; phylum Bacillota; class Clostridia; order Lachnospirales; family Lachnospiraceae; genus COE1. The sequence goes on along the minus strand of CANQSB010000001.1, from coordinate 353,525 downwards.
CAGGGCTTATCGAGGAGATAAAAGCACTATCAATGCCGCCTATTCCATGGGATGTAGAGCTTGCTAAATGGTTTGACATAAATTTTGCGCCGCTTGAAAAGCATAGGACCTATGCGCGCCCCAGCCGCCGTCAGAGCAGCGTGCCGGACATACCGCGACCAAGCTATGTGACAGCGGACATACCCGAGAACAGCAGGACATATGCCGTAATAATAGATACTTCAGGTTCAATGAGCGCTAAACTTATAGGCATGGCGCTTGGCGCTGCCGCAAGCTATTCAGTCGCAAAAGAGGTGCCGCTTGTAAGGGTGGTTTTCTGTGACGCTCAGGCATATGATATAGGGTATGTCGCGCCCGAGGACATTGCAGGCAGAGTAGAAGTAAAAGGCAGAGGCGGCACAATCCTGCAGCCCGCGGTCGACCTGCTGGAAAACGCAAAGGACTTTCCAAAAAACGGTCCACTGCTGATAATAACTGATGGTTATATTGAAAATAATCTCGAAATTCACCGCGAGCACGCTTTCCTTGTTCCCAAAGGGAGCAGACTTCCCTTTAGACCTAAAGGAAGAGTGTTTTATTTTGATGAGGGGAAATAGAGCGATATATGTAAATCCGTCGAATTACCGCTCAATACAACTGGGATTTATGGGCAGGGAAGTATGTTCAGGAGTTCATAGCGCGCCTCTTTTTTTGCAAGCAGCTCGCTGAATTTTAGCAGTCTTTTCGCGGCTTTCACACGAGCAATCAGTTCCGGCATTGTAATTGCAAGCTGGATAATATTTTGCATAAGCTGGACAATAATAACACATGCGGAAATCTTGGAATCGCGTCGGGCAAGAAGCATATTAATAAAAAAGAAAGCCTGTTACAAAACGCGGAAGAAGCTGCACTGTTTGAAACCTATGTTATATTTGTAATTTCAAGTCATTTTAATTATAAGCTTTGATTCTTAAATGGCACAGAGCGATAAAAAATCAAGCAATAAAAAAATTAGAGAAAACCTCTTGACAAGATATTATATGACTGATATTATCTATTTGATAATAACAAAAACATAATATCTAAAAGTCGGGAGGTTTTTATTTTGAGCGCAAACAAAGAGCAAAATCAGAAGTCAGCCCAAGCAGATGAAATATTGATGGCTAAGACGAAAGCAGCAGGCGAGATATCAGCGGCTAAGACAGAAACAGAAGCCGAGAGGTCAGGCGAGGAGCAGTTCCTGTCCTCATACAGTATGGAGAACTACGAGCGTCCTTCCGTGACAGCGGACATTGTCGCCGTGACAGTGCGCACGCACGAGGAGGAAAGCTACCGCCATGATCCGCGGGTAAGCCTTTCCATACTTCTGGTAAAGCGCGGCGTGAACCCGTACATAAACTGTTGGGCGCTGCCAGGCGGATTTTTAAAAATGAATGAAACCATAGAAGCGTGCGCATACAGGGAGGTGCGCGAGGAATGTAACCTTGAGCCCGTGTCGCTTATGCCAGTCGGCGTATTCAGCGATGTAGAGCGGGATCCGCGCGGGCGCATTATCTCAAACGCGTTTATGTCCGTGATAAGCAGCGGGAGTGAAGACATAACAGGGGGCGATGATGCCGCCGACGCGCGGTGGTTTGACGTTTCATTTGAGTGCGGCGACAGCGGCATATACGAGCTGACGTTAAAAGACGGCGTCACGCAGCTTTCGGCAAAGCTTAGAGAGGTAAGGACACGCTTCGGGCGCACAGAGTTTGAGCTTATCGACAGCGGCAGGCTTGCGTTCGACCACGCAAAAATCATAGCCGTGGCGCTTTCGGAGCTTAGGCGCAGCGGAAGTGATTTTGAGACGGCGCTTGACTTTCTTCCTGAAAAGTTCACGCTGACCGCGCTGCAGAGAGTCCAGGAGGTTATCGCAAATGTATCCCTGCTGCCCGCCAATTTCCGCAAAAAAGCGGCTGATTACGTGGTGGAGACCGACGAATTTACCACAGGCTCAGGACACCGCCCCGCAAAGCTATTTATGCGCAGAAAGGAGAAAAGATTATGAGTGAACATATTGCAGACAGGGAAATAAGGGCAGTATATACAGATGACACAATCAGGATATATCAGGCATACAATAAAACCATTGCAGACGAGGCGGCCCGCAGGGGAACATTTGGCAGCAGCTTTAAAATGGAAAGAATGACTTGGATAAAGCCGTCGTTTTTGTGGATGATGTACCGATGCGGCTGGGGGACGAAGGAAGGGCAGGAGCGCGTACTTGCCATTGATATAAAGCGTGAGGCGTTTGACTTTATCGTGAAAAATGCAGTAATGTCTTCATACAGCGCGGACATGAAAATCAGTCATGACGAATGGAGAGCGCAGGTAAAAAAGTCCGAAATCAGGTGTCAATGGGATCCCGAAAGGGATATACACGGAAATCCTCAAAACTACCGTTCAATACAACTGGGACTTAGGGGCGGAGCAGTGAAAAAATATGTCAGCGAGTGGATAGTGGGCATCACTGACATTACCGATTATGTCAAAGAGCTGTATGCCAAAAGGAACAAGGGTGAGGATATAATCCCGTTGCTGCCCAGAGAAAGACATTATATGGCTGGCGTTTGAGGGAAATATATTTATATGGAAGACAGAATTTAAAGTACGAGAGGGTGGGCGATGAGCGCAGACGAAATTTTATCCATCGACAAAAGCGGCGATTTATTTCCATACGGCGAGGATGCCGCAAAGGCAAAATACAGGGAGCTTGTCAAGCTTTGGCACACTGATACGAACAAAAGCGCGGAGGCGCTCGAGGTATTTGACAGAATAAATGCGCTTTACGACAGAGCGCGTGAACTTCTTAAAAGCGGGCAGTGGGAAAAGACGGACTTTATCCTGCTCACTAAAGAGAACGAAAAACATATCGCGGTAAATTACGATACGTTTTTTGGGTTTGAGCTGGGGCGCTGCTATGTGACGAAAACAAAGGTCATATATGTATTTGGCAGTGACAAGGAAAAATATTATAAAAATGCAGTCCAAAGAATCAGCGACATACGATACGGCGATAAAAAAATGGAGGAGGACTTGGGCAGATTTCTTCCAAAGCCGTACCAAAACTTTAGGACCAAGGGCGGCGAATTTGTCCTTGTGCTTGATAAGCCCGAAGACGTATATCCGCTAAAAAGCGTATGCGGATATTTTGGCGGCAGTCTTGACGACAGGCATGTGGCATGGATAATCAGCAGGCTGTGTAATCTGGCATGTTATCTAAAATACAGTGGGCTGGCGCACAACGGCATCAGCATAGATAATTGTTTTATATCGCCAAACGCACACTCCGTTTTGCTGCTGGGCGGGTGGTGGTATGCGGTGAGGGAAGGCGAAAATATGCTTGGCGTTACAAAAGAAATTTTCGAGATTATGCCCGTATCGGCAAAAAGCACGAAAAGGTCTTCGGCAGTCACGGACTTGGAGAGCGTGAAATTAATCGGGCGCAAGCTTATAGGCAGCAGAGCAAAAGCCCCCAAGCCGTTTATGGATTTTTTGACAGGCGGTTCGGGCAGTAGCCCATATGAGGAGTATGAAAAGTGGGATAGGGCGCTGTACGCCTCATATGGGGAGAGAAGATTTGTAAAAATGGAAATCAATGATTTGTACAGGAAGGGAGATTAAAGTTATGGGATGTGGGACATTTACAAGCAGCGATTGGAGGCGTTATACGGCAAGCAGGGGCTTTACGGCAAGCTCTACGGCAAGGGATTTGTACAGGGCGGGTTCGGTAAAGCCAGAGATGGAGCCTAGGGGGATATCATACAGGGAGTCCTGCGACTCCGACGAGCACCCAAATTCAACGCCAGTTATTCTGGGGCTTGATGTGACAGGCTCAATGGGGCGTGTGCTGGAAACAGTGTCAAAAAAGCTGAACACACTTATTTTGGAGATCTATGATAGGAAGCCAGTAGAAGATCCGCAGATTATGGTTATGGCGTTTGGCGATGTCGAGTGCGACAGCCACCCACTGCAGGTATCGCAGTTTGAATCGGACATAAGGATTGCCGAGCAGCTAAACGACATATATTTCGAGCGCGGGGGCGGAGCAAACGAGGGCGAGTCGTACACGCTTCCCTGGTATTTCGCGGCGAGGCATACGAAAATTGATTCTTTTGACAAGCGCGGGAAAAAAGGTTTTCTGTTCACTATCGGAGACGAGCCTTTTCTGAACATTCTTAGAAAGAATGATATAGAAAAATTTATCGGCGACAGCGTGGAAGCCGACTTGTCAGCAGTCGAGCTGCTCACCGAGGTTTCAAGGCGGTACGAGGTGTACCACCTGATGATTGAGGAGGGCGCAGGCATGATAGGGCGCAGGGACAATGTGATTGAAAGATGGACTGACCTTATCGGGCAGAGGGCAGTGCTTGTTTCTGACTGTACCAAAATTCCTGAAATCATTGTTTCGATATTGGAGGTAGCATCAGGAAAAGACGCGGGTGAGGTTGCGTCATCTTGGGACGGCTCTACAGCTGTCGTGGTGAGCAGGGCAATCAGCGGACTGGTGAATATTGACGCGTCAAAGGAACTGGTAGAGTTTTAATTAGGAGAGGAGAAACGCTTGTATGGAAACGGCAAAAATTGTGATTGGGGCAAATTTCGGAGACGAGGGCAAGGGGCTTATGACGGACTATTTTGCATATGAGGCGAAAAAGCAAGGAAAGCCGTGTCTTGTCGTATGCCACAACGGAGGCAGCCAGAGGGGACATACAGTCGTTTCTCCGACAGGAGTGCGGCATGTATTTCACCATTTTGGCGCGGGAATGTTTGCGGGAGCGGATACGTATTTGGCGGAGGAGTTTATTGTAAATCCGATTATATTTAATAAGGAAATGACTGAACTTGGCGAAGTAAGCGGGCACTTTGCAGGTGAAGGCAATGCGAAGGAGGATAGTGTGATTGAAGACAACACAAAAAAAGACAATATAAATAAAAATAGTGCTGACGAAGCCAGTGCGGAAAAAGCCAGTGCAGATAAACGATTTGCGGGTATATGTTTTGTAAATGGAAATTGCCTTGTGACGACGCCGTTTGACATGATGCTCAACCAGCTTGTGGAGGAATGTCGTGGCAGGGATAAGCATGGCAGCTGCGGCTTGGGAATATTTGAGACGATAGTAAGGTCAAGGACATATTTGCGGCTGACTGTTGGAGGGCTTGCTAAAATGTCCGCAGATGAAACCACACAAATTCTTGAAAAAATTGCCACAGAATACTTTCCATATAGATTAAAAGAATTGTGCATTGACAAGCTTCCCCCCAAGTGGACAGAGATTTTAAGCTGCCGCGACAGCATTATGGAAAATTATATATGTGATTTTTACGCTATGCTTGACAATATGGAGATTGCAGATGACGGCATTATCGACGATTACTCGTATGTTATTTTTGAAGGCGCACAGGGGCTGTTGCTCGACCAAAACAATACAGCCTATATGCCGCATCTTACGCCGAGCAATACAGGCTTGAAAAATCCGCAGAAAATTATCGGAGCGAGGACAGCGGATATTGAGGCTTGCTATGTTTCAAGGGCATATATGACAAGACACGGCGCGGGCAGATTTGACACGGAATGTCCAAAGTCTGATATAAACGCGGATATGGTTGATATGACTAATGTGCCAAACCCATATCAGGACAGCCTGCGGTATGGAACTCTGGATTTGGCAGACTTAAAAAGCCGAATAAATATGGACTTGTCCGCAAATGACTGTAAATACAAAAAATCCATTGCCATAACGCATTTAAACGAATATCCCATTGCCACCGACAGACTGGCAGAAATGTTTGACGGCTTTGGCATATACCTTTCTGGTGGAATGACAAGGGAGGAAGTGATGAAGTAAGTGGACTGGTGCTCGTACAGGTTCGGCGTTGATGAGATTATGAAGGATATATCATTCATGGATAAATGAAAAACCATAGTCGCCTATACTTTCGTGTCAAGTAGTTGATTATTAAAAAAATATAAAATTGTCAAAAGTCTGCTGACAGCATACCAAAAAAACGATAAAAAGTTGTAGAATAAATATATTGTATTTATTGTCTGATAGGAACAGTTCATATGTCAATTAATAAATGGGCAGAGATGACAATAAAGTGCAGATAAATAAAAATATATAGAAAAATATATAGGAGGTATAATTATGAGCAAAAATCCTTTAAAGAAAGCCACAAAGAAAGCCAAAAAATCTGTAAAAAAGTTTACTAAGGCGACAAAGAAAGCCATAAAACATGCAAAAAAGTCTACTAAGGCGAAAAAGAAAGCAAAGGAAGCTGCGGAAACAGCTATAATATTAGGCAAAGCTTTAGATAAGATAGGTAAGATATCGAAGCATTAGGAGAGGGGAGTAGTAAGGATTAAAAAAGCTTAACAGTGTGATTGTCAATATATGGCTGCCTGTGAATATATGCCTCTTGTGCGTGTTTGCAATTATAGAACACCTAAGCGTATATTTTTCATTTGCAGACATGGCAGGATATTGGTTTCAGATTGGCAAATTAAAGAATAGCCTGCAAGATATTTGGACAGCGGAAATTTGAAATTCAAAAATCAAAATGACCGCCAGCTAATGGATATCAAATATCCTAAAGGATATGAAGGGTAGACTGCGGGTAAGGAGAAAGAGGAAAGGAGCTTAGATACATATGGTTGTGAGTTCAGATGGAGTTAATCACTGGGAATATTGGACAGAGCAGGAAATTATGGAGGAACGTACAGAGATTGAAGGCGTACTGCGCAAGCATTGGAGCGATTCTGTTGTTATAACGGATGATATAAAAAGTGCAAAAGAATATATGAAAAAAGTGGCGGAAACAGAATTATGGCAGGGGGAGTTGGGAGCATATACTTTAAAAGTGGGATGTTATCTTGTTCGCATAGCCGAGCGCCTCTATTCAATTTACGAACCGGGTTATATTCCGGAGATGGAGCAGCCGATAAGTCGGGAAGACACTGAAGCCATAAAAAAAGAACGGTCTGGATGTGGAAAATTTGGAATGCTTGAAAACGTTCGTTTTACAAGTGAATTATCGGCAAGACATTGTGATGCGCCGAAAAATGATTTCACTATTATATGCCGTTCGGCTCATGCGAGAAATGGTTATTGGTCTGAATCTCTTGAATATGTATGTGCGGCAAAAGAGAATAGGCACATTCCTGGTGAGTATGCCTCGTTGATTGCTGTGCAGAGCTTTTCAGGCTCGGCTTGGGGTAGCAGTACATTTTTTAAATATGAGCCGACAGGAAGGGTAACGAGGCTTAAGATTTAAGATGCACGACCTTGATTTAGGAGATGACAAGGCACGATTTATATAAGAATATAAAAATTAACATAAATATATCAATGACAAATACCTCAGGAGGCAGCCATATGAATAATATTACAAATCTACTAAAAAAACTCAAACCGCCCTGTTCCCAATGCCCCTACAAGCTTGGGCAGGTACATACAGTCGTAAACCCATGTCCTCAGTGTCGGCTCAACAATTACGCGGCTTACGAGCGTTTTCAGCAGATGATGGGAAAGAAAGCTTAGAAATATTAGTCAGAGTAATAAGGAGGTAAATTACTATGATAGAAAAGATCAATGAATATCGTAAGATGACAAATGAGGAGCTTGATGCTGAGCTCAAAAAAGGTCTGAAAGAAGTTGCAGATCTTCTTGATGAGGCATATAAGCATGACCCTGGATGTCAGGGAATTGAGATGTCAGCTCAGTCAAGAAACGAAGACGAACTTCTCCGTCTTGCTAAAGAGGAAGGATTATTATGAATAACGCTTAATGCTGTTGACATTGATGATATTACGACAGGTCAGGAAGTACATCGGTTGCGGTTACTTTTGGCTGGAGCGGGAAACAGGACAAGGCATCACAGCCCTGTCCTGTTTCTTGTCTCCCGGTAAAGCTTAAAATTCTGTCGTAATTCATTTTCGCTTTCTTTCCAAGGCGTTCTCTTTCCGCGTTTTTGTCAAAATAGCGCTGCCAATCGACAGGCAGATAAGCCCCGCGCCGGCAAGCAGCAGGATATCGGATAACATCAGTTCATCCTTATAAAAGACAGTATTTGCAAATTTATCCCCGTACATAGAAAGAATCACGCTGAACGCATTGTTGATAAAGTGCATCATCATCGCGGGATAAATGCTGTCTGTCATCCATACCGCGTAACAGAGTATAAAGCCCAGCAGGCTTGTGGCAGGCAGCTTTACAAGGCTCATATGGTATATGCCGAAAATTACTGCGGTGCATACCATAGCCGTACTCGCGCGGTATCTTGCTTTCATGGAATGAAAAATCAGACCGCGGAACAGCATTTCCTCGCAGATCGCGGGCGCTGCGGCAATCACAAAAAGCACAAAAAGGAAATTGCCGTCCATAAGCTCCGAGAATGTATCAGTAACATTTGCGGCGCTTTCGGGAAAAAGCGCGACCATCCAACTTGAGAGGACTATATTCAGGAGAAACATTCCCACAGCAAGGAAAAGCCCGCCAATATAACTTGACGCTCCCGCTTTTTTAAAGCCGTAAGTCTGTACAATGTCCTTTTTTGTATAAATAACCAAAAATAACGGTACAGACAGCAAAATAAGCTGTGTACCCAAAACGCCGGCAAGCCCGAATTTAAGCTGCAGCATGCTGCCTGCGTAGATTACCAGCACGATTGTCAAGGCAATCACGAGCCATACGTCCGACATTGCAGGCACGCCGCCCTTTTTCAGGTTGCTTCTCCTTTCAAACAATTGAAAGCCGCTCTTTGCGTCCCCAAACAGTATGCTCTCGCTGTCGTATATCCTGCTCAGGAACAAAATCGCAAATACCGCATAGGCGATATTGCTTAGCAGAACGATGGCGACGGTCATGTAATCTATTTTGAAGACGAGCATATTTTTTATCAGCAGGCAGATGTTTGCCACCAGCATCATTGCCATTGTCGGCGTCAGCTCCACATCCGGGATAAAGCCTATGTATCCGGTAAGCATGACTACCAGCATAAGCGGCGTGATATAGTTGTTTGCCTCCTTGTAGCTTTTGGCAAACGAAGTCACGCACATTGTCGCCGCGCTGATGAGCAGGGAAAATGCCAGGACGGCGAGTATCCCTACAAAAATCGCGGGCAGAAATTTCGTCACGTCAAGCGCTTGTACATCCGTCTGCATATCCACCAGCTTATACATATAAAACGCTATGCCGCCCATGGAAAGAATGTTCATAAAAGCGGATATTATGCCGATAGCGGCAACCGTCAGGAATTTTGACACAATCAGCTCCCTGTTTGTTATGGGCAGCGTAAGCATTGTTTCAAGCGTGCCGCGCTCGCGTTCGCCCGCCGTCGTATCAATTGCGGGGTACATGGTGCCCATCAGCAGGCTGATTACCAGCATAAACGGCAAGATGGCACCTAATATGCTGCCAAGCGACTGCTCGCTGCTTGCGGTGTCTTTTTCCTCGAAAGATACGGGAGCGAGGATTGCGTGAGCGTCAAGTCCGAGTGCGTCAAGCTTGTCTTTAGTCAGTTCTTTGGCGTATTCTTCAAAAATTTTCAGAATAATGCCCTTTGCGTGCTCGGAATTTGCTTCGGATGAGAGATAGTATATGTCATAGCACATTTTTCCGTCATTAGGGGCGCCTGTGATGTAGGCGTCGATTTCACCGTTTTCCAAAGCAGCGGCGTAGTCTGTGATTTTTTCTGCGTTTATGATTTCCAGATTATAGCTTTCATCCGCTGTTTCATCGTCTACGTTGCTTTCTGACACATCTGTCATATTTTCGGGGCTTGCGCTGCTTTTCTCAAGCAAGAGCCTGTGGTAAAGGGCATTGTCGTCCTCGGCACATACAGCGATTTTGTACGTCCGCTCATCCATGCGGGAAGAAATAGCCGCGCTTACTTGCAGTGCGCCGATAAAAATAGCGGGGTAAAGTATGACGGGTATCACGAGCATCATAATGACGGTCTTCTTATCGCGGAAGACGTCAAGCAGCTCTTTTTTCATTAATATTTTTATCATTTTAGTGTTCATTTGCCATTTCCTCCCTGATAACCAGACGTGAGAAAACGTCGCGCATGCTTTTTTCGCCCGTTTCTTCCTTTAATTTGTCGGGTGTTCCTTCGCTGATGATTTTCCCATGATTGAGCAGTACGAGCCTGTCGCATAAAAATTCCGCTTCTTCCATATAATGCGTGGAGTACAGGATGATTTTGCCCGCGTCGCGCTCTTTCTTCATAAATTCGATAATTGCCGCGCTGCTCAAAATATCGAGCCCGAGTGTCGGTTCGTCAAATATGTAAATCTGCGGGTCGTGTATCAGGCACCTTGAAATGGAAGCGCGCTGCGTCTGTCCGGTGGAAAGCTTTTCAATCCTGTTGTCGATAAATTCTTCCATGGAAAGGATTTGACATATGGAAGCTATTTTTCGGTCTGCCTGAGACTTTTCCATGCCGTAGACTGCGGCGAGCATCTGCAGAAGCTCCCTTGTGGAAAACCTGCCGTAGAGTTTGGTGTTGTTTGACAGATAGCCGATATGACGCTTTATCTCTATCGCGTCGGTGATTTCAGTATCATTAATTTTGATTTGCACTGTGCCGCTTGTGGGCTTCATAAGCTTTGACATCATGCGCAGAAGCGTGGTCTTGCCCGCACCGTTTGCGCCCAAAATCCCTACGATTTCTCCTGCCGTCACGCTTAATGAAATGCCGTCTACCGCGTTGATGTCTGTTTTTTTGTTTTTCTTTTCATTTTTGGTGAATGTCTTTACAAGCTGTTGTGCTGTCATGCTGTTTTTCATTTTGTTTTCTCCTCATCTGTTGTTGTCTACTTTAAAATATATTTGATATTTCGTCAAGTATATTTTATATTGAATAAAATAAATGTGCAAGGCTTTACATTTTTGACTTAGATTGGTTTAGATTAAAACGTTAAAAAAATAGTATGTAGATAGGATTTTGTTGGCACCGAATAAAAAACAGGAGATATAAAAACATATGTTATCATAAAGAAAATAGATGAAAAGAGCATTGTTACACAAAAAACAGCAGTTATCTTATGAAACTATAAAAATAACTGCTGTCTGCAAACGTTGCCAAATGACAAACTTATTTGTTTTTATATTCAATCGCCGCCTCAATAAATCCTCTGAAAAGCGGATGTGGCCTGTTGGGGCGGCTTTTTAATTCGGGGTGCGCCTGCGTGGCAATAAAAAACGGGTGATTGGGAATTTCAACCATTTCCACTATGCGGCCGTCAGGTGAAAGCCCTGATAAAAGCATGCCCTTTTCCGTGATGGCGGCGCGGTAATCATTGTTTACCTCATAGCGGTGCCTGTGGCGTTCGTTGATGACTTCGCTGCCGTAAAGCTTGTACGCCTTTGAGCTGGGATTGAGGTGGCACGGATATGAGCCAAGCCTTAAAGTGCCGCCGATGTCCTCCACGCCGTTCTGATCCGGCATAAGCGCGATGACAGGGTGCGTCGTATTGGGATCGAGCTCTACGCTGTGGGCATCGTGATAGCCTACCACATTTCTTGCAAACTCCACGATTGAAAGCTGCATGCCAAGGCACAGACCGAGGAACGGGATATTATTTTCGCGCGCGTATTTTATCGCGTAGATCATGCCGTCTATTCCCCTGTCGCCAAAGCCGCCTGGGACAAGCACGCCGTTTACGTCTTTAAGCATGTCTGCGACATTTTCGGGGGTTACAAGCTCTGAGTCAACCCACTTTATATTGACAGTCGAGTGCTGCGGAATGCCGCCGTGCTTTAATGCTTCGACTACGCTTATATATGCGTCGTGGAGCTGCGTGTATTTGCCGACAAGCGCGACAGTGACCTCCTGAGTAGGGCTCTTTAAGTCCTCCACCATTTTTGCCCAGTCGTCAAGATCGGGCTCGGGACATTCAAGGTGCAGACATTCGCAGGCTACCTCGGCAAGATGCTCCTTTTCCATGGCAAGAGGGGCTTCATATAAATATTCCACGTCAAGGTTTTGGAGTACGTGTGAGTTTGGAACATTGCAGAAAAGGGCGATTTTATCCTTTATGCTCTGCTCAAGCTCGCGCTCGCTCCTGCATACGATAATGTCAGGCTGGATGCCCATGCCCTGCAGCTCCTTTACGCTTGCCTGCGTGGGCTTGGTCTTCATCTCCTGCGACGCGCGCAGGTACGGAATGAGCGTGACATGTATAAGGATAGCATTTTCGCGCCCTACCTCGTGCTGGAACTGGCGTATCGACTCCAGAAACGGCTGGCTTTCAATATCGCCTACTGTGCCGCCCACTTCTATGATGGCTATGCGCATTTCTGGATCAGTGAAATTTCTGTAAAAACGGCTTTTGATTTCATTCGTGATGTGCGGAATGACTTGCACAGTGCCTCCGCCGTAGTCGCCCCGTCTTTCCTTTTGAAGTACGGACCAGTACACCTTGCCTGTCGTGACGTTTGAATTTTTGTCAAGGCTTTCGTCGATAAAACGCTCGTAATGCCCTAAATCGAGGTCAGTCTCGGCGCCATCGTCAGTGACGAACACTTCGCCGTGCTGTATGGGATTCATAGTGCCCGGATCGATATTTATGTAGGGATCAAATTTCTGCATAGTCACCTTGTACCCCCTCGCTTTTAAAAGACGCCCGAGCGACGCGGCGGTGATGCCCTTTCCGAGCCCTGAAACAACTCCTCCCGTGACAAAAACATACTTTACCGGCATAACTTTTCATTCCTTTCGTGATAATTAACGCTTTAGGCGCTCGTGAAAATTTTTCAAAATCTTTTTTGGGCGAGGTTTTTGCAGTTTATATATTCAAAAATTTCGAATGTATTTTCGCGGCAGCCTAAAGTATAAATACAATATATTTGCTTATTATACAACAGTAAGGCATAAAAAATCTATAGTTTTTTACAAAATATTTATATATCTTAGGTTGATTTATGAACCTCAAATATCTATAATTAAAGTTGAATGTTTTTACTTTGGCAAGGTGAAAAATTTATAATATAACAGTACCCGATACGGAAAGGATATTCTAACAAAAATGGACAACAATCAGTTAAACAACTATGACAACAATTCAAACCGCGGTAATGGCGGCAACGGCCAGAACAATGGCAATGGCAGCGGCGGCGGGCCAAACGGCGGAAAGGATCCCAAAAAGCAGAGCCTGCTTATTATGCTGATAGCGGCGCTGCTTTCGCTCCTGTGCATCAGCTATTTTATGCGCGCCGTGACTAACGCCACAAACAGGGTGATAAGCTATAATGAGTTTATCGACATGGTAGACGCGGGCGAGGTGGAGTCGGTAACAATCGAGTCGAACCAGATAGTTATTGAACCAAAGACAAGAGAGCCCGAGGAAGGCGTCTTTTACTATTACCAGCCGACGATTACCTATACCACGGGCAAGGTTGAGGAGGACGAAACGCTCACAAAGCGCCTTCTTGACGCGGGCGTGGAGGTAAACGGTACCGTGCCTGACGGTTCGGGCATAATACTTTCGCTTTTGTATTATATTGTTCCTGTGCTGCTTATGTGGGGGCTTTTGAGTCTGCTGCTGCGCAAAATGACGGGCGGCGGAGGAGCGTTCGGCATGGGCAAGAGTACGGCTAAGGTGTATGTGCAGAAGGAAACAGGCATTACTTTTAAGGATGTCGCGGGCGAAGACGAGGCGAAGGAGTCCCTGCAGGAGGTCGTGGATTTTCTGCATAATCCGGGGAAATACGCCAAAATAGGCGCGAAGCTGCCAAAGGGCGCTCTGCTTGTGGGACCTCCTGGCACGGGTAAGACAATGCTTGCCAAGGCAGTGGCGGGCGAGGCGCATGTGCCGTTCTTCTCGTTGGCGGGTTCTGATTTTATTGAGCTGTATGTCGGCGTGGGCGCGTCGCGTGTGCGTGATTTGTTTAAAGAGGCGGAAAAAAACGCGCCGTGCATTATATTTATAGATGAGATTGACGCTATCGGGCGCAGCCGCGATTCAAAATACGGCGGCGGTAACGAGGAGCGCGAACAGACTTTAAATCAGCTGCTTTCCGAGATGGACGGTTTTGACGGTAAGAACGGTATTATCATACTGGCGGCGACAAACCGCCCTGAAATTCTCGACAAGGCGCTGCTGCGCCCAGGGCGCTTTGACAGACGTATCATAGTGGATAAGCCGGACTTAAAAGGCAGAGTCAATATTTTAAAGGTTCATTCAAAAGACGTGCTGATGGACGAGACTGTAGATTTGGACGCTATCGCACTTGCGACGAGCGGCGCTGTGGGAGCGGACCTTGCGAATATGATAAACGAGGCGGCAATCAACGCCGTAAAAGACGGCAGGGATTTTGTGAGCCAGAAGGACTTGTTTAATGCGGTAGAGGTGGTGCTTGTCGGCAAGGAAAAGAAGGACCGCATCATGAGCAAGGAGGAGCGCAGGATTGTGTCGTACCACGAGGTGGGGCATGCCCTTATAAGCGCGCTGCAGAAAAATTCGGAGCCCGTGCAGAAAATCACGATTGTGCCACGCACGATGGGGGCGCTGGGTTATGTTATGCATGTGCCCGAAGATGAGAAATACCTCAATACGCAGGCTGAGCTGCACGATATGATAGTAGGGCTTCTGGGCGGCCGCGCGGCGGAGGAGATAGTGTTTGACACGGTGACGACGGGCGCGTCAAACGATATCGAGAAGGCGACGAGCATAGCGCGTTCTATGGTTACGCGATACGGCATGAGCAAGAAATTCGGGCTTATAGGTCTTGAAACGGTTGAGAGCCAGTACCTTGAGGGCAGAAGCGCGCTCAACTGTGCGGACAATACGGCTGCGGAGATAGACGCCGAGGTTATGAAGCTTTTGAAGGAGGCGTATGACGAGGCGCTTGCGCTGCTTAAGGATAACCGCGACGTGATGGACAAAATCGCCGCGCATCTGATAGAAAAGGAGACAATTACAGGCAAGGAGTTTATGAAGATTTTCCGCGAGGCGAAGGGGCTGCCTGAGCCAGAGGAAAAGACAGACGAGGCGGAGAAGGCGGATACGGCAGACAATGCGCAGAGCGGGGAAAACGCCAAGGCGGACGATAAGGCGCAGCCAGAGGAAAATGCCGAAACGTCGGAAAAGCCAGATGTGACTGATATGCAGCCTAAGCCGCAGCCGACGGGAGTTTATGTCGGCGGAGCAGGATTTTCAGCGGCTTTAAATAATGCTGAAAATGGCGTTAGCGGCAATATTGGTGGAAAAAATAGTAGTGAAAGCGATAATGATGGCAGCGACAGCGGCAATAGCAACAACAGCGGTGACAGTGACAACAGCAATAATAACAATAGTAATGACAGCTCTGATAATGGCGGCATCAATAATGGATTTGACAGCGGTAAAGATATGAGCGGCGGCAAGAAGGAGGAAGGCTCAAAATTTGGCGCAGTCTGGGAGCGGAATATAAACGGGGACAGAAATTAAAATTATAAATCATTGATTATACACCTCATGAAGAACTTGAAATGTGGCATTAAGTAAAGCACCGATGCTGTTTGTTTGCGCTTATGCCTGATTTTCAGGTTTAAGTGGGGTGTATGATTATTTCAAGCAGGTGTGCAGTTATGAGGTAAAATATGTCTGAGGAAAAGGAATTTGACATAAAGGAGGAGCTTGCCAAGCTTCCAAAAAAGCCAGGAGTATATATTATGCGCGACGCGGACGATGACATTCTCTATGTGGGAAAGGCAAAAATCCTGCACAACCGTGTCCGCTCTTATTTCAAGGAAAATATCGGCAGGGGACCGCAGATTGACAAAATGGTGTCGCTTATCGCGCGTTTTGAGTACATAGTGACTGATTCGGAGCTTGAGGCGCTTGTGCTCGAAAATAACCTTATAAAAGAGTACAGCCCCAAGTACAACACCTTGCTGAAGGACGACAAAACATATCCTTATATAAAGGTCACTATCGGCGAGGACTATCCGCGCATCATGCTTGTGCGCAAAATGAAAAAGGATAAGGCAAGGTACTTCGGACCTTTTACGAGCGGCGGGGTAAAGGAAACGATAGACCTTATAAACAAGCTCTATCTAATCAGAACATGTCGCCGCAATCTGCCGAAGGATTTTGGTAAGGAGCGCCCGTGTCTTAATTATCACATCAACCAGTGCTGTGCGCCGTGCCAAGGGAATATTTCAAAGGAGGATTACGCGCACAGGATAGAGCAGGCGATAGATTTTCTGAATGGAAAGCATCAGCCAATCGTCAAGGAATTAAAGGAAAAAATGCAGAAAGCTTCCGAAAACATGGATTTTGAGGAGGCGATAAAATACCGCGATTTAATAGAGAGCATCAAGAAAATCAGCGAAACGCAGAAGATGTCCGACAACGCGGGCGAGGACAAGGACATTATCGCGCTTGCGATAGACGGCAATGAGACAGTGGTGCAGGTGTTTTTCCTGAGAAACGGCAGGCTTATCGGCAGGGAGCATTTTTATATGACGCAGGTGGAGGAGCCGTCGGCGGGCGGCATACTTACAAGCTTTGTCAAGCAGTTTTACGCGGGTACGCCGTTTATACCGCGTGAGATTATGCTGCAGGAGCCTATAGAGGACATGGAGCTTGTGGAGCAGTGGCTTACTGACAAAAAGGGCGGCAGGGTGCATTTGAGAGTACCGCAAAAGGGCGATAAGGAAAAGCTTGTCGATCTGGCGGCAAAAAACGCGCAGCTTGTATTGAGCCAGGACAGGGAGCGCATACGCCGCGAGGAGGGCAGGACTATCGGCGCGGTGAAGGAGATAGAGGATATTCTCGGCATAAGCCCGCTTACGCGCATGGAGGCGTTTGACATTTCCAATACGAGCGGCTTTGCAAATGTCGGCTCTATGGTGGTGTACGAGAAAGGCAAGCCAAAGCGCAGCGATTACAGGAAATTCCGCATGAAGACTGTGGCGGGACCTGATGATTACGCCTGCATGCGTGAGGTGCTCACGAGGCGGTTTACGCATGGGCTTGATGAGAGGAAGGAGGCTGACGAGCGTTTTGGCAGTTTTACGCGCTTTCCCGATTTGCTTTTGATGGACGGCGGGCGCGGTCAGGTAAATGTCGCTTTGCAGGTGCTTGATGAGCTTGGGATTGATATTCCTGTGTGCGGCATGGTGAAGGACGACAACCACAATACAAGGGGGCTTTATTTTAACAACAGGGAGCTGCCGATCGACAAGCACAGCGAGGGTTTCAAGCTTATCACGCGTATTCAGGACGAAGCGCACAGGTTTGCGATCACTTATCACAGGTCGCTTAGGAGCAAGGCGCAGATCCATTCGGTGCTTGACGAGATTAGCGGCGTAGGTCCCAGCAGGAGAAAGGCGCTGATGAGGCATTTTAAGTCGATTGAGGAATTGAAGGCGGCTGATGTCGGTGAGCTTTCGGCGGTTGAAGGGATTAGCGAGAGAGTGGCGAAGGAGATTTATGAGTTTTTTCATGATGGTGATGAACGGGAGGAGGGCTGATAATGGAGTTGAATTCAGAATTTAAAGGTCTTGTTGAGGACGCGGTAAAATTGGCTGAGCGGATGGGAAGAACGCTTGACTACACAAGGGAGAGCATCAGGAGCGTGGATGATATTCTTTTGGCTTATCATCATAGTCTTGATAAATTTGACAGTGATGATGACAAGGATTTTTTATGGGACTTGGCATATACGTTTGGAATATATGTCGGGGAGGTAATGATGCGTTCTGGTCTTGCTGAAAAGGGCTTTACGTGGGATTATGACGATAAGGGCGACGGGATTCCTGTACTCAGTAATTCGGATGATAAAAATAAAATTAAGGCTTCGCCTGTCACAAAGGCGCATAAGTGCATTATGAACGGTGAGGATGACATCATGGAGACTTTTGCCGATGTGATATTTTCCCTTGCAAATAGCGGCAAAATGCCAAAGACGGGAGTGCAGAGGGCGCCTGATGTTGAGACAGGCAGCGGTAAAATAATCGAGAAGGTGGCTCTCAAAGAAATGGATTATTTTATAGACATTGTTGCAAAAGGCGAGGAGGATTTTGTGATTTTTAAATCCTATGACGGCTTTTTGCAGTTTTACGGTATCGGCGATCAATTCATATGTGAGGCATGGTTTACTTTGGAAGGTCGCAGGGCGTATGATATGATTAATCCAAGCTGTGCAAATCGTGAGCGTGTAAGACTTGTCACGCCGTATGGCGAATATACGCCGAGAGAGCGGGATATTATTTCGCGTGAACAGCTTGAATTTGCGGTGCGGGAATATTTTTCCAATTTAGACGAGGCGGATTTTCTTGAAAAAGTGCCGCATGAAGATTGTGAGTGATGCTTATCGCTGCGGCAGATTAATATATTGTTAAGCAAATTAAACTTCTTGCAAAAAAGTATAAAGAGTTATAAAATAAAAGAAAAAGCATAAAAAACTGTAAAAAAGTATAAAGAGGTATGCCAATATGCAAAATCCTTTTACAACAACATTCAGTAAAGCCCCAGAGTACACATATATAGCTACACCCAAGACAAGCGAGATTTTGGAAAATTTCAGCTATGAGAGTCCTTCGGAAGCTGTATATAAGATTACTGGAGTCAGGGGTTCTGGTAAGACGGTAATCCTTGCCAAGATAGAGGAAGAATTGAGGAGCGATGCAAATAAAAAGAATGGCTGGCTTGTATTTGACTTAAATCCGGCGAGGGACATGCTGGGACAAATCGCGGCAATGCTTCACAGGGAGGGATTTGGAAAGAGCAACACTAAAAATACAAGTGTCAATATTTCTGCAAATATTTTAGGAAGCGGCGGCGGTTTTGGATATTCATCTGAAAAAGAGAATGAGTTTTTTGACATAGGCGTGGAAGTGGAAGCTATGCTTCAGCAGGTGCAGAAGAAAGGAAAGAAAATCCTTGTCGGTATTGATGAGGTATCGAAGACATCAGAAATGATAAAGCTTGCGTCTGAATACGGAAGGTGGCTTAGAGCTAACTATCCTGTGTATCTCGTGTGTACAGGGCTTTATGAAAATATACAGGAAGTCAGCAATGTTAAAAATCTTACTTTTTTCAGGAGAGCGGCAACGATAAAGACAGAGCCGCTTAACATGGTGAGAATGGCAGAAATGTACAAAAAGCAGCTTAATGTTGAGAGTGATGAGGCACGCAGAATGGCAAAAAGCACAAAGGGATATGCCTATGCGTTTCAGGAGCTTGGCGTGCTGTATTTTAAGAAGAAAAGCACCGAAAGCTTAGAGGATATTATACCAGACTTAAAGGCAGAGTTATTTGCCTACTCGTATGAAAAGATATGGGAAGAAATGACAGAGACAGACAGATTTTTGGCATCGCTTCTTGTAGAAAAGGAAGAATACAAAAGAGAAGAAGTATTAGAGCTGATGGGCGACAGGGCAGGCAATTATTCTGTGTACAGAGACAGGTTAATCAAGCGCGGCATTTTAGAGAGCCGGCAGGCGTATATATCCTTGGCGTTGCCGTATTTTGCGGATTATATAAAGGAATACTGCTAGGCTTAAAGCGTAAGCACTTGAATTTTTTAATGATAAGAAAAACAGAAGATATAGATGCTTTCATGAAAGCAGAAGGCAGATATATAAAGGCAGGAGAAAGAAAATGAATATTAATAACCGCAGGTATACGGGCAGTAAATATAAGCTTATGCCATGGATTAAAGAACTGATATTGAATAAATGCGAGGCACACAAAACGCTTTTTGATGTTTTTGGAGGAACTGGGGTTGTAACAGCAGAATTATTAGATATCGTTGAAGGGGCTGTTATAAATGATTTTTTATATTCTAATCAGATAATATATAATGCCTTTTTTTGCAAGGATATATATGATGAAAAAAAACTTGTTAAAATGATGAATGAATATAATACTATAGACAAAAAAAGCATAGTGGATAATTATGTTTCGCTTAACTATGGAGATAAATATTTTAGATATGATGATGCCAAACTTATAGGAATGATACGAGAAGATATTGAAGTTAAGTTAAAAGGAAATGTTATTAATCAACAAGAGTACTATATTCTGCTCGCATCGCTTCTTTACTCTTTTGACAGATGTGCCAATACAGTAGGCCACTATGAAGCGTATATTAAGGGAAAGGAAATCCGCACGGAATTTATATTTGAGTTAATCGAGCCAATCAAGACTGAAAAGCAAATAAAGATTTATAGAATGGATTCTAATGAGCTTGCAAAAAAGATAAAAGCAGATGTAGCTTTCGTTGATCCGCCATATAACAGCAGGCAATATTCAAGGTTTTATCATGTTATGGAAACAATTACAAAATGGGAAAAACCTAAGCTGTCAGGAACAGCAATGAAGCCTCCGGAAGAGAATATGTCGAATTATTGTAGAAATTCAGCACCTGTTGTTTTTAAAGATTTAATTGAGCATTTGAAGGTTAAATATATAGTTGTCACATATAACAATACATATGATTCAAAAAGCTCATCTTCAAGAAATAAAATTACTTTAGAGCAGATAAAGGCTTCACTTGAAACAAGGGGTAAAACGGAAATATATGAAAAACCATATCATAGATTTAATGCAGGAAAAACTGATTCAGTAAATCATAAAGAGTTAGTGTTTATAACGAAGGTGGATAAGTAATGCGAAAGGACATAATAAGATCGCCGTTTTTTTATGTAGGTGATAAATATAAGCTTATGCCTCAGCTTAGGGAATTGTTTCCCTCTGATATCAGCACATATATTGAACCGTTTGCTGGGGGTGGAAGCTCGTTTCTTAATACAAAAGCTGAGCGGTATGTGGTGAATGATATTGATAAGTATGTTATTGAATTGCATAAATACATATCATCTTTTGCTGATGAAGGCGATAATTTTATACATATGTTATATGATACTATAGATAGATATGGGCTGTCTTGCTCTTATAGAAATATTACTGCACCAGAGGAATTAAAAAAGAAATATGTGAAAACATATTATTCTCATTACAACAAAGAAGCCTACGGGCGAATGAAAAATGATTATAATTTAAAGGCAGATATGCAGCTGCTGTATTTACTTTTGATATATGGATTTAATCATATGATTAGATTTAATAAGGCAGGATTATTTAATTTACCTGTTGGAAATGTGGATTTTAACAGCAATGTTTATAATGCATTGTGCGCCTACTTGGATTTTATGTCAAATCACTCCATATCATTTTACAATATGGATTATATGGGATTTTTAAATAACATAGAGTTAGATGGAAGGTCGTATGTGTATTTAGATCCTCCATATTTAATATCAGGTTCAGAGTACAATAAATATTGGAATGAAGGAGAAGAAGAAAGATTATGTAATTATTTGGATGAGCTTGATAAGGCTGGAGTGAGGTTTGGCATTACAAATTTGATAAATCATAAAGGGCGTGTAAATGAAACTTTTATGAAATGGTCAAGAAAATACATTAGTTATAATATAAATAGTAATTATATTAGTTTTAATGATAATACAATAAAAGAGGACTCAAAGGAGGTGTTTGTAACTAATTATGGCTGAGAGTAAGGCAAAACCATTATCATTTTCAACGACTATTAGGAATCCAGAGAGAATACCGAGTTTTTTGAAATGCATTCTTCCATATGAGGGAAAAGTTTTAACATCAAAGATAATACATGAAATCGTGAAAAACGTAATTCGCGAAAAGGAATATACGCCAGTATGCGTTTCCAGAAGACCAGATTTAAGGGCGGTATTTAAAGATGAAGACCGAACATATGATGAAAAACAGCTTGAAATTATAATAGAGATGTCTCCTCAAAATCATAAAGAAGCGGGATTTGAGGCAGGATGGGATTCACGGTTTGACACTTGGTATAAAATGATAAAAGAATTTGGTTTTATCAAATATGAAATGGGAGAACCCATTGTGATTACGCAAACGGGTCATATGCTTGTTGATGCATACATGGAGAAACCAAGCAATGACAGGAAGATTCAGCTGGTATATCTTAATGCCTTAATGAAATATCAAACAAATAATCCACTGAGAAAGAATTTGAATGAAAATGCGCCGCTGCCTTTGCTGTTGCGTGTCATAAAGTATTTTCATGATGATTCAGAGGAAAATGATGCTGGATTAGCAAGGCATGAGCTTCCTATTTTGATATGCTGGGGGAATAATGATGCTTATGAAGTTTATCAATACATTAAAGAAATAAGAAAAGAAGTTGGTTTTGCCTGTTCAGATGAATATATCTATGAACGCTGCTTGGAAATACTTAAAAGTGATAATAGAAAATATCTGAAAATTGAAAAAATATGTCATGAAGCTGTAGATGAATATATAAGGAAAATGCGAATGACTGGACTTTTGTCTTTAAGAGGGAATGGCAGATTTTTAGATATTAACAGTTTTGAAAAAGAACTTGCTGAATATGTAATGAATAATTATATGAATTATCCAAAGTTTAAGAGTTCCAATGATTATATTGATTATATGGGGGTTGTTGATAAGCAAATATTACAAATTGAAGTTCATTCAACTACAGACTTTTCTGATATAAGAAAGAAAACACTGTATAGATATGCAGCGGAAATGAGCAGGGAAAACGTGAAAAAGGAACTCCAAATAGTTTGTGATAAAAAAGAAAGCAAGGATAATATTTTAAAATATATTAATGCTCCAACGCGGTTAGAGTTTTTGACAAGCATTGCACTTGTGCAGAGTTATGAGGGATTAGATGTAAATCCAAATTATGCAGTTGATGATGAAGGGCTGCCTACATATACAGCTTCAGGAGGTGTGGCTGACATAGAGTGCTATGACGATGATTATGACAGTTATTTTGAGGTTACTTTGATGTGTGGCAGAGCGGAACAGGTGAATAATGAGATAATCCCAATCAGTAGGCATTTAAGGGAGGCAAAAGCCGACAGGAGATTGGAATCATTTGCAGTTTTTATTGCGCCCGTTATTCATTCTGACACAAGAGAAGCTGCGGAGTGGCAAAATATGAAATATAAAGTGGACATTTTGTCATTTAGTGTAGACGAGTTTTTGGCAGCTATAGAAAAGAGCAATAAAGCGTCGCAGTTATTAACCATTTAATTGGTTTTGCTTTTAATTTATTTGAGTGTGGTAAAAAAGAAAAGTTTTTTGGATTGTTTGTATTCAAATAAATAATGTAAATGATTATTGAACGGTGGAATATTTTGTTATAATATGAAAAAAGACAAACGGAGGTAAGTGCAGTTATGGTTTCACAGAAATACAAGGAAATGCTTAGTGCAAAGTCGGTTATAAGGGAGATGTCGGCTTGGGCTGTAAAGCGAGGGGCGGAGATTGGGTATGAGAATGTGTTTGATTACAGTCTTGGCAATCCTTCTGTGCCTGTTCCGCAGGAATTTACGGACAAGATGATTGAGCTGCTGCAGACGCGCAGCGGCATGGAGCTTCACGGCTACAGCCAGTCGCAGGGCATTGTGTCAGTGCGTGAGAAATTTGCCGACTATTTGAACAGGACTTTTGGAATGAATTATACCGCGGAGCATATATTTATGACGACAGGCGCGGCGGGAGCGATTGCACACGCGGTACGCGCTGTGACGCAGCCAGGCGACGAGGTTATCACGTTCGCGCCGTATTTTCCTGAGTACAATCATTATGTAAACCAGACAGGCGCGGTATTGAAGGTAGTGCCTGCCGATACAAAGAGCTTTCAGATAAATTTTGACGAGCTTGAAAAGCTTTTGAATCCAAAGACCATGGCGCTTTTGATAAATACGCCGAACAATCCCTCAGGCATTGTGTATTCTACGGAGACAATCAAAAAGCTTGCCGCGCTTCTGGAGGAAAAGCAGAAGGAGTACGGACATGATATTTTCCTTATATCCGACGAGCCTTACCGCGACATAGTGTACGCAGGCGTTGACGCGCCGTATGTGTCAAAGCTTTATGACAATTCGCTCTCGTGCTATTCGTATGCGAAGTCGCTCTCGATACCAGGCGAAAGGCTTGGATATATAGCAGCCAATCCTAAATGCACGGATTCAGAGCTTATCTCCGTGATGTGTTCGCAGATTTCGAGGGGCATAGGGCACAACTGCCCGCCCTCTATCATACAGATTGCCGTGTCTGAGGTGCTTGGAGTGACGGCGGATTTGTCTGTGTACGAGAAAAATATGAACATTCTGTATGACGAGCTTGTAAAGCTTGGGTTTGAGTGCGTAAAGCCAGGCGGCACATTTTATATTTTCCCCAAGGCGCTTGAGGAGAATTCTGTTGCGTTCTGCCAGAAGGCGCTTAAATATGACCTCGTGCTTGTGCCAGGCGATTCGTTCGGGTGTCCTGGGTATTTCAGAATGGCGTACTGCATAGAGACGGAAAAGGTAGAGCGTTCACTTGCGGCATTGCGTAGATTTGTTGAGCAAGAGTATAACTAATGAAAGAAGGACTGAAATAATGATTGACGCAGGGCTTGTCTTAGAGGGCGGGGGCATGAAGGGGGTATATACCGCTGGAGTGCTTGAATTTTTTATGGAAAAGGACTTGTATTTTAAGAATTGTTACGGGGTGTCCGCGGGGGCGTGCCACCTGTGCAGTTATATTTCCAAACAGAAGAAACGCGCGTACAGGGTGGCGCTTGACTACCTTGACGATAAAAACTACTGCAGCGTGAGGAGTCTTTTGACTACGGGCGACTTATTTAATGTGAAAATGTGCTATGACACAGTGCCAAACAAGCTCGATCCGTATGATTACAAGGCAGCGGCAAGGTATGAGGGAAACGCCTATGCCGTCGTCACAAACATAAGGACTGGCGAGCCAGAATATATGCCGCTGCGCGAGCTGCACAAGGATATCATAGCTGTGCGCGCGTCTTCGTCGCTTCCGCTTGTGGCAAGGAACGTGAAAATAGGCAATGAATACTATCTTGACGGCGGCATATCAGATGCCGTGCCAATCAGAAGGGCAGTCGCCGACGGCAATGCCAAAAATGTAGTAGTGCTCACCAAGGAGGTCGGCTATGTCCGAAAGCCTGCTCCAAAATCAAACTTAGGGCTTATCAGGCTTAAATACGGCAGATATCCCAAGGTCTATGAGCTTATGGCAGACCGCCACACGCGATACAATGACACACTGGATTTCCTGGAAAAAGAAAGGGCAGCGGGAAAGGCATTCGTGATACGTCCGAAAGAGCCAAATGATATAGGAAGGATTGAGAAGGACAGAAAGAAGCTTGAGTGGCTTTATGAGATTGGCTATAATGACGCGAAAGAAAGCTATGATGAATTAATGCGGTTTTTAGAGCAATAATATTTGAAAGGATTTTGGCTGATGTTAGAAATATTAAAGGCTGTTCTTTTTGGCATTGTGGAGGGCATTACGGAGTGGCTGCCTGTAAGCAGCACAGGACATATGATAATTTTGGACGAATTTATACAGCTTGACTGTACGCCCGAATTTCTTGAAATGTTTCTGGTGGTGATACAGCTTGGCGCGATAATGGCGGTTGTTATTTTATTCTGGAATAAAATATTCCCGTTTCAGTTCAAGGACAAAACAAAGCCTGTAATCGAGCAGGATAAGATAATGCTGTGGCTCAAAATCATAGTCGCCTGCGTGCCTGCGGCTGTAGTGGGACTGTTGTTTGATGAGCTTTTTGAAAAGCTGTTTTACCACGCTATTCCTGTGGCTATTGCGCTTATCGTGTTTGGCGTCGCGTTTATCGTAGTGGAGCGCATGAACAAAGGAAAACGCGCAAAAATCAGAAAGCTTGCAGATATAAGTTTCAAGACAGCGCTAATAATCGGCGTTTTTCAGCTTATAGCCGCGATTTTCCCAGGGACATCAAGATCGGGCGCTACAATCGTGGGCGCGCTGCTGATTGGCGTATCGCGTAAGGTGGCGGCGGAGTTTACATTTTTCCTCGCAATCCCCGTAATGTTCGGCGCAAGCCTCCTAAAGCTTGTGAAGTTTGGCTTTTCATTCACGCCTGACGAGTTTGTGATACTTATCGTAGGAATGGCTGTATCGTTTATGGTATCGTTGTTTGTGATTAAGTTTCTCATGGACTATATAAAAAAGCACGATTTCCAGATATTCGGGTGGTATAGGATTGCGCTTGGGTTAGTGGTTATCGCGCTGGGAGTGACTGGGGTTATTGGAGTGTAGGCTTATTACATTAATGGAAAGTATAAAGGGCTATGGAATTTTTGGAAGTTTCATAGCCTTTTTTAGTGTATTAGGGTGAATCGGCAAAAATACAATACACACTGCGGAAATTCATAAATTATGAGAATTTTAATGAATTTGATAAGATGATATGGTAGAATAGTTGTAAAAGTAAAACGGGATTAATATTGATTATGAAAAAGTTCGAACGGAAGATAAATGCTTTGATAAGCGCGGAAAAGCTTTAGAAAGCGAGGGGAAGATTTTTTTGAAAATTCCTAAAATGATAATATTTGATTATGGTCAGACATTGATTGCGGAACAGAAATTTGACGGGGTGAAGGGGACGGAGGCTGTTTTACAGTATGCCGTAAAAAATAAATACAATCTGTCGGCAGAGCAGGTACAGGCTAAGGCAAATGCTATTAATCAGGAGCTTGGAAGATTTGAGCCCGAAAATAGGCATCTGTTTCAGATAGAGATACCTAACGCAATGTTCACGCCTTATCTTTATGAATCTCAAGGGATTGAAATTGCATTGAGCAATTCTGAAATTGATACCGTATTTTGGGATGCCGCCTCTCCAGGAGCGCCGACAGAGGGGATAGAAGGTTTTCTGGAATATTTAAAGGACAAGGGTATCCGCACAGGCGTAATCAGCAATATTGTTTATGCTCCGTCTGTAGTTGCGGAGCGCATCAATCGACTGCTTCCGTTGAATACTTTTGAATTTATTATTACATCAAGCAATTATATGTTCCGCAAGCCAAATAAAAGAATATTTGAGCTGGCATTGGAAAAAGCCGGACTGCAGCCGGATGAAGTCTGGTATATCGGAGATCAGTATGAATGCGACGTGAAAGGTTCATTAAATGCCGGGCTTTTCCCGGTCTGGTATGTCGGGGCGGCTGACCTGCCATATACGGAAGATAAAAGCATTCTGACAGCAAAAAGCTGGGATGAAATACAGCGGTATATGGAGATGCAGCATATGTGAGGATTGATATGGCGTTATATTGATGGAAAAACAAAGTTTCATTTGGGAGAGCAAATAAGGTTGGGAATAAAGTTGGGGAAAAGAGGGGTATCGAATGGAATATTGTAAAATCGAAATTACAGCATTGCCGAAAGAAAAGTGGAAAGGTGTTCATATACCGATGGTGACAAGAAGTGACAGCTACTATGATTTGGAAATGAGCCCGCTGGACAGAGACGGGTGTACGGTTTCTTTGGTCAGAAGACCGGCGGAAAGGGAGATAGTCCATACGCCGGAGGAATATGATTTTCCTGATTCCTTATATCAGGATCATTGGGAAAAAGCCGAAGCCTACGGTGTTATCGGTTTGGACGGCAATTTGCTGGCATGCATTGAAGTCTGTCCCGAAGAATGGTCAAACAGGCTTATGGTCACAGAACTATGGGTATCTGATGCGCTTCGCCATCAGGGAATCGGCAAGCGGCTGATGGATAAAGCAAAAGAGGTAGCGCTTTGCCAAAACAGGCGCGCTATCATTTTGGAAACGCAGTCATGCAATACGAATGCTATCGGTTTTTATCTTCACGAGGGTTTTGAACTGATAGGCTTTGATACATGTTGTTACACAAACAATGATATTGAAAGACGGGAGATAAGGCTTAACCTAGGGTATTTTTTCAACAGGGATGCGCGGAGATTTTAATTTGTTTTGTACGGCAAAATCGGCGGGAGTACATAATTATGAGTAATGCGAATTTTGATCAGACATGCAACCAAGGGAATTGTAAGATTAATGATATTATGAAATTTTCTGATGAAGAATCAGTAAGAAATAATTATTTTTGGATAACTGTGAGGTGAGTATGGATATTTATATAAAAATCAAAGAGCTTGCAGATAAATATGCGCTAGAGCTTAAAAATCAGGTAGATTCTCGAATTGAGGAAATGAAAGGTGATGATACATCTCATTACCTATTATATAGAGTATTGGGAGTTACTAATGAAGAAGGAAACCTTATTGATTTGTACCAGAACAAAGGGCGTTTCCTGTATAAGTATGCAGGAGCTTTTTTAGAAGAAGCTGCTTGTATGTGTATCAAGCATAAATATCCCGATGCTTCAAAAGTGAAGATTCCTAATACATTAGGGAGTAGACCAAAGACCTTTGAAATTGATTGTTTAGTTAATGAGTTAGCACATGAAATAAAATGGAGAGATGCTACGACGGATGGAGATCATATAACAAAAGAGTATACGCGGGTTAAAGTTATAAAAGAAAACGGTTTTATTCCTGTAAGGGTTATGTTTTATTATCCGCAGCGTACACAAGCAAAGAAAATACAGGAAACTCTAGAAACACTGTATAAAGGAATTGGTGGACAATATTATTACGGTGATACAGCTTGGAAATATATAAAAGAGATAACAGATATTGATTTACTGGGTATTTTGGAAAAAATTGCAGACTCAAGGGAGTGATTGTGAATGGTAATATGTGAAGATTGTTTGGATTTTCTAAAAAAAATGGATAATAAATCTGTTGATATGATTTATTTAGACCCTCCCTTTTTTACTCAAAAAACACAAACTTTGAAAGACGCACAAGGGAATGAATATTCTTTTGGAGATGTTTGGAATAGTCGAACAGAGTATCTGGATTATATAAAGGTGCGAGTCTGCGAATTAAAAAGAGTTTTAAAAGATACAGGGAGTATTTTTTTGCACTGTGATGAAAAAGCATCTCATTATTTAAGGTTAATTTTAGATGAAGTTTTTGGAGAAGAAAATTTTAGAAGTGAGATTATATGGACTTATAAACGATGGTCAAATTCAAAAAAAGGGCTGTTATCCGGACATCAGACAATATTTTTTTATTCCAAAACAAATAAATATAAATTTAACACTATTTATACAGCATATTCTCCGACAACTAATATTGATCAAATCTTACAAGAGAGAGTGAGAGACGACAGAGGGAAAGCGGCTTATAAATGTGATGATAAAGGAGAAGTTATTTTGGCAAAGGAAAAGAAAGGAGTTCCTATGTCGGATGTTTGGGAGATTCCTTTTTTAAATCCTAAAGCTAAAGAACGGGTTGGCTATCCTACTCAAAAGCCGATTGAATTATTGGAAAGAATTATTTATATCAGCACTGATGAGGGAGATGTTGTGCTTGACCCTTTTTGCGGGAGTGGGACAGCAGTGGTCGCAGCCGAATTAAATAATAGAAAAGGCATCGGGATTGATATTAGCAAAAAAGCAGTTGAAATAGCTGAAGAGAGATTAAAAAAGCCATATAAAACTGAATCCAAATTGTTGAAAACAGGTATAGAATCATATAAAACCAAGAGCGCTGTTGAAAATGCGATTTTAAATCAGTTGGATTGTGATGTGGTGCAAAGAAATAAAGGGATTGATGGATTTTTAAAAAAATATTATAAAAACGCTCCTGTAGCAGTAAAAATTCAAAAAGCTTCAGAAAGCCTTTGTGAAGCAGTAGAATTGTTGAAAACTGCGGGTGAAAAAAAGAAATGCAGTGCCATGATTTTGATATGTACTAAAGACGATGATTTAAACAGACATATTAGCATTCCGAAAAATATGATAGTTATTGATGATTATAAGATACAAATTGAGCATGAATTAACGGAATTGCTTTGTAATTTATGTGTATCAAATTTGTGAAATGTTTATTGCAATTTATTTGGTGAATGATGAGAATATGCTATTGTTGTACAAGAAATGTTATGAAAATTGAAAAAGCACTTAAACTACGCAGTTAGAAAATCTTTATAGAACTGATTCACTGAAAGGAGCGATTAAATAGTGACAATTATATTTATTATTGCGTTAATCTGGGTTGCATGGAAAATGCTGATATTTGGAATAAAGGCGGCATGGGGAATCGCAAAAATCGTTTGCACAGTATTTCTATTTCCGGCATTTTTGATTGGACTTGCGTGTGTAGGATTATTATACATTGCGATTCCCATACTTGTGATTGCTGGGATTATTGCGTTGATTGTCGACTCAAATAAAGCATGATTTTGAATTAAGGAAAACAGACGAAAGAGCATAAGGTATGAATAGGGAAAAAGAAATTATAAAAATCAGCATTCTTGGAATTTTAGTCAATGCCGTATTAGTGGCGTTCAAATTGGCAATAGGCTTTTTGAGCAATTCAATAGCTATCATTTTAGATGGAGTAAACAATATGACAGACGCTCTATCCTCTGTCATTACGATTATCGGTACAAAGCTGGCAGGCAGGGCGCCGGACAAAAAACACCCTTATGGATATGGCAAGATTGAATATGTCAGTTCTGTCACTGTGGCGCTTATCATCTTGCTTGCAGGGCTTACGGCTTTTCGGGAGTCCTTTGACAAGATACTTCACCCGGCAGCCGCGGACTATTCCGCCCTGTCCCTTTTTATCATTGCGGCGGCTATGGCAGCCAAGCTTATTTTCGGTCGTTATGTGAAAGCGGCAGGTAAAAAATATCATTCGGAAGCGCTGGTGGCTTCCGGGACAGACGCAGTCATGGATGCATTCGTATCTTTGTCTACTCTTGTGGCGGCGGGAATAAGTATGGCATTTTCAGTAAGCATAGAAGGAATACTTGGCGTTGCGATTTCGGTAATTATTATGAAAGCAGGGATTGAAATTCTGTCGCAAAGCCTCGGAGACATCATCGGAACAAGAACGGACAGCAGCCTTTCCACAGAGCTTAAGAATTTCATATGTAAAAATCCCGCGGTTTTAGGTGCGTATGACCTTGTGCTGCATCAATATGGACCGGAGCGCATGATTGGTTCCGTACATATCGAACTGCCCGATGAAATGACGGCAAGAGAAATACATGGGCTTACCCGTCAGATAACCGAGGATGTGTATATGACTTTTGGGATTATCCTCACTGTTGGCATATATGCGACCAATACTGTTGGAGAAGTTTTTACCGAAATGAAACAGACCTTGTCAGATATTGTGCGGGAATATCCTGAAATCCTGCAAATGCATGGCTTCTATGTAGACACTGAGAAAAAACTGGTGTACTTTGATTTGATTATTGATTTTAAGGCGGAAAATAAAGAAGCAACGGTGAATGATGTGGCAGGGCGTATGAAAGCGCGGTTCGGAGAATATGAATTTATTGCAGTTTTGGATAGCGATGTCAGCGATTAAGGTTAGGAAATAGCATAAAAACAAGATAAGACTTTTAAGACTCTATTTAAAGCAATCAGGCTTTCGAGAAATCGGAAGCCTTTTTAAAATTTTGCGGCAATGAAAAGCGGTGTCATACAGTAATTGGCCGCGCGCATAAAAAATGGCATTTACACAACTGAGAAGGATAAAATATCTCGAAATCCCCACCATTTTGTGCTATACTACAAATTGAATAAATGGACATATGTGGAAGATAGAAAGGGGCATACCCTGTGATTATAAATATTCAGGACGACATTCTGAAAATACAGGCATTAGGCTTGCTTGACAGAATATTGGCGGACAAAACAACGAAAAAAAACATTATGTGGGCGACGGATGCTTATGACGCTTTAGGTATGAAATATGAGAGGAATGACGAGATTACATCAGATTTGATAACAGGGCAACATGCCAGCGTGATAAAAACCCGCGCGCGTAAAGCGATGGAGCAGCAGACGGAGCGGACAAGGCAGCATGCGGAAGTGTTTACGCCATTGTGGATTTGCCGGAAAATGAATGACCATGCGGATGAGGTCTGGTTTGGCGCGAAAGATGTGTTTTTTAAAGATGGAAAGCCTACGGATAAAATTGAATTTCAGGGAAAAGACGATTGGAAGAAATATGTAGATTCCAAAAGATTAGAGATAACTTGCGGAGAGGCTCCTTATCTGGTCAGCCGTTATGATGTCGAAACGGGCGAAATGATACCTATTCAGAATCGAATCGGCATATTGGATCGGAAGCTGCGAGTGGTTAATGAAAATGCGAATGACGAAAAGCTGTGGCTTGAGTGGGCGGTCAGAGCTTTTCAGGCTACTTACGGATATGAATTTCAGGGAGATAACCTGTTGATTGCCCGCGTAAATTTATTGATGACATTTGAAGAATATATGCAGCAACGCTGGCAGCGAAAGCCGACGATTGAGGAATATCGAAAACTTACCAACATCATTGTGTGGAATATCTGGCAGATGGATGGTCTGACCGGAACAGTTCCGTATGGAACGGCGGAGGAATTATACCACCAGATAGACTTAATGGAATTATTAGGATTGGATGAAAAGGACAACAAGGAAAATAAGGAAAATAAACAGCCACGCTGCCGAATTTTTGACTGGCGCGGAAGTGATTCAAGTGTAGAGTTTTTATCTTTGCAGAGAAAGGAATAATGTTATGAAATTTGATTTTATTATTGGGAATCCGCCGTATCAGGACGAGTCGAACGGTGAAATGCGAAATTATGCACCACCTATCTATAATTTATTTATGGATGAGGCATATAAAATTGCAGACGCGGTAGAATTGATTCATCCGGCAAGATTCCTTTTTGATGCGGGCTCTACGCCTAAATCTTGGAATGAAAAAATGTTACAAGATGAACATTTTAAAGTCATTCATTATGAGCCGGATAGTAATAAGATTTTTCCGGGATTATCCACGCCTATTAAAGGCGGCATAGCCATAACCTATAGAAATAAG
Organism: uncultured Lachnospiraceae bacterium; assembly: GCA_947626435.1. Taxonomy (GTDB): domain Bacteria; phylum Bacillota; class Clostridia; order Lachnospirales; family Lachnospiraceae; genus COE1. The sequence continues at coordinate 320,712 of CANQSB010000001.1, read as the reverse complement.
AATGAAAATTTTGGAGCTATTCAAGCATTTGCACAGTATGCGGAAGTAAATACAGTATCGCATAAAGTTATAAATCATAATAATTTTAAAAGTTTGAGCGATATTGTTTATTCGAGGACTTCATATCGGTTGACAGATGTTATGCATAAAGAAAATCCAGATGCCTTATCAAAACTGAGCAATGGACATGCATATGATATGTCTTCTAATATTTTTCAAAGGCTGCCGGAAATATTTTTCGACTGTAAGCCTGATGATGGAAAAGAGTATATCCAAATTTTAGGGCGTGATAATAATGAGCGGGTATATAAGTATATTCGAAGGGATTATGTGAATAATGTAGAAAATTTAAATGCGTATAAATTATATGTTGCACAGGCAAATGGCAGTGGTGCATTTGGGGAAGCATTGAGCCAGCCGATTATTGGAGAACCGGAAATAGGTGCGACAGAGACATTTATCAGTATTGGAAATTTTCAGACGAAATCGGAGGCAAAAGCATTAGAAAAATATGTTAAAACAAAGTTTTCCAGAACTCTGTTGAGTATATTAAAAGTAACACAAAATGGAAATAAGCCAGTATGGAAAATGATACCAATACAAGATTTTACATCTATGTCCGACATTGACTGGTCAAAGTCCATCAAAGAGATTGACAGGCAGCTTTATGCGAAATACGGTTTGGATGAGAATGAAATCGACTTCATTGAATCACATGTAAAGGAGATGGAATAAGATGAACAATACACCAAAGATTCACTCTTTCACGCATGTGGTTCCGATGATTTATGCCTACAATACGCCGGGCGTAACCTACCATGACGGCTGGACAAAGATTGGCTATACGGAGAAACAATCGGTTTCCCAAAGGCTGAACCAGCAGACGCATACGGCAGGCATTAAGTGGGTGCTGGCATGGCAGGATAACGCCATGTATAAGGACGGTTCGGGCGAATATTTTACAGACAGGGATTTTCACGCATTTTTGGAATCGGATCTGAATGTGGAGCGTGCGCCCGGAACAGAATGGTTCCATGTGGATGCAAAGGCGTCTCAGGATTATTTTAATACCTTTTCCAGACGGGAAAAAATACAGAAAAATGAAGAAAAGAGTACATATGCTTTGCGAAAAGAGCAGCAGGAAGCGGTCAATATGACAAAGCAATATTTTGAAAATGGCGGAACGGAATTCCTGTGGAATGCGAAACCGAGATTTGGAAAAACGCTGGCGTCTTATGACCTTGTGCGCCAGATGGGATTTACCAAGGTTTTGATCGTTACCAACAGACCGAGCATAGCCAATTCTTGGGCGGATGATTTCCGGAAATTTATCGGCTGGAGGGGCGAGCTGTGTTTTGTCTCCGATACGGACGCATTGAACGGGAAATCCGGCGTTATGTCGAGAAACGAATACACGAAAGCGATGCGGATATGGGGTGAAGAAGAACAGAAAGGCGTGGTTGCCTTTGAATCTCTGCAGGGGTTAAAGGGTTCGGTTTATTTTGGCGGAGAATACGATAAACTGCGCTGGATGGCAAAAGAATACCGGGATGAATTTGGCAAATTACAAAAGGGAATGGAGTTTGACCTTCTAATCGTTGACGAGGCGCAGGAAGGCGTTGACACAATGCGCACAGACAGGGCATTTCGCAATATTTCCAGAAAACACACCCTGTACCTGTCCGGAACGCCTTTTAAAGCGCTGGCAAGTGAACAGTTTTCACAAAATCAGATTTTCAACTGGTCTTATGCAGATGAGCAGGCTGCGAAAGAAAAATGGAACGGCGAGGACTACAATCCCTATGAGGCGCTGCCCCGGCTTGCCATGTATACCTACCAATTATCCAATATGATTTATGACCGGATTAAAAAGGGCATGGAGCTTCCGGAAAGTGAGGAAAGCGTTGACTATGCCTTTGACTTAAATGAGTTTTTTATGACAGATGAGAGCGGTAAGTTTATACATGAGGAAGAAATCCGCAAATTTCTTCATGCGCTGGTTACGCAGGAGAAATATCCTTTTTCCACACCGGAGCTTAGGGAGGAATTATCCCATACTTTGTGGCTGTTAAACCGCGTGAACAGCGCGAAAGCATTGAAAAGGCTGCTAAAAGAGGATGAAGTGTTTCGGGAGTACCATGTGGTTTTGGCTGCCGGAGACGGGCGGGTGGAAGACGAAGAAGCGGCGGAGGCGGCATTTGATAAAGTGAAAGCGGCGGTCGCGGAATATGACAAGACCATTACTCTGAGCGTCGGACAGCTTACGGTGGGCGTTACGATTCCTGAATGGAGCGGCGTGCTGATGCTCTGCAATATGAAAAGTCCGTCTTCCTATATGCAGGCGGCGTTTCGCGCGCAGAATCCCTGTATTCTGACCAGAAACGGGCAGCGTTACCGCAAAGAAACGGCATATATTTTTGACTTTGATCCGGCAAGAACGCTTATTATTTTTGATGAGTTTGCAAACAATTTGTCGGTCAATACCGTTATCGGTCGTGGGACGGGAGAGGAAAGAAAAGCTAACATCAGGCGTTTGCTTAATTTTTTCCCGGTGCTGGGCGAGGATGAAGAAGGCAGAATGGTAGAGCTGGATGCGGCTTCCGTTCTTTCCATTCCAAGAAAAATCAAGAGTCAGGAAGTGGTACGCAGAGGCTTTTTGTCCAATTTCCTTTTTCAGAATATCAGCAATGTATTTGGCGCGCCGGGCGTTGTTCGGGAGATTGTGGAAAAGTTGACGCCTGCCTACGAAGAACAGAAGAAAAACAGGCAGGACGCCTTAGAGGAAATTTCCAATGTGAAAGTTGACGAAAATGGGGAAGTCGTGATTTCCAATGAAATTGTGATAGGAAAAACGCAGGAATTGTTTGGCAGGAAAGTATATGAGCAGATGACCGAGGCTCTGCAGGAACAGGTAAATGCGGTTGCCGAAAGCAGCGTATATGATGACAGTCAGGTGAAAACGCTGGTAGACAGCGTAAAAGAAACCGTTAAGCAGAATGTTTTTACGCCTGCAATGAACAAATATGATGTAAAAAAGGGTGTGCAGAATCGTCTGGAAAGACAGATTGACAATGAAATCGAGAGTACCTTTGCCAAAATCCAAGGCGACTATAGGCAGCAGGCGATGATTGCCAAGACAGAGTTTGAAAGGAAACAGAAAGAAGCCGAGACAGAGCAGGAAATACAAGCGGCGGATGCGGAATTTAAGTCGAGCATGGACGAGGCGATGGCTGCTTTTGTTAAGACGGTTCAGGATAGTGTGCAGAAAACGATTGAGGATAAGCCGAAGGATTTGTTGGAACGGTTGGAACAGCATAAAGCCGAGCAGAAAAAACGAACCGCGGAGGACGAAATCAGGGCGCATCTGCGCGGCTTTTCCCGCACGATTCCAAGCTTTATCATGGCATACGGCAACGGCAATCTGACGCTTGCCAATTTTGACGCTCATGTGGAAGACGATGTATTTCTTGAAGTTACAGGGATTACGCAAGATGACTTCCGTTTCCTGCGAGACGGCGGCGAACGCGAAAACCCTGAGACCGGAGAAAAAGAATATTTTGCGGGGCATCTGTTTGACGAGGTGGTTTTTAATGATTCCATAGAGGAATTTTGGAAGAAAAAAGAGCAGCTTGCCAACTATTTTGATGAAACATTGGAGGAAGATATTTTTGACTATATACCGCCGCAGAAGACGAACCAGATTTTTACGCCGCGATGGGTAGTGGCAAAGATGGTGGACGAGCTCGAAGCAAACAATCCGGGCTGCTTTGACGATCCGGAGAAAACATTTGCCGATTTGTATATGAAATCGGGGCTTTATATAACAGAGATAGTAAAGCGGTTGTATCGCAGTGAGGCAATCAAGGCGGCATACCCGGACGATAAAGAACGCATCCGCCATATCCTGCAGAAGCAAGTGTACGGAATGGCGCCGACTCGGATTATTTATCTGATTGCTACGAATTATATTCTGGGATTCGATAAGGAGCTGAAAGAGGAAACACATAACTTCGTGGAGGCAGATGCAGCGGAGGCGGCGAAGGAAGGGAAGCTGGGGGAATTGGTGGAGAAGTGGTTTGGACTTGCCTATTGAAAAGTGCCGGATTAAAAAAATGATATGATAGTGGCAAAAAACATCTAATGGACCATCAACTAAATATACTATTGGGATTGAGAGTGTAGAGTTTCTTACACAGATGCAGATAGTAATGGATATTTTAAAGAAGCAAATGAACTAAAATATCTTGTGAGTATCTCGTGATAATCTTTTGAAAATCCTAAAAATAGGCGCAAAACATGTGATTTTTGGGGAAATGTTATCTTGCGAATACCTTGTGAATATCTCGTGAAAAACGCATAAGATTTGCTATCCAAGACTTAAACAACTAAGGTTGTTGGAATGAGCAGCTATAAGGCGGTTCCAATATGCGATACGGAATTTATGGCTTTACCATCCGCGAGGAAGGAATTACTGTGTCAGGAAGCTAATACGATTATTGCCGGGAATCGGCTATGAAATCATTCAAAAATTCCATAGCCGTTTTCCAACCGTCACCTACTTAACGCTTTTGTCACATATCTTCTTATCAAACATCTTCTTATCAAACTCCGCATTAAAGTAATAAAAATTCTTAAAGTCCAACTTATCCTTAACCATCTCGACAGCCTCGCCAAACCGCTGGAAATGCACTATCTCGCGCTGCCTGAGATATTTCAGCGGAGCCCTCACATCAGGCTCGTCAATCACGCGCAGCAGGTTGTCATACACAGTGCGCGCTTTCTGTTCCGCAGCAAGATCCTCGTAAAGGTCAGCAAACGCGTCCCCTTTTGACTGAAACTCAAGCGAGGTAAACGGCACGCCTGCCGCCGCCTGCGGCCAAAGCCCTGTGGTGTGGTCGATATAGTATGCGTCAAACCCCGCCTCCTTTGCCTGTTCAGGCGTAAGGTTTTTCGTAAGCTGGTAAACCATAGCGCAGATAATTTCCATATGGTTTATCTCCTCAGTGCCGATATCGGTCAAAAGCCCGCCGACTTTTTTGACAGGCATAGAATATCTCTGAGCAAGATACCTCATTGATGCCGAAAGCTCGCCGTCAGGTCCGCCGTACTGGCTGATGATAAGCTGTGCCGTCTTAGGGCAGGTCTTTTTTATTTTTACAGGATATTGAAGTCTTTTCTCATAAGCCCACATTATAGATTACCCCCTTCCCAAGGCAAAGGACCTTCGTCCCATGCGTATTTGTCAGTGTCAGGCGTTCCCGTCACGATTGAAAGCTGCGTAAGCGGATTATACTTTTTCGCATAATCAGCAAGACCGTCAAGGCGCTTCTGCAAAAGCTCCTTGAGAAGCTTTGTGCCGTTCGGGCAGTCAGGGTGGGTGTCAAGATAAAGCGTGAGGTCGTTTATCGCAAAGCCCACCATACATATATCGTCGAGCGCCTTTTCCTGCTCGGAAAGCTTTGCGTCAGCCGCTTTGCCGCAGAACGGGCAAGGAATATCCTCCGCGGCATAAAAATTCAGGTTAAGGCAAGGAAAAATAGTGCCGCTGTAAAGCGCAGTGCCAAGTTCATACGGCTCGCACCATTCCTGCATAGGAAATGAGCCCATTGCAAGCGTTTCAGCGGTAAAATTACAGTTGCAAGAAGCGGAATTTTCCATAATAAATACCTCATTTCCGCGCTGTATTTTGCGCATATTCAAGCTAAAAGCAATCAATAGTTACAGTAATATTTTCTGAAAAATTGCTTATTATTATGAGAGGAGAAATATGGAAATAAAATTTGTTATTAATAGTAAGCTTTTATCTGTATAGCCTGATTATGGTCGCCGAATTCCTCGCCAAAGAGGACGCAGCCGCCGCAGTTAGCCGTATTTTTCGGCACTTCAATGCGGAAAGTAATATAACTGTTGTAATCAATGCCAAGCGATTTAAGCGAAACTTCGGAGAGCCTGTTCGTGCCGTCAATAAAAACTCCTTCATTATTAATAATGAGCGTTTTCAAAAGACCATACTGCTTTGACGAGTCCTCCCACCATTCAGGCGATATGTATCCGCGCCGTCCACCGTAATTGCCGGGACAAACCCATTTTCCCAGCATAATTCCGTTTATCGAAAAATAAATATCGGACGGAAAATCTTCGTCGGCGTTTGGCGCGCACGAGGAAATCTCAAAGGAAATCTGAAGTTCATTCAGGTTTTCTCCATCCTGCAAATGATTTGGCAGGTTATACTCGATATATCCGCTTGAAAACCATAAAATTCCGGCATTAAACCTTTCGGGGAATGAAAACGCTTTGGGATTGTCAAGTGAACCGATAACAGTCTTGTCCGTAGCAATGCCGCACAACGGAGCGACATTTGAAGCCGTATAATACCCGACGCGTATATCGTCAGAGTAGCATGGGCGTGTCTCCGCCTGGGGCTCAAGGTCAATCACAAGCCTGTCGTGCCTTGGACGCACAAGCTTCATAGTGCCGCGCTTGCCTGATGTTGCCTCAACGCGCACAAGCCCCGCATCCTCAAGCTTGGCGACATGTATGGACACAGCGCCGTTTGTGATGCCAAGCGTTTCCGCAATCTCATTCATGCTGAGCGTGCTGTTGCGATAAATCAGTTCCATAAGTCTTAAGCGCATAGGAGCGCTGAGGGCCTTGAATACATTTTCAGCATCGCTTATTGAGCGAAAATACAGCATAAATATTTCCTCCGTTCAAATAATATATTTTATTAAAAGCAGCCTTTTGTTTTTAATAAAGGTCGTGTCCTATACACCACAAATATGATTATAAAGCGCATTTTTGATGTTTATAATATAGTTTAAGTATATTGGCAATATTTGTTAAAGTCAATATTAAAACAATTTACTTAAAATCAAAATAAAAAGGCTTTTGAGGATAAAAATCTAAAGAAATGTTGTTTTCTTAAACAAAATCTAAAATAAATCATAACAGTAGACAAAATCGCAAATAAGGTGTATTCTGAAAGAAATTGATAAACAAGGTTAAATGCACAGGTAAATTTATGTTTATGCAAAACTATACATAGTCAAAACGGAGGAATTTATTTATGAAAACAACAAAAAATAACATCTGGAATTTTAACAGTGACATTGATAGCGAGGCATGCGGTGAGGGCGTGGAGCGAAAAATCCTCGCATACGCTGATGAGATGATGTGCGTGGAGAATCATTTCAAAAAGGGCGCAGTCGGCGCAATGCATCACCACCCGCACACGCAGATTACCTATGTGGTGTCAGGCGAGTTTGAGTTTACGATTGACGGAGAAAAGAAAATTGTAAAGGCAGGCGACGCGCTTTTGAAAAGAAATTCAATAGAACATGGCTGCGTATGTCTAAAAGAGGGAATACTTCTTGACATATTCAATCCAATGCGTGAGGAATTTGTATAAAGTATAAGTATAAGATAAGCATTGAATATTTTATAATTAAGAAAGAACAGCAATTTATTGCTGATTGTAAAAACATTAGCCATAAATATATTGTAGTAGAATGAGGATAGGAGCTGTCGCACTTGAGATTAAGTATACAAAATATGGTATTGTGTCCGGATTGATGGTGCCATATTTTTTGCTTATGTTCCTTAGTGCGGCATCCCCTATGCATCGAGAATGGAGGAATTAGTATTATGAAGAAATCAAAATTAACGGCAATAGGAATAACAACTGTACTTTTATTATCAGGCTGCCAGAATGATACGGCGGCAAAACAGAATGATGAGCTTCAGCAGCAGATTTCCGAGCTCCAACAGCAGGTAAGCGAGCTTCAGCAGGAGCTTAGCGCGGAAACAGAAGCGAAGAAAACGCTGGAGAGCCTATTTGCATCATCAAGCCTTATGATTTCGGATGATACACAGGTTTCTGAAACATCAGGCAATCAGGATGCTTCCCAAACTTCGGCGCAGCCACAGGAGAATCAAGATACGGTTCAGTCTTCAACACAGCCGCAAGAAAGCCAAGACGCTGCCCAGTCATCAGCTCAGCAGAATAACCAAAATGCCCAACCAACACAGCAGCAGTCCGCAGCAAGCGCATCAACACATTACGAGGAACACCATGAAGACATTCACCACACAAGTTCATTACAGCCATCCGCGAACACATCAAGCCAAACAACAAACGCCACGACAGAAAATGCAAATACGCAGCAATCCACAGCCCAGACAAAGCTCGACGAACTTTCAGCCACAGTTGACAGCTTTACCAATGATGTAGCATCCATCCTTGCAAGCAGCGCCAATAAATCAATCGAGCAATTTTTCACCTACAAACAGACAGCAGAGCAAATCGACAACTCACTTGACCAGTACGAAGACTGGCTAGAAAGCCAATACAACCAGAAAGCCATGACACGCGACGAATACAAAAGCTACGAGCGCGCCCTTGACAAACTCGAAGATAAACTCGACGACGCAGAGGACAACCTAGAATACGGCTTCGGCATTGATGATTAAGCAGTATAATTTGAGGCTAGAAATAATAATAATTCCCCTCGCGTTATTCAAACTTAGCACAAGCCAGTAAACAGCCCGAGAGGAGAAATATATCCCATGAAGACCATTGGAAAGCGTCGGTACTTAGTGAATCATGCTGCAAAAGGCGCAGCACGCGTAAAAGCGCAGCTCCTTTTACAGCGCCGCTGAACTTAGTACCGCTACGCTTTCCACTAAGCGCAAGCAAAACGGAAAGATTTTCTAAGGCGTTAAAGAACAACGCCTAAGAAAATCTAAGTTCCGTTTTCGGATTTGTGCTTACGCCAAATCCTCGGGTCTGAATGGGATATATTTCTCCTCTCGGGCGTCCTCATGCCACTAACATTCCATCCTGCCTTTTCCCACATTTTTAGAATTTATTTATAAATAATATCAAAAAGAATGTTGACAATAAAATACTAAAGTAGTAATTTATTATATGAAGATATTAGCACTCCATTAAAACGAGTGCTAATAAATCTCAAACCAGACAGCTTCGCAGGCGCAGGCGGAAAGGAGCGTGGCATTTTGGATTTAGACGAGCGAAAGCTTAAAATACTCAAAGCGATTATCCAAAATTATTTAGAGACAGGCGAGCCGGTAGGCAGCAGAACTATTTCCAAGTACACAGACCTGAACCTAAGCTCAGCCACAATCCGAAATGAAATGTCCGACTTGGAGGAGCTTGGACTGATAATACAGCCCCACACCTCTGCCGGGCGCATCCCTTCAGATAAAGGCTATAGACTGTATGTAGACCAGATGATGCTCGAAAAGGAAGAACAGCTCAATCAGGCGACCAAGGAAGTAAAGGAAATGCGTGAGCTGCTTCTCGAGCGCGAGGACAAGATGGAGTCCATACTCAAGCAGATGGCGAAAATGCTCGCGACCAACACAAACTACGCGACAATGATTTCCGCCCCGCAGGTGAGAGGCAATAAGCTCAAATTCATACAGCTTTCCAGAGTGGAGGCGACACAGCTCTTGACCACAATAGTAGTCGAGGGCAACGTAATCAAAAACACAATGATTACAGTAGATGAGCCACTCGACGACGAGACGCTGTTAAAGCTGAATATCCTGCTTAACACCAACCTGAACGGTCTGCCAATCGAGGAGATAAACCTCGCGATGATTTCCAAGCTCAAGCAGCAGGCAGGTATTTACGACGGAATAATCGCGGAGGTTATGGACGCGGTTGCCGAGGTGATAAAGGAAGACGAAAATATTGAGATTTACACAAGCGGAGCAAACAATATTTTCAAATATCCCGAGCTTGCCGACAACCAGCGGGCAAGCGAGCTGATTACCACATTTGAGGAAAAGCAGCTGCTGACCGAGCTTGTGCAGGGCAGTCTCACAGACGACAACGGCACAGGCATACAGGTATATATAGGAAATGAAACTCCTGTAAAGACCATGAAGGACTGCAGCGTAGTGACCGCGACATATGAGCTCGAGGAGGGCATGAAAGGCACGATAGGCATTATCGGGCCGAGGCGCATGGACTACGACAAGGTAATAAGCACCCTTAAGACGCTGAAAAGCCAGCTTGACACCATCTATAAAAAAGATGATAAAGGGTGATAAAAATATAAAGCATTGAGAAAGGGAGACGAGATATAGTGGAAGAAAAGCAGTTAGACGAAAATCAGCAGACGGGAAATTCCGAGGAGCTGGATACAGAAAAAAACGCCAAAGACGCTGACGCGGCTGAAAATAATGGCTCCGCTCAAAATACCGAAAGCGCTGAAAACGAAAATAAGGCAGACGCGGCAGACAGCGCTGCATCAGATGAGACGGACAGTGCAGCGGAAACAGAATCAGCTGATGAAGCGGAAGGGGCGCAGGAACCAGACAGCAAAAAGAAAAAGTCTTTTTTGGGCAAGGATAAAAAATCCAATAAGCTTCAGGAAAAGGTTGATGAGCTTGAGGACAGGGTAAAGCGCCAGATGGCGGAATTTGACAATTTCAGAAAGCGCACCGAAAAAGAAAAGTCCGCAATGTTTGAGACAGGCGCAAAGAGCGTGATAGAAAAAATCCTTCCCGTAGTGGACAATTTTGAGCGCGGGCTTGCGGGGCTTAGCGAGGAGGAAATGAAGCAGCCGTTTGCCGAGGGCATGAATATGGTTTACAAGCAGCTGATGACCGAGCTTGAAAAGCTTGACGTCAAGCCGATAGAGGCAGTAGGCTGTGAGTTTAATCCCGAGCTCCACAATGCAGTAATGCAGGTGGAGAGCGAGGAGTATGAGTCGGGAGTGGTAGCGCAGGAGCTCCAAAAAGGCTACACCTACCGCGACAGCGTAGTAAGGCACAGCATGGTAGCCGTAGTACAGTGAGAAAAAATTCTAATCACTTGCGCCAAGGGGCGCTCCGCGAAGAATTTTCAAGTCTCGCATATAAAAACGAAAAAACATTAAGAAACACAAGGCAGTAAAAATATGCCGCAAAATGCCAAAGCATTTAAAGTTTCTGAAATGTTTAGAAAAACGCGATGACAGCGTTTTTCATAAATAATAAATAAAGAGGTTTAATAAAGGTTTTTTAATTAATAGGAGGAAAAGAAAATGAGCAAGATTATAGGTATTGACTTAGGTACGACAAATAGCTGCGTAGCTGTTATGGAAGGCGGCAAGCCGACAGTTATAGCAAACACGGAAGGCGCAAGGACTACACCTTCAGTAGTGGCCTTCACAAAGACAGGCGAGAGGCTTGTGGGCGAGCCCGCAAAGCGCCAGGCGGTTACAAACGCTGAGAAGACAATTTCATCAATCAAGAGAGATATGGGTACAGACCGTGGCAGGACAATCGACGGTAAGAAATATTCTCCGCAGCAGATTTCAGCCATGATTCTGCAGAAATTGAAGGCTGACGCGGAAAGCTATTTAGGCGAGAAGGTAACAGAGGCTGTTATCACAGTTCCTGCATACTTTAACGACGCACAGCGTCAGGCTACAAAGGATGCGGGCAAGATTGCAGGCCTTGACGTAAAGCGTATTATCAATGAGCCGACAGCGGCTGCATTGGCATACGGTCTGGACAATGAAAAGGAGCAGAAGATTCTTGTATATGACCTTGGCGGCGGTACATTCGATGTTTCTATTATCGAGATTGGCGACGGCGTTATAGAGGTGCTTGCCACAAACGGCGATACGCACCTTGGCGGCGACGATTTTGACAACAAGCTTATCAACTGGATGATTTCAGAGTTCAAGAAGCAGGAGGGCATTGACCTTTCAGGCGACAAGATGGCTATGCAGAGATTAAAGGAAGCTGCAGAGAAAGCAAAGAAGGAGCTCTCATCAGCTACTACGACAAACATCAACCTTCCGTTCATCACAGCTACGGCAGAAGGCCCTAAGCACTTTGACATGAACCTCACAAGGGCTAAGTTTGACGAGCTTACGAATGATTTGGTTGAAAAGACGGCTATCCCTGTCCAGAACGCTTTAAAGGACGCAGGACTTACGGCATCAGAGATAGGCCAAGTATTGCTTGTAGGCGGTTCTACGCGTATTCCCGCGGTACAGGATAAGGTAAGGCAGCTCACAGGCAAGGAGCCCAGCAAATCGCTTAACCCTGATGAATGTGTCGCTATCGGCGCTTCAATTCAGGGCGGCAAGCTTGCGGGTGATGCGGGCGCAGGCGAAATCCTTCTGCTTGATGTTACACCGCTTTCACTTTCAATCGAGACAATGGGCGGCATAGCTACAAAGCTTATTGAGAGAAACACGACCATACCTACAAAGAAGAGCCAGATTTTCTCAACGGCTGCGGACAATCAGACAGCCGTAGATATAAACGTAGTACAGGGCGAAAGACAGTTTGCGAAGGACAACAAGTCGCTTGGACAGTTCAGGCTTGACGGAATCCCTCCTGCAAGACGCGGCGTGCCTCAGATTGAGGTTACATTTGATATCGACGCGAACGGTATCGTAAATGTATCGGCAAAGGATTTAGGCACAGGCAAGGAGCAGCACATTACTATCACGGCTGGCTCAAATATGTCAGACGAGGATATCGAGAAGGCTGTCAAGGAAGCTGCAGAGTACGAGGCTCAGGACAGAAAGCGCAAGGAAGCGATTGACGCAAGAAACGAGGCTGATTCATTTGTATTCCAGACAGAAAAGGCGCTCAACGAAGTAGGCGACAAGATTGACGCAAACGAGAAGGCGGCGCTTGAAGGCGACTTAAATGAGCTGAAATCATTCCTTGAAAGCACAAAGGATTCCGAGATGACAGAGGATCAGGTCGCAGAGTTAAAGACAAAACAGGAGGCTCTTATGTCAAAGGCGCAGAACCTCTTTACAAAGATGTACGAGAATATGCAGGGCGCGGCGGGCGCAGCAGGTCCTGATATGGGCGATATGGGCGGCGCGTCGCAGGCATCTTCAAATGATGCGGGCGGTGATGATGTCGTAGACGGAGATTACAGAGAAGTCTAAATATATGGAAATATACAGGATTTAGAGAGGCATAGGATATTATGGCTGAGCAGAAAAGAGATTATTATGAGGTGCTGGGCGTCGACAGGGGAGCTGACGACGCCAGCATAAAAAAGGCATACAGACAGCTTGCGAAAAAGTATCATCCTGATATGAATCCCGGTGACGAGGAAGCTGAAAAGAAGTTCAAGGAAGCATCAGAGGCTTATGCTGTTTTGAGTGATCCTGAAAAAAGGCGCCAGTATGACCAGTTCGGGCACGCTGCCTTTGAGGGCGGCGGAGCTGGCGGTTTTAGCGGCTTTGACTTTGGCGGTGCTGATTTCTCTGATATTTTCGGCGATATTTTTGGCGATTTCTTTGGCGGCGGCAGCAGAAGCTCGAGGGGCAGCAACGGACCAATGAAGGGCGCCAATCTCCGCACCAGCGTGCGCATAAGCTTCAGCGAGGCGGTTTTCGGCGTGGAGAAGGAGCTTGAATTAAATCTCAAAGATACCTGTAAGACTTGTAACGGCACAGGAGCAAAGCCCGGCACTTCGCCTGAGACTTGCCGCCGCTGCGGCGGGCGCGGGCAGGTAGTGACGCAGCATCAGACGCCTTTTGGCACGATACGCAATTCACAGGTATGCCCTGACTGCAACGGTACAGGCAAGACGATAAAGGATAAGTGTCCTGACTGTCATGGTACGGGATATATTTCGGGCAGAAAGAAAATACAGGTATCTATTCCTGCGGGCATTGACAACGGGCAGAGCGTGCGCATACGGGATAAGGGCGAGCCGGGCGTGAACGGCGGACCGAGAGGAGATTTGCTTGTTGAGGTTGTAGTTGACAGGCATCCGATATTCCAGCGTCAGGATATGAACATATTCTCTACAGTGCCGATGTCGTTTGCTGTGGCGGCGCTTGGCGGCGAGATACTGATAGATACGGTTGACGGCAAGGTGGTATATGATGTAAAGGCGGGGACGCAGACGGATACGCGTGTGAGATTGCGCGGTAAGGGTGTGCCGTCGCTTAGGAATAAGGAAGTGCGCGGAGACCATTATGTCACGCTTGTTGTGCAGGTGCCTGATAAGCTTTCGAATGAGGCGAGGGATTTGCTTCGCCAGTTTGATGGTGAGACGGGGAATACGCTTGAGGCTGTGAAGAATATGGAGAATGGCGACGGTAGTGATGCTGGGGATGATAAGAAGAAGAAGAAGCGGAAGTTTTTGTGATATGTAGAGGTTAGATTGGACATCTGCAATAGCTTTTGGAGAAAGGGAGGCTGTTGCAGGTGTTTTTTTTGTTGGTAAGAGGTCGCCCGAGCAGGGGCATATATCCCATGCGGACATCGCTTGCGCTCAGTGGGAAGCGTAGCGGTCACTAAGCTCAGCGGCGCTGTAAAAGGAGCTACGCTTTTACAGCTTGCTTCGCTAAGTGCCGACGCTTCCCAAGGTCCTTATGGGATATATGCCCCTGCTCGGGCTAGTGTATCGTAGGCTGTTATTGTGGGTTTGTTCTTTTTGAATGTGATTTTGGAATTTGTGCTGATTTGTTATAGTGTGTTTGTTGTTGTAAGTTTGTTATTTTTGATATGATTTTAGGACTTGTGTTCAATTTGTTATTATGTGCTTGATATTGTGAGTTTGTCTGTAAGTTTGTACTTTTAGGTGGTTGCCACGGTAATTTAAGTATGCTACAATTATTTTGTTTATTAGGATTTTATGGAAGGATTTTTAGATGGAATGGCGGTTTGCTGAGTTAAAATAGATTGCAATTGTGTGATAATTTTATAAAAATTGCGGAAACGGTTAGAATGTTTGGTAATTCGATAAAAATATAAAAAGAGGATAAGTTATGAAATGGAAAAAATTCACGATAAAGACAATCACTGACGCTGAAGATATAATAATCAGCGCTTTGTATGATATAGGCTTGGAGGGGGCGCAGATTGAGGACAAGATACCGCTTACGCCGCTTGAAAAGGAGCAGATGTTTGTGGATATTCTGCCTGATGCGCCGAAGGATGACGGAATTGCGTATTTGAGCTTTTTTGTTGAGGAAAATGAGGATAATTCGGTAAATACAGATGAAATTATAGAGAATATAAATAATGAGCTTAATGCTTTGCGCGGTTTTATGGATATAGGTGAGTGCTCGATTATGGTATCTGAGACGGAGGATATTGACTGGATCAACAACTGGAAGCAGTATTTTCATCAGTTTTATATTGACGATTTGCTTGTGATACCATCGTGGGAAAAGGTAAAGGACGAGGACAGGGATAAGAAAATCCTCCACATAGATCCAGGTACAGCTTTCGGTACGGGTATGCATGAGACGACGCAGCTTTGCATACGCCAGCTGAAAAAGTATATTATTCCTGAAACTTTGCTGCTTGATGTGGGTACGGGCAGCGGTATATTGTCGATAATTTCGATTATGTATGGCATAAAAGGGGCAGTGGGTACAGACCTTGATCCATGCGCGGTGGACGCGGTGCGTGAAAATATGGAGTCAAACAACATTCCAGCGGACAAATTTGAGCTTTTGATAGGAAATATTATTACGGATAAGGCTGTTCAGGACAGGGTTGGCTATGAAAAATATGATATTGTGGTGGCGAATATTCTGGCGGACGTATTAGTGCCGCTCACGCCTGTGATATACAATCAGCTCAAAAAGGGCGGTATATACATAACATCAGGCATTATAGACAATAAGGAGCAGACAGTAAGAGATGCGGTCACGGCAGCAGGCTTTGAGGTTATTGATGTTACATACCAGGGCGAATGGGTGAGTGTTACGGCGAGGAAGCTTTGAGATATAAGTCTATGATTGTGGGAATGAGGAAGATATGTATCATTTTTTTGTCGAGCCAAGTCAGATAGCTGAAAAGACAATAATCATCACGGGGCAGGACGTGAATCATATTAAAAATGTCATCAGGCTGAAACAGGGCGATGAGATAAGCGTAAGCAACGGAATAGACGGCAGGGATTACCGCTGTATTATCAGCAGCATAGGTGATAGGGAGGTTTTGTGCGAACTTATCTTTATAAAGGAGGACGGAGTAGAGCTGCCATCTAAAGTATATCTTTTCCAAGGGCTTCCCAAAGGGGATAAAATGGAGCTTATCATACAAAAGACAGTTGAACTTGGCGTATATGAGATAATTCCTGTTGCGATGAAAAGGTGTGTGGTAAAGCTCGACGACAAAAAAGCAAAGTCCAAGCTTGCGCGCTGGCAGGGTATAGCGGAGGCGGCGGCAAAGCAGAGCAGGCGCGCGATAGTTCCGCAAATCCATGACGTGATGACATACAGCGAGGCGATTTCATATGCCTCACAAATGGATATTAAGCTTGTCCCATATGAAATGGAAAATATTTTGGAAGGCTCATCGGGAATGGCAGGCACAAAAAAAATAATAGGCAGCCTAAAGGGGGGACAGACAATTGCAGTCTTTATAGGCCCCGAGGGAGGCTTTGACGAAAGCGAGATAAACGCTGCAATTTCAGCAGGTATGATGCCGATAACCCTTGGAAAGCGCATATTGCGCACAGAAACCGCAGGAATGACGGTTATGGCGTGGATAATGTATCAGCTTGAGGATTAAATTCAAACGGTTTAGAAAACATTTCGCAGTTACCTAAAAAATTGATTATATAGGCACTTGCAAAACCCTATTCAACATCATAGAATTTAGGCAAGATATATAAAATAAGCGGCGTTTCGCGGAGCGCCTATGAACTGTATCTGAGATACAGTTCATTGACGCGATTTTTATATATTTTGACTAGATTCGGATGGCTTAGAACACATTTCGCAAATGCCTAAATTGATTATATTATGAAAGGAGACAAACAACAATGGAGTACAATGAGGAAATTTTCAAGAAAAGCGCAAACCGGAAGGCAATGACGGTATGGCTGATACTTAATGTATTGTTATCGGCGCTATGCATATTTGAGGCTGTCCAGGGAAAACACTCGACAATATATCTTATAACTTATTTCAGCGTGTGCTGGCTGCCGTTTTTTGTCGGCCTTGCGGTGTTAAAAATCAAGGGATTGGCGGCGCCGGTATATAAAGACGTGCTTGCCGTAGGCTATGGGATTTTTTACACATATACGATATGCACCTCGGAGTCAGGGCTTACCTTTGCATATATTCTCCCCCTGACGAGCATGCTCATTCTGTTCAAGGACAAGGGGTACATGCTCCGCTGCGCAGTCACAAACGCCATTGTCATCATAGTCAGCATAGTATACCATTATTTTCAGGGCATGAACAGCGGTGACAATATTAAGGATTATGTGCTTGAATTTTTCTGCATCATACTCTGCTATGGCTGCTATGTTCTTTCCATTGACCATATGGTTAAGTCGGACGGCGCCCTTACTGATTCGATAAAGGACAACCTAAACCGCGTTATAGAAACAATCTCAAAGGTAAAGGGCGCGAGCAATTCCATTGTTGACGGCGTGACTGTGGTGCGCGAGCTTTCAGACGAAAATAAGCAAGGCGCAAACAATGTTGTCGCGAGCATGACTGAGCTTTCAAATAACAACGGTGTGCTTTATCAAAAGACTATGTCGTCGATGGATATGACCGAGGACATAAATACGCAGGTTCAAAATGTCGCGGGACTTGTGGAGCAGATGACGAAGCTTGTCGGAGAATCGGTATCACATGCAAAGGACAGTTCAAGCGCGTTGGAGGGTGTAGTTGATTCCGCAAATATGATGGCGTCGCTTTCGGCGGAGGTTGAGAAGGTCTTAAGTGAGTTCAGGTCTGAGTTTGTGATGGTTAAAGAGGAAACGGGCACTATAGAGGGAATAACGAGCCAGACAAATCTGCTTGCGCTCAACGCGTCAATAGAGGCAGCGCGCGCGGGCGACGCCGGAAAAGGTTTTGCGGTGGTGGCTGATGAAATACGCAACTTGAGCATGGGTACCCAGAACTCGTCGAGCCGCATACTTGCCGCGCTTAATCATCTGGAGGAAACCGCCGACAAGATGACACAGTCCATCACAAGGACAATAGAGCTTATACAGGAAACCTCAAACCATGTAAATCAGGTATCCCAGAGCGTAGGCACTATCATAGATGATTCTACGCAGATGGGCGAGCATATAGGCGTCATAGATTCGGCGATGAAAGAGGTGGAGGCATCTAATCAGAGCATGGTGGAGAATATGCAGCAGATATGCGATGTCATGCAGATAATGACGGAATGTGTAAGCGATGCCGATACGACTACAAAGACAATGCTCAGCAAATATGAGGAGAGCTCGGTAAATGTCAACAAAATCGAGAGTGTTGTCGGAAAGCTTATGGAGGAGCTTGGCGCAGGCGGATTTATGGGCGTACAGGACTTAACGGCAGGAATGAAGGTGTCTGTTGTAAGTACCGCCCAGGAGGCTGCGGAATACCACGGCGAGATTGTAGAGCAGAGTGGAAACGGCATTACAATCAGGTTAAGCGGCGCAGAGGCTTTGCAGGACAGCCAGCTTAAACGTCAGACTTTCAACCTTCGCATAGCTGTAGATAATGTATTATACAATTGGACTGGCGTAAGTATGATGCCTGCCAAGGATAAAGGCGCGGGCTGCTATCAGATAGCGTTGAATACGTCGCCGTCTGTCATGAACAGGAGAAAATATCCCAGAATACCTGTTTCAAGCGAATGTACAATAGAGCTGAAAGGCGCGGGAACTTACGACGGAAAAATGGTAAACGTCAGCGCGAATGGCTTTGCCTTTGCGGTAAAGGACAAAAAATTTGCTGATGCGGCGGGAAAGCAGGTAACAATAACGATACCGCGCTTTGAGGTGCCAAACGTTAATCGGCTTGAGGGGATTATTATACGCTCGTCAAACAATGACGGAGAGTACATAGTAGGCTGCCGCATGCCTGAGGACAGCAGGGAGCTGCTTGAATACATAAAAGAGAATTATAAAGAATAAGGAATAACACCAAAATCTTATTTGACGCATATTTTAAAATAAGATAAAATAGACAATGTACTCATTTTCAGGGGAAATATTACTGAAAATCCGATACGTTTAAGGGTGTGAAGATTATGGAAGTTTATTTGGACAATTCGGCGACCACAAGATGCCTGCCGAATGTGGCGGCGCTTATGACAAAGATTATGTGCGAGGACTACGGAAACCCGTCAAGCATGCACAGAAAAGGCGTTGAGAGCGAAAAATATATCCGCTATGCGAAAGAGACGATAGCAAAGCTTTTGAAGGTTCAGGAGAAGGAAATAATATTTACTTCGGGCGGCACGGAGTCGGACAACATAGCGCTTATCGGGGCGGCATACGCAAACCACAGGGCGGGCAGGCATATCATAACTACGAGGATAGAACACCCCGCAGTGCTGCAGACCTGCGCTTATCTTGAGGAACAGGGCTTTCAGGTTACATACCTGCCTGTTGACAGGAGCGGCGCGGTGAGTCTTTATGATTTGGAAAAGGCTATGACGCGCGGTACGATTTTAGTGTCTATTATGCATGTAAACAATGAGATAGGCACGATAGAGCCGATTGAGCAGGCGGGCGAGCTGATAAAGCGCCTTAATCCCAATACGCTGTTTCATGTTGATGCGGTGCAGAGTTTTGGCAAGTTTGCAATATATCCCAAGCGGATGCATATTGATATGCTTTCTGTGAGCGCTCACAAAATTCATGGACCTAAGGGAGTGGGGTTTCTTTATGTCAATGAAAAGGCGAAGGTAAGACCGATTATTTTTGGCGGGGGGCAGCAGAAAGGGATGCGCTCTGGTACGGAGAATGTCCCGGGGATAGCGGGGATGGCGCTTGCGGCTGAGGAGGCATATAGTGATTTGGAGGGTAAGAGAAATTATCTGTATGCGTTAAAGGATAGGTTTACGGATGGGCTGGCAGGGCTTGACGGGATAAGGATAAATGGTCCGCTTGGTAGGGATGGCGCGCCTAATGTGGTCAGTGTGTCAATACAGGGGGTGCGGAGTGAGGTTATGTTGCATGCGCTGGAGGATAAGGGGATTTATGTTTCGGCAGGCAGTGCGTGCTCGTCGAATAAGCCGTCGGCTTCGGTGACTTTGAAGGCGATTGGGGTTGAGAAGCAGTATTTGGATTCGACGATTCGGTTTAGTATGAGTGTATTGAATACGGAGGAGGATATGGATTATACTTTGCGTGTTTTGAAGGAGCTGGTGCCGATGTTGAGGAGATATACTAGGTATTGGTGTGAGGGAGTGTGAGAAGGTTTCTCTGCCGTCCGAGTTTGCGCGAAATATACAAAAACGCGGTGCAGTGCTCCGTAAGGCACCGCTTATTTTGTATATTTCACTCAAACTCTACGTTGTTGGATAATGCTTGTAAATGTTAAAACGCTGATGCTAAAGGTTTTCTAAACAGTCCGAATTTAGTCAAAATATATAAAATCGCGACTTGGTGCTCAACGTAACAAGTTACGTGGCGAATCGTTGCTGATTTTATATATTTTGACTAAATTCTACGTTATCGAATAGTTCTTTGCAATTACTGGTTGGTATGTATATGACTGTATTGATGAAAAGTATTATGAATTAGATAATCCTTCGGGGACGGTATGTGAGGAATTTTCTGATTTGGAATCTATGATAGAAAAAATGTTGACTGATGCGCTAATGTGATTATTGTAAGAGTAGGAAGATAAAAATGTACAAATCATTCTTAATAAAATACGCCGAAATAGGCATAAAGGGTAAAAACAGATATATTTTTGAGGACCGTCTCTGTGAGCAGATACGGTATGCGTTGAAGCGGTGCGACGGTGGGTTTGAGGTGGCAAAGACGCAGGGCAGGATTTTTGTGAATGCGCTTACTGATTTTGATTTTGATGAGGTGGTAGAAAATCTTAAGACTGTTTTTGGAATTTCCGCCATATGTCCTGTGGTGAAGCTGGAGGATGAGGGTTTTGACAAGCTTTGTGCAGATGTGATTGATTATATAGATAAGGTTTATTCTGATAAAAGCTTTAATTTTAAGGTGGATGCACGCAGAGCCAGAAAGAATTATCCCAAGTGTTCAATGGAGATAAACTGCGATATAGGGGAAGCGGTGTTAAACGCGTTTCCACAGACGCGGGTTGATGTACACAATCCTGATGTGATGCTGCATATAGAAATACGCGAGATGATATATGTTTATTCAGTAGTGATAGACGGCCCCGGGGGACTTCCGATTGGCACGAATGGAAAAGGTATGCTTTTGCTTTCGGGAGGGATAGATTCTCCTGTGGCGGGGTATATGATTTCAAAGCGCGGAGTAAAAATTGATGCGGTATATTTTCATGCTCCGCCGTACACGAGCGACAGGGCAAAGCAGAAGGTAGTTGACTTGGCAAAGCTTGTGTCGCGCTACAGCGGACCTATCACGCTGCATGTAATAAATTTTACGGATATACAGCTTTACATCTATGAAAAATGCCCGCACGACGAGCTTACGATAATAATGCGCCGCTACATGATGCGCATAGCGGAGCATATCGCGCTGCAGAGCGGGTGTCTGGGGCTTATTACGGGCGAGAGTATAGGACA
Source organism: uncultured Lachnospiraceae bacterium (assembly GCA_947626435.1). Taxonomy (GTDB): domain Bacteria; phylum Bacillota; class Clostridia; order Lachnospirales; family Lachnospiraceae; genus COE1. Next base: position 299,223 of record CANQSB010000001.1, on the reverse strand, counting down.
GGTGGCGTCGCAGACTATGCAGTCGCTTGCGGCAACAAACGAGGTGTGCACAATGCCTGTATACAGGCCGCTTATCGGCTTTGACAAGCAGGAGATAGTGGAGGTTTCAGAAAAAATCAATACTTATGAGACGTCTATCCTGCCTTACGAGGATTGCTGTACGATTTTTGTCGCAAAGCACCCTGTCACAAAGCCGAATTTAAACGTGATACGAAAGCACGAGACTAATCTTTCCGAGGGGATAGATGCTCTGGTGCAGACGGCGCTTGATACGGACGAGGTAATTGTGGTAGAGTGAAAATGCAAAATCGTTCAGGCTTTCTATAAGTATAAGAAAACGCGATAATGATATTTTTAACCTCAGGGTAAATTTCCCGCAGCTCTGTTGCGAAACAAATTAATGACGAGCGGAGCGAGTTTCGGGCTGATACTCCGCAGCTCTGTTGTGTGGAGTTTCATTAAATGATTTAAGTGTCTGTAAGAGGAGACAGACAAGAAGCAAGGTGTAGCGGACAAAAAATAAAACACGGGATACGATAAACAGTATCCCGTGAGTTTTGATTTTGTTTTCTAAATTGCTGAAATAAGTAATAAAGGACTAGATTAAGTAAGGCTTTAATACGTCCATAATCTCGTCCGTGTTGCCCTCAGCATGAATGTTCAAATCAATGGGCTTAGATAAATCCAAGCTGAAGATACCCATAATTGATTTCGCATCAATTACATATCTTCCTGAAACAAGGTCGAAATCATAATCGAACTTTGTAATATCGTTGACAAAAGATTTAACCTTGTCAATTGAGTTTAAAGAAATTTGAACAGTCTTCATTCTGACTACCTCCTTTTTAATATACCTTCCTCCTTTATAATAAAGGTAAACCGCTGAAAAGTCAACCAAAGATAAAAAACAGTTCTAATGAAAAATGACGAAAAAAAACTAAAAATATGTACAAATTGACTTTATGAACAGCAAAAAATGTCAATTTGCCCAAAATGGCAGCTAAACAGATGATTACTTGTTTTATGCATTCGGCTCAAAGGCTGGGCTGTCGGACAGAATTTCACGAACGATTGACGTAATCAATGCATTAATGCTAAGAGGATAATGAGTTATGAAAACAGTGGCATACCACAATTTAGGCTGCAAAGTAAACTCCTACGAAATGGACGCGATGCTTGAAGCGCTGAAGGCTAAAGGCTATAAAATAGTTCCTTTTGAGGAAAAAGCGGACATTTACATAGTGAATACCTGCACTGTGACAAATATAGCCGACCGCAAAAGCAGGCAGATGCTCCACCGCGCAAGAAAGATGAACCCAAACGCGGTAGTCGTGGCGGCAGGCTGCTATGTTCAGTCGGATAAGGATGCGGCGGAGGCAGATGATGCTGTTGACCTTGTGATTGGCAACAATAAAAAGAAGGATTTAGTCAGCATACTGGAAAATTATATGGCAGGGCTGGAGGCTCAAACGGAAACGGTAATAGACATAAACCATACCGACGAGTACGAGGAAATGCAGCTTACAGGCACGCAGGAGCATACGCGCGCCTACATAAAAATTCAGGACGGCTGCAATCAGTTCTGCACATACTGTATAATCCCTTATGCCAGAGGACGCGTAAGGTGCCGCAGGCAGGAGGATATACTTGAAGAAATAAAAGGGCTTGCCCGAAAAGGCTATCAGGAGTTTGTGCTTACGGGAATACATATCAGCTCTTACGGGAGTGATGAGCTTTTGGAGCTCATGCGGGCGATAGACGTAGTAGACGGCGTAAAGCGCATAAGGCTTGGCTCGCTTGAACCGCGCATAGTCACGCCTGAATTTGCCGGAGCGCTTGCAGGGATAGAGCATATATGCCCGCACTTTCATCTTTCCATGCAGAGTGGCTGTGAGGAGGTGCTTAAACGCATGAATCGACATTATACGCCGCAGCAGTTTATGGAGAGCGTGGAAATGCTTAGGAGCGTATTTGAGCACCCTGTAATTACCACAGACGTAATAGTCGGTTTTCCGGGAGAAACGGACGCGGAATTTGAGGAAACGGCGCGCTTTGTGGAAACGGTCGGATTTTATGAGATGCATATATTTAAGTATTCAAAGCGGAAGGGCACGAAGGCGGCAGTTATGGAGAATCAGCTTTCTGAGGCGGAGAAGGCAAGGCGCAGCGATGTGCTGGAGGAGATAAAAAAGAAGGATTCGGAGCGCTTTAGGAGGTATTATATTGGAAAAACGGCAGACGTGCTTTTTGAGGAGGAAAAGGAGATAAACGGTGCGAAATACTGGGTAGGGCATACAAAAGAGTATGTGAAAGCGGCAGTTTTGTCAGACGGGAGTGTGGACTTTTCCAATAAGCTTATGACAGGCATGATTGTGTCACAGCTTGACGGGGAGACGATGTTGCTTTCTGTGTAGTATAATGAGTCCGCCCGCACAGGATTGTACACCCTATTCAGCCCCGCTCCCGCTTGGCGGAAAGCGTAGCGGACACTAAGCTCAACGGCGCTGTAAAAGGAGCTTCGCTTTTACAGCTTGTTTCGCTAAGTGCCGGCGCTTTCCGAAGGGCTTCATAGGGTGTACAATCCTGTGCGGGCTGGTGTATTGGCGTTTTTAGAGGTTTCTTTTTTTAATTATTTCATATGGAATATAATAAATAATTTATTGAATTTTCAAACAAATTAAGTTATTATATAGATAATAATGTGAACGACAGGCTGGCGCTGCGGCAGCGGGATGTAAAAGGCTGCGGTTTTGTGTTAAGGCGGCGCGGAAAAGGGGAGAAAAATGGCAGATTTATCACGTACACAATATATACAGCTTACACAGGAAAATCTCAAGGAGATAAGCTCCGTAAAGGATGTGCTTGCCTCCGTGTATGCTGCTCTTACCGAGAAGGGGTATAATCCCGTAAACCAGATAGTGGGCTATATAATGTCGGGAGATCCTACTTATATTACGAGCCACAAGGGCGCGAGGGCGATGATTATGAAGGCTGAGCGCGACGAGCTGGTAGAGGAGATGCTCAAATTCTACATTAAGAACGAAGGCTGGAGGGAGCAGGATTGAGAAAGATGGGGCTTGACTTCGGCTCAAAGACGGTAGGCGTGGCGGTAAGCGATCCGCTGCTGGTTACGGCTCAGGGAGTCGAGATTATACGGCGCGAGCGCGAGGACAAGCTGCGCAGGACACTTGCGAGAATTGAGGAGCTTATCCTTGAATACGAGGTAGATGAGATAATTCTTGGATATCCTAAGAATATGAATGATACGCTGGGCGAGCGCGTCGAGAAAACGCTTGCCTTTAAGGAGATGCTTGAGCGCAGGACAGGGCTCAATGTGGAGCTTTGGGACGAGCGCCTGACAACAGTTGCGGCGGATAAAGCCATGATAGAGGCCGGTATGCGACGTGAGGAGCGGAAAGAACACGTTGACAAAGTAGCGGCAGTTTTTATTTTGCAGGGATACCTTGATTTTTGCAGGAACAGGCAGAGCGGCGCGGCAGGCGAGCAGTAACGGCTTGATTAAAGCCAAAGTGATTGGAGGCTTTCGGATTTATTATGGAAAAAATTACCTTTATGCCCGATGGGGGAGAAGCTGTTGAATTTTATGTTCTGGAGCAGACGACTCTGGGCGGGGTTAATTATATTCTTGTGACAGATGCGCAGGAGGAGGAAGACGGCGAGGCTTATATTTTAAAGGCTGTTTCCGACGCAGAGAACGGCGAGCAGATTTACAGTATCGTTGAAGACGATGATGAGCTTGCGGCTGTATCGGGAGTTTTTGAAAGCATGCTTGACGACGTTGACCTTATTAAATAAAAAATTTAAGGAGGAAAATCCTCTGTTTTTACAATGACAGTCGTATTTTGCTCCAAAAAACAAAAATAAGGAGGACTATTTTGAAAAATAGCAAACAACAAAATACTTCAAAGCTCAAGATTATACCCTTAGGCGGGCTTGAGCAGATTGGTATGAACATTACTGCCTTTGAATACGAAGACAGTATTATTGTGGTGGATTGCGGTCTGAGCTTTCCAGCAGACGATATGCTTGGAGTGGATCTTGTCATACCCGACGTGACATATCTCAAAAACAATCAGGATAAAGTAAAAGGCTTTGTCATCACGCATGGCCACGAGGACCACATCGGAGCGTTGCCGTATGTGTTGAAGGAGCTGAACGTGCCGATTTACGCCACAAAGCTCACAATGGGCATTATTGAAAACAAACTCACGGAGCATAATCTCATACACAATGTCAGAAGAAAAGTCGTAAAATTCGGGCAGAATATTAATCTGGGCTGCTTTAGGATAGAATTTATCAAGACGAACCACAGCATAGTTGACGCCGCGGCGCTTGCGATTTATTCACCCGCAGGAATCGTAGTGCACACAGGCGATTTCAAGGTGGATTACACGCCCGTGTACGGCGATGCGATAGATTTACAGCGTTTTGCGGAGCTTGGGAAAAAGGGCGTGCTTGCCCTCATGTGCGACAGCACCAACGCCGAGCGCCCGGGATTTACGCCTAGCGAGAAAAAGCTTGGCCCCGTATTCGATGCCATATTTGAGGAACACAAAAAGACAAGGATTATAATAGCCACATTTGCGTCAAATGTGGACAGAGTGCAGCAGATTATAAACACGGCATATAAATTTGGAAGAAAAGTGGTTGTCGAGGGCAGGAGCATGGTAAACATCATAGAAACTGCATCAAACCTGAACCGCATAAGCATACCCGACAATACGCTTATAGATATAGAAAAGCTAAAAAATTACCCAAGGGACAAGACAGTCATAATCACTACGGGAAGCCAGGGCGAGAGCATGGCCGCTCTCAGCCGCATGGCAAACAATATGCATAAGAAAATCACAATCGGAAAAGGCGACACAGTCATCTTTTCGTCAAATCCAATTCCTGGCAACGAAAAAGCTGTCACAAGGATAATAAACGAGCTTTTCAAAAAAGGCGCCGACGTTATTTTTCAGGACACTCACGTTTCAGGTCATGCCTGCCAGGAGGAAATTAAGCTTATATACACGCTCACAAAGCCTAAATATTCTATCCCCGTGCACGGCGAGTATAAGCACCTGATGGCGCAGGCAAAGCTTGCAATGGAGCTTGGCATTGACAAGGAAGACGTGTTTATCCTGCAGTCGGGCGACGTGCTTGAGCTTGATGAGGAAAGCGCGGGAATCACAGGCAAAGTGCCCGTAGGCACAGTGCTGGTAGACGGACTTGGCGTAGGCGACGTGGGCAACGTCGTGCTGCGCGACAGACAGCATCTTGCGGAGGACGGCATTATTATAGCAGTGCTCTCGCTTGACGGGGCGAGCGGCGAGCTGCTTGCAGGACCTGATATCGTATCGCGGGGCTTTGTCTATGTAAAAGAATCCGACGAGCTTATGGAGGAGGCGCGCAAGCTTATAGAAAAGGCAGTGCTTGGCTGCCTGAAGAAAAACGTGACCGACTGGGGAAAGATAAAGGGGACAATAAAAGATACTCTGAGCGACTTTGTATGGAAAAAGACTAAGAGACGTCCGATGATTTTACCTATAATAATGGAAATATAAGGTTGGTGGAGAAATGGACACAAAGCAGTTATTAGGCGCGATAGTCGCCACAATAGTAAAAATAGCTGTTGCGGCGGCAGTTATAGTGGTAGTATTTCGGCTCGCGATAGGCGCATACAATTTCGGGTACAGTATATTTGCAGATATCCCAGTATCTTCGGGCGAGGGCAGGACAGTAAGCGTGTCAGTGGCGGAAAACCAGGACGAAAAGGAGCTTTCCAAAATACTTGAACAGAAAGGGCTTATAAAGGACGCCAATGTATTTTATGCGCACGACCGCCTTTCGGATTACAAGGGCAAGCTAAAGGCAGGCACGTATGAACTTAGCACCGCCATGACAGCGGAGGAAATGCTTGCAATAATGTGCGGAGCCGACGCGGAGGAAGAACAGTGACAGACGAAAGGCTGCAGACCTTCCTCCATTCATTTGACAAGGAGCTGCCCGAGTACCTCAGAAAGCTTGAAAAATACGCAAAAGAAACAGACGTGCCCATAATACGCCCCCAAATGCAAAACCTGTTGCGTTTCTTAATTACATGGAAAAAACCTTTGAGGATATTGGAGGTAGGTACAGCAATAGGCTTTTCAGCGCTGTTTATGAGCGAATACGCCCCCAAGGACTGTCACATCACCACAATAGAAAAATACGAAAAACGCATACCGCTTGCCAGGGAGAATTTTTCAAAAGCTGGAAAAGAGGATATCATCACTCTGCTTGAAGGCGATGCCGCCGACATACTTTCAAGCCTTTCCTTCGACGAAGGCTTTGACCTGATTTTTATGGACGCGGCAAAAGGGCAGTATATACACTTTCTGGAAAACATAATACGTCTGCTTTCGCCAAACGGCATAATTGTCTCAGACAATATCCTTCAAGAAGGCGAGCTTCTGGAATCAAAATACGCCATAACCCGCCGCAACCGCACAATCCACAACAGAATGCGCGAGTACATCTATGCCCTCACGCACGACGCCCGCTTAGAAACCCTAATCCTGCCCATAGCAGACGGAATAACACTCTCAGTGCGGAAATAAATAATAAATTGAAACAAATAACAAACGTAAATAAGTCAACACAGCATACCAAAACACTAGCCCGGACAGGACAATTCACCCCATGAAGACCATTGAAAAGCGTCGGCACTTAGCGAAGCAAGCGTTAAAAGCGCAGCTCCTTTTAACGCGCCGCCGAGCTTAGTGTCCGCTACGCTTTTCACTGAGCGCAAGCGTTGTCTGAATGGGGTGAATTGTCCTGTCCGGGCGGACTGAGAACAAAGAACAAAAAACTTTTATATAAACGAACCAATTACAAGCCGCTATTTCCCCACATCTCACAGTGCGGCAGAATGGAGACCACCGTGCAAAACACCGACAATACAAGCATAAAAAAACCCGAGCTTCTTGTACCCGCAAGCAGCCTTGAAGTGCTCAAAACCGCCGTAATATTCGGGGCGGACGCCGTCTATATCGGCGGCGAGGCGTTTGGTCTGAGAGCCAACGCCAAAAACTTTTCCATCGAAGAAATGAATCAAGGAATAGAATTTGCCCACAAACGCGGCGTAAAAGTATACGTGACCGCCAACATCCTAGCGCATAATTACGACCTCGACGGAGCACGAGAATATTTTACAGAACTCAAAAAAATCAAACCCGACGCCCTCATAATATCAGATCCAGGAATGTTCATGATAGCAAAACAAGTCTGTCCCGAAATAGAAATACACATTTCCACACAGGCAAACAACACAAACTATCAGACATACCTTTTCTGGTGGCAGCAGGGCGCAAAGCGCGTAGTGTCGGCGCGCGAGCTCTCATTGGTGGAAATACGCGAAATAAGGGACAAAATCCCGCCCCAAATGGAAATAGAAAGCTTCGTTCACGGTGCAATGTGCATATCATATTCAGGCCGTTGTTTAATGTCAAATTATCTCACAGGCAGAGACGCAAACCAAGGCGAATGCGCCCACCCATGCCGCTGGAAATATTCAGTAGTGGAGGAAACTCGCCCCAACGAATACATGCCAGTCTACGAAAACGAGCGCGGCACATATATTTTCAACTCAAAAGACCTGTGCATGATAGAGCATATCCCCGAGCTTGTGGCGGCAGGCATAGACAGCTTTAAGATAGAAGGCAGAATGAAGACGGCGCTCTACGTCGCATGCGTGGCAAGGACATACAGGCGCGCGATAGACGATTTCTTTGAAAGCAAGGACAAATACTATGAAAATATGGAGTGGTATCGTCAGGAAATAGCCAAATGCACCTACAGGCAGTTCACCACAGGCTTTTACTTCGGCCGCCCCGACGAAACCTCGCAGATTTACGACAACAGCACGTATGTAAACGAATACACATACCTTGGCACAGTGGAAATGATAGACAAAAGAGGCTTTGCTAAATTCGAGCAGAGAAATAAATTTTCTGTAGGCGACACAATCGAGCTCATGAAGCCAAACGGCGAAAATATCGCGGCACAAGTGCTTTCCATGTACAATGAAGACGGCGAAAGCGTCGAAAGCTGCCCGCACTCAAAACAGATACTGTACGCAGAACTGTCCGCCAAAGCCCAGCCCTATGACCTGATGCGCGTAAAAGTCAAGGAAAGCGGGATACAGTATACATGGGTGTGAAAGAACATCAAAAAAGCAACCGCTCCGACCAAAGTTAGGTTGCTTTTTTGATTTAAACTCCCTAAAAACGCACAAACCGACACACTATAGTAGTCAAAAACCACAAAAACAAAGCCCTATTTCCGCCATAAATCTATGCAAAATGCAGAAAACCACTCAAATTTTATAAAATTTACAAAAAACCATTGATTTTTTCACTCAGATATATTATCTTAGATTATAGCAAAAGCCAATCGCTGATTTGCTTTAAAAAATTTATAATTAGGTATCATGAACAACGGTGTTCCAAAAAGAATATAATCTTTTTTTGGAACATTTTTTTTGTAAGCGCAAGCTATTATAGCGCACAGAATGAGTGTTATGGTACATATTGAAAGAGAGGTAAAAACATGAGCGAGGCATTAAATGTGGAAAAAATTTTTGCCGAAAAGGTATTTACTGTGGCAAAAATGAAGGAAAGACTTCCTAAAAAGGTATTTCAGGAAGTAATGAGAGTAATGAACCAGGGCGGCGAGCTGAAAATGGCGACAGCGGACGTAGTCGCAAAGGCAATGAAGGACTGGGCGGTAGAAAACGGAGCTACGCATTTCACGCACTGGTTCCAGCCGCTTACAGGTATTACAGCTGAAAAGCATGACTCTTTCGTATCGCATCCCGACGAGGAGGGTAGAATGCTGATGGAGTTTTCAGGCAAGGAGCTTATCAAGGGCGAGCCTGACGCGTCATCATTCCCATCAGGCGGACTTCGCGCTACTTTCGAGGCGAGAGGCTATACGGCGTGGGACATCACTTCACCCTGCTTTTTAAAGGAATCAGGCTGCGGCACAATCCTCTGCATACCCACAGCTTTCTGCTCATACACAGGCGAGGCGCTTGACAAGAAGACACCGCTTCTGCGTTCGATGGAGGCGCTGAGTGAGCAGGCGCTGCGTATAGTAAGGCTGTTCGGCAACACAGAGGCGACAAAGGTAACGGCGTCTGTAGGTCCCGAGCAGGAGTATTTCCTTGTTGACAAGGATTTGTTTTTTCAGAGAAAGGATCTTATGTTTGCAGGCCGCACGCTTTTTGGAGCTCCCGCGCCCAAGGGGCAGGAGATGGAGGATCATTACTTCGGCGTTATCAAGGAGCGCGTAGGCGCATACATGAAGGACTTAAACGAGGAGCTTTGGAAGCTGGGTGTTACAGCCAAGACACAGCACAATGAGGTTGCTCCCGCGCAGCACGAGCTCGCGCCGATATATGAGACGGCAAATATCGCCGTAGATCACAATCAGCTTGTAATGGAGGCCATGAAGCGCGTAGCTTACAAGCACGACCTCAGATGTCTGCTTCACGAAAAGCCATATGCGGGCGTAAATGGCTCGGGCAAACACAACAACTGGTCAATCACTACGGATAACGGCGTAAATCTTCTCGACCCCGGCGATACGCCAAACAAAAATATCCAGTTCCTGCTTGTGCTTGCGTGCATTATGAAGGCGGTTGACGTACATGCCGATTTGCTGCGTCAGTCTGCATCGGACGTAGGAAATGACCACAGGCTTGGAGCAAATGAGGCGCCTCCGGCTATTATTTCAATCTTCCTTGGCAACCAGCTTGAGGACGTGGTAAAGCAGCTTGTAGAGACGGGCGACGCGTCGAGAGTTCTTGCGGGCGGCAAGCTCGAGGCAGGCGTTTCCACGCTTCCTAAGTTTGAAAAGGACGCTACGGACAGAAACAGGACATCACCGTTTGCATTTACAGGCAACAAGTTTGAGTTCCGTATGGTAGGCTCGGCGGACTCTATCGCAAGCCCGAACACGACCTTGAACGCCATAGTAGCCGAGGCGTTCTGCGAGGCGGCAGATGTCCTTGAAAAGGCAAAGGCAGAGGGCAGCTTTGACAATGCAGTGCATGATTTGATTAAGGAGTACATGACAAAGCACCAGAGAATAGTATTCAACGGTGACGGATATTCCGACAAGTGGGTTGAGGAGGCAGCAAGGAGAGGGCTTCCCAATATTAAGTCAATGATTGAGGCTGCGTCTACAATTACCACAGAGAAAGCTGTAGCCCTGTTTGAGAAGTTCGGTATCTTCACACGCGTAGAGCTTGAGTCGCGCGAGGAGATTATATATGAAACCTACGCCAAGACAATAAACATCGAGGCGCTTACAATGGTTGACATGGCGAGCAAGGACATTATTCCCGCCGTTGCGTCATACGCAGGCGACCTTGCAAATTCAGTAATCGCCATCAAAGAGGCGGGCGCTACTGCGGCGGCTCAGGTAGAGATATTAAACGAGGTAGATTCACTTCTCGCCGAGGCAAAGGGTGCGCTCAACAAGCTCATTGCCGAGGAGGCAAAGGCAGCGGCGATATCAGACGTAAAAGAGCAGGCATTCTATTATAAAGATGTCGTAAAGACCGCAATGGATGCCCTCAGAGCGCCCATTGATAAGCTTGAAATGCTCGTGGACGGCTCAGTATGGCCTATACCTACATATGGCGATTTGATGTTTGAAGTATAAAAATTCGCCGGATTTCGTATAAGGGAAATGTTTAGGGGAGAAAATAGTCGTTAATGACTGCTTTCTCCCCGTATTTTGTCAACTTGTAAAGATTTGTCAAAAATTCTTTGCCATTCAAAATACTGATGAAAAAAATTTGAAAAATCTGCTTTGAAAAAACTTGAAAAATTCCCTAAAAAAATGCTTGCATTTTGCCCCAAAGTGTTATATACTATCAAATGTGCCACACAGAGCACGACAATAAATAGCGCTATCGCCAAACGGTAAGGCAACGGACTCTGACTCCGTCATTTCAAGGTTCGAATCCTTGTAGCGCTGCTAAAGCAACGGTTTATGTGTATGCCGTTGCTTTTTTGCTTTTCCGCATAACAGTATATTGTGCGACAGGGCGGAGAGCTAATTTACTTTTTAAATGAGTTTCACGACATTTTAGGGGAGATAAAAAATGTTTGAGCTTGGAAAAAAACAGTCACTGTTTATAGTGAAAGAAGTTGATTTCGGCGTATATCTGGCGGACAAGCCCGACATCAATGCCGAGGAGAGGGTGCTGCTGCCCAAGAAACAGATTCCAGAGGGCAAGGGCATAGGAGATGAGCTGGAGGTATTTCTTTACAAGGATTCCAAAGACAGGCTGATAGCTACCACCAATTCACCGCTTTTGAGTGTCGGAGAGGTAGGCATGCTGAAGGTTTCGCAGGTCACGCCGATTGGCGCGTTCCTCGACTGGGGGCTTGAAAAGGACATACTGCTTCCGTACAAGGAGCAGACAAGGCGCGTCAAAGAAGGGGAAGAAATACTTGTCACGATATACATAGACAAGAGCAGCCGCCTTGCAGCCACAATGAACGTTTACGAGCGTCTGTCATGCGAAAGCGGCTACCAAAAAGACGACAGGGTAAGCGGCATAGTATACCAGATAATCGACAATTTCGGCGCGTTTGTCGCTGTAGACAACAAATACTCAGCGCTGATACCGACGAGGGAAATGTTTGGCGATATATCCGTTGGCGATACTATAGAGGCGAGAGTTGCAAACGTAAAGCCTGACGGAAAGCTTGACTTAAGCGTGCGCGAGAAAGCGCATATCCAAATGAAAAAAGACGCAGATCGTATTATGGAGCTGTTTGACAAATATGACGGGAAACTGCCGTTTACGGACAAGGCGTCGCCTGAGCTTATAAAGCGCGAAACAGGTATGAGCAAAAATGAATTTAAGCGCGCCATCGGCAATCTGCTGAAAAACAATATGGTAATGATAGACCACGACTGCATAAGGAAGATGGTTCCCTCTGATTTATAAATTATTAGGTAATTGCGAAATGTGTTCCAAACTGTCCGAATTTAGTTAAAATATATAAAAACGCGGCTGGGTGCTCCGCGAGACGCCGCTTATTTTATATATTTTGCCTAAATTCTATGTTGTCGAATAGAGTTTCACAAATGCCTATATGAATTATGCTTGAAATCAGAACATCATAATTCAGTAATTAGGAAATAGAAACACAAAAACAGCACGCCGTCCAATCGGTAGGCGTGCTGTTTTAAGGAAGACTCAAATACGTATGTCAATGTTGCCGCCGACATCGGGATTGACAGAGCGTTCAAGCGCGGCTGAGTCAATCAAATCGGTAAGCATAGCGCCTGTACTCTGCGCTGTATCAATTGACTTCGCAAGTACAGCTATGCCGACATCGCCCATAAGCCTTGATTGAGCCATACCCATTGATAAACCGGCAATATCCATATGCATACTCCTTTCTTCGCATAAATATAGGTGTTTGCAAAACTAAATTCGGACGGTTTAGAACACGTTTTACAATTAATATGTTGTGTATTGTTCCTCAATTAGTATATCGGCTTTGAAACTAAAAATATTATAACAATAACGAATAACCTTTGGCAAACTATTATTTGACGAAAATTTATAAAAAATAAATAAAAATAATTTGCGTATCTTGCATAACTGATGAAAAAATACTGTTTTATTTAAAAATTTCAAAAATTGCATAAAAAAGTTGGCGCTTTCTATAGATTTATTTGTGAAAATATATTAAAATAAAACAGTAATGTGACAAAACGACAGGCTTGTATCGGCATTCTTTTGTCTATATTGTATAAGGAAATATTTCGACACGCTTTATATTGGGGTAAGCGTTTGGCGATGAGAAGGAGAGGGACTTATGATTTCAAATCAGATTATGCAGAACACGATTGAAGGGATTAAAGCCATAACGAGGGTCGAGCTGTTTGTGGCTGACGTGGATGGCAAGCTTGTGGCGTCTACCAAAAACAGCGGAGCAAGCTTTGAAAATTCAGTGCTCGAGTTTGTAAAATCCGCAGCGGACAGCCAGGAAATCCAGTCGAGCCAGTTCTTTAAAATCTATGACGAACAGCAGCTTGAGTACATACTTATTGCCAGCGGACCAAACGATAACGCCTATATGGTCGGCAAGATGGCGGCATTTCAAATCCAAAATCTTATGGTGGCATACAAGGAGCGTTTTGACAAGGACAATTTTATCAAAAATCTGCTGCTTGACAACCTGCTGTTGGTTGATATATACAGTCGTTCTAAGAAGCTGCACATTCCAACGGACGTAAAGCGTGCTGTACTCATAGTTGAAGCGCCAAACGGCAAGGACACCAACATCCTTGAAAAGGTTCGTGAGAATTTTGGAAAAAACGGCAGGGATTTTGTCACAGCGGTCGATGAAAACAATGTCATAGTAGTAAAAGAGATTGCGGACAATGAGAGCAACCGCGATATTGACAAATATGCCAGGGCGATAGAGGACTGCCTTGTCAAAGAAGGCATAAAGAGCGTGCGTATCTCTTACGGCACTAACGTGAAGGAGATAAAGGAGGTAAGCCGCTCTTATAAAGAAGCGAAAATGGCGCTTGACGTCGGCAAGATTTTCTTCGCTGAAAGGCAGATAATCGCTTACAGCGAGCTTGGCATCGGCAGACTTATATATCAGCTTCCGATACCGCTTTGCAAAATGTTCATCAAGGAAATTTTTGGCGGAAAGAGCCCCGACGATTTTGATGAGGAGACGCTTGTTACCATAAATAAGTTTTTTGAAAATTCTCTGAATGTATCAGAGACATCAAGGCAGCTTTTCATACACAGAAATACGCTCGTATATCGTCTTGACAAGCTTCAAAAGAGCACAGGGCTTGATTTGCGTGTATTTGAGGACGCGATTACGTTTAAGATAGCGCTTATGGTGGTGCGCTATATGAAGTATATGGAATCATTTGAGTATTGATGGGGTTATAATAATTATTTATGAGGTGAAATTTTGAGAAATACGACGGCTAGAAAGCGCGTGGGTTCAAACGCGCCCATTATTTCGCTGGAGCATGTGAGCAAGGCTTATTCCGCGGGCGCTCCGGCATTAAATGATGTAAATCTGCATATAAATAAAGGAGAATTTGTATTCATAGTAGGCGACAGCGGTTCGGGTAAGTCGACGCTCATAAAGCTTTTGCTCCGCGAGCTTTTGCCATCATCGGGGCGTATCGTCGTAAACGGTACGGACGTGGCGAAGCTTAAGCGGCGCCAGATACCTAAGTTCAGGAGAAATCTGGGCGTGGTATTTCAGGACTTCCGCCTTCTGAACGACAGAAATGTATATGAGAATGTGGCGTTTGCGCAGCGCATTGTGCAGAAGTCGGGCAGGGAAATCCGTAAAAATGTCCCTTCCATTCTCTCAACAGTGGGCTTGGCGGGCAAATACAAGGCAAAGCCAAAGCAGCTTTCAGGCGGCGAGCAGCAGAGGGTTGCCATTGCGCGCGCGCTGGTAAACAAGCCGCAGATTCTGCTTGCCGACGAGCCGACAGGCAATCTTGATCCGAAGATCACATGGGACATTATGAATCTGCTTGAAAAGATAAACAATAACGGTACTACCGTAATCGTGGTGACGCATAACCGCGAGATTGTAAACGACATGCAGAAGCGTGTTGTCACTATGAGAAAGGGCGTTATTGTGAGCGACGAGGAGAAGGGTGGCTATATAGATGAGGATTAATACGCTTTTTTATTGTATGCTGCAGGGCTTGAAAAACATTTTCAGAAATAAGTGGGTTACTCTTGCGACGGTTGCCACGATATCGGCGTGTCTGTTTTTGTTCGGTCTGTTTTATTCGATACTCGTGAATTTTAACCATATGGTAAAAAGCGCGGAGCAGCGTGTTGCGGTGACGGCGCTTTTGGAGCTTGGGGTTTCCGACGAACGCGTCAGCGAGATAAGGTCTATGATTGAGAGTCGCGACGAGGTAAAGGAGGTAACATATTTATCGGCGGATGAGACATGGGAAAAGTTCGCTGAGGAAAATGATTTTGGAGATATAAGCATATTTACTGAGAATCCGCTTGAGGACTGCGCTCATTTTGACATATATATGAATGACGTTTCAAAGCAGTCCGAGCTTGTTTCCTTTCTGGAGTCGGTTGATGGCATAAGGAAGGTAAACCAGTCGGCGCTTACGGCGAGGGTGCTTACGGGAGTAAACTCAATAATAGGCTATGTGTCGATAGGCATTATACTGGTTTTGTTTTTGGTGTCGATTTTCCTCATAAGCAATACCGTTACGATAGGAATACAGATGCGCAAGGGCGAGATTCAGATAATGAAGTATATAGGCGCTACAGACTTTTTCGCGAGGGCGCCCTTTGTCATTGAGGGAATAATCATAGGCTTTATCGGCTCGCTAATACCGCTGACGGTCATATATTTTCTGTACAATGAGGCGGTGATTTACGCGGCGACCAGCTATTCCTTTATGTCGTCGATTATCCAGTTCCTGCCAGTGCAGGAAGTGTTTGAGACGCTTTTGCCCATTTGTATAGGCATTGGGGTAGGCATAGGCTTTATAGGCAGTTACACGACAGTAAGAAAGCATCTGAGCGTATAGAAAGGCAGAAATATGCGGCAACATAAGAAAAAACAAAGAGCAATTGCGCTTGCCTTGATTGTGTTGATGGCGACATTGGCGGCATATATGCGTCCGCTTATAAGCCGGGCAGATGAGATTTCCGAGCTTCAGGACAGCATAAGCCAAAAGAAAAAGGAGATAGAGGAGGCTCAGGGGCAGAAAAAGGAGCTTCAATCGGGGCTTACAGACGTGAAGAGCGTCATCGCAGGTCTTGAAAAGAGCAAGAATGACCTCGCGGCATATGTAAGCGAGCTTGATGTTACGTTGTCGGCCGCGCAGGCAAAGATAAATGAGCTTGCCGATATGATAACTGAAAAGGAAACGGAGATCACAAAGACAAAGGCGGAGCTTGAAGAGGCGCAGAGGACGGAGCTGCAGCAGTATGCGGCTATGAAGGACAGAATAAAGAGCATGTACGAGAGAGGCGACAGCTTTTATTTTGAGGTTGTATTTTCGGCAAAATCATTTGGCGATATGCTTAACCGCGCCGATTATGTCGAACGCCTTACCGCGGCAGACAAACGCCTTCTCGATAAGTTCAGGACGACGCGGGAATATGTGGAAACCTGCAAACAGCAGCTTGAAGCGGAGCAGGAGCTCTTGGAGGAGGCAAAAAGCGACGCCGAGGCGGAGCAGCAGTCATTGGAGCTTTTGATTGCCGAGAAGGAGCAGCAGATGGCGGCATATCAGGCTGACATCAATAATCAGGAGCAGGTTTTGAAGGCGTATGAGGATGAAATGGCGGCGCGGGATGCCGAGATAAAGGCTCTTGAAAAGGCTATGAAGGAGCAGCAGGAGGCACTTGAAAAGGCAAACAACAAAAAGAATACATATGACGGCGGCATGTTCGCGTGGCCTGCTCCGTCGTATACGCGTATTTCAGATGATTTTGGGATGCGCGAGGTTCACCCGATATATAAAGTACAGAAAATGCACAACGGTGTCGATATGGCTGCGCCGGGAGGCTCTCCGATACTTGCGGCGTATGACGGTACTGTGATAGCGGCGGCGTACAGCTCCAGCATGGGCAACTATATTATGATAGACCATGGCGACGGTCTTACCACCATATATATGCATGCCTCCGCGCTGTATGTGAAAAGCGGTCAAAACGTAGCAAAGGGCGAAAAGATAGCGGCTGTAGGCACTACCGGCAATTCGACCGGCAATCATCTTCACTTTGGCGTGAGACTAAACGGGACATATGTAAATCCTTGGAATTATTTAAAGTAGTAACAGGAAGGAAATGGCTTATAAATGCAAAATCAAGGCAACTTTAACGGTTATAACAATGCGATGGGCGGGTATCCGCCAAGAAACGGCGGCAGTGAAAAGAAAACAAGGTATTACCTGTTGGGACTTGTGACCGGTTTGGTATTGTCAATGATAGTTATGCTTATGACTGTCAGCGTCATAAGGTTTTACAGAAATATACAGATAGTGCGCGGCAGGGAGCAGGCTGATGCGGTTGAGAGCGTGACTGACGATACGGTAGTGGAAAAGCTCGGTGTGCTTGAGGAAACTGTGGATAAATACTTTTGGAAGGACGTCGAGGGTGATACGCTTCAGAATGGTATTTATAAGGGGATGCTGGCGGCGCTTGATGACCCGTATAGTGTTTATTATACCAAAGAGGAGCTTATCGATTTACAGCAGCAGACGGAAGGAATTTATTATGGAATAGGCGCGTATATCAGCAAGGATTTAGATACGGGCTATGTTCAAATAAGCAAAATTATAAAGAATACTCCCGCCGAGGAGAGCAACCTCGAGCAAGGCGATTATATTTATGCCATAGAGGGCGAGAGCATGTATGGCAAGGAAAGTGATTATGTAGTCAGCAAGATAAAAGGTGAAGAAGGCACTTTTGTCACAATCACTGTCTTGCGGGAGGGCGAGGCGGATCCCATTGATATAGATGTGGAGCGGCGCAAGATAGAAAGCCCGACTGTCGAGTACGAAATGTACGACAACGGCGTGGCGTATATACAGATAACGGAGTTTGATTTGGTTACGACGGGTCAGTTTGAGGAGGCATATGGGCAGGCAAGAGCGGACGGCATGAAGGGACTCATAATCGACCTGCGCAGTAATCCGGGAGGCAACCTCTCTACAGTATGCGACATAGCGCGGATGCTTCTGCCAAAAGGACTGATTGTGTATACTGAAGACAAATACGGCGAGCGAGAAGAATACAAGTGCGACGGCAAGAATGAGATAGACGTGCCGCTTGTGATACTGGCGGACGGATACAGCGCAAGCGCGTCGGAGATACTTACGGGCGCGGTAAAGGATTATGGCATAGGCACGATAGTAGGCACTACTACCTATGGCAAGGGCATAGTCCAGAAGGTGATAAACCTTTCGGACGGCTCGGCGCTGAAGCTTACGGTCAGTACGTATTATACGCCGAACGGCAACAATATACATGGCATAGGCATAGAGCCGGATATAGAAGTGCCGTTTGACGCGGAGCAGTACAAAAACGGAGTTGACAATCAGCTTGAGAAGGCAAAGGAAGTGCTGGCGCAGAAGCTTGAAGGATAAAAAGCTTGTTTATAGATCGGACATTGACAGGTTGAGGGCTTGTCAATGTCCGTTTTGCTTGAATGGGCGTTGAGGAGTCTGTTTAAAATAAAACGAACAAATATTCGCATAATACTGTACAAATGGAAAAGTATATGTTATAATCAAAAACGCAGCGATGAGTAAATTAAATATAAGGTTAAAATATCTGTAAAAACAGAAATAAAAGCAGGCATAAGATTGGGAGGTGGCGGCGGTGCAGTTTGCTGACGCGAAGTCTTTGAATACGGAAGGAATTTTTAAATTGCACAGCGAGTACCGGCCCACAGGCGACCAACCGCAGGCGATAGAGGAGCTCGTCAAGGGCTTTAAGGCGGGCAATCAGTTTCAGACATTGCTTGGCGTGACGGGATCGGGCAAGACGTTCACAATGGCAAACATAATAGCCGCGCTGAATAAGCCGACGCTTGTGATAGCCCACAACAAGACGCTGGCGGGACAGCTTTATGGTGAGTTTAAAGAATTCTTTCCTGAAAACGCCGTAGAGTATTTTGTATCCTACTATGACTATTATCAGCCGGAGGCATATATACCGTCTTCCGACACGTATATTGCAAAGGATTCCGCAGTGAATGAGGAGATAGACAAGCTGCGCCTGTCCGCGACCGCCTCGTTGACCGAGCGCAGGGACGTGGTCGTCGTGGCAAGCGTATCATGCATATACGGTTTGGGAAGTCCTGACGAGTATCAGGGGATGATGCTTTCGCTGCGCCCCCATATGATAAAGGACAGGGACGAGGTAATAAAGGCGCTTGTGGAGATGCAGTATGACAGGAACGACATAGATTTGGAGCGGGGGCGTTTTCGGGTTCATGGCGATGTGCTGGAAATTAATCCTGCGCAGGGCGGCGAATATCTTATCCGCGTAGAATTTTTTGGCGACGAGATAGACCGCATAGCCGAAGTGGACGCGGTGACAAACAAGGTAAACGCCTTGCTTGAGCATATCACTATTTTCCCCGCGTCGCACTATGTAGTGGCGCCTGAGAGGATAGCGCAGGCGTGTCGTGACATAGAGGCGGAGCTTAAGGAGAGGGTGAGCTATTTCAAGGGCGAAGATAAGCTTCTTGAAGCGCAGCGCATTTCGGAGAGGACGAACTTTGACGTGGAGATGCTTAGGGAGACAGGCTTTTGTTCGGGCATTGAGAATTATTCACGCCATTTAAACGGTACGGCGGAGGGAGATCCGCCATACTGTCTGTTGGATTTTTTTAAAGATGACTTCCTTATTATAATAGATGAATCGCATATGACGATACCGCAAATCAGGGGGATGTACGCGGGAGACCGTTCGCGCAAGACTACGCTCGTCGAGTATGGTTTCCGCCTGCCGTCAGCGCTTGACAACAGGCCGCTCCGGTTTGAGGAATTTGAGCAGAAGATAGACCAGATGCTTTTTGTGTCGGCGACTCCCGGCATATATGAGGAGGAGCATGAGCTTTTGCGGGCCGAGCAGATTATAAGGCCGACCGGGCTGCTTGATCCCGATATTGAGATACATCCTGTTGAGGGGCAGATAGACGATCTCATATCAAGGATAAACGCCGAGACGGCAAAGCACAACAAAGTGCTCGTCACCACGCTGACAAAGCGCATGGCTGAAGATCTGACAAAATACATGAGTGAAGCCGGAGTGCGCGTGAGGTATCTTCATTCCGACATAGACACGCTTGAACGCGCCGAGATAATACGCGACATGCGCCTTGACGTGTTTGACGTGCTTGTCGGCATCAATCTTTTGCGTGAGGGTCTTGACATCCCTGAAATTTCGCTTGTCGCAATCATTGACGCTGACAAGGAAGGATTCCTGCGCTCGGCGACCTCGCTAATACAGACGGTAGGCCGCGCGGCGAGAAACGCCGAGGGGCATGTCGTCATGTATGCCGACATGATTACTGATTCGATGCAGGTGACGCTTGACGAGACGGCAAGACGGCGCGCGATACAGCAGAAGTACAATGAGGAAAACGGCATCACGCCTCAGACGATAAAGAAGGCTGTGCGTGACCTTATCAGCATATCAAAGGCAGTAGCCAAAGAAGAACAGGAATTTGCAAAGGATCCTGAGTCTATGGATGAGAAAGAGCTTAAAAAGCTTATCGCCTCTCTTGAAAAGAACATGCGCAGGGCGGCAGCCGACCTTAACTTTGAGGCGGCTATGGAGCTGCGCGACAAAATGATGCAGCTAAAGAAAATGCTGAATGACATAACGGGAGGCATCTAGCGCCATTCCATAAGGAATAAGGCATGAACCGCAGCCATAATGCGCGGGTCATTGCAGAAATGGAGTAAGAAATGGACGAAAAACAGTTGAAAATGCTCCCCAAAAGCGAGCTTATAAAAATAAGGGGCGCAAACGAACACAACCTTAAAAACATAAGCCTTGACATACCCAGAAATAAATTTGTTGTTTTAACCGGCTTGTCGGGTTCGGGCAAATCATCGCTTGCGTTTGACACGATTTATGCGGAAGGACAGCGGCGGTACATGGAATCGCTCTCATCATACGCGCGGATGTTTTTGGGACAGATGGAAAAGCCAAATGTGGAGAGCATAGAAGGGCTTTCGCCCGCTATTTCCATAGACCAGAAATCAACCAATCGGAATCCGCGCTCTACGGTAGGTACGGTTACGGAGGTATATGATTATTTCAGGCTTTTATACGCGCGCATAGGGACTCCCCACTGCCCGAACTGCGGGCGTGAAATAAAGCGGCAGACGATAGACCAGATGGTTGACCAGATAATGGACATGCCGGAAGGGACGAAGCTCCAGCTTCTTGCGCCGGTGGTGAGAGGGCGCAAGGGCGAACACGCAAAGGTGCTTGAGCGGGCAAAGCGCGCAGGCTATGTGCGTGTGCGGATTGACGGCAGCATATACGAGCTTTCCGAGGAGATAAAGCTTGAAAAAAATATAAAGCACAATATAGAGATAATAGTTGACCGTCTGGTGGTAAAGGACGGCATTACAAGGCGGCTGACCGATTCCATAGAAAACGTCATGGCACTTTCTGACGGACTGCTTACGGTGGACGTAATAGGCGGCGAACCGATGAATTTTTCACAGAGCTTTGCGTGTCCTGACTGCGGCATAAGCATAGAGGAGATAGAGCCGAGGAGTTTTTCGTTCAACAATCCGTTTGGTGCTTGCCCCCAATGTCTGGGACTTGGATATAAAATGGAGTTTGATGCCGACCTTATGATACCTGACAGGAGACTGAGTATAAACGAGGGCGCGATAACGGCAATGGGCTGGCAGTCATGTACGGACAAGACGAGCTTTACCAATGCGATTTTGCAGGCGCTCTGCAAGGAATATGATTTTTCACTTGATACGCCGTTTGAGGAGCTGTCAAAGGAAGTGCAGGACGTGATTATCTACGGCACAGGCGGCAGGGAGGTCATTGTCTATTACAAAGGGCAGCGCGGGGAAGGAAAATATCCGGTAGCATTTGAGGGACTGATAAAAAATGTGGAGCGGCGGTATAAGGAAACGGCATCGGAGATAATGAAGCAGGAGTATGAGACCTTTATGCGCATTACGCCGTGTACGGAGTGCGGAGGCAAGCGTCTCAAAAAAAGCTCGCTTGCCGTCACTATATGCGGTAAAAACATTCATGAGATTACGTCGATGTCAATCGGCAGACTTTATCAGTTCCTTGATACTTTGGAGCTGACGAAACAGCAGCAGCTTATCGGCAGGCGCATATTAAAAGAGATAAAGGCGCGCGTCGGTTTCCTCGAGAATGTCGGTCTTGAATACCTCAGCCTTTCAAGAGCCACGTCGTCGCTTTCGGGCGGCGAGGCGCAGCGTATCAGACTTGCTACGCAGATTGGATCGGGACTTGTGGGTGTGTGCTATATACTTGACGAGCCGAGCATAGGGCTTCACCAGAGAGATAATGACAAGCTGCTGAACGCGCTCAAAGAGCTGCGTGATTTGGGAAATACGCTGATTGTGGTAGAGCATGATGAAGACACTATGTTTGCGGCGGATCATATTGTGGACATAGGACCGGGGGCGGGTGAGCATGGCGGCGAGGTCATTGCGCAAGGAACCGCGGAGGAGATAATGAAAATTCCTGAGTCGGTTACAGGGCAGTATCTTAGCGGCAGGCTTTTCATACCAGTGCCGGAGGCGCGGCGCAAGCCTGCAGGCTGGCTGACGGTAAAGGGCGCGTCGGAAAACAACCTAAAAAATATAAATGTAAAATTTCCATTGGGCGTATTTACCTGCGTAACCGGAGTATCGGGCTCGGGAAAGTCCTCGCTTGTAAATGAGATACTGTACAAGCATCTGGCGCGGGAGCTGAACAGGGCGCGCACAATAGCGGGTGCGCACAAAAGCATAGAGGGCATAGAGCAGCTTGACAAGGTCATCAATATAGATCAGTCGCCCATAGGCAGGACTCCGCGCTCAAATCCCGCGACGTATACCGGCGTGTTTGACCAGATAAGGGATTTATTTGCGGCGACTACAGACGCGAAGGCGAAGGGCTATTCAAAGGGGCGCTTTAGCTTCAATGTAAAGGGCGGACGGTGCGAGGCGTGCGGCGGTGACGGCATAATAAAGATAGAAATGCACTTTTTGCCGGATGTCTATGTGCCATGCGAGGTATGCCAGGGCAAGCGCTACAATCGTGAGACGCTTGACGTCAAATATAAGGGAAAAAGCATATTTGACGTGCTTGACATGACGGTCGAGGAGGCGTTGCCATTTTTTGACGCGATACCTTCTATAAAAAGAAAGATAGAAACGCTGCATGATGTGGGGCTTTCGTATATTAAGCTGGGTCAGCCGTCCACTACACTTTCGGGCGGTGAGGCACAGCGCATAAAGCTTGCCACTGAGCTTAGCCGCAGGAGTACGGGCAAGACTATTTATATATTGGACGAGCCGACCACAGGGCTTCATTTTGCCGACGTGCATAAGCTTGTAGACATACTGCAGCGCCTTGCGGAGGGAGGAAATACGGTAGTTGTTATCGAGCATAATCTTGATGTGATAAAGACTGCGGATTATATTATAGATATGGGACCTGAAGGCGGTGACGGAGGAGGTACGGTGATAGCGGAAGGGACGCCGGAGGAGGTTGCCAAAAATAAAAAATCATATACGGGAATTTATGTGAAAAAGATGCTTGAAAAGGCAAAGAAGCATAAAATGTCCAAATAAATAAAACGCGGCGCTAAAGTATTTGCTGAGAATTACCGATATACTATACAGATATAGGCGGATTGGCTCTCTTTTGTGAAAAAATCAAAAAAAAGTGTGAACCCCCTTTAAAAAATGGCTGAATTAGGTTATAATGACTTAGTATGCTTTATTTGTTTAGTTAATAGTTATATTCTTATTGGGTAAACTATTTTTTAATGAGTTATTTATGATATAAAGTCGCCATTTAATATAGAAAGGGGCACAGAGCCATGCAGTACACAGATATTGGAATTGACCTTGGAACCGCGAGCATATTGGTTTATATAAGAGGAAAGGGCGTCGTGTTGAAAGAGCCGTCGGTAGTGGCGTTCGACAGGGATTCGGATACGATTAAGGCTATAGGGGAGGATGCAAGACTTATGCTTGGCAGGACGCCGGGCAATATAGTGGCGGTCAGACCGCTGCGCCAGGGCGTCATCTCTGATTACAAGGTTACGGAGCAGATGATGCAGCACTTCATACAGAAGGCTCTTGGCAGGAAGACCTTCAGGAAGCCGAGAATAGCCGTATGCGTGCCGAGCGGCGTCACCGAGGTCGAGAAAAAAGCGGTTGAGGACGCGACATATCAGGCGGGAGCAAGGAGCGTCAATATTATAGAGGAGCCTATTGCGGCGGCGATAGGAGCGGGCATTGATATTTCAAAGCCCTGCGGCAATATGATAGTTGACATAGGCGGCGGCACTTCGGATATAGCCGTCATATCGCTTGGCGGTACGGTAGTCAGCGCGTCTATCAAGATAGCGGGTGACGATTTTGATGAGGCTCTTGTGCGTTACATGAGGAAAAAGCACAATCTGCTGATTGGCGAGCGGACGGCGGAGGATATAAAGATTAAGATTGGTTCCGCGTTTAAGCGCGCGGAGGTTGATTATATGGACGTGAGGGGGCGCAACCTTGTCACCGGACTTCCAAAGACGATACGCGTATCTTCGGATGAGACGGAGGAAGCGCTCAAGGAAACGACGTCACAGATTATAGACACGATACACAGCGTCCTTGAAAAGACGCCGCCCGAGCTTGCGGCGGATATAGCGGACAGAGGCATAGTCCTCACGGGAGGCGGCAGCCTTTTGCGTGGGCTTGAGGATTTGATAGAATCGCGGACAGGCATAAATACGATGACGGCGGAGGACCCCATGACGGCGGTGGCGATAGGCACGGGTAAGTATGTGGAGTTCCTTGCGGGCTATAGGGATGATATTTAAGCTTTATAAAACGGAGGTCAGGTGGTATGCTTAGAGGTTTATACACGGCTTATACCGGTATGCTGAACGAACAATACAGAATGGACATTATGGCGAACAATCTTGCCAATGCGGACACTACGGGCTTTAAAAAGGAAGGTTCTACAAGCCAGGCATATGACGAGGTCATGGCGGTAAAAATTAAGGATCTTACGGAAAACCCCAATGTTCCGAAGCGTCTTGGCGGCATGAGCCTTGGGGTAAAGATTGGCGAGACATACACGGATTTTTCACAGGGTTCGCTTAGGAACACGGATAATCCTTTTGATTTGACGATTGGCAGCGAGGGCTTTTTTAACATAGAGTTTACGAGCAAGTCGGGCGAGGTATCTACCAAGTATACGAGAAACGGCGAGTTCAACCTCACGAGAGACGGATATATTGTGACGAAGGACGGCGATTATCTGCTTGGAAAAGATGGCAACAGGATACAGATTTCCACTACGGCGGCGAAGACGGAAATAGATTCGCAGGGAAACATATATCAGGATGACGCACTCGTGGGCAGCATCAAGGTTACGAACTTTACGGACACGAATTATCTCACGCATTATGGCGAGACCATGTGGGACGCCAAGGAGGGCGCGGAAGCCGTAGATGTAGAGTATCCCAATATATATCAGGGCTGGCTTGAAATGTCGAATGTTTCCGTAGTCAAGGAAATGGTAAATATGATTACGATTTCAAGGCAGTACGAGGCAAACCAGAAGTTCATAACAAGCTATGACGAGAGCTTGGAGAAGTCAATGGAGCTTAGCAGGATATAAAATGTTAAGAAGTTCTAAGCGTTCTTGACGATGGTTATTCAATACGATAAGGCAAAACCGCAAAGGGCGGCGCTTTATGCGGGCTTGGCATAGACAGAGTAATAGGAGGTTTAATATGGTAAGGTCATTATGGACGGGTGCGACGGGCATGATTGCACAGCAGTTGAATCTTGACAATGTGGCGCACAATCTTTCAAACGTAAACACTACGGGTTACAAGAAAGAGGTAATGGAGTTCAAATCGCTTCTTTACCAGACGATACAGACAAAGACGACTACGGCGAATGTGGTAAATAAGCCTGTGGGCGCTGAGGTGGGTCTTGGCACGAGGAATACGGCAGTCACTTCCATATTCACTACGGGCAGCTTTTTGGAAACTCCCGGCGCTACGAATTTTGCCATTGACGGCGACGGCTTTTTTGGCATCCGCGGTACGGACGGCAATACATATTATACGAGGAACGGTGAGTTTGTGTTTGCCATATACGGCGACGACCTGATGCTCACTGACAAAGACGGTCTTCCGGTGCTCAGTACTGAGGGCGAGCCCATAATAGTTGACGGCGATACGAAGGTCAATAAGATTACTGTAGGCGATGGCGGAGAGCTTTTTTATCCCGATGAGGAGGGGCATGCGCAGAGCCTTGACGTAGCCATCGGTCTGTGGCAGTTTAATAATCCGGCGGGTCTGGATAAGGTCGGCAACAGCATGTATCAGGAAACGGAGGCAAGCGGCGCGTCGATGAACGAGGCTGACACTGATGATTTGGAGAAAAGTGCGTTGGTGCAGGGATATCTTGAAGGCTCAAACGTGCAGGTGGCTGACGAGATGGTAAATATGATTATAGCGCAGCGCGCATATGAGATGAATTCAAAGGTTATCACTACCTCAGACGAGATGCTGCAGCAGGCAAACCAGTTAAAGCGTTAATAAAACATTAAGGAACTCTAAGGCAGCAAAGTACGCTGCCTAAGATTTCCTAAATGTTTAGGAAAAACGCAGGGACGGCGTTTTTCCGATGCATTTAAGGTTCATTCATTTTTCGGGTTATTTAAGCAGATAATGTCAGCGTGAAGGATAGTTTGAAAAATAAATTTTTCACACATGAATTTGTGCTTAAGGAACAAGTTCGCAGGCTTATTAAGAATGGGGGATTAGTATGGATATTGGCGGAATGGGTACGGCTTATTCGGATTATTTGTCTGCTCAGACGGCGCAGAGCAATAAGGCATCGGCGCTTCAAAGCAAGCTTGAAAACAGCGCAAGCGGCGAGTCGGATGAGGAGCTCATGGATGCGTGCAAGGAGTTTGAAGCGTATTTTGTTGAGAAGATTTTTGACACGATGCTCGAATCGACAAAAATGTTTTCGGACGATAAGGACGAAAATTCATATGGCAATAAGATGGTAGGCGTTTTTAAGGAAACGGCGCTTCAGCAGCTTGGCAGCCAGGTCGCGGACAGTGGCAGCATAGGTTTGGCGAGGACGTTATATGAGCAGATGAAGCGTCAGAATGAAGCAAAGAAAATACAGCCCGGTGATGATAACTGTGAAGACGCTGAATAGTTGAGGCAAATATCAAAAGGATGAAGCCAACTCGTTATATTATCATAAATGAGTTGGCTTTTAATGTTTGGGGGATTCTGGTTGGAAACTATCAAGGGATTCGTGGAGCATATAATATTTAAAAACCCACAAAACGGATATACGGTTTTAAGGCTTGAATCGGGTGGACAGAATATAACCTGTACCGGCGTATTTGCCCGGCTTGACGAGGGCGAGTGCGTTGAGCTTGACGGAGAGTATGTAGAACATGCCGCATATGGGAGGCAGTTTGCGGCAAGGGATTTTCGCGTGACGGTTCCGGAGGATTCGGACGCGATAGAGCATTATCTGGGTTCGGGAGCGATAAAGGGAGTAGGCGCAGCGCTCGCGGCGCGTATAGTGCGGCGCTTTGGCAGCGATACGTTTCGCGTGATAGAGGAGGAGCCGCATAGGCTGGCTGAGGTCAAGGGTATAAGCGACAAAAAAGCGCGCGAGATAGCGGAGCAGGTGGAGGATAAGAAGGACGCGCGGGCAGCGATGGTCTTCCTACAGAAATACGGCATATCAAATACTCTTGCGGCAAAGATTTATAAGCGCTATGGGATGGGCTTATACAACATAATGAAGGAAAATCCATATAAGCTTGCGGAAGACATAACGGGTGTAGGATTTAGGACGGCTGATGAAATTGCGTCCAAGATTGGCATACATGTAGATTCGGAGTACAGAATACGCAGTGGATTGACGTATATTCTTTCTCAGGCGGGCGCGGAGGGACATACATATCTGCCGGCAGAGCTTTTGCTTGAGCGTTCGTCTGATATGCTTGGCATTACAGCGGAACAGATTGAGCCGCAAATTTCCAATCTGGCGGTAGACAGGAAAATCGTGATAAAGGAAAACGGCGGCAAATGCGTTTACAGTGTGAGTGCTTATTATGCCGAACTTAACTGTGCGAAACTTCTGCATGAGCTGCAGCAGGCGTTTGATGGGGCGGACAGGCTTACGGAGATTGAGCTTGGCAGGCTTACGGATAAGCTTAAAGGACTTGAGGAGGCCAACAACATACGGCTTGACGAGCAGCAGAGGACTGCGGTCATTGAGGCAGTCCAAAACGGAATATTTATATTGTCGGGAGGTCCGGGTACCGGAAAAACCACGACAATAAACATGATTTTGCGTTACTTTGAAAGTGAAGGACTGGACATATTCCTTGCCGCGCCGACAGGGCGTGCGGCTAAACGAATGACTGAAGCGACCGGGTTTGAGGCGAGGACGATACATCGGCTGCTTGAAATTAATGGGGCGGTTTCAGATGATGAAAACGGCTTTTCGGGAGTTCATTTTGAAAAAAATGAGTTTAATCCTCTGGAGGCGGACGTTATAATTATAGATGAAATGTCGATGGTCGACATATATCTTTTTCAGGCGCTTTTGAAGGCTGTCCTGCCCGGGACAAGGCTTATACTGGTGGGCGACAGAAATCAGCTTCCATCAGTGGGAGCCGGGCAGGTGCTGAAGGATATACTGGAGAGCGGGCGCTTTGCGAGCGTTTCGCTGTCGAAAATCTTCCGCCAGTCGGACGAGAGCGACATTGTCGTGAACGCCCACCTCATAAATGAAGGACGACAGATTGCGCTTGACAATAAAAGTAAGGATTTTTTCTTTTTGAAAAGAGATAATATAAATGCCATATACAAGCATATGATTATACTGGCGACTGAAAAACTGCCTAAATACGTGAATGCGGGAATATATGACATACAGGTGCTTACGCCTATGCGTCGCGGAGCGCTTGGCGTGGAAACGCTCAATAAAATATTGCAGAGCCGGTTAAATCCGCCGTCAAGCCTGAAAGCGGAGTTGGTCGTTGGTGATGGCGTCCTGCGTACCGGGGACAAGGTGATGCAGATAAAGAACAATTACCAGTTGGAGTGGGAGATATTAAGCAAATATGGTATAACTGTTGACAGCGGGCAGGGCGTATTTAACGGCGATATAGGCATTGTGCGCGAAATAAACGAGACGGCGAAAACAGTTGTGGTAGAGTATGACGATATGCGCAGGGTGACGTATCCGTTCGGTGGACTTGACGAGATAGAGCTTGCCTATGCCATTACGATACATAAGTCGCAGGGGAGCGAATATCCCGCGGTGATTATGCCGCTTTTGACGGGACCGAGGCTGCTTTTCAATAGAAATCTCCTTTATACCGGGGTGACGAGGGCAAAAAATTGTCTGGTCATTCTCGGCAGCAGCGAGACGATAAGACAGATGATAGAAAATGAAAGCGAACAGAAAAGATTTACGGGACTAAAGGACAGAATATGCGAGATAACAGAATGAGTTTGGGTGAAAGGCTGAAGGATTTGCTCTTTCCACGCCATTGTCCGGTGTGTGATGACATTTTGCCGTTTGGAGATAATTTGGTATGCGATGGGTGCGCTGCCAAAATCCAGTATGTAAAGCCGCCCACATGCAGGAAATGCGGAAAGCAGCTTCATGACGACGGACAGGTATACTGCGGCGACTGCGTGCGGCGCAGACATGTGTTTGATTATGGAATCGCGCTTTACGATTACCAGAGTATGCGTAAGAGCATATACCGCTTTAAATACAGGCACAGAGGCGAGTATGCGCAGTTTTACGCAAGGGATGTATACAAACATTTTAAGCGCGAAATACGCGCGATGGAGGCGGATGCCCTTATTCCGGTGCCGCTTTACAGGACGCGCCAGGATAAGCGGGGGTATAATCAGGCGGAGCTTGTGGCGAGGGAGCTTTCTAAGCTCTCCGGCATTCCTACAAGGGCTGATTTGGTAAAAAGAACTAAAAAAACCCTGCCTCAAAAACAATTAAATGCAATATCCAGACAAAATAATTTGAAAAAAGCTTTTAATATTGGCTCAGATGTTGTAAAATTAAATAAAACCATACTCATCGATGACATTTACACGACTGGAAGCACACTGGATGCGGTAGCGTCGGAGTTAAAGCGTCATGGTGTGGAAAAAATTTATTTTATTACTCTCTGCATAGGAGAGGGAATTTAATGGAGGAAAAGCGGATGAGCGACGTAAGAAATTGCAGAAAATGCGGAAAACTTTTTAACCACATTTCGGGGATGCCGATTTGTCCGGCGTGCAGGGCAAAACTGGAGGAAACATTTCAGGCGGTAAAGAAATATATACGCGAGAATCCTCATACAGATATAAAAGAGGTCGCGGAAGCCTGCGAGGTCGAGGCAGGGCAGATTCAGCAGTGGATTAGGGAGGAGCGTCTTGAGTTTACGGCGGATTCTCCTGTGAAGCTTCCATGCGAGAACTGCGGCACTATGATTCGCTCCGGCAAGCTGTGCGAGAAGTGCAAGAACCAGCTTGCGTCAAACCTCTCGCATGCCATTGAGAAGCCTAAGCGCGTTATTGAGGAGCCTGTAAAGAAAAGAGGCAGCGACGGCAATAAGATGAGATTTTTGGACAGATAGAGACAGGCGGCATGGGGCATTGATATGTTAAATGAGGAAAGAATAAAACTGATGACAAAGATGGCTTCCTATGAGGCAAACGAGGGCAAGAAAAACGTGTCCATAGGAAGCTACTTTAGAGGCGATTATATCGGACTGCAGGTAATCAGAGCGGTAATCAGCGGTACGGTTGGTTTTTTTATTGTCTTTGGAATGTATATATTATATAATTTTGAAACGCTTATGGCGGATATTTACAAGATGGATTTGCTTAAATTTGGCAGAAGAGTTATAATAATATATCTTGTTTATATTGTGCTTTATGCGGCAGTTTCCTACGGAATATATACATATCGCTATACGAGGGCTAAAAAAAGCTTAAAAAGATACTACAACAATCTGAAAAAGCTTTCCTATCTTTATGATAAGGAGACGAAACGGTAGTGTCTTATCGGAAAGGAATTTGTTATGACTGACCTATTGGTTTTGCGTGAGCACCTGAAGAGGTTTTACAGTAGATATGAGGCGTTTATCACCCCGGTATGTAAATTTCTGCTTGCGGCGGCTGCGCTGCTTCTGATTAACGGGGAGATAGGCTATATGGGCAGACTCAAAAACGGTGTGGTGGTACTGGTTTTGTCGCTTGTCTGCTCGTTTTTGCCAATGAATTTTATCGTATTTGTGGCGGCGGCGGTTACGCTTGGACATCTGTATGAGCTTTCAGCGGAATGTGCGCTTGTGGCGCTTGCGGTGTTTCTTCTGCTGTTCGTACTGTATATCAGATTTTCACCTAGAGATACGCTTGCAATACTTCTTACGCCGATATGCTTTATACTAAAAATACCATATGTCATGCCAATCGTGGTGGGGCTGGTCGGCACTCCGGTGTCCGCCGTATCTGTGGCAAGCGGCGTGATAGTTTATTATACTGTGGGCTACATGGCTAACAGCGCGTCAATGCTCAGCACCTTTGAGGAGGACGGCTCGCTGGAAAAATTTAAGTATGTCATAGACGGACTGATGAAGAATAAGGAAATGTTTATCGCGATAGTGGGCTTTGTGCTTACGCTGTTGGTGGTATATTTTATAAGAAGGCTCAGTATAGATTACGCTTGGACTATCGCCATGATTACGGGAGCGCTTTTGAATATACTCATATTGCTTTTTGGCGATTTAATGTACAATACGGAGATGCCTATTTTGGAGGTCATACTGGGAAGCATCGCGGCGGTTGCGATTGCCAAGGTTTTGGAGTTTTTTGTATTTAATGTGGATTATTCGAGGACGGAGCTTGTGCAGTTTGAGGACGACGAGTATTATTACTATGTAAAGGCAGTGCCTAAAAATACAGTAGCTACGCCGCAAAAGCGGGTTAAAACGATAAGGGTGCCCGACAAGGCGGTAAAAAAGCATTGATTGTGACAGGGCATTATTAAAAGCGGCGGAATGGAGATTTGCGTTAAATGAATAGAATTATGGATTTTTTTGATTCATATATTGAATCTCTGTCTTTGCACAGATTCAGCATCAGATGGGAGGATATAGTGGAAATAATCATTATATCCTTTTTGGTGTACCATATTATGGCGTGGGCGAAGCATACAAAGGTATGGCAGCTTATGAAGGGGCTTGTCATTATTTTGGTATTTATTCTGCTTGCCATTCTGTTTAACATGCACACTATAATATGGATAGTGGAGAACGTGTTCAGCATAGCGGTCATCGCGATTGTGGTCATACTACAGCCTGAGCTTAGGCGCGCGTTGGAGGAACTGGGCAGGAAGAACATTCTTACGAATATTGTATCTTTTGATAAGCCCTCTGACGAGCGTTTTTCTGATAAGACTGTGAACGACCTTATTAAGGCGAGCTTTGAGATGGGCAAGGTGAAGACCGGTGCGCTTATGGTTATAGAGCAGGATGTGTCGCTGACGGAATACGAGCGAACGGGCATAGAGGTTGACGGGCTTATTTCGAGCCAGCTTTTAATCAATATTTTTGAGCATAATACGCCGCTGCATGACGGCGCCGTAATTATACGCGGCAACAGGGTGGTATCGGCGACCTGTTATCTGCCGCTTTCAGACAATATGCAGATAAGCAAGGAGCTCGGTACGCGCCATCGTGCGGGAGTAGGCATATCCGAGGTGACGGATGCGCTTACTATTATCGTGTCTGAGGAGACGGGAAACGTGAGCGTTACTTACGAGGGCGAGCTCTACAGGAATCTTGACGCTAACGGTCTTAGGGAGAAGCTTGTCATGATACAGAATAAAGAAGTGGAGGAAAAGAAGCGCGGGCTCTGGAAAGGTAGGGCTAGGGATGAAAAATAATTTTTGGAAAAGAGTGTTAAATCTTTTTACGAATAATATCGGACTTAAATTTTTGGCTGTTGCTTTTTCCTGCGGTCTGTGGATTGTGATAAACAATATCAACAACCCTCTGGAAACGAAGAATTTTTATAATGTGCCGTTGGAGATTATAAATGCGAGCTCTATCACGAGCGAGGGCAAGGTATATGACATAGAGGACGGCGTGGATACTGTAAACGTGGTAGTGGAGGGAAGAAGCAAGGTCCTTGACGAGCTGACTAAGGACGACATAAAGGCTGTTGCGGACGTATCTGAGCGAAATGCCATGAATAGGGTGGGAATCAAGATTTCAAGTACGCGGAACAATTCTGAGCTGAATTTCAAGAGCAGCATAGAGAGCGTACAGCTTGAGATAGAGGACATGAAGCGTGTTGACATGCGCATAGAGGCTTCCGTCACCGGCGAGCCTGCCGAGGGCTATGTCGTAGGTCAGGTTACGCCAAGCCCCAACATTGTGCGGCTGTCCGGACCGGCATCGGTTATAAGCAATATAAAGAGCGTCAGGGCGGTAACGAGCGTTGACGACTTTTCTGCTGATATCAATACGAGCGTGGAGCTGAAGCTTTATGACGCGGATGACAAGGAAATAAAAAATAATTCCATAAGCATGAATATATCAACGGTCAATATAGCTGCCAGCATACTCGCGACAAAGGAAGTGCCTTTGAGCTTTACGGCGACGGGCACGCTTGCTGACGATTATATGGTGAGCGGCGATATTACGTCAGACCCTGCGACTGTTATGCTTGCGGGAAGAAAATCAACACTGGACAATATAACGAAGCTTTCAGTGTCTGATTCTGCGCTGGACCTTACTGACAAGAGCGAAAGCTTTACGGCAGCGGTCAATATACGCAAGTATCTGCCTGCTAATACGCAGTTTGCGGACAGCAGTTTTGACGGCAATATAAATGTTACGGTAAATATTGAAGGCGTGGTAAAAAGGACACTGCGCATACCCGCTTCAAATATTGTAGTGGATAAGGTGCCTGCCGGCTATAAGGCGGTAACACCGGAGCTTCCCGAGGGCGCTCATGCGACCTATAGCATAGAGGTATCAGGTATAGAATCGGTGATAAGCGCTATAGATGCGAATACTATAGTAGGCGTAGTTGACATGGATTTGCTGCTTGGCAGGCTCGGACTGAATGAATGGACGGAGGGCGCATATCAGGGCGACATTATATTTAATCTGCCTGAAGATGTGAAGCTTGCGCGGACATATTCGCTCGCTGTGATTTTGGAGCCGGAAATTGACGATGAAAGCAATGAATAATAAAATATGGAGGATTTGACATATGGCAAGATTGTTTGGCACAGACGGGGTGAGAGGCGTGGCGAATGACGAGCTGACGCCGATGCTTGCAATGCAGCTTGGGCAAGCGGGAGCATATGTGCTTTCAAAGGAGACCGAGCATAAGCCGACTATCATGGTTGGGTGTGATACGCGCATTTCGGGTGATATGCTTGCAAACGCGCTTATGGCGGGAGCGTGTTCGGTGGGAGCGAATGTAGTATATGTAGGAGTTATCCCTACTCCGGCTATAGCATATCTTACTCAGAAATACAGGGTGGATGCGGGCGTCGTAATTTCTGCGTCGCATAATCCGGTAGAATTTAACGGCATTAAATTTTTTAATGGTAAGGGTTTCAAGCTGCCTGATGCGCTTGAGGACGAGATAGAGGCGCTTATCAAAAACAATATGAAGGACATAAATTTTCCTACGGGAGCGAGTGTAGGAAAGATTAAATACAGGACAGACGCGCGTGAGGAGTATATAAATCATTCTGTGCGCGCTGTGCCGATTAATCTTCGCGGAATGAAGATAGTAGTTGACTGCGCGGAGGGAGCGTCATACTATACCTCTGTCGAGGCGCTGAGGGAGCTTGGCGCTGATGTAGTGGCTATCCACAATTCACCGGACGGTACGAATATCAACGCGAACTGCGGTTCTACGCATATGGCTGAGCTTATGGCGCGGGTCGTTTATGAGAAAGCGAATATCGGGCTTGCTTTTGACGGGGATGCCGACAGGCTGCTTGCAGTTGATGAGAACGGCCACAGCGTTGACGGCGACGTGATTATGGCAATAATCGGTAATCATATGAAGGAGAAGGGCAAGCTCAAGGATAATACGATTGTAGCCACTGTGATGAGTAACCTTGGCTTTTTCATGATGGGCAAAGAGCGGGGCATCAATATAGAGCAGACAAAGGTGGGCGATAGGTACGTGCTTGAGCGTATGCTTGAAATCAACGCAAACCTTGGCGGCGAGCAGTCTGGACATATTATTTTCCTTGATGAAAACACTACAGGCGACGGATTGCTTAGCGCGCTTCATCTGCTTGAGGTAATGGTGGATACGGGCAAGACGCTGTCAGAGCTTTCAAGCATAATGACGGTGCTTCCGCAGGCGTTGGTAGGCGCGCGCGTACCGAACCACAAGAAGTACAGCTATATGGAATATCCTGAGATTGCCGAAGCGGTAGAGCGCATAAGTAAGAAATTCGAGGGGGAGGGCAGAGTGCTCATAAGACCCTCCGGCACTGAGCCACTTGTCCGCGTAATGATAGAAGGTAAGGACCAAAGCATGATAGAGAAAGACGCGAGAGAGCTTGCGGAGCTTATCCAAAATGTGATGCTGTAGTCGTAAATAAAAGGTACTAAATGGCTGTATAAACTGTATAAATAAGAGAACGGGGGATACGAATGGTAAGTCAAAAGGTAGTAATTAAGAATCCCACAGGACTGCACCTGCGCCCGGCGGGGACATTATGCAAGGAGGCAATGCAGTTTGAGTCGCATATAACGTTTGTCTTTAATGAGGCTACTGCTAATGCCAAGAGCGTGCTCAGCGTACTGGGCGCCTGCGTAAAGAGCGGCGATGAAATCGAGCTTTGCTGCGAGGGACCTGACGAGAAGGAAGCCTTGGAAAAGCTTGTGAAACTGATTGAGGACGGCTTGGGCGAAAAGGGCAATTGATAAGTTCGGAACCGGATGGTACGAAGTGAATTTTTGAAAACGGGAGGAAGGACTTTTGAAAAAAATTATTGTGACGGGCTGCAACGGTCAGCTTGGGCGGGCGATTAATAAGCTGTATGCGGCGAATGACGAATATGAGTGCATAAATACGGATGTCGGCCAGCTTGATATAACGGATATTGACGCGGTAAATAAGCTTGTAGGCGAGGTAAAGCCGTATGCAATCATAAATTGCGCTGCGCATACAAACGTCAACGGCTGCGAGACGGATATTGATAACGCCTACAAAATAAACGCAATAGGTCCCAGGAATCTGAGCATAGCCGCAACGCGGTACGGAGCGAAGCTGATGCATATTTCTACAGACTATGTTTTTGACGGAAACGCGAGTACACCGTATACAGAGTTTGATGCCCCCAATCCAAAGGCTGTCTATGGCAAGACAAAGCTTGCGGGTGAGAATTTTGTAAAGGAATTTGCAAAAGAGTATTTTATTATTCGTACAGCATGGCTTTATGGTGATGGCAAAAATTTTGTGAGAACGATGCTGGGCTTGAGTGAAAGCCACGATAGGGTCACTGTCGTGGGTGACCAGTTTGGTTCGCCTACCAGCGCGGACGAGCTGGCAAAGGCGGTTGCGTATCTTTTACCTACTGACAATTTTGGTTTGTTTCATGGCACCTGCGAGGGCTCTACGAACTGGGCGGACTTTACGCGTGAGATATACAGGCTTGCGGGCAGGAGCACAGTAGTTGAAACTGTCACGACGGAGGAGTACAACAAAAACGTTTCAGGAATATCTGCCCCACGCCCCGCATATTCAATACTTGAAAATTATATGCTCAAGCTTACTACAGACTTTATGTTTGCCGACTGGGAAAAGGCGATTGCCGAATATATAACAAACAATTAAAAAGCGAGTGTATACTAAGCTTGATAGGCATAATACAGAATATAAATAAAGGTACTGACAAATAGGAGGAGATAATGAATAATATTGCATTGATAACAGGTATAACAGGACAGGATGGCTCATATCTGGCGGAGTTTCTGCTTTCAAAGGGCTATGAGGTA
Source organism: uncultured Lachnospiraceae bacterium (assembly GCA_947626435.1). Lineage (GTDB taxonomy): Bacteria > Bacillota > Clostridia > Lachnospirales > Lachnospiraceae > COE1. Next base: position 262,316 of record CANQSB010000001.1, on the reverse strand, counting down.
CATGGACTTATCAGGAGGCACAGCATATCAAATACTATGCGTATAGACCATCTGATTAATTCAGATTATAATAAGGTAAAGTTTTTCCTGCATTTTGCGGATACGACGGATTCGTCAAATCTTATGCGCATTATAGGTGAGATTAGACCGACGGAGGTGTATAATCTTGCGGCGCAGTCGCATGTGGGAGTATCCTTTGAAGTGCCCGAATACACTGCTGACGCTACCGGAGTAAGCACGTTGAAGCTTTTGGAGGCGATAAGAGTCAACGGCGGCAACTGTAGATATTATCAGGCGTCGACCTCCGAATTGTTTGGCGGACTTCCTGAAACGGCGCCGCAGAGTGAGGCTACCCCGTTTTATCCCAAGAGCCCTTATGGAGTGGCGAAGCTTTATTCCTACTGGATAACAGTCAATTACAGGGAATCTTACAATATGTTTGCCTGCAACGGCATTCTTTTCAATCATGAATCGCCAAGACGCGGCGAAAATTTCGTTACAAGAAAAATTACACTTGCGATAGCCAATATAATAGCTGGCAAGCAGGACAAGCTCTCGCTTGGAAATATGAATGCTAAGAGAGACTGGGGCTTTGCAGGCGATTATGTGGAGGGCATGTGGCTTATGCTTCAGCAGCCATCGCCGGGCGACTATGTGCTTGCGACAAATGAGACGCATACTGTGCGCCAGTTTGTAGAGGCGGCATTTGCGGAGCTTGGCATCCAAATCCGCTGGGAGGGCGAGGGTGTTAAGGAAAAGGGATATGATGCGGAGACAGGAAAGCTTTTGGTTGACGTAAATCCTGAATTTTACCGTCCTGCCGAGGTCGAATTTCTCTGGGGCAACCCCGCTAAGGCGGAAAAGACGCTTGGCTGGAAACGCAAGGTGGACTTTGGACGGCTCGTAGCCATGATGATGGACGCAGACTTGATGGCGATAGCGGGAATGTCCTGCGAGGAGTATAAAAATAAGAGAAAAAGCGGAGAGAGCAATGAATAAATCGGATAAAATATATGTGGCAGGGCATAGAGGGCTTGTAGGCTCAGCCATAGTAAGGAATTTGAAAGAGAAAGGCTATACTAATATAATAGGAAGGACACATGGAGAGCTTGACCTCACTAATCAGCGTGAGGTCAGGGATTTCTTTGAAAAGGAGCGTCCTGATGTCGTGGTGCTTGCGGCGGCGAAGGTAGGCGGCATAAACGCCAACAATACGGCGCCCGCGGATTTTGCGTATGAAAATATGCAGATTCAGTGTAATGTCATTAAATGTGCGCATGATTATAAGGTAAAGAAGCTGCTGTTTTTGGGGAGCACCTGCATTTACCCCAAGCTTGCGCCGCAGCCGATACCTGAGGAGGCGCTTCTTACAGGACCTCTTGAGGAGACAAACGAGGCGTATGCCATCGCTAAGATTTCGGGAATGCAGATGTGCAAGTATTTTAAGCGCCAGTATGGCGACAATTTCATAAGTTGTATGCCGACTAATCTGTATGGACCGTATGACAATTATGATTTGTCAGGCTCTCATGTAATGCCTGCTATGATAAGGAAATTTCACGATGCCAAAATTAGCGGCAGCCCAAGCGTAGAGCTGTGGGGGACGGGCACTCCTTTAAGGGAATTCCTGTATGTTGACGATATGGCGGATGCCTGTGTCTTCCTGCTTGAAAATTATGAGGGCGAGCAGCATGTCAATATAGGCACAGGCAAAGAGGTAACAATAAAAGAGCTTGCCGAAGCTGTGAAGTGCACAGTTGGGTATGAGGGCGAGATTATATGGAACGAGGATATGCCGGACGGCATGCCCAGAAAGCTTACAGACGTCAGCAAGCTTCATAAGTTGGGATGGACGCATAAGGTTGAGCTTGACGAGGGTATACGCCTTGCGTATGATTGGTTTAAGGAAAATGTCGAAAGCGCTCGACTATGATTCGGAAGCTGTATAAAATTTTTTGACATTTTTGGTGCCTAAATGGGGGGACTGGAAATGGAGCGTGAATATTCACGAGTAGATATTCTCAGGAATTCTACGTATCTGCTTCTGCGTCTTGGCTTTCAGGCAAGACAGAGAGGTTATCGCTATCTCAGGGAAGCAGTGCTCATATCATGCCTAAAGCCCGAAATGCTGGAATCAGTTACGAAGCTTTTATATCCTGAATTAGCCCGCAGATTTGATACGACAGACAAGCAGATTGAAAGGGCTATCAGAAATTCAATCGAAACAGCCTGGGCAAGAGGCAAGAAAGAAGCTATGGAGATTGTATTTGGAAGTATGTACAAAAACACTGATGAAAGACCGACAAATACAGAAGTCATAGAGGCGATTGTGAAAAGTGTTATATTAAGTGAGAATGCGCGTTGCGGCGCGGAAACGAGGCAGTAGTGAAAGAATATACCAAGACATTAAGCATTATCGTTCCCTGCTACAATGAGGAGGAGAGTGTGCCGCTTTTTTATGCGGAGGCTGTCAAGCAGGAGGCTTTTTTCCACAATAAAGATGTGGAATTTGAGTTTATCTTCGTAAACGACGGCTCAAAAGACGGTACTGTTGAGGCTGTGCGGCTGCTCCATGAAAAGGATGAGAGGGTTCATCTTGTATCGTTTTCAAGAAATTTCGGCAAGGAGGCGGCAATTATCGCGGGGCTTGAAAAAGCGACGGGCGATTTTACGGTGCTTATGGACGCTGATTTGCAGGACCCGCCTTCTATTCTGCCTGAAATGTACGGTTATATTGAGGAAGGGTATGACTCTGTAGCGACAAGGCGCGTTGACAGAAAGGGTGAGCCTCCTATACGCTCGTTTTTTGCAAGGCGTTTTTACGGGCTTATGCGTAAGATATCAAAGACGGAGATTGTCGACGGGGCGAGGGATTACCGCCTGATGACGAGGCAGGTGACTGACGCGATACTCTCTATGCGCGAGTACAACCGCTTTTCAAAGGGAATATTTGGCTGGGTCGGCTATAATACTAAATGGATAGAGTATGAAAATGTGCAGCGGGCGGCAGGCGAAACTAAATGGTCGTTTTGGAAGCTGTTTTTGTATTCGCTTGACGGGATTATGGCGTTTTCGACGGCGCCGCTTTCCATAGCGTCGATATTTGGAATTTTATTTTGCGTGGTAGCATTTGCGTTTATGGTGTTTATTTTCGTGAGGGCGCTTATATATGGCGACCCTGTGGCGGGGTGGCCCTCGACGATATGCATAATATTGCTTATCGGGGGAGTGCAGCTATTGTGCATTGGCATAATGGGGCAGTATATGAGCAAGCTATATATGGAGGTCAAGGACAGGCCGAAATATCTTGTGAAAGAAGAATTTTAGGTTAATGAAATGGAAAATAACAGGTGTATTGTAAGCGTAATAGTGCCCGTTTACAACGCTGCTGAATTTATAGAAGAAACAATCAGGACAGTACAGGCGCAGAGCTTTGGCGAGTGGGAGCTTTTGCTGGTTGACGACTGTTCTAAGGATAACGGCTGTGATGTAATTGAACGTTATATGGCTTTGGACAGCCGCATACGGCTTATAAGGCAGGAAAAAAATGGCGGTGCGGCGGCGGCAAGAAATGCGGGAGTTTTAAAGGCAAGGGGGAGGTATATCTGCTTTCTTGACGCGGATGACTTGTGGGAAAGCGATAAGCTTTCAAGCGAGCTTGCCTTTATGGAGCAGCGGGGGGCGGGCTTTGTCTTTACGGGCTATGAGTTTGCGGACGAGCGGGGAAAAGGACTTGGAAAAATAGTTCATGTGCCGCCTACGATTACTTACGGGCAGGCGCTTAAAAATACTACGATTTTTACTTCCACTGTGATGATTGATACGGATAAGATAGACAGGGAAGATATATATATGCCGCAAGTCGAGAGCGAGGATACGGCGACTTGGTGGCACATACTCAAAAAATACGGTACGGGCCATGGCTTGGACAGTACGCTTGTGAGATATAGAAGAAGCACAGGCACTTTGTCATCGAACAAGGCGAGGGCTGTGAAGCGCATTTGGAATTTGTACAGGAAGCAGGAGGGACTGTCGCTTGTGAAAAGCCTTTACTGCATGTGCTTTTGGGCGTTCAGGGCAGTGCTCAGGCGGATTTAGGATAGATTTCGGAGGCTATGGATGAAGCGTTTAGAGGCGGCAAAGAGGACAATTATATTACAGATGTCATTGATAGGGCTGCTTTTTCATACTGCCGCTTATGTCTATGTGTGGATAAAGGTTTACAATGACATCATGCAACTGCACATGTGGAGAAGCTTCCACAGGAACGGTTTTGTGCTGCTCGCGGTGGTATATTTTCTGCTTCTCCTGTTTTTTATGGGGACTTACGGCGGCTTGCGCGTGGGGTATCTGAAAGCGATGGACGTGTTTTTTTCGCAGGTCATCTCGCTCGCGTTTGTGAACGTCATATCTTATTTCCAGATAGCGCTTTTGTCGCTCGGACTTGTGACGGCGTATCCGCTCGTGCTGATGTTTTTGGTGCAGATAGCGATTTCCGCAGTGTGGATTTTTATAAGCAACAGGCTGTACCAACAGTTTTTTCCCCCTAAGAGGCTTCTGCTTATAAATGGCGACAGACCTATGGAGGACATATTAAGGAAGTTTGCCACGCGCAAGGACAAGTACAATATAATACGCTGTATGCGCGAGGACGAGGGCAGGGAGGCGCTTGAGAGGGAGATTGTCAAGGGCTATGACGGCGTGGTGCTGTGGGATATAAATACAAAGCTTAGGAACAGGCTTTTAAAGTTCTGCTACAGCAAGAGTATAAGAATTTATATGATGCCAAAGATACCTGACATAATGATTCAGGGCTCGGATCAGCTTCACCTGTTTGACACGCCTATACTTTTGACAAGGGAATACTCTATGACTATCGAGCAGAGGGTGGTGAAGCGCGTCATTGACATACTGTGCTCGGTGATATTGATTGTGGTGACGTCGCCCATTATGCTAATAACGGCTGTTATCATAAAGCTGTATGACGGCGGTCCCGTGCTTTATAAGCAGGTGCGCTGTACGCGCGACATGAAGGAGTTTGAGATACTTAAATTCAGGAGCATGAGGACGGATGCCGAAAAGGACGGCGTCGCGAGGCTTGCCTCTAAAAATGACGACCGGATCACCCCGGTAGGCAGATTTATACGGAAAGTAAGGATTGACGAGCTTCCGCAGCTTTTTAATATATTGAAGGGTGAGATGTCGTTTATAGGTCCAAGACCGGAAAGACCTGAAATTATTAAGCAGTATCAGGAGGACATGCCTGAGTTTGTGTTTAGGACAAAGGTTAAGGCGGGACTTGCGGGATATGCGCAGGTTTATGGTAAATATAATACCGCACCTTACGATAAGCTTAAGCTTGACCTTTTTTATATTGAAAATTATAGTGTATGGCTTGATTTGAGGCTTATGCTTCTGACCTTTAAGATTCTTTTTCGGGCGGAGAGTACGGAGGGGATAGACGAAAACCAGATAACCGCGATTAGAAACAGCGAAAAGTCTGAGGAGGAGCGTTCAAACTATTGATTTGGGTGTCCGTTGTGGAGGACAAGGGGTATAAAAATGATTGATAAGGCAATACGGCACGAGGGAATAGACAGCAGGGCGCTGCTTACCTGCTTTATAAAGCGTCTGCCGCTTATGCTGACGCTGGCTGTGACCGGTGCCGTAATAGGCAGCGGTCTTAATTTGATCTTGGCCTTTGTTGATTTGGCATCGCCGATGTATGTATCAGAGACGGAATATTACATTGATTTTGCTGACGGAAGGTATGAGGCAAGGGATTACTATAATGCCTATACGTGGAATGACGTCATCGCGGCGGATAAGCTTATACTGTGCGGCGTGATGGACATGCTGGGCGACGGCTATGACAGGGAAACGGTCAAAAATATGATAAATGCCGAAATATTGTCCGATGTGCGCTATCTGACGGTCACTGTCAAGGGAGCGGACGCTGAGACGGTGGATAAGGTTCAAAAGGCTTTAAGGGTTTCACTTGAGCATTTTGGCACTGTGATGGACGAGTTTGACTGTATTTATCTGATAGATGATTTGGGCATAAAAAAGGCGCAGGCGAGATTTTTTTACTGGCGGGCGGCGTTGCTTGGGGCGTTGGCGCTTCTAAGTATCGGCATATTTGGTCTGGCGTTTAGGTTTTGCCTGGGTGACTGCGTATATACTAAGGATGATGTACGCAAGTATTTTGGGCTGCCTGCATATGGGCTTCTCTATGCGGACAAAAATGACGCGGACGGGCGGCAGGAAAAAATGCTTGCCGAGGCGCTTATGAGCGTGTCGGGGGAAGACGGGAGGCTTGTATTTGCGGATGCCTCTGACGGCAGGATTGCGAAAGAATTTATAATTAAGCTGGGAGAGCTGAAGCTGTTGGACGACAAAATATGCATGGAGGCGTTTGACAGGAAAAGCGGCAGCGGAGTAAGGGAAACAATATTCGTCATTCCGTTTGGCGTGCCCTGCAGGCAGCGCGTGGAGGACGAAATCAATCAGCTTGAGCTGCTTGGCTTTAAGGTTAAGGGAGCGGTGCTTGCCGAGGCGGACAAGGGATGGACGAGATTGTATTTTGGGAGGTAGGTTGATGAGATTACAGGTATTGATATCGGCTGTGAACGAGGATATTTTTACGTTGGCGGAGCGCATGGGGCTTGAGAGCGACGCGATAATAATTAATCAGACGGAGCATTTTGGCTACAGGGAGTACGAGAGGAGCTGCAAGACGGGCAGAAAGCAGGTCAAGTGTTACAGCTTTGACGAGCGGGGCGTGGGACTCAGCAGGAACAACGCGCTCATGCGCGCAAGCGGCGACATCGTGCTTTTTGCCGACGAGGATATAGTTTACAACAGCGGATATGAGGAAAAGGTCCTGAATCAGTTTAAGGAGCATCCTGAGGCGGATTTTCTGCTGTTTAATATGAGGGTGGCGGACAGCCGCGCTACATACTATACGAGAAGATACCACAGAGTTCATATATGGAACGCGGGGCGCTATCCGACATATTCCTTTGCCGTAAAGCGTGAGAAGCTGGTGGCGGCAAACGTCACTTTTTCGCTCCTGTTTGGCGGCGGGGCAAAATACAGCAACGGGGAGGACAGCCTGTTTTTGAAGGATTGCCTAAGCCATGGGCTGAAAGTGTACGCCGTTCCGGTCGAGCTCGGGTATGAAAGGGAGAGGGAATCAACATGGTTTAACGGCTACACTGAGAAATTTTTTATCGACAGGGGTGTGCTTTACCATTATCTTTATGGCAGGCTTGCTTATCCTATGGCGATGAGGTTTATAGCCGTACATGGGAATGAGATGTGTGCGGAGATACCTAAAAAGGCGGCGCTTCGCCTGATGAAAAAGGGGATTGATTCGGTAAAGCAGTTTAAATGAGGAGGCTGACGCGCGTTGAGCAGAGCATTGTCCATAATCTTTTACCTGATAATTGCATCAGTAACGTGCGCTATGGCGATGGGCGTAGGCGTGAGGGAGGAGTATGATTTTGTAAATGGCAGGCGCACCAGGGAAAGCGCGTTTGACAGGCTGCTTTTGGGCGGGATATTCGCTATACTTTTTGCCTGCTCGGCGCTTAGGTTTGGGATAGGAAACGATTACGGGCAGTATACGCAGACTGCGCATGAGGCTTATGTGGGCGGCTATGTCGTAACTGAAGCGGGATTTAATGTTTTGGTAAGGTTAATATATGGGCTTGTCGGGTTTGAATGTTACGAGCTTGTGTTTGCTGTATTCGCGTTTGTTACGCTGTGCATTTTTCTAAAGGCGATGCGCCGCCAGAGCGTTTCGTTCGGGCAGTCGTTTTTCCTGTTTATGACGCTTGGGCTTTATTTTCAAACATATAATACGGTGAGGTATTATTTGGCGCTTGCGGTCGCGCTGTATTCGATGAGGTATGTGCTGGAGCGTGACTGGATAAAGTTCGTGTTTGTGGTTGTGGCGGCTTCGTTCTTTCACAAGTCGGTGCTTCTGGTGATTCCCGTGTACTGGGCGGCATCGTTTGAGTGGAAAAAAATTTATATAATGGCAGGCACTGTCTTAGGCGTGGCATGCCTTGCAGGTAGGGGCTTTGTGATGCGGATTGCCCTTGCGCTTTATCCCTCGTATAAGAACACGGTTTATCTTGACAATTCCCTGAATGTGATAAGCGTGCTTAGGATAGGCGTGGTGTTAGGCGTTTATTTATGGTTTATGAAACATTATAAGGATAATCCGAAAACAAAAGAGCTTCGCTTTTACGGGCAGCTAAATATCCTAGCGTTTGTGGCATGTACTTTTTTCTATTTTTTGCCCGTGGTGACGAGGATAGCGTATTATTTCAGCGTTTCACAGCTTTTGATGGTACCTTTGATGATAAGCATGGTTGATGATGAAGCGTTGAGGCGGAGGTTTAAGTTTGTGGTGTTGTGCGTATGCGTGGCATATTTTGGAGTGTTTTTACTGCAGGCGCACAGGGACGGCGTAGGGCTGCTGCCTTACAGGAGCTGGATGTTTACGGATGAGAGGTATACTTATGAATAAATTATACGGGAAAGCGTTAAAAATGCTTCTAAGGCGCTAGGCGGCATGGGGGATTTCATGGATTATCCGGTTTTTTATAGTATTATAGTCGTGTGCCTTGATGCGGGCGACAGGCTAATAGGCACGGTGGAGAGCGTGCTGGCTCAGGAATATGGGGGATATGAGATAATTGTCAAGGACGGTGGCTCAAAGGACGGCTCCGTGGAAAGACTTAGGGAGAAGTGTTCTGACGGGAGGCTTCATATATATGTCCGAAAGGATAAGGGCATATATGATGCCATGAATGAGGCTGTGAAACTTGCGGCGGGGGAGTATATTTTGTTTCTCAACGCGGGTGACAGCTTGTATGACAGGACGGTGTTGGATAAAATAACACTTGGCATATGCACGGACAGAGAAAATACGGATAAAATAACGAGCTCTATGCATGCGACGGCAGGCAAAAATAAAAAAACTCTTGATATCGTATACGGAAATATGTACCATAAAGCACTTGAAACCGTGATTTATTCAGCTCCGCAGATTAATGATTTCACATGTTATAGAAATGTACCATGTCATCAGACATGTTTTTACCGCAGGGAAATGTTTGAGGAGAGGGGATATAATACGGCTTATAACGTGAGGGCGGATTATGAGCATTTTTTGTGGTGTTACTATAAGAAAAAAGCGGAGACGGCTTATGTGCCGGTCATAGTTGCCTCATACGAGGGCGGCGGTTATTCGGAGACTAAACAGAATAAGAAGCTTTCTGCCGCGCAGCATAGAGAGATAACGGTTAAGTATATGGGCAGGGGCAAAGTATTTAAGTATAGGCTGATAATGCTGCTTACATTGTCGCCGTTAAGGAGCGCCATGGCTCAGAGCAGATATTTTTCCGGAGTTTATAATAAGTTTAAGACGTTTATATATAAGCATAAAAAATAGGCGTGGCGGTTTGAACGGGCTTTCGCCGATGTTTAAAAGTAGAATATGTTGAAATGGGGAATGTAAATGAAAATTTTGTGGTTATGCAACATTATGCTGCCTTTTATCGCAAAGAGCTTGGGACAGAGGATAGTCGTAAAGGAGGGGTGGATTTCAGGTCTTGCCGATAAAATGTCCGAAAATAAAGAGCAAAATAACATAACACTTGCTATTTGCTTCCCGACTGACAAGCCGCTTGATGCCTTGAAAGGAGATAAGGCTCTTTTCGTAAAGGGAAAGGCGGACGGTATTGATTACTATGTTTTTAAGGAGGATACGGTACATCCGGAAAATTATGACGTTGAGCTTGAAAGGCGTCTTGATGCCGTGATAAAGGATTTCATACCGGATGTTATACATATATTTGGCACGGAATATCCCCATACCCTTGCATGCGTCAAGGCGTTTAACAGGTATGACAGGACGCTTATAGGCATACAGGGGCTTTGCAGCGCGATAGCTGATGTGTATATGGCGGATTTGCCTTATGAGGCGCAAAAGAAAAAGACGTTTAGGGATATACTAAAGAAGGACGGGCTCTTTGAACAGCAGGCTAAATTCAGAAAGCGCGGCGAATATGAAAAGGAGGCGCTCTCGCTTGTCGGAAATGTGACGGGCAGGACGGATTTTGACAGGGAGATGACAAAGAAGCTTGCGCCGAACGCGAAATATTATTTTATGAACGAAACGCTGCGGGCTGAATTTTATACGGATTCATGGAATATAGACCAGATTGAACACCACTCGTTATTTTTAAGCCAGGGCAATTATCCGATAAAGGGGCTTCACTATGTGCTCGACATTTTGCCCGATATTATTGAAGAGCACGAGGATGCCATGCTTTATGTTGCGGGCGACATAATTACGGCGAATGACAGCCTGAAGGATAAAATTAAGCTTTCAGGCTATGGCAAATATCTGCTTGGGCAAATCAAGCGCAATAAGCTCGAAAAGCACGTCAAGTTTACGGGACGGTTAAACGCCGACAAAATGTGCGCGAGAATGTTAAAGTCACATGTTTTCGTATGCCCGTCGGCTATAGAAAATTCGCCGAATTCCGTGGGTGAGGCGATGCTTTTGGGAGTGCCGACGGTTGCTGCGGATGTGGGCGGCATACACAACCTGCTGACAAACCGCAGGGACGGCATACTGTATCGCGCCAACAAGCCTGTGGAGCTTGAGGAGGCGATTTTGCGCATATTTGAGGACGACAAGCTTGCGATGTCGATGTCGTCAAACGCCAGAGAGCACGCGCTCGGCACGCATGATGCGGAGAAAAATTACAGGAGGCTGCTGGAAATTTACAATGAAATTCTCACGGGCAGGAGCGGTAATGAATAAAGGCTTTACATTAACGATAGTGTCAAATTATATAAATCATCACCAGATACCTATGTCAAACGAGCTTTACAAAATGCTTGGCGAAAGATTTGTGTTTGTCCAGATATACGAGATGGAGGAGGACAGGGTAAAGATGGGGTGGGGGAGCGAGGTCAGCGACATCCCCTATCTGAGGCTTTATCAAAAGGACGAAAAGGCGTGCAAGGAGCTGATTATGGATAGTGACGTCGTGGTGTTTGGCGGAGTGGAGGACGAGAGCTATATCAAGCCGCGGCTGAATGCAGGGAAGATAGTGATACGCGCGAGCGAGAGGCTTTACCGTGAGGGTCAGTGGAAATCAATATCGCCGCGCGGCAGAAAAAAGAAGTATGAAGACCACACGCAGTATGCCGACGCGCAGGTGTACCTGCTCTGCCATGGGGCGTATGTGGCATCGGATTTTAATATAGTAAAGGCATATCCGAACAAAAAATATGTGTGGGGGTATTTTCCGGAAGCATACGAATATGACCTTGATGAGCTGTTCTTGAAAAAGCGCCATGTTGACGGTGGTGGCAATGTACAGGTGCGGCTTTTGTGGGCGGGGAGGTTTTTGAAGCTTAAGCATCCTGAATATGCGATTAGGGTGGCAAAGTATCTAAAGAAAAAGGGCATATGCTTTCATCTGGATATGGTTGGCGGGGGAGAGCTTGAGGGTGGGCTTTGCAGGCTGGCGGAAAAGTATGGGTTGGATGATTGCGTCACTTTTCATGGTTTTAAGCCGCCAAGTGAGGTACGGCGATTTATGGAAAATGCCGATATTTTTCTTTTTACGAGCAATTATCTTGAAGGCTGGGGGGCAGTGCTGAATGAGGCTATGAACAGTGCATGCGCGGTGGTTGCGGGACATGGGATAGGGGCGGTGCCGTTTTTGGTGAGGCATGGGCGGAATGGGGTGGTGTATAGGACCGGAAATTTTATTGAGTTTAGGCGGCAGGTGGTTGAACTTTGTAGAGATGAGGAACTACGGCGCAGGCTTGGCGTTAACGCATACAATACTATAACGGGTGAATGGACTCCAAAAGAGGCGGCGGAGCGGCTTTATAATTTTTGTGAAGGGCTATTATGCGGAGAGCTTAGAGTACAAAAAAGTGGTCCACTAAGCCCTGCACCGATAATTGCTCCGAGGAAAGGATATGAATATACCAGAAGGCAAGCTTGAAAGCTGTTAGTCAAAAAGGAAACCTTCATAGTCTAATTCATTATAAAAATAACGTATTTGTGCCATATAAGCCATGTAATTGTCCTGCGTAAGCAAGCCTTGTTGCGTTGCCATAGAATTTAACATGATATCGCATACATTTTGGCGGTAATGTAGCGTGTCTGTATAGTTTCTAAGGTCACATACCATCTCAAATTGATTAAAAAAAGAGTAGAGGTGTATATTATCATAGGGCAGCAGCAGTTCTATCGCTTTTTCGTGTGCATCAAGCGTTTTGTCTAGTAGTCCGCGCTGTTTCCAGTCATCGAAACACAGTATGCTGTAAGGTGGAAAAAACAGATAAAACTCTGTGTCCGGATTATCCTTAACCAGCTTAAGGACATTTTGCTCAAGATTTTCGGTAAGCATCTGTATATCATAATCGGTCAGTTGTTCAGAATTTTCATTTTTGGGTTCTCTTTTTTCCACGTAATCATTTTTCAGTTTCGTGGGATTATTCTCGTAATTGCCGGAATAATTCTTATAGGTGTCAAAATTGGTAGTTTTGCCGCCGAGCTTCATAAACGTAAAGACGTATGAAGTGAATTTGAAATAAATGTCCTTATTCAGTACGTATTCGACATCATTAAAGGGGTTGTCGTCATATAAGTACAATGGCGGGTTTTCGTTGTATGTGATGTCTTTGTCATTGATAAGCATTGTGGAATCCAAACCACGCACGACATAATTTATTTTAGTTGTGTGTTCAAATGCCTGTTCGAGCAGATTGTTTATTTCATGATAGCTTGCGCCGTACAGAGGCACCTTTATGGAGTGTGTTCCGAATAGTTCGTCAAATTGTGACGCTCTGAAATTCGCCGCCATGGATGAGCCTGTAATCACGGCATCATAATCAAAGTTTCTTACAATGCCATCATCCATGTAAACGTCGTCATAAAGCGGATACTGGAGGCTTTTTGTCGGTGCATGGTAGTGGAACAATGGGTCCACGAATATTGTTATGCCCGCAAAGCCTGCGAAAAACAGCAGTATGCCGGCTATTGAAATGACCAGATAGGTAGTATGGCTGATTTTTTTCATGAAAATACCTCCTTAGAAATCGCCATAAATAAATTCAACAACTGTCGATAGCGATACGACGGACCAGCAAAATAACAGGACAGTGACAATACACTTAGCTATGGTAGGCTTGAAGCTGCCAACTTTATCTTTTACTTTTAAGCATAATATGAAGCATAATATAAGAAATACGGACATTATAAAGGCGGGGTATCTGCCGATAAATGTCCCGAAAGCAGGAAAGCTGTCCGCCAAAAACTCAACTTCCGGCAAGTCAAAACAATTTAGAAATTCTTCGCTTATACCTAATTTGTCGGGTTTAAATATTTTCTGCACGAATGAACAGGCTTGAGATACCGTTGAAGCTCTGAAAAATATCCAAGCGATATCTACGAACAAAAAGGTTAACGCCCAGCGTATAATAGCATGGACTTTCTGCCATTGCCTGTCAAACGCTCTGTTTAGGCATTGGGCGAGTCCGTGCATGCCTCCCCAAATCACATAGTTCCATGAAGCGCCATGCCATAAGCCGCTTATGAGGAATACGAGCATTGTGTTAATATACGTTCTCGTTTTTCCCTTTCGACTTCCTCCTAAGGGGAAATATATATATTCTCTGAGAAAGCTAGTCAGTGATATATGCCACTTTTTCCAAAATTCAATTATGGAAGTGCTTATGTATGGCGTATCGAAGTTGTCAGGCAGATTAAGATTCAGCATTTTTGAAATGCCAAGCGCCATGTGGCTGTAACCGCTGAAATCAAAATAAATTTGGAGAGTAAAGCATACGGACACTAATAATGTGTCGGCAAAGGTCATGTCACTGACAGACATGCCGTATCCCCACGCCACAGCCTTGGATAATACGTCTGACAGAAGTATTTTCCTGACCAGTCCGGTCGCAAACAGCCATAATCCGTAAGAAAGGTTTTCTGTGTTGATTTTTTTATTTTGGGGTTCATTGATTTGTGATACCAATACGCTATAGCCCGTAATTGGGCCTTGAAGCAGCTTTGGGAAATAGCTGATATAAAATAGATAATCTCCCAAAGAAAGCTCTGTTATTTTTCCCCTGTATATGTCAACTAAAAAAGCAATCTGCTGAAATGTGATAAAACTGATTCCGGCAGGAACTAGGATGGTATCAATTGAAAATGAAAGACCTGCATATTTGTTTAAATTGTCGATTATAAAATATGTGTATTTATAATATCCGAGAATGATAACCTGTAGGCTTAATGCCGCCGCAAGCAAAAACTTTGAAAAACGTACGTTATTTTTGACCACTGACAGCATTAGAAAATACCCTGACACGAAAGTGAGCAGCGCGCTTGCCAACAGAAAACACAGAGAGTGGATGTCCCCGTAGCCTATAAACAGCAGCGAAGAAACGATTAGCAAAGCCTTTGAGGCAGAATAGGCGCGCATATGATTAAGGATATAGTATATCACCAGTACTAATGGCAAAAACAATAATATGAAAATATATGAATTAAATATCATGCGGCTACCTCCATGCGTCACATGCAAAATTTCGTGCCGGAAATTATTAACAAATATACTATAGTATTTTGGATTAGTCAAGTTTATTGAAGGTTGTTTGCCGGATGGCAAAGGCTGAACTGCTGCAAATAATAACAGAAATATAGTTGTGCTTATTCAAAATTTGCCCTATACTATAATAGTGGTTGGAAGCTATTTGCGAAGGGACAAGTAATTACGATGAAAATAAATGGATTAAAGTCTAAAAGCAGGATATATGTATGCCATACGTTTTATCATGTATATGTAGCTATCCTAAAGGAAATGAAGCTTGTGCGCAAGACTTCCCCTGCGGATTACAAAAAGGCGGATATTGCGCTGAGCTCGATTTCTACTGATTTTGAAAGGCTTGGTGAGCGCTTGGAAGGGGCGGGGATTTTTGATGAGGTTTATGCGCTTGATGAAAAGAGGGAGGATTTTTTTCCACAGCTTGCCAAGTACAGAAAGAATTACAGCAATATTTTAAGGCATATGGTAAACCGCATTATTTTCACAAAGAAGTTGGCTAAGTGCGAGGAGCCATATATGGCGCAGATTGATTTTAAGGCGTATAAGGATATATATGTATTCTGCGACAGCGATCCGATTGGCTATTATCTCAATTATAAGCATATATATTATCACGCGGTCGAGGACGGGCTTGACTGTCTCAAAAATCTTGACGACGCTCATGTGGCAAACTATGGGCATTTTAAGCTGAAGGCTTTATTTTCGCGCCTTAATCTGATATTTATTATGAACGGCTGGGGCAAGTATTGTATTGATATGGAAATAAACGACAGGAGCAAGGTGCCGACGGACTGTCCGCGTTTTGTGGAGGTGCCAAGAAAGCCGCTGGAGCAGGCGCTCACCTCGGAGCAGAAAAAGCTTATGATAAAGGCGTTTATTGAGGACGCGGATTACCTGATGGAGCAGCTAAAGCCGAAGGGCGATGGCGGGGAATATGCGATTTTTCTCACGGAGCCGCACCCTGTTGACGAGGAGGCGCGAAAGAGGGTGTGCCTTGATGTGCTTGAGAGGTACTGTAAGGGCTACAGGGTGATTATAAAGCCGCATCCGCGGGATATGATAGATTATGAAAAGCTTTGTCCTGACGCGGTGGTGCTTAAGGGGCGGTTTCCCGTGGAAGTGCTTAATTTTTTCGAGGGGCTTCACATAAAGCGCGCGGTTTCAATCGTGACTACGGCGATGAACAATATGGACTTTGTTGAGGAAAAGCTTAATCTCGGGGCTTCCTTCTGGGATGCGTATGAGGATCCTGAGAAACACGCATATAATAAGAAGGCAGGGCTTGCGCTGGCAGATCAGGACATTAATAAATTCTAAGTCGGCAATACGCTGCCTTAGGATTTCTAATGCCTGCGAAAACGCAAAAGCGGCGTTTTGGGTGGGTGCGGCAGGCAGGTCTATAGGGAGATTTTTATGTTAAGGATTTTAAAGAAGATAAATATTCTGATGGACAAAAAGCAGAAGGGCGAGATGGCAAAGCTTCTGGTGATGATGGTGGTTTCGGCGGGACTCGAGACGGGCGCCGTGATGATGGTTATGGCGGTGGTGCAGCTTATAATCAATCCCGCCGTGCTTGAACAGGGCGATACGTATAAAAAAATCTGCTCCGTGCTTAATATAGACAGCACTGTTGAATTTTCAGTGTATGCTATTTTGTTTTTGATTGCGCTTTATATCGCAAAGAACAGCTTTCAGTTTGTGCTGCAGAAAAGCCTTTACAGGTTTGTGTTCAGCAACCAGTTTAAGACGGCGTCAAGCTTGATGAAAAATTTTGTGAGACGTGAGTACGAATATTACCTGAATGCGGAAACGGCTGTGATTCAAAGGAGCATCACGGCGGACGTGAGCAATATGTACGCGCTGATAATGGCTGTGCTGCAGATAGCGTCAGAGGCGGTGGTCGCGCTGTTTCTTGTCATCGCGCTTGCCCTGCAGGATCCTGTGATGACTGTGATTATAGCCGTGCTTCTGGTGGTGACGCTTGGCGTAATAAAAAATATCATCAAGCCGATTATGAACCGCACGGGCAAGGAAAACCAGGATTACGGCGCGTCGATGTTTGCGTGGATTGCGCAGACGATACAGGGCATAAAGGAGATAAAGGTGGCGGGGCGCGAGCAGTATTTTATCGGGGAATACTGCAAGGTCGGTGAGGGCTATGTAAAGGCGATGGAGCGTTTCAACCTTTTTAACAACACGCCGAAGCTGCTGATAGAGACGGTATGCATAGCGGGACTTCTCGGATATATAATGGCGCTGATACTTACCGGCGCTGACGTGGCGGGAATGGTGTCGCTGTTTGCGGCGTTTGGAATAGCGGCAATGCGTCTTCTGCCTGCGGCAAGCCGCATAAACAACCAGATGACGAGTATGGCATTTAATGAGCCGTTTTTCTTTAACGTGAGCGACAATCTCGTGGAGGAAACAAACGAGGAGAACACGGACATTTCATACGCAGTGGCGGCAAAGGAAAAGCTCCCTGTGACAAGGCAGGTGCGGCTTTGTGACATAACATATCATTATCCCAATTCGGACAAGCTTATCTTTGACCATGCGGATGCCGTGTTTCCGATAGGCAAGTCTATCGGCGTGGTCGGGGCAAGCGGTGCGGGGAAGACTACCATTATTGATATCCTGCTTGGGCTTTTGAAGCTGCAGGGGGGCAAAGTGCTTGCAGACGACACTGACATTCAGGAGCATTACCGCGAGTGGCTTGCAAATGTGGGCTATATTCCGCAGATGATATTCCTGCTGGACGCGGATATACGCAAAAATGTGGCGTTTGGCATACCCGAGGAGGAGATAGACGATTCACGGCTCTGGTATGCTTTGCAGGAGGCGCAGCTCGATGAATTTGTAAGGACGCTTCCAGAGGGCATAAATACAGGCATTGGAGAGCGCGGGATACGCCTTTCGGGAGGGCAGCGCCAGAGGATAGGCATAGCGAGAGCGCTTTACAATAATCCCGAGGTGCTGATTCTTGACGAGGCGACTTCGGCGCTCGACAATGACACGGAGGCTGCGATTATGGATTCAATCAACAGGCTGCACGGAAAAAAGACGCTGATTATTATAGCCCACAGGCTGCAGACGATTGAAAAGTGCGATATTGTGTTCAAGGTTGAGAATGGGAAGATTGTGCCTGAAAGGAGCAGCCAATGAAGCTGAGTATAGTTGTGCCCGTATACAATATGGCGGCGGACGGAAAGCTTAGGTACTGCCTTGACTCGCTGATAAACCAGACGATTTCCGATTACGAGATTATAACCGTAGATGACGCCTCAACAGATGAGTCGCTGGATATACTAAGGGAGTATGAGCGTAAATATCCAGATAAGCTCAGAGTAATACAGTCGGCGGAAAACCTGCGGCAGGGCGGCGCGCGCAACAAAGGGATAGACGCGGCGCGCGGCAAGTGGCTTGGATTTATTGATTCGGACGACTGGGCGGCGCCTGACATGTACGAAAAGCTCATTAAAAAGGCGGAGCAGACAGGCGCGGACGTAGCAGGCTGCGATTACAGCCTTGTCAATGAGCACAGCATGAGGGTTGGCAGGATAGTCACGACTAACACCGAGGAGCAGACTGGTATTCTCGACAGGAAAAGGCATGGTCTGCTCATTATGAACCCGTCAAGCATGGTTATAAAGATATATCTTAAATCAGTGATTGACAAATACCATCTGCGTTTCCCCGAAAAAACCTTTTATGAGGATAACTGCGCTTCACCTTTGTGGCTGATGAGATTTGGGCATTTTGAGAGGGTTCCTGAGCCGCTTTACTATTACTATCAGCATGGTGCCTCGACAGTCCATGGGATAAGCGTGGAGAAGTGCGAAGCGCGTCTTAATATGGGACAAAAGCTTATAGACGAGAGCAAAAGCGAGGGCTTTTATGACGAGTACAGGCTCCAGCTTGAGTTTGCCTTTTCAAAGATTTATTATATGAATACGCTTTTTACTTATATGCTGGGAGTAAAGCGCCCCAGACTCTCATTTTTGAGGAAAATCAGGGTGGGAATGAAACGGGAATTTCCAGATTTTCAGGTAAATGAGTATTATCAGATCGAATTTGACAGCGAACAGAAGCGTATGGCGGCAATCCATATGAAGTCGCCGTTTGCTTTTTTGATATATTTTAAGCTTTTGTATTTTTACAGAAATATAAGAAAAAAATTTTCTGAATAAATTAAAGGTGCATAGGCGCGTAAGGTTGATATTTTATGTCGTTAAAGGAGCTGCGGGAGCATTGTCATGTATTTGAAAAACGGAGGATAAAGGATTCAGATGCAGTTTACGACCTTTGAATTTATTATATTTTTTCCCATAGTAGTGATTATATTTTATGCGATGCCAAAAAAGCTTAGGCAGCCGTGGCTTTTGGTCGTAAGCTACTATTTTTATATGGGCTGGAACGCCAAATACGCGCTGCTTATATTTGCCTCGACGATGGTGACGTATGTCTGTGGCATCATACTTGAAAAGCTTGGAGAAAGTGAAAAGAAAAAGGCTTTGGCATTGGGCGTATGCCTTGCGGCAAATCTGGGGATACTGATATTTTTCAAATATTTTTATTTTCTGCACGATACGCTGTCGGCGGTTTGCGGCTTCTTTGGCTTAAAAATAAGGGAAACCCGGCTTGACATAGCGCTGCCAGTCGGAATATCCTTCTATACTTTTCAGGCGATTGGCTATACTATTGACGTTTACAGGGGTAATACGCCTGCGGAGAAAAACTTTATAAGATATGCGCTGTTTGTGTCGTTTTTCCCGCAGCTTGTGGCAGGACCTATAGAGCGCAGCGGCAACATTATCTGGCAGTTGGAGAGGCTTGGACATGAAAAGATCTGGGATTTTGACAAGGTGACGCGCGGGCTTTTGATGATTTTGTGGGGCTTTTTTATGAAGCTTGTGCTTGCGGACAGGGCGGCGGCGCTTGTAAATTGTGTGTTTGACATTTACTATCTTTGCGGCGGAGCCGTGCTTTTTATGGGAATGTTTATGTTTGCGGTACAGATATACTGTGATTTTGCAGGCTATTCCTCTATAGCGATAGGGACCGCGCTTGTGCTTGGCGTGGAGCTTATGCCGAATTTCAAAGCGCCTTTTTTCTCAACAAGCATAGCGGAGCTTTGGAGGAGGTGGCATATCTCGTTAAGCTCATGGTTTAGGGATTATGTCTACATTCCGCTTGGTGGGAACAGGCGCTCCAAGGCACGCAGGTATTTTAACACGATGGTGACGTTCCTGCTCAGTGGTCTTTGGCATGGGGCAAGCTGGCATTATGTGTTTTGGGGCGGGTTGAACGGGGCGTATATTGTCATAGGCGATATTTTAAGACCGATTAAAAGAAGGATTAGCGAGGGCATCGGCATAAGGACGGGAACGCTTAGCTTTAAGTTCGCTCAAGGGGTATGCACGTTTTGCCTGTTTATGCTTTCGTTTGTGTTTTTCAGGGCTGATACCGTGCGCGATGGCCTTTACTACATTCAGAGAATGGTTAATGAATTTGACGTTTGGTCGTTTTTTGACGAGAGCATATATAATTTCGGGCTCGACAGAAAGGAATTTTGGGTCTTTTTGGTTGGAATGGCAGTCCTTATAGTGGTGGACGCATTCTATGTAATTAGGAAAAAGGCTTTTGACGCGCTTATAAAGGAACAGTGTCTTGCGGTACAGTATGCGGTTACGCTGGCGTTGCTTGTCATGGTTATTGTGTTTGGCGTGTATGGCGAGGGGTATGACGCTTCGCAATTTATATATTTCCAATTTTGATATTGACGGGCAAGTGCAGTATATATTTTATGATTTTGCAGCGGCGCATATAAAATGAGCCGGCGTTTGTGGAAACCTGACTAAATTCTGTGTGGTGGCGGAGGTTTTTGAGAATGCCTGATGAGGACAAGGGTGTGAGGATTTGAAGAAAAAAGATAGGCTTGGGCGTATAGCGGCGGTGGCGCTGTTTTGTGCGCTTGCGGCAGTAGTGCTGCTTATTACGGGGAGGATAATCCGCGCGAAGTTCATTGGGGACTCCACGACGATAGTAAACGGCTTTTATAAAGAAAAGAAAAATGACGTCGATATGGTAATAATTGGCAGCAGCAACAGCTTTTGCACGATAAATCCGGTTGTTTTATATGAAAACTACGGGATTGCGGCATATGATTTTGGAAGCTCCTCGCAGCCGTTAAACATATCCCTGCTTTACTTGAAAGAGGCATTGAAAAGGCAAAATCCGCGGGTGGTTGCGTTTGAAACAAATATGCTCTTGGGCGGCTCTGGGAGAAAAAATGAGGAAGCGCTCAGGTGGGGGCTTACGGACATACCGCTTTCGCTTGACAAGCTAAAATGTATTTACCAGTCTGTGGGAGCCGTCAACGCGGAGTATTTTTCGTATGTTTTTCCTGTATTTCGGTATCATAACCGTTGGAGGGAGCTTGCAAAAACTGATTATACGTATTTTTATCAGGACAAGACCAATTACACTAAGGGTTATCTTGAAACGGGTTCGGTATATGATGGAGAGATTAACCTTGACGGCTATTTTGGCGAGGGCGAGGCTTGGATAAGCGATGAAAATATGGCTTACTTTGACGAGATGGTGAAGCTTTGCGAGAAGGAAGGCGTTAAGCTGCTGCTTTTTAAATCGCCCAGGGAGGAATGGTATAATTATGATACGGAGCTGATTGATGAGCTTGTGGCGGGGTACGACATTCAGTTTTTGGACTACAACAGGATTTATCATGAGGGAGGGCTTGAGCTTGACTTGGCGCAGGATTTCAGGGATATGACGCATTTGAACAATTATGGCGCAAAAAAGGTGACGATGCATTTTGGCGAGTATGTATGCCGCAATTATGACATGCCCGACAGGAGAAATGATGAAGGACAAAATTCATGGGATTTGGCGCTTATGTATATGGAGAGAAGGGACAATAGGGATTTCGAGTTGGCGCAGAGTGCGGGGGAATGCCTGAAGCAGCTGCAGGGTGATGAAAATTATGTGCTTATAGTGACTGATGCCGGGAAAAATAGCGGGAGCAGGGTGCGGCAGTGGGTGTATGAGGACGGAAAGGTCAGGCTGGATAAGACTTGGGAGAAGGATGGAGTTGTTCATATGAGGATTGGCGGGGATAGTGAGTTGGCGCTTTTGAAGAGAAAGAAGCTTTATCAGGTGATTGTTGATGATGTGGAGCAGTATGAGGTTGGACATAGGTGGAATATAGTTATATATGATAAAATAACAAAAGGTGTGGTGGGGAGTTTGTATTTTGATGAATAATATGGGGGAAATTGGAGTGGGGGTATATGCCCCCGCTCGGGCTTAGGTTTTTCTGCGATAAGTTTTCCATATAAAATTTTGACGTATTGATTGTTATGTGGTAAAATTAGGGAAATAATTTATTAAGGAATGGATTTAGAGTGATAGTTTGAGGTTGGAGCTGGGTGATTCGTGAATATTTAAGGATATTTAATGAAGATATGCAGGAAATGGAGGAATATTATGTTATTGGATGATAAAACGATTCTCATTACGGGAGGTACGGGCTCGTTTGGCAAGTGTTTTACTAAGTATGTGCTTACACATTACAACCCGAAAAAGATTATTATTTATTCGAGGGACGAGTTTAAGCAGTGGCTGATGGCAAGTGAGTTTGAGGAATACAAGGAAAAGCTCAGGTTTTTCATCGGCGATGTGCGCGATTATGAGAGAATGAAGCGTGCCTTTGAGGGCGTGGATTTTGTTATTCATGCGGCGGCTATGAAGCAGGTGCCTGCGTGCGAGTACAATCCGAACGAGGCGATTAAGACAAATGTAGTGGGCGCGCAGAATGTTATTGACGCGTCGCTTAACATGGGTGTCAGGAAGGTGGTGGCGCTTTCGACGGACAAGGCGGTTAATCCTGTCAATCTCTACGGCGGGACTAAGCTTGTGTCGGACAAGCTGTTTATCGCGGCGAATGCGTACTGCGGCAATAAGGACTTAAATTTTTCGATTGTGAGATACGGAAATGTGGCGGGCAGCAGAGGCTCTATTATTCCGTTGTTCCAAAAGCTGATTGATGAGGGGGCGAGTGAGCTTCCCATTACGGATTACAGAATGACGCGTTTCTGGATAAGCCTTACGCAGGGCGTGGAGCTTGTCATAAAGGCGCTGGAGGAGGCAAAGGGTGGGGAGACATTTATCAGCAGGATTCCGTCGTTTAAGATTACTGACCTTGCGGAGGCTATGGCGCCAAACTTAAAGACAAAAGAGGTGGGCATACGGCCGGGCGAAAAGCTGCATGAGGTTATGATTACCGCGGAGGACTCGCCGACCACATATGAGTATGACAAGCATTTTATCATTTACCCGCAGATATTCTGGCAGAATTCAAAGCGGCCTACGCCGAGCGGCAGAAAGGTTGAGGAGGGCTTTTATTATTCGTCAGGAAACAACACCGAGTGGCTCAGCGTGGAGAAGATAAGGGAGCTGTTAAAGACGGATTTGAGCCTGTAAAAGGTCAATTATCTGTCAGCGGGATTTCATATAGCAGAATTGTAAGGATAGTTTATGTAATTTTTATATAATAAGGAAGTGTTTTGGCAATGGAGAAACCAGCGATAGCGGGCGGTGTGCCTGTGCGTGGGACAAAGCTGTCCTATGGACATCAGTATATTGATGAGGCGGATATAAACGCGGTCTGTGAGGTGTTGAGGAGTGATTTCCTCACCTGCGGACCAAAGGTGGCGGAGCTTGAAAAAAGATTATGCGGGCTTACGGGAGCGAAATATGCCGTAGCGTGCAGCAACGGCACGGCGGCGCTTCATATCGCTGCGCTTGCGGCGGGCTTGGGCGAGGGCGACGAGATGATTACCACGCCTATGACCTTTGCGGCATCTGCAAACTGCGCGCTGTACTGCGGAGCAAGGCCTGTGTTTGCAGATATAAACCCCAGGACATACAATATCGATCCGTCAAGCGTGGCTGAAAAAATCACGGAGAAAACCAAGGCTGTAACAGCCGTTGATTTTACGGGGCAGGCTGCAGAGCTTGACGAGCTTTTAAGGCTGTGTCATGAAAAGGGAATTTTGCTTATAGAGGACGGGGCACATTCCATAGGCACTAAATATAAGGGCAGGTATGTCGGCAACATTGCGGATATGACGACCTTCAGCTTTCACCCTGTAAAGACTGTGACTGGCGGCGAGGGAGGGGCTGTGCTTACTAATGATGCCAAGCTGTACGAGAAGCTTGTCTATTTCCGCACGCACGGCATTACGAGGGAAAGCGCTCTGTTTGAAAATGAGCCTCACGGTCCATGGTATCATGAACAGATTGACTTGGGCTACAATTACAGGCTTACCGATATACAATGCGCGCTTATCATAAGCCAGCTTGACAAGCTTGAAAAATTTGCCGCAAGGCGCAGGGAAATTGTGGAAAGATACAACAGGGCATTTTCGCAGATGCCCCAGCTTTTTGTGCAGGAGGAGATACCCGAGTCGGAGACGGTAAGGCATCTTTATATACTCCGCATAAAGCCTGAGACGCTCAATATTGACAGAAAAGGCTTTTTTGAGGCGCTTGCGGCGGAGAATATATGCGGAAACGTGCATTATATTCCAGTGTACTGGCATCCCTATTATCAAAGGCTGGGATATGAAAAAGGGCTCTGTCCGAATGCCGAAAAGCTCTATCAGGAGATTATAAGCCTGCCGCTTTACTATTCGCTCACTGATGATGATGTCGATGACGTGATTGAGGCTGTGGGAAAGATAGTTGAGTATTACAAGAAAAACATTTAATAACCGCTAAGGTGAATGGGGATAGTGTGAAAAACAAATTTTTCATATGTAAATTTGTGCTTAGGGTACAAATCTGCAGATGCATTAAGAATGGGGGATTGGTGTGAAAAGTGTAGCTATTATTACCGCAAGGGGCGGAAGCAAGCGTATTCCGCGAAAAAATATAAAGCCCTTTCTCGGAAAGCCTATTCTTGAATACAGCATAGAAGCGGCGCTGCAGACGGATATGTTCTGCGAGGTTATGGTTTCTACTGATGATGAGGAGATAGCCCAGGTGGCAAAAAAGGCTGGGGCGAAGGTGCCGTTTATGCGCAGCGAAAAGACATCGAATGACTTTGCGGCGACGGCAGATGTCATCAGTGAGGTTATGGAAACATATGAGCGCATGGACATGAGCTTTGACAGCATATGCTGCATTTATCCTACCGCGCCCTTCGTCACGGCTGATGCGATAAAGAATGCGATGCGGCTTTTGGAGCAGGAGAAGGCGGACTGTGTCATACCCGTGGTGAAGTATTCATTTCCTCCGCAGCGCAGCGTCGTAATCAATAACGGGCGGCTTATGGCAAAATGCCCTGAAAATATGGGCATGCGTTCACAGGATTTGGAGCCGCTTTACCACGACTGCGGACAGTTTTACTGCCTCAATGCCGCAAGCTTTAAAGCGCAAAGAGTAATCTGGATGGAGAATGCCGTGCCGTTTATTCAGGACGAAATCAATGTGCAGGACATAGACACGCAGGAGGATTGGGAGATTGCGGAGATGAAATATAAGCTCTTGCAGGACGTGGCTATTAACAGGAATGGAGATTGAATTTGATGGGCACTGTAAACATTAATGGCAGGCTTGTAGGAGATGGTCAGCCTGCGTATATTATAGCGGAGATGTCGGCAAACCACGCGGGCAGCATTGAGCGGGCTAAGGAGATTATCCA
The DNA here is from genome assembly GCA_947626435.1 of uncultured Lachnospiraceae bacterium. GTDB lineage: Bacteria > Bacillota > Clostridia > Lachnospirales > Lachnospiraceae > COE1. The sequence continues at coordinate 236,936 of CANQSB010000001.1, read as the reverse complement.
TGCGGCGAAGGAGAGCGGCGCGGACTGCATAAAGATACAGACATATACTCCCGATACTATGACGATTGACTGTCATAATGAGTATTTCAATATTGAAAAGGGCACATGGGAGGGCGAAAATCTATACTCCCTTTATCAGAAAGCATATACGCCATGGGAATGGCAGGGCGAGCTTTGCGAGGAGGCGGCGCGGACTGGCATAGATTTTCTTTCGACGCCGTTTGACAATACGGCGGTAGATTTTTTGGAGGGCTTGGGAGCCCGCTTTTACAAAATCGCGTCATTTGAGCTTGTTGACATACCGCTGTTGGAATATGTCGCTTCAAGGAACAAGCCTATTATAATGTCAACGGGAATGGGCACGCTTGAAGAGATAACAGAGGCCGTGGAGGCGATATATTCGACGGGCAACAGGCAGCTTGTGCTGATGAAATGTTCAAGCGCATATCCTGCAAAAAGCGAGGAGATGAATTTAAGCACAATCACAGACCTTAAAGCGCGTTTTGGCGTGCCTGTAGGTCTTTCGGATCATTCGATGGGAGCCTTTAGCGCGGCTACGGCGGCGGCTCTGGGGGCAAGCGTTATTGAAAAGCATTTCTGCATAAGCCGTGAGATAAAAAATCCCGACTCGACATTTTCAATGGAGCCGCAGGAATTTAAAGCGATGGTGGAGCAGGTGCGCGAGGTGGAGAAGGCGCTCGGAGCTCCGTTCTACGGAGTGTCAAAACAGGAGGAAACGAACGCGGGCTTTAGGCGTTCGCTTTTTGCGGTAGAGGATATTGCGGAAGGCGAGGAGTTTACCGCGGAGAATATACGCAGCATTCGACCTGCATATGGCATAAAGCCGAAATATTACAAAGAGGTGCTGGGCAAAAGGGCGGCGCATGCGTTAAAGCGCGGCACGCCGCTTTCATTTGATGACATAAAAACGCAAGGCTAGGCTTTAATGGTGTGAAAAAAGAGGTTCTTTAATGATGAAAACGCCAAGGCATAATTTTGGGGAATAATGAAAACGTGTTAAGGCGGTTATTGCGGCTGATACAGGAGAGGTTATGGAGCTTAGTTTAAGAAAAGCGGCGTCTGATGATATGGATTTGCTTTTTGAGTGGGCAAATGACGCTGATGTGCGGCGAAACGCCTTTAACACAGATGCGATACTATATGATGAGCATAAAAAATGGTTTTGCGGGGCGCTTGCGGATAAGGATATTCTGCAGTATATAATGTGTGACGGCGGGCAGCCTGTCGGACAGATAAGACTCAATATTGAGGGGAAAAGCGCGTATATTGATTACAGCATAGCGCGCAGTATGCGGGGTAAAGGGCTTGGCGGCAGTATTTTGAAGCTTATGGAGCGTGAGGTGATTGACAATGCGCCGAATATCGCTGAATTGGTAGGACAGGTGAAATATGGCAATGAACCGTCAGCGCATGCGTTTGAAAAGTGTGGCTACATCAGGACAGACAGGGACAATTTTATTGAATATAAGTTTGATATAAGAAGATAGCATTTTAATGTGATAGTAGGGCTATTGTCATGAATAAAAATTGCACAGCATACGTCTGTCATGATAAAAGAGTGTAATCTCATAATTTTATAGTAAATGACATTAAAATTTTCTTTTTATTTGAATATGCCGATTTAACCAGATAGAATTGTAAATAGGTAGAATGAAAAAATTTATGTCGCTTACTATAAGAAAATGGTTAATGCCCATAAAAATATTCAGTTGTTAAGATAAAATGGCAGCAACCAAGGCAGGAGGGATAGCTTGAAGATAATAATAGCGACAATAAAATCGTGGAATATCGAGCGCGCGTTAAGGCTGCGGAGTGAGTATGAAGGGGTTCACGAGATAAGGGTGTACAGCGAAAAGGAGACATTCACATATGATAACATATGTGATTTTAATCCTGATTATATATTCCTGCCGCACTGGTCGTATATCATACCAGCACAAATCACGGACAGTTGGGAATGTGTAGTGTTTCATATGACGGATTTGCCTTACGGCCGCGGAGGAAGCCCGCTGCAGAATCTTATAGTCAGGGGACACAAGGAGACAAAAATTTCTGCGATAAAGGTCACTTCGCAGCTTGACGGAGGACCCGTATATATGAAAAAGCCGCTTTCGCTTGAGGGCAGCGCGGAGGAGATTTTTGTCAGATGTTCGGATATTATTTTTACAGAGATGATACCCTGCTTTCTCAAGGAAAAAATAACACCGGTACCGCAAAGCGGCGAGCCTGTCATTTTTAAGCGCAGGAAACCAGAGGAAAGCAAAATAACACCAGATATGGAAATGGAAAAGATTTACGACTATATCAGAATGTTGGACGCAGAGGGTTATCCGAGGGCATATATAGATTATGGCGATTACCGGCTTAGCTTTGAAAATGCGAAATTTGACAAAGAGGGCGGAGAGCTTGAGGCTAAGGTTGTTTTCAGAAAAAAGCCAACAGGTTAATAATGTACTGTACCGCTGATGTTCGGTCAAATCATTTGCCTATCTGTACATCTGCTTTGTTGGATTTTTGGTAAAAACAAGTGTAATTTATATGGACAGTTTATTTATAGTAAACGACATTATTTCTTATGCTTAATTGTTTAAAGTGTACAGATTCTACAATATTTTCAATATGCTTAAGCACAGCAAACCATGTTGTTTACTGCAATATGGAAAACCAAATTAAAATTATTAAATTGCCGCAAATACGGCAGGAGAATAAAAAATGAGTGTTATTTTAGTAGTAGCGGCGCACCCAGATGATGAGATACTCGGAGTGGGCGGTACAGCCGCAAGACATGCGGCAAACGGAGATAAGATATATGCTGTTATTTTAGGCGAGGGACAGACTTCGCGCGGCGAGCACAGAGAGGACATAAGCCGCGAGGCGGTAAACGAGCTGCATGCGGATACATTAAAAAGCGCAAAAGCAATAGGCTACAGCGATGTCTTTTTTGAGGATTTTCCAGACAACCGCTTTGATGAAGTCGATTTGCTAGATATAGTAAAGGCAGTCGAACGCAGAGTTAGTGAGCTAAAACCGCAGATTATCTATACGCACTACAGCGGAGACTTAAATATAGACCATCAATATACGGCGAGGGCAGTGCTTACGGCGGCGCGTCCCATAGGTGATTACTGCGTGGAGGAAATATACGCGTTTGAAACGCTTTCCTCATCTGAGTGGAGCTTTGACTACAGCGCGCAGGCGGCGTTTTCTCCTAATGTATTCGTAGACATAACGGACTTCTACGAAAAGAAGGAGCAGGCAATGAGCTGCTATAAATCTGAGCTGTGTGAATTTCCACACCCGAGAAGTCTTGCGGGAATGGACACGCTTTCCAGAACGCGCGGCATGACGGCGGGAATGGAGCGCGCGGAGGCGTTTATGCTGGTGCGCAAATGTGTGAAGAAGGACAAATAGGGCAGGGCAAAATATAACAAAATATAATAATGGAGGACAGCGGATATGTTTTGTATTAGGGCGGACGGCAATGCCAAAGTTGGAATGGGACATATTATGCGCTGCCTTTCTATTGCGGAGGCGGCGTTAGAGCTTGGCAGCAGACCTGTTTTCATATCTGCGGACAATGATGGCAGGACTATAATAAATGAACGGGGCTTTGAGTGCATCGTACTTGATACGGACTATAAGGATATGGAAAGCGAGCTTGGAAAGCTTGCAAGCATATTAAAAAAAGAAGACATAATCCTTGTTGACAGCTATTGTGTCACTGAAAATTATCTGCGCAGCCTGGGCGAAATGTGTAAAACGGCGTATCTGGAGGACATGGGTAAACCATACCCCGTAAAGCTGCTGATAAATTATAACATATATGCCCCAAGCCTTGCAGAGGAGTATCAAAAACCGCAAAAACCAGATAAAGTGCTGCTTGGCGTGGAATATATGCCGCTCAGGGATATTTACAGATATGATATTGATTATGAAGTCAAGGATAAAGTATCAGATGTCATGATTACTACAGGCGGGAGCGACCCATATTTTGCGGCGGGCGATATTCTTGATGAAATATTAAAAAATCCGCGGCTGAGTGACGGCATAACTTATCACATGGTAAGCGGTCCGTTTAACAGCTTTGCAGACAGACTTAAAGAAAAATGCGGCGGATATAAAAATGTAATAGTGCATGAAGGATTAAGCAGCTTAAAAGACCTTATGAAGAAATGTGATACAGTGATAACCGCGACAGGCAGCACTATATATGAGGCCTGCGCAGTAGGCGTGCCTATGGTATGCTTTTACTTTGCCGAAAACCAGCGGCAAGGCGCGCAGGCGCTTTCGCGGCTTACTGAGATAAAGAACGCAGGCTGTATTTCAACAGATAAGGCAAAAACCGCCAAAAACATAGCGGATACATTATTGCACTGCGTAAGTGATTTTTCATACAGACAGCGTTTATACATTCAAGAAAAAAAGCTGATAGACGGTCATGGAGCAGTGCGGCTTGCGCAAAATATATTGGCGTTATGAATATAATAAACTTTTGTATATTTTGCCTAAATTCTATTTTGTCGAATAGAGTTTTGCAAATGCCTATTAACCTTATTGGAAAGGATACAAGATGGACTTAAATCAGACAGCAACTGAAAAAAAGTCAAGACAGCTAAATTATGAAATCCTAAGAATACTGGCAATGATGATGATAGTGAGCCTGCACTATTTCAGCAAAGGCGGCTTGCTCGGCAGCCCTATTTCCACCCAAATGGGCGCGATAAACTATACAATATGGCTGTTGGAGGCATTCTGCCTCGTCGCCGTAAATGTGTATGTCCTCATAAGCGGATATTTCGGCGTAGGAGATGAAGCAGTACCGTTTGACGGCAAAAAAGCACTCCGCCGCCCACTAAAAATATGGCTGCAAGTATTGTTTTATTCTGTCATTATCGGTACAATTGCCACATTCATAAGCGGAAACACCATAAACCTATATCAAATATTCAATTATGTATTCCCCATACTTACAGAACACTATTGGTTTGCGACAGCATATATTGTCCTATGTTTTTTGATGCCCTTTTTAAACGAGGGCTTTAATCTTATAGACAAAAAAACAATGCGCGCTATAATATTTGCCCTGCTCATTATATTCAGCATCTCCAAGACCGTTATTCCGATGAAGCTCCCATGGGAAAAGTACGGCTATGACGCATACTGGTTTGTAGTCCTCTACCTCACAGGCGGATACCTAAGACGCTATGGCATACCATTAATCACAAACAGATTGCGCGCCGCGGCATTGTACATCGCGAGCGCTCTGATGATATTTGTGTCGTTTATAGTCCTGCGCGCAGTGTATTTCAGAACAGGCTCCCTTGAGAATTTCGTGGATTATGCGTATTCATATAACCATTTTTTGTGTTATATCGGAGCAATAGGGCTTTTCCTCGTCTTTAGAACCCCAAAAGAACTAAGCGCGCCCAGACAGGTCAGAAATTTAATAGAGCTCTTTTCGGGCGCGGCATTTGGCGTATACCTCATACATGAGCATATAGACATAAGATATAGATGGGTTAAATGGTTTAAGTGCAGTGAGCATATAAATTCCTCAGTGGGGATATTCCTCATTCGTATGCTGCTTACGGTCGTGGCAGTATATCTGATATGCTCACTCATCGAGATGGCAAGGATAAAGCTTTCAGGCAGAAACGCTTTGGAACATTTGCTTGCGCTTGTCTTGTTCATATATCCGCTGCGAAAGGTTACAGTCGGAGTTGACCTTATGGATGCGGGCTACGCACTGGGAAACTACCGTTTTTTTGATACGATGAACCCAATGTGGCGGCTTGCGACATATCTTGCCAATGTCACAGGCGCGCTGCTTACAAAACTTCCATATGGCGACACATGGATAGGAATGAATATTTATACAAGCCTCTTTATCGGCGCCGCTGCCGCAGGAGCATACCTGTTTTTTGTAAATCGCTATGGCGAAAAAAGCCGTCTTTTTAAGTGGCTTTTATTTGCTGCGGAACTTACCGCGCTTTCACTTTGTTGGGCACCGTCAGTTATTTTATATCATTATCTGGGGTACATCATGATGACCGCCGCTTCGCTAATTTTGTTTAAAGCAATAACAGATGAACAGCAAAAAAACAATGGCGGCGATAGTGCAGAAAAAGATAGCGGCGAGAAGAACAACAGTATGAGAGATAGCAGCAGGAGAAACGACAGTAGGAGAGATGGCGGCAGGAGAAACGACAGCAGGAGAGATGACAGCAAGAACAGCGGTATAAACAGCACAAATATAAACAGTACAGACATGGACAGTGTTGCTATACGCAGTAAAAAAACATATATAATAGCAGGAGTTATTCTAGGACTTGCCGTAGCTGTGAGAATGCCAAACATAACATATATGGCGTTTATCCTGCCCTTGTGGTATTACTGTATATTCATAGAAAGGAAAGGCATCGCGACGATCATAAAAAGAACGCTGTACTGCATTATCGGATATTGCATTGGAATGATAACACCAATTATTTATATCTCAATACGCTATGGCGCGGCCGCATATCCAAATATGATTTCCTCACTTTTCGGAATGACGGACACAGCCACTGATTATAAGCCGACTTCAATGATAACGGCGATGTTCGGAGATTATATAAGCTATAGCCCATGGCTTTTGCTTTTCGTGTTATATATAATAACAGGAGTTATTGTATTCACAGCAGAAAGGCGCTTTTTAGAAAAAAAGGCAGCTGAAGCAGATATATTAGAAAACTTTCAGAGCGCAGACAGGATAATACAAATTATTTTGAAAACAGTATATATTCTTGGCTTGCTCGTCCTTTTAAGGCTGTGCTATGGAAAAGGAATGTTTGACTTTGACTATACGGAATATTTCTGTATGTATAAATGGCTCACTGTATATCTTTTGACAGTCATAGCGCTCAGCATATGGACTTTAGTTTACAAGGAAAGCAATGCAGAAATAAAGCTTTGGGCAGTGTTTGCCTTGGTTACGGTATTTATAACGCCGCTTGGCAGCAACAACGGCTTATATCCTGTGATAAACAATCTATTTATAATAGCGCCTGTTTCAATCTTGCTCTTGCATGAACTGTTTCAGGCGGCTGAGAGCAGGAGCGCGGCTTTGACATTTCCCCTAAAGACTGTGACAGCTTTTGTATTTATATGCGTTATGGTGCAGAGCCTGTTGTTTGGAGCAGTTTTTGTCTTTCACGATGAGGCTGACAGCAAAAATTCGCGCGTTGCGTTAAAGCTTGAAAGCTCAAGTATAGCAGACGGGCTAAAGACAACTGCGGCTAAAAAGGAAGTCATTGAAGCGCTTGACGGCTTTATGTCAGAAAACAGCCTGACCTCAAAAAGTATAATTACCTTTGGCGATGTTCCGGCGCTGAGTTATATTTTTGATATGCCGCCGGCAGTCAGTACGACTTGGGCGGACCTCGACTCCAATTCACTGTCGGAGCTTACGGCATCTTTGGAGAGGATAAAAGGGGATTATCCTGTAATAATTATAGGTGCGGACGCCGAGGGACAAAAAAGACAAAATCTTGAAATATGGCGACAAAAGTTGAATACAATAGAGAGCTTTATCAATGAAAATAAATACGCACAAATATATTCAAATGATGAATTTATAGTATACGCACGTGTTAAAATTAACGAAAAAACAAGGCAATTTCGCTATACATCTTGAAAATATATGGGAAAAAATGTAAAATTAAATGATAGCTTAAAAATCCGCAAGATGTTAGGGGCGTTATGCTGGCGCTGAGGGCAGCGTGGAACGGAGATGAGATATGATAAATTTCAATGTCCCTCCCTTTACGGGAAAGGAAATGGATTATATAAGACAGGCGGTAGAAAACCAAAAAATATGTGGCGATGGTCCATACACAAAGCAATGCAGTGAGTGGATAGAGGAAAAAACAGGGGCGAAAAAATGCCTGCTCACCACCTCCTGCACGCACGCTACAGAGCTTGCCGCGTTTCTTGCCGACATTAAAGAGGGCGACGAGGTCATTATGCCGTCGTACACATTTGTTTCTACGGCAAACGCGTTTGTACTGCGCGGCGCAAAAGCTGTGTTTGTGGACATAAGACCCGACACCATGAATATAGACGAGAAAAAAATCGAGGCGGCTATAACGCCTAAAACCAGGGCAATCGTGCCTGTGCATTACGCGGGCGTGTCATGCGAGATGGACGAGATTATGCGGATAGCCAAGGCACACAATCTGTTTGTGATTGAGGACGCCGCGCAGGGAATAATGGCGTCATATAAGGGAAAAGCGCTCGGTGCGATAGGCGACTTTGGCTGTTATTCTTTCCACGAGACAAAAAACCTTAGCATGGGCGAGGGCGGAGCGCTTCTTATAAAGGATGAAAAATATGTGGAAGACGCGGAGATAATAAGGGAAAAGGGCACAAACCGCTCAAAATATTTCCGCGGCGAGATAGACAAATATACATGGGTAAATTATGGCTCATCATATCTTCCAAGTGAATTGAACGCCGCATATCTTTGGGCGCAGCTCGAGCTTGCCGAAAAGATAACTGACGCAAGACTTGCCCGCTGGGAGCAGTATGACACTCTGCTGCAGCCGTTAAAAGAGCGCGGGCTCTTAGAGCTTCCGACAGTGCCCAAGGGGTGCGTACACAACGGGCATATGTATTATGCAAAGGCAAAAGACCTTGAGGAGAGGACACGCCTTTTGAGCTTTTTAAAGGAAAACGGCGTATGGGCGGTATTTCATTATGTGCCGCTTCATAATGCGTCCGCGGGACAGCGCTTCGGTGAGTTTCGCGGCGAAGATAGATACACTACAAAGGAGAGCGAGCGGATTTTCAGGCTTCCGATGTTTTACTCGCTTACTGAGGCAGAGGTTGATTATATCGTAAGCAAGGTTAAGGAGTTCTATCATATATGACAAGCAGCCACACAAGGGAAAGGCTATGGCAATTGTGTGGAGTATTGGCTTTCACACTTTTGATTGTCCTTATTCCTGCGTTGAGATTTGATTTTTACTATGATTTGAATGACGATACGGCGATAAAGGATATTTTGTCGGGGGCATATACGGGGAGCCCGAGCGGTTACTGTATCCAGATGATGTTTCCGCTTTCATGGCTTATCGCCGTCTGCTATACAGCCATTCCCGCAGTGCCTTGGTATGGCTTGTTTTTGTGCGTATGTCAGTTTGGAGCTGTCTTGCTCATAGCGCTGCGGCTTATGAAGCTGATGAAAGGCCGGATTGCAAAAGTAATGTCGCTTGCGTTCCTTGCGGCTGTTTCGCTGGGGCTTTTTATGAGGGAGCTGGTGATAATTCAGTACAGCGTTACTTCCGGCTTTTGCATGGCTTGTGCCTGTTTTTTGTTTATAACGGGGGAGCAGACGCAGAAAGTATCATTGTTTTTGAAAAAAAATATTCTTCCCGCGCTGCTGGTATTATTGTCGTTTATGATTAGGAGCGAGGTTTGCCTTATGCTTATGCCGTTTTTGTTGCTTGCAGGAATGGTAAAGTGGGGCGGTGAGGAGAAGTTTTTTACCTCAAAAAATATCCGCAAATATCTGATATTAATAGGCGCCGCCCTACTTGGCATGCTTGCCGTACTTGGCGTGGACAAGGTAGCGTACGGCACAAGCGACTGGAGTAATTTTAGGCATTTCTTTGACGCGCGGACAAGGCTTTATGATTTTTACGGCATTCCTTCGTATGATGAGGGTGAAAACGAGGAGTTTTATTCCTCAATAGGGCTGTCAAGGGTGTCGTATACATTGCTTGAAAATTACAACTTTGCACTTGACGATTCGATAGATTCGTGGCTTTTGGATTCCATATCGGAATATAGGAGGCAGCAGGCGCGTGAGGGCGCGGATTTGCATTATACGCTTGGATTTGTGAGCAAAAACAGTATTGGTGGCGCGTTATGGCTGTATAAAGAACGGCTGTTATCAAGCTTGGGAGCTTTGGGCGGCGTATTCATGTCTGAGGATTTTGTGGGAAATGATGTCTTTGCCGGGAGAGTAGTGGTTGGCGGCTATGCAGTGGCGGGGGCTTATGCGATATATATTTTGATATGCTTTTTGCCGCGAAAGGGCAGGGAAAAAGCGCGGATATTATTGAGAATCGCAGCACTGTTGGTTATACGCAGTGTTTTGTGGATATATTTATATATGGTGGACAGAGCCATAAACAGGGTGACGGTGCCGCTTCTGCTGGCGGAGCTTGCCGTACTGGCAGGCTTTATGCTGAATGATTATCAGAAAATGGAGAAGCAGCAAGGCAGCAGGGCGGGCATTTTTGGAAATATGACAAACGCGGTTATATGCGTCTTGGGAATTATGTTTCTGGGAGCGGCGTTTGTGAATAATTATAAGGCAGTTTCCGCGGAGTATTCAGCAAGGCTTGACGCGGATGGCAGATGGCAGGCTCTTGCACAATATTGTAAGGGACACGCTGACAATTATTATGTCATAGACGTATATTCCTCGACTTCATATAATGGGACGCCGTATTCAGAAAAAATTTTTGCAAATACCGACAATTCATGCAAGAATTATGACATATGCGGCGGATGGGTGGCAAAAAGCCCGCTGTATCGGCAGAAGCTTGCAAGGGCGGGGATAAAGGACATACAGACGGCGCTCAGGTCGGTATATTCCAAGACATATTTCGTGGCGGCTGCGGACAAGGATTTGTCGTGGATTAGCGCTTACTATGGCAAGCGCGGAGTTTCGGTCGCGCCGAAAGCCGTTGATTCTATAGAGGCGGCAGACGGCGGGACGGCGTTCACGATTTACGCGATAAGATAATAGTTAAAACGGCAGGAGGAATCTTCATGAAGCCTATTGATAAGGATTGCAGGATATGCGGGGAGAGGATATACTTGCGCCCGATTACGGTCGAGGATACGGATATGGTGCTCGAATGGCGCAATTCCAAGACGGTTGTTGAGAATTTTATATACAGGAAGCCCATAACAAAAAGCGAGCATCTTGACTGGCTTAAAAATAAAGTGGACAAGGGGCTTGTGTATCAATTCATTATATGCGATAATGTGGAGAATACTCCATATGGATGTGTGTACCTGCCGCATTTTGACGAAGAGAACAACAAAGCGGAGTGTGGTATTTTTTTGGGTGAAAATGAAAAACGCCCCAGGGGAATAGGCGCGGAAGCCATGAAGCTGGCGCTGGATTACTGCTTTGAGCAGCTTGATTTCCATAAGGTAGTTACGCGCGTGCTTGCATTCAACAAGGCGAGCCTGAGAATGAATGAGAAAGCGGGATATACACAGGAAGCATATTTGAAGGATGAGCTTTACATTGACGGAAAATATGAGGATGTGGTATTATTTGGGGCTGTAAATCCGCAGCATTAACATTATTGAGAAAGGGACAGCGCAATGAGCAAAATCAGCTTTGTCATACCCTGCTATAGAAGTGAAAATACACTGAAGGCGGTTGTGGATGAGATAATAGCCACGATGCGGGGGCTTACGGCATATGAGTATGATATATTCCTCGTGAACGACTGCTCGCCTGACGACACGATTAAGGTCATAAGGGAGCTGTGCGCCTGCCATGACAATATAACCGGCGTAGATTTGGCTAAAAATTTTGGGCAGCATGCGGCGCTGATGGCGGGGCTTCGCATGTCTGACGGTGATATTGTGGTGTGCCTTGACGATGACGGTCAGACGCCAGCAGATGAGGTTGGCAAGCTTATAGAAGGAATAGAGGACGGGCATGATGTTGTTTACGCAAGCTACGACAGCAAAAAACACAATGCCTTTAGGAATTTCGGCACATTTATGAATGATATGATGACACGCGTTATGCTTGGAAAACCCCGGGATTTGCAGGTGACGAGCTATTTCGCGGCGCGCCGCTTTGTTGTGGACAGCATGATTGAGTATGAAAACTGCTATCCATATATCATAGGTCTTGTGCTGCGTTCCACAAGAAATATCGCGAATGTGTCGGTGACGCACAGAAGCCGCGAGGTCGGCACATCGGGCTATACGGTGAAAAAACTGCTGGCACTCTGGTTTAACGGTTTTACGGCATTTTCAATACTTCCGCTGCGCATAGCGACGGTTACGGGTATAATATGCGCCGGCGGCGGTTTTTTGTATGGCATATATACGGTCATCAAGAAATTTGTAAATCCTGCCGTTCCGCTGGGATTCAGCTCAATGATGGCGGCAATCGTGTTTATCGGCGGTATGCTGATGATAATGCTGGGGCTTATAGGGGAGTATATAGGGCGCATCTATATAAGCATAAACAACTCGCCGCAGTATGTAGTGCGGGAAATGATAGGTAAAAAATCAGGCGGCGGTGATTGGGGCGAAGTGGACAGAATTTTGTGACTAAATATGGAAAGAGTGGGTTTAAAACGTTGGGTTTTCTAAAAAATATTGCGAATAATCCGATTTCGAATATAATAGATATAATAAAAGGCGATATTGGCCGCGAGCTCTCGTATAAGGGAAAAACAAGAAGAAACGCCTTTTTGCAGATATTGATAGTTACTTTGGCATTTATTATGCTTATTCGCGTATATCCTGTGCGGGCATATGAGAAGCATACAAATTCAAGGCAGAAGGCGTTTGAAATGTCAGAGCTTGCGAATCTGGACGGTGATTTGTTTGGCTGCAATGATAAAAAGCTGCAGACCGTTTATTTTTCAAGTGGACATCTGTACAGCATCAAAATGTACGTAGAGTGTGCCCTTGGCAGTGAGGCAGAAAGTGCGCAGAGCATATTGTTCAGGCTTTATAATGATGAGTTTTCATGCATTTATGAGGAAGAGTACCCCTGTGAGAGCATAGCTGGTGACGGATATATCGAGGTACTGCCGAATATGGATGTAGCCTTGGATACTGCTTATTATTATGAGCTTATAGTGCCTGAGGAAAATACGGCGCAGATATTTGTGCCTGTAGCGCCAAGAGACGCGCTGGGGCAGACAGAGAATAGCACTCTATACATTGACGGCATTATCAATGATGAAGTATGCCTGATTGCCGACTTTGACTATTCAAGGCAACTGTCTGCTGTAGAGGTGTTAGGAATTTGGTTTTTGATTATAGCTGCTGCGGTTGTTTTATATGTTTTGATTATGTACGCTGCGATTTTTTGCGATAAGCGATTGGGCGTGAGCGTGAAAAAATGCCTTAAGTATGCGGTAAGTGCGATTATTGTAATCCTTGCGGTTATTCTGTTTGTGCCTATGGTTGTGCTTAATAAATTTGGCGGGGATTGGATGGACAGGCTTTTTTTCACTATTGCTTTGGTTATAGGTGTATTTTGGCTTATGGGGGCGTTATGGGGGACGTATTTTTCGCCGAAAGGAAAATTCCTGAAGACAAGCATACCGCATATTTGGCGCAGTTATATCCAAACTGTCAGCTTTGCACTACTGTTTTATGCCTTATGCCAATATGTGAATGCGGACAGAGAGCTTTATCATATGACAAATACAAGGTGGATGCTGATTTTTATGGCAATCGCTTTGCTTATGATGTATAATGAAAAGCAGCTGTTAAACAAATTAAGCTATGTATGGCTCGGTCTGTCTGCAATATGTTCGTTTGCTTACTGTGGCAGCATTGACGCCGATGAAAAAGAGTTGCTTGTCGCAAAGCTGACTTGCGGCGTAGTAATGGCATGGGGGCTTTTGCTGATAAATATATTATTGCGATTCAGGATAGGCAAATTCTGGAAGGGCATTAAGCAGCTGAAGGCATGGCAGCTTATATACGGAGCTTTATGGATTGCTTTTGCCACGTTTATGTTTGTATACAGATTTGAAAAGACATGGGTGTTTACGGCTGTGCTGCCCTTTATGGCATTGCTTTTTATAAATATGACAGAACGGGCAAGGCGGTGGCTTTTGAATAACTTTGCCAATGGAATACTTCTTAGTTTTGCGTTTGTGACGGCATTCAGCCTTATACATAGACCGCATCATTATTGGCGCCTATACAGATATGGAGGAATTTTTCATACTGTGGCGTGTACCGGAATGTATCTTGCCGTGGTACTTTGTGCGGCGCTTTCTAAGCTATATGCGCGGTTTAAGGATAATACGGGCATGTCAATACGGTATAAGCTAATTCAATGTCGTGGCGAGCTTTTTATGCTTTCTGTAGTAATTGATTTTATTGTGCTGACAATTTCAAGGACGGCTTTTTTGACGGCGGCAGTGACAGTAATATTGACTGTCTTGCTCGATGCTGCTGTATATCATAAAAAGCTTATGACGGTATTGCGTGAAACAGGAACATTTGTCATTCTTTCTATAGGCTGTTTTCCGCTGGTGTTTACGGCAGTGAGGACAATTCCCGCAGTCGTAAATGATCCTGTCAGATATGATATTGAGCTTCAAGATAATGATGTTATGATATGCAAGGATGATCCTATAGATTCGGCTAAGTATATAACTGTGCGGCATTTTTTTGAAATGCTTTTTTTGCGGTTTAGTGATACCACTGGGGACACGGCAGGAATCAAAGTTGTCGGAGCATCAGAGCTGCTTGCATATACGGGAGAATATTTTAAAAATTTAGGTATAATATATGTTGACAATGATGATTCGGATGAAGCTGAGGAAAAGTATGATGTATCAAATGGGCGTTTTGAAATTTTTAAGGCATACTTTGAGGAGCTGTCACTGAGAGGGCATCCGAAGATGGGTCCTACAGATGAAAGTGGGAATCCATATGGACATGCGCATAACTCATATTTGCAGATTGCATATAATTTCGGAATTATCGCGGGAATCATATTTTTGGCCATATGTGCATTTTCACTGCTGCGTGCGGTTGGGGTTATGTATGAATATGGCAGAGTAAGTGCGGTATACCTTATGCCGTTTGCGCTTATTACGACATTTGGATTTATGAGTCTTACGGAATGGGCATCGCATCCTTGCATACCGGCAGGATTTTGCTTTTTTATGATGCAGCCGTTGCTTATACGCAGATAAGATTAAAATTAGGCTTGAAATGCCAATGGTGCATTTTTGACTTATCATAGAATCGCTTTTGCGGTAGGGGAGATAGTGATGAATACACAGCTTTTACACAGAAGGCTGGTGCTTGTGCTGTTTGACATAATGGCAGTGTGCGTGTCAAGCATTGCGCCTTTGTGGATTAGATTTGAGTTCAATTATAAAGATATTCCGGGCATTTATTTGGGCTCGGCTTGGAAATTTATGTTTATAAATGTGGTAATAGCGCTTATAGTGTTTTACTTATTCAAGCTTTACCACAGCTTATGGGCATTTGCGGGGACAGCGGAGGCGCAAAATATCGTAGCCGCCTGTTTTTTGTGCACAATTCTGAATTTTTGCGGCATGCAGCTTTTAAAGTATCCCATTCCGAGAAGCTACTATTTTATGTATGCGCTGATACTTACAGGCATTATGACGGCGAGCCGCTTTTCCTACAGGATAATCCGCGGCGCGAAGCACAAAAGGCAGAACAGAAAGAATGGCACGCGCGTGATGATAATCGGCGCGGGTGACGCGGGCAATACGGTAATAAAAGAAATCACAAACAGCAATTACAGCACTATGACAATAAAGTGTATAATAGATGACAACTCAAGTAAGTGGGGCAGATTTATACAGGGCATAAAGATTGTGGGCGGCAGGGATAAAATCGTGGAGTGCGCGGCATTTTACGGTATTGATGAGATTATCATAGCGATACCCTCCGCAAACCGCGCTACGATGAAGGAGCTTGTGGAAATCTGCAAGGAAACAAGCTGTAAGCTGCGTACTTTGCCAGGCATATATCAGCTTGTAAACGGCGAGGTGAGCGTGAGCAAGCTGCGCAATGTGGATGTGGAGGATTTGCTGGGCAGAGACCCAATAAAGGTTGATTTGGAGTCAATCCTAAACTATGTCAAAAATAAGACTGTGCTGGTGACAGGCGGCGGCGGCTCGATAGGCAGCGAGCTTTGCAGGCAGATAGCGGGGCATCAGCCCAAGCGCCTTATAATAGTTGATATCTATGAGAACAATGCGTATGAGATACAGCAGGAGCTTAAGCACAAGTTTCCGTATCTTGATATGGTGGTGCTTATAGCTTCTGTGCGCAATACGAAGCGGATGAATACTATTATGAGCAAATACCGCCCCGATATAGTTTACCATGCGGCGGCTCACAAGCATGTGCCGCTCATGGAGGTAAGCCCGAACGAGGCAATCAAGAACAATGTGTTTGGCACATGGAAGACGGCGCAGGCGGCAGTGCAGAACGGCGTGAAGAAATTCGTGCTCATTTCTACGGACAAGGCTGTAAACCCTACAAATATAATGGGCGCAAGCAAGCGCATCTGCGAGATGATAATACAGACGTATAACAGGCATTACGATACGGAGTTTGTGGCGGTTCGCTTTGGCAATGTGCTTGGCAGCAACGGCAGTGTCATACCGCTGTTCAAAAAGCAGATAGCGGCGGGGGGACCTGTGACTGTGACGCATCCTGATATTATAAGGTACTTTATGACAATTCCCGAGGCTGTGTCGCTTGTGCTGCAGGCGGGAGTATATGCCAAGGGCGGGGAGATATTCGTGCTTGACATGGGGGAGCCTGTCAAAATACTTGACCTTGCCAAAAACCTGATACGCCTTTCGGGTTATAAGGTTGACGAGGATATAAAGATTGAATTTACAGGGCTAAGACCCGGCGAAAAGCTTTATGAGGAGCTTCTGATGAATGAGGAGGGGCTCACCGATACGGAAAATAAGCTGATACACATAGGGAAGCCGATAGAGTTTGACGAATCTAAATTTTATGTGCAGCTCGACAACCTGAAGCGCGCGGTAGAGGCGGAGTGCGAGGACGTGCGCCCGCTCATACAGGAGATTGTGCCGACATATGTGCCTAAGCAGGATGAATACAATGGGCAGTGAGGAGGATTATCATGTCAGAGAAAAAGAAAATATATTTATCATCGCCCACTATGCATGGGGATGAACAGCGTTTTGTAAATGAGGCGTTTGAAACAAACTGGGTAGCGCCGCTTGGACCTAATGTAAATAATCTTGAGACGGAGATGGCGGAATATACGGGCTGTGGCTATGCGGCGGCTTTAAGCGCAGGTACGGCGGCAATCCATTTGGGATTAAAACTTTTGGGAGTGGGACAGGGAGATATTGTATTTGTTTCCGCGCTTACTTTTTCGGCGAGCTGCAATCCGATTGTGTATGAGAAAGCGACGCCTGTGTTTATTGATTCTGAACCTGATACCTGGAATATGTCGCCCAAGGCTCTTGAAAAGGCGTTTGAAAAATATCCTAATCCCAAGGCAGTGATAATAGTGCATTTATATGGCACGTCCGCTAAGCTTGACGAGCTTATGGATATCTGCGGTAAGCATAATGTGCCTGTTTTAGAGGATGCGGCGGAATCGCTTTCATCAACATATAATGGCAGGCATACCGGGACATTCGGGCGTATTGGCATATATTCATTTAACGGAAATAAAATAATAACAACCTCTGGCGGCGGTATGCTTGTTTCAAAGGAGGAGGCGCTTGTTAAGGAGGCGAGGAAGCTTGCGACGCAGGCGAGGGATGCGGCGAGGCATTACCAGCACTCGGAAATAGGGTACAATTACAGGATGAGCAATATTGACGCGGGGATAGGCAGGGGGCAGCTGCTTCATCTTGAGGAGCACAAGGCGCTTAAAAAAAGGATTTATCGTAAGTATGAGGAGGCGTTTGCCGATATTGAGGAGATATCGATGAATCCGATGAATCCGAAGGGGGATGCGAACAACTGGCTTTCGTGCATTACTTTAAAGGAAGGGTGTAAGGTGACTCCGTATTCCATTATGGATGCGCTGGAGACGGAGAATATTGAGACGCGGCCGATTTGGAAGCCTATGCAGTTGCAGCCTGTGTTTGAAGGGTGTGATTTTGTAAGCCATAATGATGGTGGGATTAGTGTTAGTGAGGATATTTTTAACAGGGGTGTGTGCCTGCCTAGTGATATAAAGAATAGTGATGAGGATATGGGGAAGATTATAGGGATAATTAGGGGGTTGTTTAATAGGTAGGTAATTTTTTGGAGGTTTTCTCAACCGTCCGAATTTAGTCAAAATATATAAAAACGCGACTTGGTGCGCGATGCGAATCGTCGCTTATTTTATATATTTTGACTAAATTCTATGTTGTTGGATGGGACTGTTGAATGAGATTTTGTAGTGCCTGATGATTTATAGTATATTGGCTATTGATGAGGTAAAATATGTATCAAAGGTACATTAAACGTTTGCTTGACATTGCGATATCGCTTTGTGCGCTGATAGTGTTAAGTCCGATATTGCTGATAGTGGCGGTGCTGGTGAGGATAAAGCTTGGTAGTCCTGTGATTTTTCATCAGCAAAGACCGGGGTATCATGAGAAGATATTTAATTTGTGCAAATTTCGTTCAATGACTGATGAGCGCGGAGAGAACGGTGAGCTTCTGCCTGACGAGGTCAGGCTTACTAAGTTTGGAAAGGCGTTGAGGGCGACTAGTTTGGATGAGCTGCCCGAGCTTTGGAACATATTTAAGGGGGATATGAGTCTTATTGGTCCCAGACCTTTGCTTGTAAAATATCTACCGCTTTATAATGACTTTCAAAGGCAAAGACACAATGTAAAGCCCGGACTTACAGGGTGGGCGCAGGTAAATGGGCGAAATGCTATAAGCTGGGAACAAAAGTTTGCTTATGATGTGGAATATGTTCATAATTTATCTTTTTTGATGGACGCGAGAATTTTTTTTAAGACGGTAAAAGCGGTGGTGTCGAGAAGCGGGATAAGCAGCGAAAGCAGTGAAACCATGGAAGAATTTAAAGGCTGATGAATAAGCAGGTGGAGAGTTAGTTTATGAGAGATATCGTGATTATTGGCGCCGGAGGACTTGGCAGGGTTGTGCAGTGGGTGTTGGAGCGAATCAACCGGCAAAAAGCGACATGGAATATTCTTGGGTATGCGGATGATGGAATCGCTGCCGGCAGTATTGTGGATGGGCTTGAAATTCTTGGAGGCGTTGATTATCTGAAGGGGTATGGGAAAGAACTGGATGTGGTGTGTGCGGTTGCCGCGACAAAAACAAGGCGCAGGATTATTGAGCGTTTGAAACAAAATGAAAAATTGTCATTCCCTAACATTATAGACCCGTCGGTGGTTATGTCACAGCGAATCATGATGGGAAAGGGCAATTTTATCAGTGTGGGAAGCATTTTGACTGTTGATATTCAAATCAAGGATTTTTGCATAATAACGGAGGACTGCACGGTTGGTCATGACGTAACAATGGAGTCATACACAACCTTATATCCAAGCGTTAATGTTTCGGGTTGCGTGAGTCTTGGGGAAAATGTAGAAATCGGTACGGGCTGCCAAGTGATACAGGGGCTTACAGTCGGACGAAATACAATTGTAGGCGCGGGAGCGGTGGTAATAAGAGATTTGCCGTCGGACTGTACTGCGGTGGGCAATCCCGCAATACCTATCAAGTACCATTAGCGGACAAAGCAGAAAAAGTATTCTGATTAACACATGAAAGGCATGAATATGAAAATTCTTGTGCTTACGAACTATGCCGAGGGGCTTTATCTTTTCAGGAAAGAGCTTATTATGGAGCTAATGGCAGAGGGATATGAGGTAATTGTATCGGTTCCGCCTGATGAAAATGTAGACAAGTTGAGAAACCTTAGCTATAATGGTAAGAAAGCGGAAATTATTGAGACGCCGTTCGAGCGCAGAGGAAGCAATCCGATTAAGGATATTGGGCTTTTTGTGACATATATGCGTATGTTGCGGACAATCAAACCCGACAGGGTGCTTACTTACACAATTAAGCCGAATCTCTATGGAGGAATGGCATGCCGCATAAAAAAGGTGCCATACATCTGCAATATTACAGGACTTGGCACTGCTATTGAAGATGGCGGTATGTTGAGTAACGTGCTTCTTGTATTTTATCGGATGTCGATGAAAAAAGCCGTCTGCGTGTTTTTCCAAAATAAGAAAAACCGTGATTTCATGAATAAGCATGGTATCGCAAAAAATAACAGTCGTATTCTTCCGGGCTCAGGCGTAAATCTTAAAGAGCATTCGTTTGAGGATTATCCTGCTGAGAATAAGCATATACGCTTTCTTGCGGTTATCCGCATTATGAAAGACAAGGGAATTGACGAGTACCTTGAAGCGGCGCAGATTATGAAGGAACGGCATAAGGCGCTTAAATTTTATCTTGTCGGCGATTATGAGGAGGAAACAAGGAGCATTTATGAGCCTATTATAGAAGAATTGCAAAGTAAAAAAATAATAAAATATTTAGGTCATGTTGATAATGTCAGTAAGGTAATGGCGAAAAGCCATATTATAGTGCATCCGTCATATCATGAAGGTTTGTCTAACGTCTTGCTTGAGGCGGCGGCGTGTGGGCGTCCGGTGTTGGCAAGCGACGTAAACGGCTGCATAGAAACCTTTGCGGAGGGAGAAAGCGGCTTTTCGTTTGAGGCGAAAAGCACGGAGGCGCTTGTAAGCGCAATGGAAAGGATACTTGCGCTTACGACGGCGCAGCGCAGGTCAATGGGCATAGCGGGTCGCGCGTGGGTTGAGGAAAATTTTGACAGGAATATCGTGATAAAGGCGTATTTGGATGTGATTTAGGCGCGAGGCGCTTGAGATATGGAGGAAATAAAAATGAGCTTATATGAGGACATCGTAAACAAAAAAGAAAAGCTTTCGCTTGTCGGGCTCGGTTATGTAGGTATGCCGATAGCCGTAGCTTTTGCCAGGAAGATTGACGTTGTTGGTTTTGACTTGAATGAGGCGAAGATTAATCTGTACAAATCAGGAGTGGATCCAACCAATGAGGTAGGCGATGAGGTCATAAAAAATACGACGGTGGACTTCACTTCCGACCCGTCAAGGCTTAGAGAGGCTAAGTTTCACATAGTGGCTGTGCCAACTCCGGTAAATGACGATCACACGCCTGATTTGACGCCGGTAGAGGGTGCAAGCCGTATTTTGGGACAAAATCTTACGAAAGGTTCAATAGTCGTATTTGAATCTACCGTGTATCCGGGAGTTACGGAGGACATATGCGTGCCTATTCTCGAAAAGGAATCAGGCTTAAAATGTGGTATTGATTTTAAAATTGGATATTCGCCGGAACGCATAAATCCCGGCGATAAGGTTCATCGACTTGAGACCATTACAAAGATTGTTTCGGGCATGGATGATGAAACGCTTGACGAGGTTGCAAAGATATATGAGCTTGTAGTTGAGGCAGGTGTGTACCGCGCCGAGTCGATTAAGGTGGCGGAAGCCGCGAAGGTTATAGAGAACAGCCAGAGAGACATAAATATAGCGTTTATGAATGAACTCTCAATAATTTTCAATAAAATGGGCATAGATACTAAGTCGGTTCTTGCGGCAGCAGGTACGAAGTGGAATTTTCTCAATTTTCAGCCGGGGCTTGTAGGCGGTCACTGCATAGGCGTTGACCCGTATTATCTCACATATAAGGCTGAGGAGCTTGGATATCACTCACAGATTATACTTTCAGGGCGCCGAATAAATGATGATATGGGTAAATACGTAGCGGAAAATCTTGTAAAAAATCTAATCAAGGCGGATATACCCGTAAAGAGCGCTAAGGTCGTGATATTGGGCTTTACCTTTAAGGAAAACTGTCCTGATACGAGAAATACAAAGATTATTGACATTTATAATGAACTGAGAGAATATGGCATCACGGCGCTGGTTACGGATGATAATGCAGATGCTGACGAGGCGAAGCGGCTTTATGGCATAGAATTTACTCCCTTCAAGGACATTAGGGATTGTGACGCCGTAGTACTTGCTGTGGCGCATGAAGGCTATAAGGCGCTCAAAATGTCGGATATAGACGCGTTTTACAGTAACAAACATAAAAAAGTGCTGACGGATTTAAAGGGTATACTTGACAAGAAGGAATATATAAATGCGGGATATATTTATTGGCGTTTGTAAGAGAAACAGGGGAAATATTCTGATTGGTGGGATATTTACGCTTTTCTTTGGTTTTCTGCTGATAACGGGAGAGCCGGTTTATGTAGGTGATACACTTCAATATGAAGAACAGACGGTAATGCGGGAGCCTGTCTACGCATTGCTTATCCAGTTTATAAGACTTATATCGCCAGAGAAACATTACTGGTTTATAATTATGCTGCAAAATATTCTTGCTGCAGCGGCAAATACAGCTTTTATTATTATTCTGCGAAAAAAATTTGCGTTGAATATGCCAGTTTCTTTGATTTTTGTGGTGATACAGCTTATGCCGCACATGATGACGCCTGTTTTTGCAAGAACACATCTGATGATTACTAATTCCCTTATGACAGAGGGAATTTCGTGTTCTGTATATCCGTTGGCGTTTTTATGCCTGCTTAATGCAGTATGGCTTGAAAAGCCGCTGGGAAAGGATAGTATCGTAGCGCTGCTTTTTTTCCTTTTTATTTCTCTTATACGCGGGCAGATGATGGTTATGTTGGTTGTGTGGTTCTGCGTCATGACGGTTCTGGTATTTGAAGGGCGCTTAAATATGTGTAAAGTAAAGGATAAAGGCAGCGGGATAAAAAATACGGCAAAGCGCTGGTTGCTGTTGTTGCTTATGTTTGTTGTGGCATTTTGCGCCAGGACAGTTATTGTGCGCGTGTATAATTATTGTGAGAGCGGACTTTTTGTGGACACGGCATCCGGGAAGGCGATGTCATTTGCCAATATTCTTTATGTGGCAGACAGGGAAGATGGGGAAGCAATAGAGGATGAAAAGTTAAGAGCGCTTTTTTTCGAAATATATGATGCCGCTGATGAGGATGAAATGAATTACAAATATGCTGAGGGTGGCATAATAAAACGTGCGGAGTATCATGAATATTGCCATGATAAGTTAAACTTCATTTATTTCAATGAAATGTCGCGCGATTATATCGGCGAGACGCGGGGAATATACGTGGATCGGTTTGATGAATTTATAATAGCCCTTGACGATTTGGCAGCGGAGCTTTCATCGTACCTTATGCCGCGCGTATTTTTAAGATATGCGGCAAACTATATCAATATAATCGCGCTGGGTTTTGTAAGGACTGTAGCATACGAGCATTGGCTGTTGGTGTGGTATGCAGTGGCTGTCTATGCGGCAGCGGTAGCGTTGACGATAATATTATGGCACAAAAATCCAAAAAGCAGGGCAGCGGCATTTATGGCGGTGCTTCTGTTGGCGATTGTGGGCAATGTATGCGCTACGGCGCTGATGATACAGTGCATTTCGAGATATATGATTTACAACCTGCCGCTGTTTTATATAGCAGGCATATTGGAAATTTTGGAGCTGGCAAGATATAGGGCTGCGGATAAGATTGAAACCGTTCACTGAAACGGACAAGGAGTAAAACGATGGGATACAAAAATCTGAAATTTGATGAAAACAGCGTATTTCTGGTGACCGGAGGGGCGGGCTTCATCGGCTCTAATCTCTGCGAGGCGCTCACGGATATGGGTTACGGCGTAAGGTGCCTCGACGACTTGTCAACAGGCAGGGAGGAAAATGTAAAGCTACTTTCGGACAGGGCAAACTACACATTTATCAAAGGCGACATAAAGGACTTGGATACCTGCATGAAAGCATGTGAAGGCGTGGACTATGTATTAAACCAGGCTGCGTGGGGGTCAGTGCCAAGGAGCATAGAGATGCCGCTGTTTTATGAGCAGAATAATATCATGGGTACGCTTAATATGATGGAGGCGGCGAGGCAGAACAGCGTAAAGAAGTTTGTCTATGCGTCAAGCTCGTCAGTGTACGGCGACCATCCCGTGTTGCCAAAGAAGGAAGGGCAGGAAGGCAATCTGCTCTCGCCCTACGCGCTCACAAAGCGGGCAAATGAGGAATACGGCAAGCTGTATAAGAAGCTTTACGGGCTTGACACATATGGGCTTAGATATTTCAATGTCTTTGGGCGCAGGCAGGATCCAAACGGCGCGTATGCGGCTGTTATCCCTAAGTTTATAAAGCAGCTCTTAAACGGCGAGGTGCCGACGATAAACGGCGACGGCAGGCAGTCGAGGGATTTCACATATATTGACAATGTAATTGAGGCGAACCTGAAGGCGTGCCTTGCGCCGAGTGAGGCGGCGGGAGAAGCGTTTAATATCGCATATGGCGGTAGGGAGTATCTGATAGACATATATTATGATTTGTGTAAAGCACTCGGCAAAGATGTGGAGCCTAACTTCGGACCTGACCGTGCTGGCGACATAAAACACTCAAACGCGGACATATCAAAGGCGCGAAAGCTTCTGGGATATAATCCTGAGTACGATTTTGAAAAAGGTATTGCTTTGGCAATAGACTGGTATAAGGCGAATCTATGAAAATCAGCGTAAGAATGGATGATATAACGCCTGATATGGACTGGGAAAAGTTCCAATTTTTTCAGGAGTTGTTTGAAAAAAACAATATTGCGCCGCTAATCGGAATCGTGCCCGACAACAAGGACGATAATTTAAAAAAAGAGATGCCGCGCAAGGATTTTTTTGAGAAGATTAAGCAGCTTGAAAAAAAAGGCTACTGCATCGCGATGCATGGCTGCAATCATCTTTATTGTACTGATAAGGGCGGAATATTTCCGCTGAATAAATTTTCAGAATTTGCGGGTCTCCCTTATGAAGAACAGTATAGGAAGCTTGAACAGGGGAAAAGAATGCTCGCAAAGAACGGTATTGACACTGACATATTTATGGCGCCTGCACATTCATATGACGCAAATACGCTTAAGGCGCTTAAAGAGCTTGGATTTACCAAGATTACCGACGGCTTTGGGAGCAGACCGTATATATATGGCGGCATGACATTTTATCCCATCTCATTCAAGCTGAGCCGCAGCCTGAAAAAAAGCAATGGCTATACTACGATGGTAATTCATGCAAATACGGTAAACGATGCGGACAAGGATTTTTATGAGAGGCTGTTTGAGGAGCATGGGGGTGACTTGGTCTCATACGGAGATTATCTAAAGGCGGCGCCCGTGTCAAGGGGCTTTTTTGGCAGTAAGGTTGAGTATATGTTGGCTGTGTCAAAGAGGATTTTGGTTGGTATGAGAGGGTAGGCGGTATGGCGGAGCAGATTAGGGTGTTGCATATAGTCGGCGCAATGTATCCGGGGGGAATGGAAAATTTTATCATGAACCTGTATGAGAATATTGACAGAAGCCGCATACAGTTTGATTTTGCAGTCCATATGATAAAGGAAAACGATTATACGGAAAAAATAAGGGAAATGGGCGGCATTGTATATGAGCTTCCTCGGCTCATGAGAAATCCGCTGAAAAATATAAGGAATTTATACAGGATAGTTAAGGATAATAATTATAGGGTAGTAATACGCCATACATCAAACGCGCTTGTCGTGCCCCAGCTATGGGCGGCAAAAAAGGCGGGGGCCGTTGCAGTCTGTCATTCGCACAACGAAACTGACCCGCAATTGGCAATCCACAAGCTATGCAGGCTGTTTATGGGCAGATGCGCCGATGTGCGTTTGGCGTGCTCGCCCAATGCGGGCAGATGGATGTTTGGTAACAGGGATTATCAGGTAGTCTGCAATGCGATAGATGTGCGGAAATTTGCGTATGATGCCGAGGCGGGCGAGAAGATACGCGGCGAGTTTAATCTGGAAGGCAAAAAGGTGTATGGCCATATAGCGAATTTTATCGCGTCAAAAAACCATAAATTTCTTTTGAGGATATATGCCGAGATTGCAAAGCTTGACGGCAATGCGGCATTTTTCTGCATTGGCGAAGGTGATTTGAGGCATGAGATTGAGCGACAGATAGACGAGCTTGGCATACGGGACAAGGTTATCCTTACCGGAGTGCGGAGGGATATTCCTGATTTTATGTCATGCTTTGACATGCTTGTTTTTCCCTCCGTGTTCGAGGGGCTTCCGCTTACTCTTATAGAAGCGCAGGCATCGGGACTTCCGTGCCTTATATCCGATACTATTACCGAGGAGGTCATAGTGACGAAGAACCTTGTGGAAACGAAAAGCATTGAGAAATCACCGCGGGAATGGGCGGAAAAAGCCGTTGAAATGGCTAAAAACAATGACCGCGTGTGCCAGTTTGAGAGTATCGCACAAAAAGGATATGATATAAAGCGATTGTCCAAGTGGTATGAAGGCTTTTTGGAGCAGGCGGCAGAGAGGAGATAGTGATGCTTCAGACAAAGGCGCAGCTTAAAGAATTTTTAAAGGCGGAGGAAGCAATATACGGAAAGAAGTGGTATTATTTCCTTCCGATATATTTAACGGAACAGCAAATATTATATAAGCACATGGTGCGCCTTAGAAAAGCGGAATATGCCTTTAATAACCGCAGGCATACAAGGTATTGGCATTTGATGAAGCTTCTGCGCATCCAGACAAAATATGGGATAAACATTCCTATGAATGTGGTGGATTTAGGCTTTGAGATTGTGCACCTTGGTTCAGTGATAATAAATGCAAATGCACGTGTCGGGAAATACTGCAAGGTGCATCCGGGCGTATGTATAGGCGCTAATCATGACAAAGCGCCAATCTTGGGCAGTCATGTATATATAGGACCGGGCGCGAAGCTGTTTGGCGATATTGTTTTGGCTGATGACATACAGGTAGGCGCTAATTCAGTAGTCAATATGTCCTGTGATATTAAAGGAGCCGTGCTTGCGGGGGTGCCGGCGAGGGTAGTGCGGCAATCTAATTGAGCCGCTGAACAGGTGGCGGAAAGGAAACAATGGTGTCTCAGGCAGTCAGGGTTTTGCAGGTAGTAGGGAGATTGAACATAGGCGGGGCGGAAAGCCGCATAATGGACTTGTACAGAAACATTGACAGAGATAAGATACAGTTTGATTTTGTGCAGCATATGACGGAAAGAGGCGCGTATCAGGACGAGGCTGAAAGCCTTGGAGCGCATGTATATTGTATGCCGCGTTTTAGGCTGTACAATTATTTTAGTTATAAAAAGAGTTGGAAACGCTTTTTTAAGGCGCACCCGGAGATACGGATAGTCCATGGGCATATGACAAGTACGGCAGCCATCTATCTTCCACTTGCGAAAAAATATTGTAACGCGTATACCATAGCGCACGCTAGAAGCGCGGGAGTGGATAAGGGAATAAAAGGCTGTATCACCAAGCTTTTGAGAAGCAGGCTGGCTTATAGATGCGACAGTTGTTTTTCATGCTCGGATTTGGCGTCGGAGGCGGTTTTCGGGAGAAAAAATATAGGGAAAGTAGAGTTTATCCCAAATGCAATAGATGCGGAAAAGTTTAGCTATGACGCGGATATGCGCCGCAGGATAAGAGCAGAATGGGGCATATCTGAAGATGACTTTGTCATAGGTCATGTGGGACGCTTTGATTTGGTAAAAAATCATGCATATATGCTTGAAATATTAAGCGAATGTGTAAAGAAAAACAAACATGTAAAGCTCTTCCTTGTAGGCGACGGACCTCTCAGGGATGAAATAAAACTAAAGGCGGATAAGCTGGGAGTTGGCGGTTGCGTGATATTTGCGGGCAGGCAGAGGGATATATATAATTATTATCAGGCATTTGACTTTTTCCTGCTTCCATCATTTTACGAAGGGCTTCCGGGCACTGCCATAGAAGCTCAGGCAAGCGGTCTGCACTGTATTTTATCCGACAGGATAACGCGCCAGGCGGCGGTCACGGATTTAATCAAATTTAAGAGTATAGACATCCCTGCTTCTGAATGGGCGGACGAGATACTCGGCACGGACATATCGGGCAGGCAATCAAGAAGCGGTGACGTAAGAGCTGCTGGCTTTGACGTAAAAGAACAGGCAAAGAAAATGAGTGAGTTTTATTATGAAAATTCTGTTTCACATAAATAGCATGGGGCACGGAGGCGCCGAAAGGGTTGTAAGCGTTTTGAGCGCCGCGTTTGCAGACGGCGGTCATAAGGTCGTGCTGGCTACGCTGTGGCGTTCGGATGATGAATACGAGGTGGACAAAAGGGTAAGGCGCATGAGTGTAGGGCTGACGGCTGACGAGGACAGAAAAGGTAGGATTTACAAGATATGGGCAAGATTTGAGAAGCTTAGGAAATGCATAAAAAACGAAAACCCGGACTTGGTTATTTCGTTTTGCAATAAAGCGAATTTCAGAAGCGCGTATGCGTTGTTTGGAATGAAAACGCCGCTGCTCATATCCGTGAGAAATGACCCTGATAAGGACTACCGCCCATACAGGCTGCCCACATGGTATATGGAGCATAAGGCTTCGGGCTGTGTCTTTCAGACGCCTGATGCCATGAATTTTTTTTCGGAAAGGCTTCGCAGGAAAGGCAGGATTATTTTAAATCCGCTTTCAGAGCAGTATCTTAACAGACCTGTTTCGGCATGTGAAGGCGTACGCAGAAAGGAAATTGTCACGGCGGGCAGAATTACGAGGCAAAAAAATCAACTGCTGCTTATAAAGGCATTTAATGAGATAAAGGAAAAATACCCAGATTATGTATTGAAGATATATGGCGAAGTCGAGCAAAAGGATGTATTTTCGGAGATGGAAGCCTATATAAAGGATAATGCTTTGGACGGCAGGGTTTTGTTTATGGGCGTAAGCGACAGGCTTCCTGACGAAATATCTGACAGCGCGCTGTTTGTACTGCCGTCTGATTATGAGGGGATGCCGAATGCGCTGATTGAGGCGATGGCGCTGGGGCTTGCGTGCATAGCTACGGACTGTCCTTGTGGCGGTGCAAGAATGCTTATAGATGACAAAAAATCAGGATTGCTTGTGCCGACGGGCAATGTGGCGCAATTAGCTTCCGCGATTGACTATATGCTTTCGCACGAGAGCGAGGCGGCACGCATGGGTGCGGAAGCGGAAAAGCTGGTCGCAAGAGTCGAGCCGCAAAAGATAGCTGCTGAGTGGCTTGAATTTATAGACGATATTTTAGCAAAAAAACATTGATTGATGGAAAGCGGGAGGAAGCCATAGACGCATTATGAAACGTATAGCATTATTTATAAGCTCTCTGCAAAAGGGCGGTTCGGAGCGCGTGATGGTAAACCTTGCGGAATATTTTCATGGGCGCGGATATGAGGTCATACTTGTGACGCAGTACAAGCGTGAAAACGAATATGACATATCATCTAAAATCAGAAGAGTGTATTCCGAGCCCGATGCGTCCGAGCTTCAGGAGAGCAGACTAAAAAATTTTATAGCAAGATTCAAAAAACTTAGGGACATTTGGAAAAGCTATAAGCCTGACGTGATACTTTCTTTTCTGGGCAAAAATAATTTAATGGCGATAATAACGGCATTGTTTCTGCCCGTAAAGACGGTTGTATCAGTGCGCGGCGAGCCGACAATGGAATACGAGGGGCGCATGATGCAGATGATTGCCAAGTTCATTTTTCGGTTTGCGGACGGAGCTGTGTTTCAGACAAGACAGGCGTTTGATTTCTTTCCAAAGGCTGTGCGCAAAAAGTCAGTGATACTGCCCAATCCTTTAAACGCTCAATTTCTAAACTGTCGATATGACGGCGAGCGTGAGGATGTTATAGTGGCGGCAGGGAGACTTGACGAAAATAAAAATCACGCCATGCTTATTCACGCCTTTGATAAAGTAGCGTCGGAATTTCCCAAGTTAAGACTTGTAATATACGGCGATGGAGAGCTTAGGGAAGATTTGCAGGCACTTATTGACGAAAAAGGTCTGTCAGACAGAGCAGAGCTTGCAGGAAGTGTGCCTGATTTGGCAGATAAAATGTGCAGCGCAAAGATTTTTGCATTGACTTCAAATACTGAAGGTATGCCAAATTCCATAGTAGAGGCAATGGCGCTGGGCATACCTGTAGTGTCTACAGACTGCCCGTGTGGCGGTCCCGCGATGCTAATTGAGGATAAGGTAAATGGAATTTTGGTGCCTGTGGGTGATGCCTTTGCGCTTTCGGACGCGTTCAGGCTCATATTGACGGACTTGGAGCTTGCGCAGCGGCTTAGTGACAATGCGTATAATACTGCCATGGAATTTGAACCTGATAAGGTGGATAGAGAATGGGAAAGCTTTTTGATGGGATTGCACTGAAGCGAGAACAGGTATAGATGCCAAGGGGGAATTTTTATGAGTGAATACAGGCATGAGTACAAGTATTTTGTTCCCGTGCAGAAAATGCTGTGCATTGAACAACGTATAAAGCCATTGATGCATCATGATTTAAACGCCGATAGTGAGGGAATATATACTATCCGCAGCCTATATTTTGATGACTATGAAAATTCCTGCTATTATGAAAATGAAAACGGGACAGATCCGAGGGAAAAATTTCGCCTGCGCATATACAATAGTGATAAAAGCCTTGTAAAGTTGGAACTAAAACAAAAACACAGCGGAAAAACGAAAAAAATGTCCTGTAACGTTCCGTATGAGCTGTGCGGGGAACTTATAAACGGGAATATTCCTGACATCTCGGCTATAGATTCGCCTGTTTACCGTAAATTTTGCATGCAGCGTATGACGAGGTTATTAAAACCAAAAGTTATCGTGGAATACGACAGGCGTCCGTATGTATACACTGATGGGAACGTCAGAGTGACGTTTGACTTAAACATAAGAAGCAGCAATGATATTAGGGATTTTTTTGAACGTCAGATTAAATCGCGCCCGGTAATGCCGACAAACATGCATATATTTGAAGTGAAATTTGATGAGTTTTTGCCTGATTTTTTGCATCAGGCTGTAGAGGTGGAGAAGCTGCGTCAGGAAACGTTTTCAAAATATTATATATGTAGGAAGTTAAATATGGCAGCCGTCAATTTATAGGCAGATATTGTAATCGGTGTAAGACGTTGACGGAACACGGGCATTTGTTTATTGCAGCCGGAAGGATTGACATTTATGCGCAGTCCTTCTTTTATATTTATATAAATGAGAGCATAGTTTGCACGAATTTTGTAATATATAGAGTATTGAACAAGAAAATGAACAATGATATAATTAACAAAAATGATTTTGGAGGCTGTTAATTGAGAAAATGCAAAAAAATTTTAATATGGAGTTTTATTGTTTTGCTGCAGATGATATTTGCAGTATGCTTAATCATTAATTTTGGACATATAACACATGTGAGCAGGTGGGAAATTAATAAGGTTTTAGAAAAATATACGGCAGAAGACGAATTTGCACTTATGTTATGGAACGATACCAAGGAGTTTAAGAATGCAAATGACATATGTATAAAGTGGTGGCATAGCGATAATGACGGTAAATATTATATTTTTGTTTCGGAAAGCTTGTTAAACCAAGGTCTTTACTGGATATTTCCCACAAAAGATTCTGTTAGGATAAATGAAGAAAATATAGAAAACGGTTCATTATGCGATATAGCCGAGGGTGCTTATACTGTTGTGGCAGAAGCTGGCGGTAAAACAAAGAATTATGAAATTGAAATAAGATATGCGTCTGATATCGCGACAATATTTTTGAATACTCAGTCAGGGAGCATGGATTCTATAAATGGAACAAAAGAATACCGGGAGAGTGGTAATTACACATTATTTGAAAAGGGAGGTAAATTTAGCAGTGCGGGTGTTATAGAAGATATTCATTGCAGGGGGAATACTTCTTGGTATGCCGTGGACAAAAAATCGTACCAATTAGATTTAAAAAAGGCTTCAAATCTCTTAGGAATGGGTAAAGCTTCAAAATGGAATTTAATTGCCAATGCAGTTGATAATTCTCTGCTTAGAAACGTGCTTACATTTGATATTGCAAATAAGATAGGGTTAGACTATACGCCGGAATCAGCATTTGTAGACATATATGCCAATGGGGAATACATTGGGAACTATATCCTTACAGAGAAAATAGAGATATCGAAAAACAGAATTAATATAAATAATCTTGAAAAACAGACAAAACAAATGAATATTAGTCTGGGGGGAAATTATACGGAGTTTTCTGAGGCAAAAGGAACTTTGAAAAATATAAAAGGATATATTGTCAGAAATGAACCGAAAAACATTTCGGGTGGATATTTACTGGAACTTGAATTGGATATTGAAATGGAGAATAGATATGATAAGGAAAAAAGCGGTTTTATAACTTCACGTAATCAGCCTGTGGTGTTGAAAAGTCCTTCTATGGCCACATATAATCAAGTAAATTATATTGCCAATATGTATCAGGGATTAGAAGATGCATTATTTGGGGATAATGGCATAAATCCAAACACAGGAATGTCATATTTGGATTATATAGATATAGATTCGTTCTCAAGAAAATATTTGATAGAGGAATTAACTAAGAATTGGGATGCTTCTTTTACAAGCCAATTTTTGTATAAGCCTGGTGATAGTATAAGTACGAGATTTTTTGCGGGACCGGTATGGGATTATGATGATGCATTGGCTAACTGGGGAAGTAAAGCCGGCTTTGATGGAAGTGACCCTAATGGTTTATATGCTGCCGTGCAGACTAGGAATTCAGATATTTGGTATGCTTTATATAACCAAAGCGAATTTAGGAAAAATGTAGCTGAAATATTTTTTTCAGAAACGATTAATGCAGTAAATGAAATCGTAAATAATGATATTGATAATTATGTTGATAATATAGCTGCGTCAGTGGTTAATAATGCAATAAGATGGAATATATATGATGTAACTAATGAGGAGAAAATCAGGAAGTTATATAATGCTGATATCGATATAATAAAAAATTTTTTATCCGGTCGTATAGAATTTTTATCAAATGAGTGGAATCAATATAAAATAGGTTTTGCTGTTAAAAGTTTGGAGGAATAAAAAGTGAGCTTTGATGATATACTGTATGAGGTTCTCGTATCTTCGGCAAATGCAACGGATATTGGACTATATGATATTATTATGTCATTTGGGATTGCACTGATAATGTCAATATATATCTTCTTTATATATAGAATAATGGGAAGAAAGAATTTCTATAATAAAAGCTTTAACATTTCGCTTGCCGTAATAACAATACTGACAAATGCGATTGTAATAGCTATACAATCAAGCATAATTGTTTCGCTGGGTATGGTAGGCGCTTTATCAATAGTCAGGTTTCGTACTGCCGTAAAGGACGCACTGGATTTGGTGTTTATGTTTTGGGCGATTGCTATGGGAATACTATGCGGTGTAGGCCTGTATCATGTTGCGGGGCTTGTTTTAGTAATTGTTACACTGCTGATTTTTGTATTGGATATGCTTCCCATTGCAAAAGCGCCAATGATATTGGTAATACAAAATGCTGATTTCGGGATGCAGAATGATATATATTCAATAGTAAAGTCTAACTCAAAGTACTACAAAATAAAATCCCGCAATGTGGTCGATAACCTGTTAAATCTTGTAATAGAATTAAGGACAAATGACGGTGATTTGCTTTTAGAGAAAATACATAATTTAGAAGGCGTTAAATATGTTTCGCTTCTTGACCATGACGGAGAAGTAACATATTAATATTTTTAATAATCCACATATACTGGTAATATGAGGCAGTCTGTGCTATCATATCTAAAGAACAATACAAAATCCAAAACGGAGACAAAAAATATGTGTGGAATTGCGGGCTTTTGCAACAGACCTCAAAACTGGCGGCAGAATATAGAAAAAATGAATGAAAGGATGTACCATCGCGGTCCTGACGCTGGCGGCGTATGGGCGAATGAAAACGCGGATGTAGTTCTGGGGCACAGGCGGCTTGCGATAGTGGACTTATCGGAAACGGGCGCCCAGCCGATGCAGTCGGCATCGGGGCGCT
The DNA here is from genome assembly GCA_947626435.1 of uncultured Lachnospiraceae bacterium. GTDB lineage: Bacteria > Bacillota > Clostridia > Lachnospirales > Lachnospiraceae > COE1. The sequence continues at coordinate 203,078 of CANQSB010000001.1, read as the reverse complement.
ATGTCTGCGTTTTCAACGGTGAGATATATAATCATAAAAAAATAAGGGATAAGCTTATAGCGGAAAAAAAGACGGTAAAATTTCGCGGCACATCGGATACCGAAACGCTTATCGAAGCGTTTGAAGCATACGGCGTGAGGGAAACGATAGCCATATGCAAGGGGATGTTTGCGATAGCCCTGTATGACAGGCAGACGGGGAGGCTCACACTCATAAGGGATAGGATAGGCGAAAAACCGTTATACTATGGCTTTGTGAACGGGTGCTTTGTTTTTGCGTCAGACATAAACAGCATAAGTGCGTTGGAGGGCTTTAACAATGAGATAGATACGAAAGTTTTGCAGTTATATTTCATTCATGGCTATATTCCTGCGCCGTATTCAATATATAAGGATATCCATAAGCTTGATGCGGGCTGCATGCTGGAGATAGACGCGCCGTATGACAAAGGCGAGATAAGCGCATACTGGTCTGTAAGGGAGGCTGCAAAATACGGGCAGGCTCATCCGTTTAAAGGCACAAGGAAAGAGGCGGCAGACGAGCTCGAAAGGCTTTTGAAAGAGGCAATCAGCGAACAGATGGTAGCGGATGTACCGGTCGGCGCTTTTTTATCGGCGGGAATTGACAGCAGCACTATTGTGGCGCTTATGCAGGCGCAGTCGCAAGGCAGGGTGCGCAGCTTTACAATAGGAATGGATGATGAAAAATATAACGAGGCAGTATACGCGGCGCAGATAGCAAGGCACTTGGGCACTGAACATACCGAGCTTTATATATCCGCCAAGGACGCAAAGGAGGTTATACCGAGGCTTTCAGGGATATTTGGAGAGCCCTTTGCTGATTCGTCGCAGATACCGACATACCTTGTCAGCAGGCTGACTCGCCGGCATGTTACAGTGTCGTTAAGCGGAGATGCGGGTGATGAGCTGTTTTGCGGCTACACTTCATATTCGTCAATTGAGCGTATTTGGAATAAGATGAAGAACTATCCCTATGGATTAAGAAAGCTCTGCAGCAGTCTGTTGACGGGCTGTCCGTTGATCAAAAATAATCAGATATTGCAGACAAAATCATATCTGTTGGGCGCAAAAGCTCCGGAGCATTTATACGAGCTGTCAAACGCGCAGGAGGCATCAAACCTTAATATCGCGCTTGAGCGCTCCGCGTATCCGTATAAGCATAATCAGCAGCCATATGGCGACTTGTCGGATACGCAGAGCCGTATAATGCTGATGGACATGGAAGTGTACCATCCGGACGACATACTTGTAAAAGTGGACAGATCCGCAATGGCGGTGTCGCTGGAAACAAGGGTGCCGATGCTTGACAAGGATGTGGTGGAGTTTGCATGGACCCTGCCGATTGAATACAAGAAGCAGGGAAATGAAGGGAAGCTTGTGTTGAAAGACGTGCTCTATAGGTATGTTCCAAAGGAAATGATGGACAGACCAAAGACCGGCTTCGCCATACCTATAACAAAATGGCTGAAGGAGCCTGAACTGCGAGACTGGGCGGAGGCGCTGCTTGACAGGAAGCTGATTGAAAGTCAGGGAATCCTAAACGCCGACGAGGTCAGGCGCATATGGACGGATTTCATTGACAACGGCAACTGGCGTATACAGATATGGTATATACTGATGTTTCAGAGTTGGCTTGTGGAACAGAGAAGCCAAGGCGCTTTTAAATAAGCTTTATGTTTTTGTAATACGAAGCTCAGAATAATTTTCATGCAGGGTAATTTTTGAAACCATATTTAATATTTTCAATTTATATGATAAAATAATATATAATATCTTAATTAAACGGGCATTTGCGAAACTCTGTTTGGATGGTTTAGAACACATTTCGCAATTACCAATTATAAAATTTGTTAGGAGAGAATTTAATGAGTGGACAAGAGAAAAATACGCAGATAATGAGCTATGTTAAAATAGCAAGACCTGACCACTGGATAAAAAACATGTTTATAGTGCCGGGGATTGTCTTGGCGATAATCCTTATTGGCAGACCACAGGATATGGCTGAATTTATAATAAAGGTTCTGGCGGGATTTTTCGCCACCTGTTTTATCGCGTCCGCTAATTATGTCATAAATGAATGGTTGGATGCGGAATTTGACAAGTACCATCCGACCAAAAAGTACCGCCCGGTAGTAAGTCAGAATATGAAATTTTCGCTTGTCATGACAGAATACTTTATATGCGTCGTGATAGGAATAGGGCTTTCATTTCTTGTAAATATCCCCTTTATACTGACAGAGTTATGGCTTCTTGTCATGGGAGTGCTGTACAATGTAAAACCAATCCGCACAAAGGATATAGTTTATCTTGATGTGCTTTCAGAGTCGATTAACAACATGATAAGGCTGCTGCTTGGCTGGTTCATCATATGCGAAGACGTGTATCCTCCCTCAAGCATCCTCGTAGGCTATTGGATGGCGGGCGCGTTTCTTATGGCCGTAAAGCGCTATGCGGAGTATAGAATGATAGGGGATGCCAAGCTTGCGGGCTCATATCGCAAATCATTTGCCAAATATACGGAAGCCTCGCTTTTGTGTTCGTCATTTTTCTACGCGCTGTGCGCTACATTTCTTATAGGAATATTTTTGTTAAAATATAGAATTGAATATATAGTTGCAATACCGGTACTGTTTATGCTTTTCTGCTATTATCTGTATATTGCCCATAAGCCCGACTCGGCAGCGCAGAAGCCGGAGAAGCTTTTTAGGGAAAAGAAGCTTATGCTGCTTGTAGGTGTGCTGATAGTATTGTTTGCGGTACTTACAGTAGTAGATATACCGATAATGAAAATGTGGGAAACGGCGTTTTTCATACCTACCGGAATAAAATAACGGGAGATATGCCGTATGAATGACGTTAATATTAAGAAAGATAAACTTTCGGATTATAAAGCAGTCATATTTGACCTTGATGGCACGTTGTATTACCAAAAGCCGTTCAGGATAAAAATGCTGTGTTATTTAATGGGCTATATGCTCCGACATCCGTCAAGCATCGGTGATATGTTTATCATAAAAAAATACAGGGAAGTGCGCGAAAACTGGGAGACCTGTGAAGCGGAGAGCGAGTATCCTGCTGACATGGATTTAGATAACAGGCAATATTTATATGTGGCGAAAGCTAAGGGAACATCTCCCGAGAGAGTAAAAAAAGCGGTAAACTTCTTTATGTTGGAGGCGCCATTAAAGCTTTTGCCGAAGTATAGGGATGAAAGGCTGTATTCCATTATAGAGCAGCTGCGTAAAAATAATATAACAGTTGCTATATATTCGGATTATCCTGTTGAAAACAAATTAAAGGCGCTTGGAATAACAGCTGATTTCTGCTTTACGTCGGCTGATGAGAGAATAGGCTGTATGAAACCTGACCCAAAGGGAATAGGGGTAATATTAGAGACGCTTGGCATAAACGCAAAGGATGCCGTCATGGTAGGCGACCGTTATGAAAAGGATGGACTGGCCGCGAAAGCGAATGATGTGGATTATATAATAGTTTCATCCTCCCCTAAAGAACGGAAAAGCCTGAACATTACGGTTTAGCCTGCTTAACAGCGCTTCCATGCATTGTCCTAAGACATAGGTTATAAATATTGTTGGAATAAGGACAAGCATATAAAAGATCAGGTCATTGTATTCATAGCCGGAACCGGTAAGGGCTGATGTGACGGCTTTGATTCCATACCAGCAGACTAAGCTGTGCGTCAGATACATTCCATATGAAATACGTCCGCATTTGGCGAGAAAATCAGCAAAAAGCGAAAGCACCTTATCATCGGGTGCTTTTTTAACATTCTTTTTTCCAAAAGACTTTAATTCCACATGAATCATGCTGACGGCAAGCCAGTAAAAGGATAATCCTGCAATTGAGGGCAGAACCGCGTACAGATAGGGTATTTCTTCGGGAAGCATGTAGAGCTTTAGGGCAATAAGGCTTGTAACTGCAAATAAAGCGACAGTCATAATCAATGGGCAGCGTATGGCAAAGCCCCTGCCGATATCAGGCTGCTGTTGAAAATAAAGCATAATTCCCATCATAAAACATGGCAGCTGGTTAGTAAAAAAATAGTAAAGGAACGAGTTGTTTGACAGATAAAGCGTTCCATGTGATGCCTCTGCAATATACCTGAGCAGAAGTATATTGGCAGCGAGAAAAAGAGGAGGAAGCACATATATACAATGCCTGTTTACACGATAAAGCCTTTGAAATAAAACCACTAAAAAAGGAAACAGCAGATATAGTATGAAAGCAGTTCCTATATACCAGCCGCCCGGAAACACATTGTTGATATATTCAGGAAAAAGGCCATGTATAAAAAATATATTGGTTAAAATAGCGGCCGGTGTCCGTTTCATGATAAAGCCGGGTGAGTAATGAAAAATATCAATCAGAATTACATTTAAAATAAAATTTACCGCGAGCATTATCAAAAACCCCGGGGCAAGACGCAGATAGCGCCTGATTATAAAGCGTATATAACTCTTAAAAAAGTTCGTTGCCGGCGCCTTAGTAAGCTGATGAAACCAGGAATAGCATAAGGACATGCCTGACACAAGAAAGAAAAGCTGGCATCCCATCTGCCCATAGTTTATAAGCGCCCTGTAGCCGTCTGTATTTTTCAGTATAAAATGTCGGTTGTGTACTATGATAATCATTATGATGCCGATACCTTTCAGGATGTCAAGCGATTTCAGCTTTTTATTCATATTGCCTCCCAAGATAGGTTAAGTTTGATATGAGTAGTATACCACACTTGCGAAAGGATAGCCATAGCATTGGCAAATAGATTGTGTCGTGATGGCGTTACTTGGAAATTTGTGCTGTTTTTGATAGAAAAAAAAGAAAAATATGTGCATTATGTAATATATACATAAAGAGAAAAATCATATAAAATAAAGAGTAAAGTGTTTTTGCGTGTAGATTTTGGACTGCGGACGATAATATGTTAGCCGTCAGGCTGGCGGCGGAATGGAGATTGGATAGGGATGAAAAGAGGATTTATTCGCAAATGCTTAGGGGTTGCCGCCTTTTTGAGCGGTATGCTGTTTGGGTCGATGCCTGCTATGGCGGCGGAATTGTCTCCGGATACCGCAGTGTCGGCACAGGAGCAGGCTGCCTTGCCTGTGCAGGAGCAAGGACAAGAGCAGGCAACGGTCATGGATTTGCAGGCTATACAGGAGTATGTCGCATCATTTGTGCCGTCAAACGACCATGAGACGGCGCTTTTACAGTATGCGCAGTTGGAAGTTGTGCTGCAGGGGCTTCCGCTTGATAAGTACCATGTTATAAACATACTTGGAGATTCGATTACCGAGGGGGTAGGCGCAAGGTCTGCTGACAAGGCATATCCGGCAGTCCTTGCAAGGCTTACGGGAGCCAGGGTAAATAATTATGGTCTTTCGTGCTCAAGAATTACAGATATAGTTTCCGATGTTTCCAATCCACCGTCTTTTATAGACAGGATGTATAATATGGACAAATCCGCCGATTTGGTGATAGTTTTTGGCGCCACAAACGATTTTTGGTATGGAGATTGTCCGATAGGGACGCCTGCGGATACCCGCGTGGATACCTTTTATGGCGCATTGAATACGATGATGACATATCTAAAGAGCACATACCCTAATGCTGATATAGTATTTCTTACGCCGTATCAGCAGAGCAAGGATGCCGATTATACGCACCCGTATATAAGAAGCACTAATGATAATTTCGGGACGGGCACATTGAGCGATTATAGAAAAGCGCTGCTTGACAGATGCCAGTATTACGGCATACCTGTGCTTGATTTATATGCCGATTATGAGCTCAATACGGTTGACAATCAGGATGCGCTTGCAAAATACGGCAATTATCTGTGCGACGGCTGCCATCTCAATGACGCGGGCTATAATCTTCTGGCAAGAAAAATATATAAGTTTATAATGCAGGATTTAGACGGCTATGTACCCGAATATGTCAATATAAACGGCATGGTGTTTGAGACCGCGGCGCTTCCGTCAATGATTAATAACGGCAGCTTTACGCTTCCCAATGGCGCTGTGCTGGTCAGCAAGCCGGGATTCGAGGTCGATATTGCGATGCCTCTTAACCAGATATACCAAAACCTTATTATATCGGCATATTATTAAACCTGCGGACGAAATATCGGTGCGGTTGGGAGAATGGGAATTTTATGAATTTTGTTAAGAAATACTGGCATTGGCTTTTGGCGGGCTGTATATTTTTGGGTGAGGCAATAATATTGCTTGCTTTTGGCGATAATATATATGTCGGAGTATGCGATAACCTTGACCTGTTTATCACTCAGCTCAAAATGCTCAAGGACAGCGGCGCGTTCTTTACTTTTGGGCAGAGCGTGTCGATGCCTGTACTGCAAAGCATAGACAGGAATTATTTTCCGTCGGAGTTTTCACTCTATAATATTTTGTACATGCTTCTGCCGGATGTATACGCGTATATTGCGGGATATTTGATTAAGCTTGTGATGTCTGTGGCTTCGTCCGCGCTTTTAGCCAGATACCTGCTGAAGGAAAGATATGTTGAGTATGAAAAAATCGTAGTGCTCGCGGCTGTGGCGTTTGCCCTTTTGCCGCTGTATCCCGCGTATTCGTTCTGCTTTGCGTCAATGCCGCTTGTGGTCTACCTTTTGGTGAGGATATACAGGAAGCCTGACTGGAGGCTGTTTGTTGCGCTGTTTTTTTATCCGCTGGTTTCATATTTTTCATTTTTTGGAATTTTTATCATAGGGTATATACTTATAGCCGTAGCGCTGCTTTCCATAAGGGATAAAAAGGTATGCGGCAGGCTGTTTCTGGCTGCTGTGATACTTGGGGGGGGGTATGCGTGTTGCGAATATCGGCTCTTTGGCATAATATTTTTCTCGGATACGGCGACTATAAGGGATGCCATGCTTGTGGATTATTACAGCGCGCCGGAGTTGTGGAGGACTTTTAAAAGCTCATTTTTGGAGGGAATGTCCCATGCGCGGTCGCTCCATACTTATCTGGTGCTTCCCGTATGCATGATATATTTGATTTGGAATAACACGCGTTATATAAAAAACAAAAGGTTTTCTAAAATATGGACGGATACCTTTAATCTGACGATGTTATTCATTGTGTTTAACTGTGCGGTATACACGCTTTATTATTGGAAGCCGTTGAGAAGTCTGGTAGAAACGCTCTTGCCGCCGTTAAAGGGATTTAATTACGGCAGGACTATTTTCTTTAATGCGTTTGCGTGGTATTTTGCGTTTTTTATCGTGCTGAAAGCGATATATAAGTACAGACGACAAGCAGCATATTTGCTCGGCTGCGCGGCGATTGTCGTTGTCGGAGCTTCGCAGTGTGAATACAGCGATTTTTTCAATACGGTATATTGCAATGCGTACAAGCTTGTGAAGCACGCGGAGGTAAATCAGCTAAGCTATGGTGAATTTTACGGCGGCGATTTGATAGAACGGATAAAGAATGATATAAATTATACTCCCGATTGCGGAGCTGTGGTATACGGCTTTCATCCGGCGATGCTTTCTTATAACGGCATCACTACCATAGACGGGTATTGCGGTTATTACAGCATGGAATACAAGGAACGGTTTAGAAAAGCGATTGCGCCTGCTCTTGAGGCAAATGACAATTGGCAGAAATATTATGATGACTGGGGCTGCAGGGCATATATATTTTCGGCATCCGGTGAAAATACATACGATTTCGGGGCAAATGCGGATGCGCCTGCGCAGGAGATACTTATAGATGAACCGGCTTTGTCGGAGCTTGGGTGTGATTATATTTTTTCAAGGTTTGAGCTGACAAACGCTGATGAGATGAAGCTTGATTTTGTCGGGGAATACAGCGACGATAAAGTCCCGTACAGCGTATATCTGTACAGATTATTATAATGATGCAATAAACGGATGTCCGCAAGGTTTATTCGGACAGTACGGAAGACATTTTACAACTACCTGCCATAACGGTTTAAGGAAAGGAAGAACAGATGGAAAAGAAAAAAGTTTTGTTATTTTATCCTCCGGGGGCGCTTTTTCAGAGAGGGGAGGACAGATGCCAGCAGAACATTGACGACGGCTCGGCTCAGGCAATGCGCGCCTGCAATGATTTGGGATACGCGGCGGCAATTTTGCTCAGGGACGGATATGAGGTAAAGCTGCAGGATTACCAGACGCAGGGCGACGACTTTAATGCGCTTTGGAGGGATTTGGACAGCTTTAAGCCTGACATGATAATGATGAGCATTACGAATACCACTATATTTGACGATATAAAGGTCATTAATGAGATAAAGAAAAGGCATGACCCGATTGTGGTATTGAAAGGAGCATTGTTCTTTGCACCGGAGCAGGCGATGCTTGATATGCTTGACCTTACGAACGTTGACTATCTGATTGGCGGCGAGATAGATTTCTGTATAGGCAAAATCGCGGATTACTGTTTTAAGGGAATTGGAAAGCCGGAAGAAATAAACAACATTCTTTATAAGGATGAGCAGGGCAGGATGGTTCCGACAAGATTTCATGTGTGGGACGACGACCTTGATGCGCAGCCTTTCCCCGCAAGACAGCTTATGAATAATTCGCTTTATATAAGACCGGACACTAAGGAGGCGATGGCTACAATCCAGACGGCAAGAGGGTGTCCCAGTCAGTGCGTGTTCTGCCTTACTCCGGAGATATCGGGAAAGCGTGTGCGTTTCAGAAGTCCTCAGAATGTATTGGAAGAAATGATAGAGTGCTATGAGAAGTTTGGTATAAGGAATTTCTTTTTTAAGGCGGATACATTTACGATAAATCCTGAATGGGTTAAGGAAATGTGTGAACTTATCATAGGCTCTCAGCTTTATGGCAAAATACAGTTTACGGCGAACTCACGTGTGCGTCCGCTTAAAAAAGAAACGCTTGAGCTCATGAAAAAAGCGGGGTGTTTCCTTGTGGCATTCGGCTTTGAGTCGGGAAGCGATGAAATGCTGCAAAAGATGCGAAAAGGCACTACAGTGGAGGAAAACAGGCAGGCGGCCATATGGTGCAAGGAGATAGGACTGCCGTTTTGGGGATATTTTGTCATTGGATTTCCATGGGAGACGAGGGAGGATATACTTCTCACCAAAAAGCTTGTCATGGAAACGGACCCTGATTTTATAGAGGTTACGATAGCGCTGCCTTTTTATGGTACGCCGATGTATGAGACATGCAAGCAGGAAAATCTTCTTGAGAAATCAGTGCTTGGCAGTGACTTTTTCCATTCGAGCACGAAAGGAACGATGCATCTTACCATAGACGAAGTCATGAAATTACGCAAAAATATATTGCTTAGCTTTTATTTGAGACCTAAGTATATTTTTAGAAAGATGAGAGAATGTGTCAAGCAGCCGAGTATTTTTGTACAGTATGTGAAGTATGGGATTAAGCTGGTAGTTAATTTGTTTAAATAAGCAGATGATGTTTGGGCGTAAGAGCAATGCAGAAGGGAGCAGCTATGAATGATACAAAAAGAATGCGTCTGCCCGAGTGGTTGACTGCGGGCGTCGCATTTGTATATTATTTTATAATGGCGCTGTATAAGCTGACTTATGCCCCAATCTGGCAGGACGAGGCGATGGAATTTTACTGTTCATTGCCGGTAAGGGGGCCTATAAGGGGTGTGACCGAGTATGCGACCATGTACGAGCGTATGGTGAAGATACAGCAGCAGCCACCGCTCTATAACTGGGTGATGTGCCTGTGGCTCCGGATAAGCGAGAGTGCATGGTGGTATCGATTTTCAAGCGTGGTGATGGGGTTTGTCGCGGCGCTGGGGCTTTATTTCGTAATAAGAAAACTGTGCGACCGCTATATGGCGGCTTTTTGTGTTGTTATATATTCAAGCATTTATATAATAATGTACTATATGAAGGAAGCATCCGAGTACGCGATGCTTTTGATGTTTAGCTTTTGGCTTATTTACGCTTATATGCTTATATGCGATAGGATTACGATAAAGAGGCTTGCCGCATTTATGGCTTTGTGCATTCTGGCAGTGTATACCCATTACGGCGCGGTATTTGCGGTTGTACCGATGGCGGTGAGTGTTTTGATTATGCCGGCAAGGCAGAAGGATTGGGGAAAATTTAAGGCGGTGTTGGGAATGGAGACGGCTTGCGTAGTATTTGGCGGAGTTCCTGTTGTGGCGCTGTTTTTGCTTCCGCAGTTGGCTAAAAATGCCTCGACTTATTCTGCCGGTCATGGGATATTGATAGAAAACGGCAATATTGTGGGAGATTTTTTCTTTAGCATAGCGAGCGTATTTAGATGGTGCGTGTTGGATATAGATAGGGATGCCGAAAAGATTGGCATGCTTATAGACGTACTGGGAGCGGTTATTTTTGTTATTATAGTATTTGTGGTAATTAATACAAAGAAAAAAGCCATACGCTCATTTTTCTTTTGCAATGTCGTTACATTTATGATTTATTACGTAGTGACTAAGCTTAATATGTACGCATATGGTTGGTATGGAAACCGTTACAATATGTTTATCTTTCCGATGTGGTTTGTGATGATTGCCATATCGCTTTATGAGTTTGTGATTATACTAGGGCAGGCAGATAAAAAGGCAATAATTAAGCTGTCGCAGGTTATTAAATATGGTATGATAGTGTCGGGGATTTTGTTCGGTCTGTATGGTGATTACAGAATAAGCAATCACTGGTGGAAGATGGATTTGCGCGTCATCGTTGACAAATGGTACGAAGATGAGGGCTATAATGTTCCGACCATGCTGGATTTTCACCAGAGGTATGCATTTGTATACTATTTCACGCATGACAAGCGCTACAATGAAACACAGTGGGAAAATATCAAATGGAATGATGATTTGGAAACATATTCGACACATTCTTTCGACATATGGCAAGGGTATATGTATGAAACATACCAAAATGAACTCCCTGAAGAACTGTATCTTGTGACGGGACAGTATAACAGTTTTGTGGAGGCGCTTGAAGATTTGGGGTATGAAGCGGAGGATATGATAGATACTACAGCAAAGCTGTACCATATGACGCTTGCTCCCGATAAGCAGCAGACGTCGGCTGCTGAGTAGACGGTTCACGTATGATTATGGGCGATAGCGGCAGGGAAATGAGAAGAATATGATTATAATACATGTAATGGGCGGACTTGGCAATCAGCTTTACCAGTATGCGTTGTCTGAGAAACTCAAGTCGCTTGGAAAAGAAGTAAAGCTTGACTTTTATGCCTATAAGCATGCGCAAGGCGAAGAAAAGGAATGGCGCGAGCTTGAACTGGAGCGTCTTGAGGGATTGGACTATGAGGAATGCACTCTAAAAGAGCATATATTGTTTAAGGACAGCGGTATGAGGCTTGCCGATAGGATACGCAGAAAGCTTTTTGGCAGGCGCGACCGCACGATAACGGAAAACGGCGGTTATATGCCTGAGATATTTGATATGGATGACGTGTATCTGTACGGCTTTTGGGGCTGCGAGAAATATTATGAGGATATCATTCCACTGCTGCAGCAAAAAATCCGTTTTCCTCAAAGCGGCAATCCGCAAAATGCGGCAGCTATAGAGGCAATGGAGAATGAGCAGTCCGTGAGTATCCATATAAGGCGCAAGGATTATCTGACCGTTGCGGGGGGAAAGCGCTACATGGGCATATGTACGGACGAATATTACGGCGCGGCGATAGAATATATAAAGAAAAGGGTTTCAAATCCTGTATTTTATCTGTTTTCAGATGATATGGAATATGCAAAAGAGCATTTTAAGGATGAAGATATGCGGATAGTTGACTGGAACGGCGGCAGTGAGAGCCTGCATGACATGGAGCTTATGAGCCACTGTAGATACAACATATGCGCAAACAGCACTTTCAGTATATGGGGGGCAAGGCTTAACAAAAATCCGCGGAAGATTACGATACGCCCGCTTCATCATGACAATTACGAGAATACCGATGTTTCGCTTATGCGGGAGCAATGGAAAAACTGGATTTTGATTGACGCTGACGGAAGCATATATTGACGGATTAAGCAATTAAAGTGGCAGGGGAGTTGGAATTGGAGCTTATATCAATAATTGTGCCTGTATATAATATGGAGAAATACTTAGAAAGATGTGTTAATTCCGTTATCGCGCAGACTTATGGCAATATAGAGATAATACTCGTCGATGACGGTTCGACAGATAATTCGCCCGCAATGTGCGATGCTTACGCACGAAAGGATGCTCGCGTAAGGGTAGTGCATAAGTCAAACGGAGGCCTTTCGGACGCAAGGAACGCTGGACTTGCTGTGGCGGAGGGGAGTTATATAGGCTATGTGGACAGTGACGATTGGATAGAGCCTGACATGTATGAAAAAATGTACCATGCCTGTGCAGATAATGGAGCCCCACTTGCGATATGTAGATATGCGTGCGAGGCCGCCTCTGACGAATGCAAAGCCGCTGATAGGGCGAAGATAGCCAAAGAATATGGCGACAATGGTGACAATGGTGATGAATGCAGTGATGAGGGCAGTGATGTGGTTTTGCTTTCAAGGGACGAGCTGCTAAAAATATATATTGGCGGACATGACAGATATATAATATACAATTCCGCATGGAGCAAGCTCTACAGGCGCGATTTGGTGGATGGAATGCTTTTTCCGAAGGGGAGAAATTCTGAGGACATCATGTACACGACGCGCGCGTTCTGCCGTCTGAACCGAGCGGCATATATAGACAAGCCGCTCTACCACTACGTACTTGACCGCAAGGACAGCATTATGAATGTGTCAAAGGGCGAGAGGATGTTTCGAGATGAGATACCGTTTTGGCGCGAGCACATTGCCTGTATACGCGATATGGTATCGGATGAAATGGCCGATTTGGCGGCGTATCATTTTTGGCGCAGGCTTTTGTTCTATTATATAGATATGAAAAAAGCGGGCGGAGAAAACGAGAAGTACGCCAGAAAGCTTATAGATGAGATAAAATCAGACAGGGCGGAGATTGACCGCGTATATAAAGGCGGCATAGTGTCCAAAGGCGATATGGCAAGAATGAGGCTCTTTAGGCTGAGCCCGCAGGCATACGCCACAACAGTCAGATTATATGACAGTGTCATAATTCCGCTCAGGCAGGGCATTAAGAAGCGTGGCAGCATTGAGAAAGGGTTCTGATGTTTAGCTGTCATTAAATGGGAGATTGGTTGATGGATATTAGGGATATTATCAAAAAACTTAGTTATATACTTGACAGAAAGCAAAAATTACACTTGCTATTATTGGGCATATTGATATTTATAGGCGGTTTTCTGGAAACAATGAGCGTATCGGCAGTTCTTCCGGTCGTATCAACCATACTGGATAAGGAAAATGCAATGCAAAATAAATATATCCGGATGGTTATGGACGCTTTTGGCATTCAGGACATCATCGGGATTACCACATTGCTTCTCGGCACGCTGATTGTGATTTATATTGTTAAAAATTTGTTTTTGCTTGGGCTTGTAAACGAACAAAACAGGTTTATATCATTTAACCGCAATAAACTCATAAGTCAGGTGTTAAGAGGATTTTTGAACAGGCCTTATGAATTTTACCTTGATGCCGATATTCCGACAGTGTTCAGGCTGACAGACAGCGATATTCCCAATGTTTTTGCGCTGCTTATGGCATTGATTTCGCTTGCTTCGGAGTCGGTTGTTTTTGTGTTGCTCAGCGTTATGCTTTTTGTGCTTGACCCTGTGCTTACTGTCTTTATAGTGGTCATTTTCGGCATTGTCACTATAATTATGGTAAAGGTATTAAAGCCGGGGCTTTCAAGGCTCGGCGCCAAAAATCAGGCAATACAGTCCAGGATTGCAAAGTGGAGAATACAGGCAATCTACGGCATAAAAGACGTGAAAGTATTGCATAGGGAAGCATTTTTTGCGGACAATTACGAGGAAAGCGGCAAAACAGGCGCATCATACAGCCGCAGATATGCGGTAATAAACAATATCCCAAGGCTTTTGATAGAAACGGTATTTATGTCAAGCATCCTGCTCTATATAATATTTTATATCAATACCGGCAATGATACGTCCGATATGATAAAAACGCTTACGGCATTTGCAGTGGCAGCGATGAGGCTTATGCCATCCGTGAACAGGATTAATACGTATATGACAGATATTTCATATTTCAAGCCATGTCTTGATTATGTGTATGAAAACATGAACCTTGACGAGGTAAGCGTGAAAAATAACCAGACACTCCTGCCCGTAGACACATCAAAGGCAATGGAGCTTCATGACAGGATTGAACTTCACAATATTGTGTATGCTTACCCAAATACTGATACATTGATATTTAATGATGCCGAGATGGTCGTGCCATACGGCAAGTCGGTAGGCATCATGGGATCGTCCGGTGCGGGCAAATCCACGATAGTCGATATACTTCTTGGGCTGCTCAAGGTGCGTTCAGGCAAGATAACCTGCGACGGTGTAAACATATTTGACAATTACCCCGCATGGCTTGCGCAGATTGGATATATACCGCAGTCAATATATCTGGTGGATGAGCCTGTGAGGAACAATATAGCATTTGGCATTGCTGATGACGAGATTGATGACGAAAGGATTTGGGAAGTGCTTGAAGAAGCGCAGTTGAAAGATTTTATAGAGACGCTTCCGGGTGGTCTTGACACGGCAATTGGTGACAGGGGCGTGAGGCTTTCCGGTGGTCAGCGTCAGCGTCTTGGCATAGCAAGAGCGCTTTACCACAATCCTGAAATACTCGTATTTGACGAGGCGACATCGGCGCTTGATAATGAGACTGAGCAGGCGGTCATGGAGGCAATTAATAGTTTCCACGGTAGAAAGACGATGATTATTATTGCACATAGGTTAAATACTATAGAGAAATGCGATATCATATATAAGGTGGATGGAGGGAAGATTACGAGGACTTCCTTGTAGCAAAATAGCGGCGTAGGATATTGCTTTGCGCCGTTGTGTGGACAGTGAAGAAATGTCAGGGAGCGGAATATGTCATTATTTATGACCCTTTTTATACAAGTGCTTTTATCAGCAGCGGGAGGCGCCAGCGTAGTCGCGGCGTTGATTTCACATAAAAGGCAGACAAGGGATGCGGGCATGATTTATCCGCTTGTATTATGCATGTATTTTAACTTCTGGGGAATAAATGTTTCCAGATGTCTGTTGCTGGCAGGCGGGGAAATATATGCATATGATAATGACTGGTACCTGTTTGTAATGGATGTCACCGTAGTATGCGGCGTATCGGCATTCTGCTATTATACACATGGAGCTTCAAAAAAAGGTACATTTGCCTGTGCTGTGCTTTTGGTTGTAATAGCGGTACAGTTTACAAGGTTTGCCATACAATATAAGAATTTTAATACCGCGGTTTACATGACTTTAATGCCTAAAAATATTTTGTTAGTTGGCATTATAGTGTTGATTTATTACTTTGGGATACAAGTTTGGGAGAATGGCGTAAAAGGCTGCAGGCTTAAATTGAGTGAAGTCGCGGCAGCAGTGCTTGTTTCAGCGAATTTTTTCCTGTTTCCGACCTTTGAAACGCTCCTTGCGAATGCAGATGAGTTTGAATTTACTTTTGGACAGGTCTGGTGGCGTTTTGTTGGTTTTGGTGTATTGCTGACAGTTTCCCTATTGGCGGCAATGCTGATTTTTCCTGAGAAAAAACGTAAGATATTTTGCTGCATTGTATGGGGATTTTCGCTGTGCGCTTATTTGCAAGGGATGCTGCTTAATGGCGAATTGTTCTTGATGGAAGGGAAAAAGTCAGAATGGTCGGATAGCCTTAAAATAATAAATTTATTAATATGGTGCATTTTGGCGGCTGCACTTTTCGGATTTTGTCTGTGCATGAAAAAAAGTATAGAGAAAATAATTACGGGTGTTTCGTTAGCGCTCTGCGCAATGCAGACAGTTGGCTGCGTGTCGCTTATTCCGTCGTATTTGGATGAGGGAAAATCCTACGAGGAGACATATCGCAATTATTTTTCTGAGCGGGGAATCAACGAGGCGGCTAGGGACAAGAATGTCATAGTTTTTGTGCTGGATACTTATGATGTTGACTTTTTGGAGCAGGCGTTGGAAAAAGATCCTAATATCCTTAAGCCGTTGCAGGACTTTATATATTTTCCGGATAATGTGTCGCAGTTTTCAAGGACATTTCCTTCGATTCCGTATATGCTCACAGAAGAAATGCACTTTTATGAGGAGTCGCTGGGCGATTATGTGGATAAGGCGTTTGAAAAGTGTGAATTTTGGGGAAATCTTCGGGAGAGTGATTATTCGTATTATATATATGAGGAAGATGAGAACATTATAGGGAGCGCAGTGAGTGAAGGGGCGAAAAATTTTGTGCGTGAAGGCTGCGTTGTTGATGAAAACATTTCATTTAGTGGCTGTATACAGGCTATGGCAAAAATTGGGGCTTACAGACTTTTACCATATGCTTATAAGGAATATTACACCTATACTGCCGATGATATCAATGACATGATTGTTGAAAGAAAAATACTTGATGTGCCAAGTTATGAAGGCGAGGATTCCGAGCTATATCGGCAATTGAAAGAAAATGGTTTGACGCTTGGCAATGATGATAAAGCGTTTCGCTTTATTCATACCAGAGGGGCTCACGCGCCTTATACTATGAATGCGGAAGGCGAAAGGATTTCAGAAGGGGAATGTGACCCTGTAGAGCAGTATATTGGCTGTATGCGATTTGTATGCGATTATGTTACGGAGCTTAAAAGACTTGGCGTGTATGACAAAGCTACGATTATTATTACCGCTGACCATGGCGAAAATTTTGTATTGAAAGAGCTTGAACAAGCCACGAATCCGATTTTGCTCATCAAACCGGGGGGGGGGTATTTTAACGGCATTGCCGGGAACGTGTCAGACATAAGAGCTTCACAAAATGATTTGTTACCGACACTTGCGGCGGCAATGGGACTTGAATATGATAAGCAGTGGGGAATTAATCTGCTTGATGCAAAAGGACAGGATAAGAAGCGTGCGCGTTACCACTACTATTCTGTTGTTGAAAACGGCATCCAGACGAAGGCAAAAGTGTACAAAATTATAGGAAATTCAAGAGATTTTACCAATTGGGAGGATACAGGCGAATATCGTGAATTTGGAGAATTTTATTAAAACGGGGGAATTAGATGTCAGATAAACCAATTATTGCGACTGAACTACTTAAAGGGCAGGGACTTGGCAATCAGCTTTTTTGCTATGTAACGACAAGGTGCATAGCTATGCGTAACGGTTGCGACTACAGTATTCTTGGCGGCGAAACGCTTGCAAATAATATTCACAGTCAATGCGGGCTTTATTTTATGAATCTTGAGCTTGGAGTGCCGACGCGGAAAGAGGACTTTGATAAGATTTACAATGAGAAAGAGGACAGGCTTTTTACATCAAACTCAAGGCATGACATAGAGCACGGCGCATATGTGGCAGGTACGGATGAAGTCCTTTTAAACATGAAGGATACCGTGCTTGTATACGGAAATATGCAGGCAGAAGATTATTTCCTGCCTTATAGGGAAGAAATATGCAGATGGCTTAAGGTTAAGCCGGAATATGACTGTTATGATTACAGCCGGGATGATTTGTGCATTATTCATCTGAGGTGTACCGACTATATGGATTCACCAGAACTGTTCCTGAACAAGAAATATTGGCTCAACGGCATGAAAAATATGCGTAAAATTAATCCTAAAATGCAGTTTATGATTATTACAAATGACGTGAAAGAGGCGCAGAAGCTTATTCCAAACGTCAAGGCGTATAATTTTGATTTAGCGAAGGATTATTCCATAATAAAAAACGCTAAATATTTGCTGCTGTCAAACTCATCGTTTACTTATTTTCCGGTATTTACAAGCAATACGGTAAAAAAAGTAATTGCGCCGAAATATTGGGCAAGGCATAATGTTTCTGATGGGTACTGGGCATCGGAGCAAAACATATATCAGGGATGGATGTATCAGGACAGGCAGGGAAGACTTTTTGACGCGGAAGAATGCAGGGCAGAACTGGAAAAATATAAGAAAGAGTCCAAATTGTACAGTCGGCTGAATATTCCTATGGCAGAAAGTGAAAAAAGCAGGGCATATAAAAAAGCAGCCTATATTTATAAAAGATATATGGCTGTGCGTTACTGGAATGCGGTAAAGCGAAAGATAAGGTTGAGGCTTGCAAAAAAGAAATGGCAATAATCGGGGGTGAGGGAAATTTGGAAAGTAACGGCTCAAAGCTAAAGCTTCCGCAGGTCACGCTTGCGGCAATGTCAAGCGTGAATATGATGGAAACCATAAAAGCTATGGAATACAGCATGCGCGGCATTGAGTTTGGCGATGCCGTGCTTATAACGCACAGAAAGCCGTTAGGACTTCCAAAAAGCATACGTTATTCCCACACGGACAAGCTGAAAAATATTGACGATTTTAACTACAAGATGGTGTATGAGCTCGGTTCGCACATAAATACGGAATTTGCGCTTATTGTTCATGCTGACGGCTTTGTGGTAAATCCCGGCATGTGGCGTGATGAGTTTCTGGAATATGATTATATCGGCGCGCCGTGGCCGCTTCCGCCCGAGGGTGACACGACTACCTACCGCGACATCAATGGAAATATCTGCCGCGTGGGCAACAGTGCGGGCATAAGGAGCAAGCGCCTCATGGATTACCCCAAAAAAGCCAATATACCATGGACAGGAGAATACGCGTATGGTAAAATGTGGTATTATGAGGACGGCTTTATCTGCTGTAAAATACGCCACCTGCTGGAGGCGCAAGGCATGAAGATAGCGCCGCTTGATGTGGCGAAATATTATAGTCATGAGAAAATGATACCTGAGATAGAAGGGATAACGCCGTTTGCTTTTCACAAATGGGAGGGCACTAATGCGCAGTACCCCAATTTCTTTAAGCCGTCTGTGGCTCGCCGGATTAAGGGGGCTGTTAGAAAAATAATTTAGCGTGTATGGGTAAAGATAAGCTGCAGTAAAGCTTAGCGTTTTGCACTGAAATATAATTTATGCCGTATGGGCAGTAACGCGGAAATGGAAATAATATAATGGTATACGATTGCTTTCAATTTTTTAATGAGCTGGATATGCTGAAGATAAGGTTAAATGTATTAAATGATGTAGTCGACAGATTTGTGATAAGCGAGGCGACGGAGACTTTTTCAGGTATTAAGAAACCGCTTTATTATGAAGAAAATAAGGAAATGTTTGCTGAATTTGCGGACAAGATTATACATGTGGTTGTGGAAGACACGCCTGAGGGCGGCACCCACGAGCGCGATACTTTTCAGAAAAATGCCGTGACAAGAGGCCTTGCGGGCTGTACAGATGATGACGTGATAATCTTCAGCGATTTGGACGAGATACCTAATCCTGACAAGATACGCGAGATTCTGGCGGATTTTCAGGACGATAAGATTTATCATTTTGCGCAGCGACTTTTTTACTGTTATCTGAATATGGAGGAGGTTTCCGGCAATCTGCTGTCATATGCGGGCGAGTTTGACGGCGTGGAGCATAAAAAATGGATAGGGACCAAGATGTTGAGTTATAAGCTTTTGAGGGAGCAAAATCTGCTTTTGGGTGAGTTGCGTTTCCCAGAGCGTAAGGAGATAGGCATACGTGTTGACGATGGAGGCTGGCACTTTGGCTATATGGGCGGTCATGGCGAGAAGGATATCCGTAAGCGCGTGCAGGAAAAAGTGGTATCAGCGGCACATCAGGAGTACAACTCACGTTATGTGTTGTCGCAGGTTACTGACCGGATAAAGGATGGCAAGGACATATTCGGGAGAAATGCCAAGTTTGTGAGATGCGAAATAGATGGGACATTCCCACGGTATATAAGGGAACACCAAAAGGAGCTGGATTTCCTTATAATGCATGAGGAGAGCGCGGCAGTAAAAGGGTTGCGGCAGGCAAAAGCCACAATAAAGAACATGTGTTACAAAATGGCTGCCACGGTTAAGCGCGTGATTTTAAAGCTGCTAAAAAAATGAGAAAGGCAATGCAAAACCATATGGAAGCAAAAAAACCGGTCAAAGTATCAATTTGCGTGCCGTCATATAACAATGCTGATGAAGTTGGACGACTTTTGGAGTCGATAGTGATACAGGAATATGAAGACTATGAGGTAAATATATCCGATGATTCCACGAATAATGAGATTGAAAGGCTTATCAGTAAATATTCAGCATTGAACTTAAACTACATCCACAACCCGAAGCCGCTCGGGCACATTTTTAACTGGAATGCCGCCATTAAAATGGCGAAGGGCGAATACATTAAAATAATGTTCAGTGATGACTGGTTTGTTGATGGGCGGAGTCTTGGCAAGTTTGTGTCTATGCTTGATGCTTCTCCCGCAGCATTGCTTGCCTTTTCAGGAAGCAGGCAGGTGATGTTAGATGGACAGACGACGGGAAATGTGCGGCACATTACAAGTGGGCACAAGATTTCTTCATATGACAGATATGCTCCCGCGGATTATATAGCAGGTTTAAGACAGGATTACAGGAGGCTCTTTCTGAGCAATCAGATAGGAGCGCCGAGCGCGACCGTATATCGCCGGGGCGGGGCATTAGCGCTTTTTGACGAGCGGAGCAATTGGGCATCGGATATGTTTTTGTATTTTGATTTGCTTGAGAAAAACAGCAATTTTGCATACACGCAGGAGCCGTTGGTTGCGATAGGCGTACATGAAAATCAATATACTGAGAGCTTTTCGGAAAAAGATGAGCGGATTTATAACGACTATAAATATATGTACACAAAATACGGATTGAGCAAATCGCGCGAGTGCAGGGAATATTTTGCGGGGAAATTTATCGTTAAATATAATAAAGGCTTAAGGGAGGCGAGGGCGCTTGATATAGAAACGGGCGTTTATTTAAAAAAACGAACAGCCGAATTTGCGGAAAGCGTGAGATGCTTTATAAAACACAGGCTTTTGGCGGGTAAAGGGGAATAATGCTTCAGTGCCGGGGGACCTGCGGTAAATTGTTGGAGTATGTAATGGAAACGAAAATAAGGACATTAGGAAACGCTTGTTTTTGGACGGCGGTTGTTTTTGAACTGTTTGCTGTGATTATTGATAAAAGTGCGTATATAAACCCGTATGAGAGCTTTATTTTCAGGGCGGCGTTTTTGTTGTTTTGCATAAAAATCGTCACGACAAAATATTCGCGCGCCGAGTGCGTCTGCATGCTGGCAATTGGGACGGTCGCAGTATTGTCATATCTGATAAATACGCGCGATGAAGCTGTCCGCGCGTTTGCCTTGGTTGTGGCATGCAAGGATGTGGATTTGAAAAAAATTTTAAAGCTGATACTTGCGGTAACATTGAGCGGTACGATTGCGATTGTTATTTTATCGCTGACGGGACTGTATGGGGCGGTATCGGTTACGGCGGATTTTGGGAGGGAATGCATTGAGACCAGGTATTGCTTTGGGATGGGACATCCTAATGCGTTTCACTGCATGGTATTTATGATAATTTCACTTGTTATTTATTTGTATGCGCAGAAGATGAAGCTGATACATTTTGCGGCGCTGTTTGCCGTTAATCTGGCAGTATACTGTTTTACGGACTCCAATACGGCGTTTATTGTTTTAAATGCCCTTTTGGCAGGCACGGCGCTACTGAAATACTGCACATGGCTTCGTGAAAGCAGGCTTGCATACATCGGCGCGGCGGCAGTCGTACTGATAATGGCGGTATTTTCAATATATGGCGCTGCCGTGGGCACCGGTACGGATTTTATGTACAGGCTGGATAAGCTCCTTAACGGGAGGTTTCAGTATTCATATATACATGAAAATGCCAGGCTTGTGAACTGGAAGCTTTTTGCAATGCCGGAAAATCAGGAGTATTTTGACCAGGGATTTATAAGGCTGTTTTATTGGTACGGCATTGTAATAGGAGCATTATATATATGCGCCAATTTGTATTTGATATGGTACTCGTATAAGAAAAGGGATTACTGCCTGACGGTAATAGTTGTGGCGTATTCCGTGTTTTCATTGATGGAGGCGCATTTGATTTCCGTATATCTGCTGAGAAATTATCTGCTTATATGGCTTGGCTGCTGCCGGTACTGGCCGCTTATGTCCCGGACGGCGGAAGAAGAATATTTATGGAGGCTGCCGTTTAAGCTTGCAAAAGGGAGTTGATTTTCGATGAAGCTTGTTACAGTTATAGTGATTTCATACTGTTCATCAGATACAATCACAGAAACCCTTGACAGCATAAAAGCCCAGACATATAAAAACATAGAGCTGATTATAGCAGACGACTGTTCAAAGGATAATTCAGTGCAGACAGTGCGGGATTGGATTGCGCGGAATAAGGAACGGCTTTACGCAGTTAAGCTTGTCACGGCTCCGCAGAATGGTGGAATACCGTCCAATATAAACAGGGCGTTGAAGTCAGCGACAGGGGAGTATTTAAAAATTATAGCCGCTGATGATTATATGGTTCCTGAAGCAATAGAGGAGTATGTAAGCTTTTGTGAAAAAAATCCCGGAGCAATTCCTATTGCCAGGGCAAAGCTGTTTGGCAGTGAAAATGCAGATTTTGCGTCGGTTCAAAGATACTGTAACGGTTGTTATGAATTCGCACAAAAGGATTACAGGGAACAGTACGGCATGCTTTTGAAGCAAAACCGTATTGTGGCGCCGTCAGGCTCGTTTTATCCTATGGAGGCGGTAAGGGCAGTTGGCGGATATGATGAAAATTACCGTTGGTTTGAGGACTATCCTATGAATTTGAAAGTAATGCATCTTGGATACCGTTGCGGACTTATTGACAAAGAACTGGTATGCTATAGAATATCGGACAAGTCAATAACCGCGTCAAGCATGTACAGGTTGAAAAAAACGGAATCGAAGCTGTTTTTCAGGCTTAAGCTATGGTATATGGTTCAAAACGGCATGGGATGGGAGGCGGTGAAGCAGTCGAGGGCATGGATTAAAATTTTGTTAAAAAGGAATCGGTATTAATGAATATTCTTATAATACCCGCGTTTTTTCAGACAAAGCGGCGTCCTACGCTTGGAAGCTTTTTTTGGGAGCAGGCTCTTGCCTTAAAAGCAGCCGGACATAATGTAACAATTTTATACTGTGATACTTATTCTGTGAAATGTATAGGGGAATATGTTCAATACAGCGAGAAGAACGCAGAGAATATACAGGGAATAAGCATATACAGGAAACGGGTTTTCTGCCCGCTCAAGCATGGCATCGAAGGGCACAAGGGGGCTTTTGCGAAGGCTGTTTTGGAGCTGTATGACGAATATATCGCGGACAATAAAAAAACAGATGTTATACATGCGCATTGCTGTGTATGGGCAGGATATGCGGCGATGCGGCTGTCGGAAAAAACAAAAATACCATATGTTATTACTGAACATGCGACCCTGTTCCGGCTTCACAAGGATAAAATAAAAAATAAAAATAAGGAATGCATAGCTGCGGCGTTTGGAAAGGCGGCGAAAGTTATATGCGTAAGCAGGGCTTTTGGAAGGCTGATTGGGGAATATACAAAAAATATCGGGATTATAGGCAACGTCGTGGACTGCGGAAGATTTCACCCACTGCAGGAGCATGAAAACGCACGGAAAAACAGCGTATGCACTTTTTTGACAGTGTGTTACATGGGTGAGGAAGAGCAGCTCTATAAAAAAGGGCTGGATATATTGCTGGAAGCTTGGGCGGATATAGCGGTTAAACATCAAAATGTAAAATTGATTATCGGTGGCGGTGGCAAAGCCGCTAAAAAAGTAGTAGAATGGATAAATAAGTATAATATTTCCAATAGTACGGAGCTTATCGGCGCATTGGACCGTAATGAGGTGGCGGCGCGGATGCAGCAGTGCGACTGTTTTGTGCTGCCAAGCAGATATGAAACCTTTGGAGTGGTTTATATTGAAGCCATGGCATGCGGCAAGCCTGTAATAGCGGCAAAAAACGGCGGACCTGATGACTTTGTCAAAGATTTTAACGGCATTCTCGTAAATCCGGAGGACAAGGACGGGCTTGCCGATGCAATAGGGAAAATGATAAATATTTGGGAGAAGTCCGATAAAACATATCAGCCTGAAAAAATCTCAGCGTTTGTCAGGGAAAATTTTTCCAGCGAGGCGATAGCGCAGAAGCTTGAAGAATTGTATTCGGGCTTAGTTGGAAACTGCCGTGAAGGAAGCTGTTAAGCGGGGCTGTAAGGCGCGTTTTTACGGGCAGGAGAAGGAATATAAATTGATTTGTGAATAAACGGAGCAGATGATGTGCGGAATTTTAGTTTCAATATTGACACCTTGTTATAACAGCGCAAAAACAATAGAAAAGACATTGGAATGTATCGAAAAACAGACTTATACAAATATTGAATATATAATAATAGACGGTGGTTCGACGGACGGCACTCTGGAGATAATTGACCGTCATAGAAGCCGCCTTCCAGAAAAGCTTACCGTCATATCGGAGAATGACAACGGCATCTATGATGCGATGAACAAGGGCATACGGCTTGCCAAGGGAGAGCTTATTGGCATAGTGAACAGTGATGACTGGTATGAGTATGATACTGTCGAGCAGGCGGTAACGCATCGCAATAATAAAAAATATCAGGTAATTTATGGCATGCAGCGAAATTTCTTAAATGGAAAGGAAAGATCGGTATTCATCAACAGCCACGAATTTTTGCCAGAACTGATGATAACCCATTCCACCTGTTTTGTGACTAAGGCAACATATGACGACTTTGGCGTTTTTAACTTAAAATACCGTTCATCTGCCGATTTGGAGCTGATGCTGAGATTACGCGATGCAAAAGAGGTGGCATTCACTCCTGTTATGCGGGTAATGTCGAATTTTCAGCTTGGCGGCATGTCAAGTAGCCAGAAGGGTGTACGTGAAACCGCTAAAATTCGATATGAGCATGGCTATATGTCGCGAAAAAGGTATTATTTTACGATTGTAAAAAGCCATATTTATGAATGGCTGCAAAAGTTACATTAGCCAAATGCCATTCAGCGGAGGTCGCAGCTTGAAAATAGGAATTATATCACTTAATATAGAAGCAAAAAATTTAAACCAATATTATAACTCGCAGGCGGAGGGACTTGCAAAGGCGCTGGCGCAAAAAGGCAATGATGTGCTGGTATATCATCTTGTCCCTGATTTGGAGACGGAATCGGAGACACTGGAAAGAAGCGGAATAACTGTAGAGTACCGGAAATGCAGACACATAGGGAAACACGCCCTGCCAGACTACAGATTTCTTGACAGCTCAAGGGAATGTTACATCACGGCTTCAGACAATTACATTGCCTTTCACGGCTTTTATAAGTGGTGCGGGAAAAATAATATTTTATGCCTGCCGTATATTGGAGTTGTGCGGAGTAATAATTCGTCCGCACTCAAAAAGATGATAGTAGATATATTGTGCGACAACATAAAATATTATAAAAATGCGCCGACAGTAGTAAAGACGCCAGCACTTGCGGAATACTTAAAAGGCAAGGGCGCGGGGAATAACATTTACACCGTTCCCGTAGGACTTGATACAGAGCTGCTGAACAGTAACTATGCAGACTATAGCATATCGGAATTAAAACGGCAGTGGGGCTACAGCGATACAGACAAGATTATACTGTTTGTAGGGCGCATGACGGCAGAAAAGCAGCCCCTTAAAATGATAGAAATTTTTGAAAAATTATATCAGCAGGACAAGCATTACAGGCTGCTTATGGTAGGGCAGGGCGAGCTGTATGATATGGCGGCTGAAAGCATAGACCATAAAGGCTTAAGCGGCGCAGCCGTAATATATAAAAAAGTTCCAAACGAAAAAATGTGGGAGCTCTACAGGCTTTCGGAATGTTATGTAAACCTGAATACTCACGAGATATTCGGCATGGCAATCCTTGAGGCAATGTATTACGAGGGAGCAGTCATCGCGCTAAAAGCGCCTGGTCCGTCACTGATTATTGAAGATGAAGTGTCCGGATATATTTGTGATACGGAGGACATTCTTATTGAAAGAATATTGAAGGCGGACAGGAGTAAAATCGGCATAAAGGCGCAGGAGCGCGTTTTAAAAAAATTTGTGTGGGAGAAGTCGGCGGAGGATATGCTGAAAATCATAAATGAATTGCTGCGGCAGGCTTAAACGCAGCTGATAAAAAGCGTAAACATATAAAGGCTCAGCAGAAAGCAGAGGATGGTTAAATATGCAGATAAAAAGCAATGTACTTGACAGGCAGTTTTATATGTACCAGAGCGAATACGAAGACGCGGCGCTCAGAGTCCTGCGCTCAGGCTGGTATGTGCTTGGAAATGAGGTAAAACAGTTTGAAGAGGAATTTGCCTCATACACAGGCAGGAAATACTGTGTAGGCTTAAATTCAGGGCTTGACGCGCTGACAATGTCAGTCCGCGCTCTCGGCATAGGCAGGGGAGACGAGGTGATTGTACAGGCTAACACATATATAGCGACAGTGTTAGGAATCACTGAAAATGGCGCGACGCCCGTATTTGTCGAGCCCGATGAATATTTTAACATTGATGCGGACAAAATAGAGGCCGCCATAACAAACCGCACCAAAGCCATTATGATAGTCCATCTGTACGGGCAGGCAGGCAATATGGAAAAAGTGGTTGAAACGGCGCAGAAATACAACCTCCCCATAATAGAAGACTGCGCGCAGTCCCACGGAGCCTGCTTTAACGGAAAAATGACGGGCGCATTCGGCATATCGGGCTGCTTTAGCTTTTACCCCACAAAAAATCTTGGCGCTTTCGGCGACGCGGGGGCGATTGTAACGGACGATGAAGAATTTGCGGACAAAATACGCATGATGCGCAACTACGGCAGCAAAGTACGCTATTACAATGAAATAGAGGGCGTAAATTCAAGGCTGGACGAGCTGCAGGCGGCGCTTCTGAGAGTAAAGCTTTCGCATATAGATGAGCTCAATGATGAAAGGAAACGGCTTGCGCAAAATTATAATGCAGGCATTAAGAACAGTAAGCTAAAGCTCCCGCAGATAAGGGAGGGCGCAGACAGTGTTTTTCACCAGTATGTCACTCTCTGTGAAAACAGGGAGGAGTTTCAGGCGTTTTTGGAAAAGCATGGCATACAGACGCAGATACATTATCCCGTTCCGCCGCATTTAGCTGAATGTTATAAGCATTTGGGACATAAAAAGGGCGATTTCCCGATAACCGAAGCATACGCGGACAGAGTGGTAAGTCTTCCGATTTACACGGGAATGACAGAGGCTGAACAGGATTATGTGATAGATAAAATCAATATGTTTTAATGCGTATCGGCGCAGGAGGATAGGCGTTTTGCAAAGCGCTGTTTTTGAACTGGCAGGCGGCAGGGGGAATTAAAATGATAGAAAAATGTAAATTGATAGAATTTCCGCAGCGCGGTGACGAGCGAGGGCATCTTGTCATTGTGGAGGGAAACCAGGATATACCGTTTGACATAAAAAGAGTGTTTTATATATACGGCTCGGACAGGGATGTAGTGCGCGGCAGGCACGCCAATTATAATTCGGAATTTGTCCTCATAAATGTGGCGGGCACGTCTAAAGTGAAGGTCGACGACGGAACGAACAAAAGGGTATTTAATCTTGACAGACCGCATATAGGCATATACCTGCCTAAGCTTGTGTGGAAGGATATGTATGATTTTTCGGAGGATTCGGTACTTTTATGCCTTTCCAGTGAGCATTATGACGCGGAGGAGTACATCAGGGATTATGACAAGTATATTGAAGTGGTAAAAAAAATCAAAAAATAACAGCCGATTGTTTAATGCGGTTTGGACGGAGATGTTGCAATGTTAAGAAGGCTTGAAGAAAAAGACATTCCATACATGCTCGAATGGATGCATGACAAGGAAATAATAAGCGGTTTCCAGACTCCGTTTGATGAATATACGGAAATAGAGGCAAAGTCCTTTATAGAAAACAGCTTTAGCGGCGAAAATCAGCATTTTGCCTTTACGGATGAAAATGATGAGTATTTAGGCACTATAAGCCTGAAAAACATATCATATAAAAATATGAGAGCGGAATACGCAATCGTAGCGCGGAAAAAAGCACAGGGAACAGGAGCCGCAAGAAAGGCAACAGAGGAGCTTTTGAGTTATGCGTTTGATGAATTGAAGCTGCATAAGGTTTATTTGAGCGTGCTCGAAAAGAATTACCGCGCAAGAAGCTTTTACGAAAAATGCGGTTTTAAATATGAGGGCACGGATATAGACGCGGTGCTGATAGACGGCGAGTATCAGACACATATCTGGTATGGCTTAATCCAAGGCGCAGTGAAGGAATGAATAAAGATGAGCAACAGTAAAAACACCTCAATAATAGTATTTTCAAAGGGAAGGCCGCTGCAGCTCCACGCCTACCTGGAAAGCCTGTTCAAATTTTCAGATGCGGCGCAGGATATGGTATTGGTGCTGTACTGTGAGACAGAGGGCATAAGATACGAAAAGCTGATAAGCAGTTTCCCTGACATAAAGTGGATAAAGGAAACTAAGTTTGAAACGGATTTAAAGCAGTCAATAGAAAATGCAGGCGAATATATAATGTTCGGCTGCGATGATGTCGTGTTTACAAGCGCTTTCAGCCTTGCAGGAGCTTCCGGTTATCTAAAAAACAATCCGCAGGTGTTCGGTTACAGCTTTCGTCTCGGGGAAAATATTAAGCCGTGCCCTGATAATCTTTCAAAGGATAAGGATGTTCTTGAATGGAACTGGGAGAGTTGCGATAAGCCTCATTACAATTATCCGTGGGAGCTCGACTGTACGCTGTACCGCAAAGAGGATGTGCGGCGCATGACGCATGAAGAAACAGGCGCAATAAAAAATCCCAACTATTTTGAAGCGATGATTACACCGGACAACAGAAGCGCGCGCATTGCAAGAAAAAATATGGCATGCAATAAAAGCAAGGGGTGCGCCATAGTCATCACTGTAAACCGCGTTCAGGACACCCATCAGAACGGCTTTGATGACAGCCTGATTACGGACATATATTCATTGGACAGGCTTTACAATGACGAGGATAACCGCCTTGACATAGAAAAGATATCATCAATGCCCAACAGTGTGATTCATGTCGGAGCTGAATACTTTATATTAAAAAAGCCTGCCAAGGGTTACTCTCAGGCTCGGCTGATAAAAAAGAAACTGAAAAGTCTTGAGGACAGGCTTGCGAGATTTCCAAGGCGCGTATACCGCCATTTTGAGCGCAAAAGCTATGAAAACGGAAAATACGCGAAAAAACTGGTAATACTCACCACAGAGAAGACATTGGAGGTTCTGGAGGGGCGCAGGATAAGCTTTCTGCGTTACGGCGACGGTGAGATTGCCCTGATGAGAGGCAGCTCCATACCTTTTCAGGAATATGACGCAAGGCTTGCCCAGAGGCTCAAGGAGCTGCTAAAACTCAGCGATTACAGAATACGCGTAGGAATACCGTACTACTATATGTGTCCGCTGAAAAACCTTAATCCATTTGTGGAGGGCTTTGCCAAATCCCTGTCATCGCAAAGGCGTTTCCTGCTCAAGGAATGCAGGGATGATATGTCATATATAGACACCTGCATCACTCAGGTTTACCAGACTTACAAAGATTATGACTTTGAGGCTTATTATGCCCGCATGCAGAAGCTGTTAGGTAACAGGGATGTAACGGTAATCTGCGGCGAGGGCGTATTGGACAGGCTTGAAAATAACGCCTTGTCGGTGTGCAGGAGCGTAGAATATATATATGCGCCGAGCATGAATGCATTTTCAAGGTATGATGAAATTCTGGCGGCGGCGCTGAAAACAGACAAGAACAGGCTCGTGTGCATAGTGCTCGGACCGACAGCAAAGGTCTTAGTGTACGACTTGCACCAAAACGGCTATCAGGCGTGGGATATGGGGCATTATTTTAAGGATTATGATTCCTATATCAGAAAAAGGCCTAGGACAGAGGCGGAGATAGCGCAGTTTTATAAGCCGGATTGACATATTACAGGAGAATACACGTGAAAATAGTAATAGACTGCTTTAAGCTTGTAAAAGGAGCTGGCAAAAGCATAGGAATATATAATCTCGCGCTGAATCTTGTGCGTGAATTGGCAAGGGACAGTCAGGGGAACGAGATTATCATACTGGGCAATTCATACAATAAGGCGGATTTTGGCATAAACGGAGTAACATTTTGTGAGCAGCGAAAAAATCCGTTAAATAAGCTGTCATGTATTTTCTGGGAGCTTTTTGAGGTGTCAGTAATTGCCAGAAAATTAAAAGCGGACAAAGTTCTGTTTCCGCGCGGATATGCATCGATGCTCCATTTGACAAAGGAATATGTTATTATACATGATATGATACCGTTTTATTATCATGAAAATTACCCTGGTTACTTTAACAGGCTTGAAAATTTTTATATAATGTGGAGATTGAAAGCCTCTGCGCGGAAAGCGGACAAGGTAATCACCATATCTGAAGCTTCCAAAAGAGACATAATGAAATATTCAAACGCAGACGAGGCGAAGATAACTGTTATTTATAACGGCTATAATGCGATTGGGAAGGTTTTCGGCGAAAAACCGAAGGATGATTATATTATTGCGATGACTTCTGCGCTGCCGCACAAAAATGCGGAGGGAATACTGCGTAGCTATGAAAAATACTGTGAGAAGGAAGCTTCCCCATTGCCGATGACAGTAATAGGCATAGATGACGTATCAAAATTTAAAATCGCGGAAAAGGCTGCCTCAAATATTACCTGCATAGGCTACATTGAAAATAATGATGAGCTTTACAGGCTTATATATGGAGCAAGGGCATTCATGTTTTTATCTCTTATAGAAGGCTTTGGATTTCCGCCGATAGAGGCAATGCAGCTCGGCACGCCTGTGATATGTTCAGATACGAGCTCGCTGCCCGAGGTAGCGGCAGACGCGGCATTGTATGTACCGCCGACGGATTATTCGCAGACGGCGGAGCGCCTTGCGCAGCTGCTCAGTAATCAGTCCTTGGCGGAGAATATGCGCAGGAAAGGCATAGAGAATGTCAAAAGATTCAGCTGGGAGATAACAGGAAAGCAATATAGAAAAGCGCTGTTTGGATAAGAAACGGAAACTGGTCGGATATGGGAGATGGATTGATTGAAAAAATACGGCTGTTGTGATAAACTTTAATAAATATAAAAGGGGCAGTAATGTTAAAGAAAATAAATTATGTATTGAACAGAAAACAAAAAATACAGTTGGTTCTGCTTTTGGCGGTCATATTTGTGGGGGCGTTTGTCGAGCTTTTGGGGGTGTCGGCTGTGCTGCCTGTCATCAATGTCGCATTGGCGCCTGAAACGATAGACGAGACATGGTATCTTGCCGAGATAAAGAGGATAATGGGCTTCACACAGCCAAGCCAGATACTTCAATTTTTGGCGGCAGTGCTTATACTTATATATATAATTAAAAATATATATGTGATGATGATGTACAGCTTTCAATATCGTTTTATTTATAACAATCAGCGGTATTTGTCCGTAAAGATGATGAAATGCTATATGAAACAGAACTACCTTTTCCATATATCAAAGAATGTTGCGGAGTTTCAGCGCAACATAACTAATGATGTGAATGGATTTTTTACGGTGGCGTTAAATGTACTCCAATTTCTGGCGGAAATGAGCGTGTGTATTGTTCTTGTTACTTTTTTGCTGATACAGGACTGGGCGGCTACAATTGCCGCAGCCTCGTTTCTTTTTGTGTTTCTGCTTATTTTTACGAGGTTTTTCAGGGTAGTGCTAGTTCGCAAGGGAGAAGAAAGCAGACAGGTAAATGTACAGGTTACAAAATGGCTGTTCCAGGCGTTTTCAGGGATTAAGGAAATTAAAGTGACAAATAAGGAGCCATTTTTCATTGAACGCTATGACAGACAGTATAAGAAGTCCGCAGAGGTTCAGCGGCAGCAGTCGATACTTACCGCATTGCCAAGGCCGATTATGGAAACAGTGTGCATATCAAGCCTTATGCTGGTGCTTATTGTAAAGCTTCAAATGGATAATGCGGATATGACCTCGTTTATTTCGACAATATCTGTGTTTGCCGTGGCGGCTTTCCGTATGCTGCCCTCATTCAACAGGATAACAGGTTATCTGGGCGGTATGATGTTTAATAAGCCGGCCATAGATGCGGTGTATAAAGATTTGGTCGAAATTGAAGGGCTGAATAAAAATGCGGAGTATTCGAAAAGTGAAGAAGAAGCTCTGGAGCTGGAGAATGAGATAAGGCTGGATAATGTGTCATTCAAATACCCTGAAACCGATAGATGGATATTGAAAAATGCCAGTTTGGAAATAAAGAAGAACAGCTCAGTGGCATTTATAGGCGCGTCAGGAGCGGGTAAAACGACGCTTGCCGATTTAATCCTTGGTCTGTTGGAGCAGCAGGAGGGCACGATTACGGTAGACGGCAGAGACATCAGGGAGCATATGCATTCATGGCATGAAAGCATAGGTTACATTCCGCAGACTATTTATCTGATGGATGATACTATTCGGGCAAATATTACATTTGGAATTGATGAGGAGCAGATTGATGAAGGGGCTATCCGGAAGGTTTTGAAGGAGGCGCAGCTTGATGAGTTTGTAGCTTCGCTAAAGGACGGACTCGATACCATAGTGGGCGACAGGGGCGTGAAGCTGTCTGGCGGGCAGCGGCAGCGCATAGGCATAGCAAGGGCGCTCTACCGTAATCCTAAGGTGCTTGTGCTTGACGAGGCAACCTCGGCGCTTGACAATGATACGGAGAAGGAAGTCATGGCGGCGATAGAAGGGCTTCATGGCACTAGGACACTGATTATTATCGCGCATAGGCTCAGTACGATTAAGAATTGTGATGTGGTGTATGAGGTGGGGGATGGGAAGGTTGTGCATTCGAGTATTTGAGAAAGAAATTGTTCTTGAGCGAGGGAGTGGATATATTTATGAAATTAAAGATAAGATTTTTTTGTATTGTGGCTTTAATATGGGGAATGTTATATGCATTTTTAATTCCTCTATGGCAAGTGCCAGATGAAATTAAGCATATAAAAATGATAGAGCAAGAGATAAAAAGCAGTAATCTTGCCGAAACAATGTTGGAAGAAGCACCGCTTGAGGAGCATAGGGTGCGTTGGAATTTGGAAGAGAGAATTGATGTCAGGCTATTGAAAGATGCAATGATGAAAAAAGCAGAATATCAAAAGGCTGACTGCCTTCCTAGGGGAATTTCGATAAGAATAGTAAGACATTTTCCTGCTACAATAGGAATTTCTTTAGGCGTTATGTTTGGGATGCCAGCTTATTGGGTGTTGATGATGGGAAGGTTTTTTTCGTTAGCGTTTTATATAGCTGTATGTGCTGTCTCACTGTGGCTGATGCCGTTAAATAAAGAACTTTTTGAAGCTATAATGCTTTTGCCTATTTGTATTCAAGAAGCGGCGTCACTTAGTTATGATGCTGTATTGATGCCATTGTGCTTTTTGTTGGTTGCATATTTGCTGTACTTGAAATTTTCAACGTTAAACATTGGATTGCATAATTTGTTGGTAATTATAGGAATTATATTTTGTATTGGAGTGATTAAACCTCCATATATTGCATTAGCGGGTGCTTTTCTTACAATTCCTATGCAAAAAATCCATATTAAAGTTGGGAAATATGTAATTACAGGCGAGTCTATGATGAAATTGAAATGGGTAATTTGTGCAGTGGTTGCAGTGGCGGTCATAGTCTGTGTATATTTGGGGCGTGATAATCAATGGGTTAGGCTGGTGATGGCAACACTGACTAACTTGCCTAGGACTATATGGCTAATTGGAAGGACAGGCAAAGTATGGGGTGAACACATATTTGAGTCGATGATAGGAAAATTTGGATATTTTGATGCTCGTACAGCTACATGGTTTATTTCAATTGTAACGGCATTTGTGTTGATTACAGCTATGGCGGATATTAAGGGAAAAAAAGAATCTGAAGAGAGTTTGTCAATAAAAGATAGAATTATTATGTATATTACTTTGGGTGGATGCTTTTACCTTGTTACAATATCAATGATTAGTTTTTCAGTCGGATATGATGTTGGTTTTTCGGTTGGAAATGATGCTGGTTTTTCGGCTGGATATAATAGTTATGATTGGAATGAATCATTGTATGAAATAATAGCCATTGATGGACTTCAAGGCAGGTATTATATACCGATGCTTTTGTTGTTTTTATTACCACTTCCTAAAATATTGAAAGTTAAAGAAAGAGATTATAATGTAATGGCGGTCGGAATGAGTATTTTTGCGTGTATATATACATGTAGTGTAATATGGGAGCGGTATTGGTTGGTATAGGCTTATAAATGAAAGACCTAATTTTTCATGAAAAAATATCATATTCCCTAATAAAGTTGATGTTATAAGTCAAATTTCAAACATTCCTCCTATATGTCTTGTATCATATAAGCCATATTTTTGAATCGTCTATTATAAACATGTTAGGCTGTTGTAAAAATTTTATGGATATAATACAATAGTGTAGAAGGCGCAAGTTCTATTGTTTGTGAAATAGCAGTGATTGTGGACATTATGAGCAGTTAATGGTTAATCTGATAACAGAAGGAGTTTGTCTATGGGTTTAGGCGAAATGGACATAGTGAGTGTTATTGTTCCTGTATATAATTCTGAAAAATATCTCAGGGCGTGCATCGACAGCATAATTAATCAATCATATAAAAATCTGGACATTATTTTAGTTGATGACGGCTCGACAGATAGCAGCGGCAAAATATGCGATGAATATGCTGAAAAGGACAGCAGAGTGAATGTAATACACAAAGCGAATGGCGGTAATGGCGATGCAAGAAACGCGGGACTGAAGCATGTAAAGGGGAAGTTTATTGTATGGGCTGACAATGATGATGTGGTTCATAGCAGACAGGTAGAAATCCTGTTGTCAATAGCTCAAGCTAAAAATCTAGACATAGTAGTTGGATGGTACAAAGCTATTGAAGACGGTGAATTCCCGCAAGAATCTGCTGTTGATAGTTTACAGACATCCAACTTGCAGATTTTGACAGAAGTTCATTTAAATAATGATGATTTTATAAAAAAATATTCAATGATATTGACTGTTCCTTGGGGAAAAATATACAGGAAGAAATTATTTGAGGGGGTTCAGTTTCCAGCCAAAAGTAAGCATGACGATACTTGGACTACATGGAAAGTGTATGAAAAGGCCGATAAGGTTGGATTTGTTGATGAGATTTTATATTTTTGGCGTAATAATCCCAATTCGTTTGGACGGGTATTTGATATATCCCACTTATCTGGCATAGATGCATATAAAGAACAGCTTGAATATTTTAAATCAGCCCATAAACAGCGTTACATTGAGATTGTATATGCTGAATACACAGAAATGTTTTTTTGGTGCTATAATCATATGCGGGATTATTCTATGGATTTGTCAGTGCTTAAACCATACTGGGGGTATATGCGCAGAAATGTAAGATATTTGAAACTTACGAAAAGCTTAGGACTGTATATGTGGGTTAAGTACAGATACTTGGTTTATTGCAGGATACCGTGCTTGATACAGCATGTCTGATATCATATTGAAATCAAATTATTGACATTGTTCTTGAAGCAGACAAAAGAGTGAGTAAGTGAAAGAAATTGTCAATATAGCGTATAACAAATAATCCGAAATGTAGGACTGTGATTAGGGTATAAGGAGAAAAATATTTTGAAAAAAGAAGAGAGGAATGTAATAGGCTTTAATGTAATATTGTTGGCAGTGTCATTGTTTTTGGCTGCTAATTTTTATGTGGTTTGCGGAGTCAATACAGATGACACGGGAACATATGTATGGCTAAGGGAACAGTTTGACTTGGGAGGTGTACATCATTCATTAAAAGAGTATCTAAATCCATGGTTTTTAATTGCAGTTATATTATATAGACTTGGTATTGGGAATACTGGAGCTTCCATGATTGCATGGTGTTACAGTATATGGATTTTTTTGTGTTCCTTCCTAACTTTAAAGATATCCTTAAAAGGATGCCTATATGGACATGGTAAAAATAGATGGCTTATTTTTTTGGCTGCATTTATTATGATACCGTCAGCTGGTGTGAATAGGTATCATTTGCCGACAATATTTGCAGCCTTATTATTACTGTGGGCTGCTGATGAGTTTTTTTCAATGCGGAACAAAGGGGCTCTTGTTGCTGCAGTTATATATGTATTGTATACTTTTATGTTTGCGGCCGATAAAGCCCTGCTGATTATGGAGATTGCAGCTCCCATTGGATTGTATGCGGTAATATGGTGTCTGCAGAAAAAAGAAAGGCATAAGTATTTGTTATCTAGTGTAGGTGTAATCGCATTTTTGGTGGCTTGCATTAGGATTATGTCTGATGCATTTTCATTTGATATAGTTGGCTCGTGGGGGGGATATGGCGGAGAGGGCTATATGTTTTGGACGGATATACAGACTTTATTTGAAAAAAATATTCCGTCTTTTTTTGCTGCGTTGATGAATCAGTATAATATATGCGCCGAAGGAGGGTTAGTACAGTTTTTGTCGTTTTATTGGATAATCCGGCTGGTCATTGTAGGCATTATGCTTGCGGCGTTTGTATCCCGTTGCAGAGATATTTTGAAAAAGGGGATAGAAAACTTGCATATAGTTGATGCTCTTTCTGTATTTGCAGTGATATCGCTGGTCGGAGTTAACATACTAAATGGAATTGCAAAAGCTTATTCTGTGTATGAGCAACCAATTAATAGATATGCTGGGCTTGCATGGTATTTGCTGATTATAATATTTATCAGATGGGTAGACGAGAGGTATAGTTCATTTTATATGACAATTAAAAATTCAAACATAACATCTGGTTTTGCAATAGGAATGATATTGATATTGTTGGTGGTGGGGTATTCTCAGCCAATTTATAAGGGAAGAGAAGCACTTGTATCAGAAGCTTGCCAGCCACAGTTGGATTTCCTTAAAAGTCATGGTGATGAGTACAGATATGGTTTGGCAAGCTTCTGGAAGTCAAGTCCAATTACGGCAATGTCAAATGGTGAATATACCGTATGCGGCGGATGGGTAGATGAGGTTAATGATGACTTGTATTTAAGGGCAACGTCTGGAATGTGCGAATATGAAGATGGAAGCAATTATTTTAATATAATAATTTCTGATAATTCAATGACAATGGAGGAGGAAAATATTGAATTGCTGAGAGGCGGTTATATTGATAAAATAGTGATAGGGGATGCGATATATTATCTATATGATTATGACATACGCTGGGATGACAGATTGATTATGGAAGCTGCAGGCACTGACTATGAGCTGACGGATGCCATACAGTATCAATTTGAATTTCCTGTTGGCACGAACCGCATTGTAATGGATGTTATGAATAGTGAAAACTTTGAACTATCAATCGAGGATAATGAAGATGTTGGCAGTGTGTCAGTGCAAAAGATAAGTGATAGTAAGATATGTGTGGATTTGGTATGTACGCAGAATACGACAGTTGCATTTAATGTTGCGAGGAAAGCGGACGAACTGACAACGATTCATAAGATTGTGTTAAGGCGTGTTCGGGCTGCGATTGAGCTGGATTCTAATGAGATATTTTTAAAACCGGGCAGTTATGTTGTGACCTTTGCTGGAAATGGTCTGCATGATGCTCAGGCAGCATTTGAAGGCGATAATATTTCTGTGAATCGTCTTACGGACGGCAGGATAAAGAATAAGTATCAGATTGACATTAATACAGCACAGACGATAAAATATAACATAATGGGAAAAAATGCATCTGTTGACAAGGTGTATTATGAGGATGCAGTTTTATTTGGGGATGAGCAATGAAAAGGAACTGAATATGAAGGAGTTATGGGATTAATAGAGAGTCAAAAAATTATGTTTAAGGCGGTGGTTGCAGTGACTCGTTATTTTAATACTGAGGGCTTGTGCAGGCCGGAAGAGCATTATATGGTACGGCTCGATGACAGGCTGGAGCAGATCAAAAAGACACTTGTGGACAGGAAAAAGTATTTTGTCATAAACAGAGGCCGTCAGTATGGAAAGACGACTACGCTGAGGGCATTGGAGCAGTATTTGAAGGACGATTATACAGTGCTGTCACTGGATTTTCAGGAGCTGGAAACAGAAAAATTTGCAAACAGCACAGTGTTTTCGCGTGCGCTGGCAAGGAAACTGTGCGAGGCGTTTAGCTATACAGAGGCGGAAGACAAAGGGCAGTTGCAGAAGCCTCTGGCGGATTTTAAAGACAATAATCCTGATGGCGGGCTGGAGGAGCTGTTTGAATGTATCAGCACTATATGCGGCCGCAGCCTGCATCCGATAGTTTTGATGATTGATGAAGTTGACAGCGCTTCAAATAATCAGGTTTTTGTTGATTTTCTGGCACAGCTTCGGGCCCGTTATTTGAAGCGCGATAAGGCGCCGATTTTTCATTCCGTGATTTTAGCGGGGGTATATAATATCAAAAACCTGAAATTAAAGCTGCGCCCCGAATCGGAACACCAGTATAACAGTCCATGGAATATAGCGGCTGATTTTAAGATAAGCATGAGCTTTTCTGTAAGCCAGATTGCAGGAATGTTGAAAGAATATGAAGCTGACTATCACACAGGAATGGATATACAGACTGTGGCGGAGGAGATATATGCATACACATCAGGCTATCCGGTGCTGGTGTCGGCAATATGCAAATATATCGACGAAGACCTGTCTGCAGATGAAGAATTTGACGGTCAGGACAAAATCTGGTCGGCAGAGGGAGTCGAATGGACTGTCAAAAGGCTTCTAACTAAAAATATTATGCTGTTTGAGAGTATGGTTCGGCATCTTGATTCGTTCCCAGAGATGAAGAAAATGTTCCATGCAATATTATTTAAGGGGAGCGAATTTTCATATAACCCTAATACAAGGGAAATTGATTTGGCATGTATGTTTGGTTATGCTGTTGAAATAGATGGCAAAGTGAGGGTTGCAAACCGCATTTTTGAGACATGTTTATACGATTATTTTTATTCGGAGGAGGAACTTTCTAATGCAATAATCCAGGAGGCAAAGCGCAATAAGAGCAGCTTTATTAATGACGGCAGGCTTGACATGGATGCTGTGATGCGCAAATTTGTGACAGCCTTTGGTGATATCTACGGCAAAAATACTGACAGTTTTATTGAGGATAATGGACGAAAGCTGTTTTTGATGTATCTGCGCCCCATTATCAACGGAGCAGGCAATTACTATATTGAGGCACGGACAAGGGATGATAAGCGCACGGATATTGTCGTTGATTATCACGGTGAACAGTTTATCATAGAGCTCAAGATATGGCATGGCAATGAATATAATGAAAGAGGCGAAAAACAGCTTTCAGAATATCTTGACTATTATCATCAGGATAAAGGATATTTGCTCAGTTTTAATTTCAACAAGAAAAAAGAGGTTGGCGTGAAGGAAATACAGGCTGACGGAAGGTTGATTGTGGAAGCGGTTGTGTAGGGGGGCAGTTCTCTGATTGTCACTGCAAAGGAAAGAAGGACTGCTTTCTGATAAAACAGTTATTATATATGGCAGGAATAAAAATCATATGTTCTTGCGAAAGTAGTACATACCATGCAAACAGGGAAGGTATTTTATACGCAAAGCAGGGAGGATTGACTATGGCAGGTATAGCAGCATTAGGCTATCAGAATTATGAGGAGATTATCACTGAAGGTATTCTCTATATCGACAAGACAAACTTCATCAGTGAATGGTGGGAGTGCAAGGACAAGGTTACTCTTATCACCAGACCGCGCAGGTTCGGCAAGACCCTCAACATGAGCACGGTTGAATGTTTCTTTTCAATCAGATACGCAGGCAGGGGAGAACTGTTTGAAGGCAAGAGTGTGTGGGAGGCAAAGGCTGCGGATGGCGAGTACAAATACAGGAAGCTGCAGGGAACATTTCCGGTGGTATTCCTTAGCTTTGCCACAGTCAAGACAGGGAATATAGATGCGATGAAGACGGCTGTAAAGCAGGCAATTTGTAATGTGTACAACAAGCACAGGGATATGATGCAGGATAGCGTATTTAATGAAAATGAGCGTGAGTACTATAATTCGGTGAAGGATACGATGTCTGACGACACAGCAATTATGGCACTCAACCGCCTGAGCGAATACATGGAAAAATACTACGGGAAAAAAGCAATAATCCTGCTTGATGAATATGACACACCAATGCAAGAGTCGTGGCTTGAAGGAACCTGGAGCGAGGCTGTCAGCTTTTTTAGAAACCTTTTTGAAGCGACATTCAAGACAAACGAGCATGTCTACAGGAGCATTGTAACTGGGATTACGAGGATTTCAAAGGAGAGCATTTTTTCAGGCTTAAACAATCTAAAGGTAGTAACTACGACTTCGGATAAATATGCGGAATGTTTTGGATTTTCGGAGAGGGAAGTCTTTGATGCTCTTGATGAAGCTGGTTTGGGGGATGAGAAGCAAAAAGTCAAGCGGTGGTATGACGGCTTTACCTTTGGCAGCCACAGTGATATTTATAATCCCTGGTCAATCATATCATTTATAGGGAACAACGCAAAATATGAAGCCTACTGGACAAACACGAGCGGGAATGATCTTGTAAACTCCCTGATACAGAGGGGCGATGTGGACATTAAGCAGACGACGGAGGAACTTCTTGCAGGCAGAAGCTTTGAAGCCAAGATAGACGAGCAGATTATTTTCAGCCAACTGGAGGGAAATGCCGATGCGGTGTGGAGCCTGCTGCTGGCGACAGGATATTTGAAGGTGCTGGGGACAAGGAACATATACACGGATGAAGCCTGCGACGATGAAGAGTCGGACGAGGATGGCGATGTCTGGTACACGCTTGCGCTCACCAATTTTGAAGTGAAAAAAATGTTCCGCAGGATGATAGCAGGATGGTTTGGCGGCAACGCGGAAAAATACTATAACGCATTTATCAAGGCGCTGCTTGCGGATGACAAAAAGGCAATGAACCGTTATATGAATCAGGTGGCGCTAAATACATTCAGCAGCTTTGACAGTGGCAGCAAGCCGTCCGAATACTCTGAGCCTGAACGCTTCTATCATGGCTTTGTGCTGGGGCTTATAGTAGACCTTTCCGGACGCTATGCCATTACCTCCAATCGTGAAAGCGGATTCGGGCGCTATGACGTGATGCTTGAACCGCTAAAGGAAAAGGATAATGCGGTAATCATAGAATTTAAAGTATACGATCCGGACGATGAAAAGACGCTTGCCGACACAGTGCAGAGTGCGCTTGCGCAGATAGAGGAAAAGCGCTACGGCGCAGCCCTTGAGGCGAAGGGAATAACCTCCGGACGGATATATAAGTATGGCTTTGCGTTTAAGGGGAAGGAGTGCCTGATAGGATAAGTGCATAACAACACAGTATTCTCTTAGGCTTGGGATTGTAATATTTATGGATTTTTATGCAGGTAAAAAGTATTTTAATACTGAGGGATTGTGTCATAATTTCATTCCGTGATTTTGGCGGGGGGAAGACCTGCCTGTAGATGAAGAATTTGACGGTCAGGACAAAATCTGGTCAAAGGCAGGTGTCATAAGTGCTGTCAGAAGACCGCAGACTAAGAACATTATTAACAAGAAAAAAGAGGTTGGCATGAAAGAAATACTGGCTGACGGAAAGTTGATTGTGGAAGCGGTTGTGTAGGGGCGTTGTTTTAGCTCAAGATTAATGTTATTTTATGAAAAAGTTTTATTGGGGGGGGGGGGGGCAATTGATGAAAGAAAATGAAAAAACAGTTCGGCAGTCAAATTTTGAACTGTTAAGAATTATATGCATGCTTTCGATAGTAATATTCCACATATATACACAGACTGATGCGCGAGAGCTTAGACCAGAGAATGGCGCACTGTATTTTTTGTTTGTTTTTCTGGGATATGGAGGAAGGCTTGTATGTAATTGTTTTGTTATGATTGGTGCATGGTTTCTGTGTGATACAAATTTTAAGGCGGAGAGAATAGTTAACCTATGGTTGCAGGTTTTTCTGTATGCTGCAGGCATTACCTGCATATGTTTTATTTTTGGAGTGCATGAGGCAACTATTGTTACTCTTGTTCAGGCATTTTTACCAATTATGGGAAGGCCTGTATGGTTTGCGGCGGAGTATATGTGTATGCTTATGCTTACACCGTTTTTAAATATGCTTCTTGTAAAAGAGGAAGCTGTATGCAGAAAGCTTTTAGTTATTTTTGGTATATTGATTATAGGCTGTGCCACATTATTTCCGATAGAACATACAACACCGGCATTTAGTGAACTGGTGTGGTTTCTTTGGCTGTATTTGTTTGTGGCATATTTTAAAAGACACCCATGTATATGGATGGGGAATAAACGAGTGTGTATTATTGGAATGATTGCAGCATATAACATATGTGTAGCTTTATATATACTTTTGAATAATTGCGGAATGGACGGAGTGGCTATATATTATCTTAATCATTATGAGAATTTTTTCTCGTTCATGATATCTGCCTTTTTGTTTTATGCCTTTAAAAATATGGACATTGGGCGGATAAAGGCTGTTAATGTTATCGGTGAGAGCACATTTGCCGTGTATGTATTGCATCAAGTGTCTTGTTTTTATCCGACACTGTGGAATGGCATATTTTCGGTGAATGACAATATTTTTGGTTTATGGGGGATTGTATATATTGCGTATGTAATTTTTATGATATTTCTTTTCTCTATAATAATTGAGAATGTCAGGCGGTATGTTTTTAATAAATTTGTGTATAAGACCAAGGCATACAAGATTTTGTGTGAATCAATAGAGAATTTTTACTTTTACAAGAAAAATTATTAATGCATTTTCGTGGTGGAATTGTAGAATGGTATTCTCTTGAAACACTCAGTGGTTTTTACAGATTCCATGCCTATGCTGGCAGTAGTATTTAAGATGCTTAATGGAATGTTTCCCCAATATATTGACTGGTGGGGAGTTACTTTGGAATTAAAGAAGGGCGAGCTATGGGAAAGAGCATATATTTTTTTATTGGCACTGAAGCGGAGTTTATAAAAGTATTTCCAGTGATAATAGAATGCCAGAATAATGGCGCAGTGTGTAACATAATAGCATCAGGGCAAAATGATATTACAAAAAGCCGCATTATGAAATTTATAAAGTTAAATGGTAAATTTGTAGAGCTGTCAAAAGAAGAAAGCATAACCAAAAACGCGATTGGTCTTATGAAGTGGTTTATAAAAACAAAGAAACTGGCCGCAAAAGTAATAGGGGACGAGTTTGGGCGAAAAGAGCTTCAAGGCGCGTATATGGTTATTCATGGAGATACTGTATCAACAATGATGGGGGCAATGGTTGGCAAAAAGCTCGGGATGAGGGTATGTCATGTAGAAGCGGGACTCAGATCCCATAATCTATTTAATCCGTTTCCGGAGGAAATAGACAGGCTAATTTCCAGCAGAATGTCAGAAATTCATTTTGCACCAGGTGATGAACCTGCACGGAACTTAAAAAATGTCAAGGGACAAGTTATAGACACAAAACAAAACACATTGATAGATAGCCTTAGATTTTCAGAAAATATCCCTGTTGACGGCGATATTGCGGAAATTTTTAATGATGATTATTTTGTATTTGTAATGCATAGGCAGGAAAATTTGGCAAATAAGAGATTTGTGTGTGATGTGGTCGCTGAAATAATAAATACATCTAAGCAGTATAAATGTGTGTTTATTCTTCATGAAATTACAAAAAATGCGTTA
This sequence comes from uncultured Lachnospiraceae bacterium, assembly GCA_947626435.1. GTDB lineage: Bacteria > Bacillota > Clostridia > Lachnospirales > Lachnospiraceae > COE1. The sequence goes on along the minus strand of CANQSB010000001.1, from coordinate 159,107 downwards.
CAAAAATTTGGCATAATGGATATGTTGGATAAAGAAGACAATATTATCTTGCAGCCAAGGGTGGATTACTTTGATTTTATGAAACTGTTGCGAAATGCTCGATTTGTAATTACTGACGGAGGCAGTAATCAGGAGGAATTATTTTATATGAATAAGCCATGTCTAATTATGCGTAAGACTACTGAACGCAAGGAAGGACTTGGAAAAAATGCACGGCTTTTTAATGGAGATGCAAGTGATATTAGAAAATTTGTAAATGAATATAAAAGTGGCAAAATAGGGAGGGGGGGTACTGCAAACGAAAGACCTTCCCGGCTTATATCAAATATACTGGTAGGACAACACCATATTATAAGTCCATAACGATATTGGCTCTCTCATGGCGCGACATAAAATCACCAAAGGTAACGGTTTTGTTAAAAGTTATTTTATTGATTATGAAGTAAGTTATGAAAATAATTGTATATAGACGAGGTCGCAAAGAATGAACTATAATAAGGTATTAAGTAATGAATTGGCAATTTTGATTTATTCCTGTTGGAAAAATAGGGATATGTGGGATGTTTTTTCTGTTTTGTTTCGCAAGTACTGGGCGGATTGCGTATATAAAGTAGTATTGATTACGGATGAATATCATGATGAGGGAAAAAACCATGTATTTGATGATATTATAGTGTTGGATGATACTTGGGATAAGATGATAAAGACAGCTATTAATAAAACGGCAACAAAATATGTTATGCTTTGGATGGATGATTATCTTTTATGCGATTATGTTTCTAATGGTGACATTCAAAAACAAATAGATAGGATTGAAAAGTATAATGCACTTAACTTAAGGCTTATGTATTCCCCATGGGGATATGGCGGAATTTATGATGACGGCAGTATCGGGTATTATATAGGCGGGGGGGGGTATTCACTTTCGCTTCAACCGGGAATTTGGAATGCAAAGCTTTTAGCGGAAATAATAGAAGATGGTTGGAGTGCTTGGGACTTTGAAAGGATAGGTTCAATGAGAAAGACAAATACACAATATCCTATATTGGTTGCGCTTGATTATTCATTTCCGTATGTTGAAGGCGTAAGAAAAGGAAAATGGATGCAGGAAGGTGCAAGGCTTTGCGATAGAAATGGGATTAAGCTTGATGGACACAAGAGACCAATAATGACAAACTGGGAAATGGCTATAATATATTTAAAAGGAGCTATATTAGATATAAATCCTGAATTAATTTTAAAAATTCAAAATATTGTTAATCGCTTTAAACAAAATAAATAGTGATTTTTCGGATATCAGTTTGCGAAAAGTAGGGAGAAAAATTTTGATGATATTCAAGAAGGTTATAAGGACTGACATGAACATATTGGGTAAAATTTTACAAAAGAGCAGGTAATATAAATGGCAACAGAAGTAAGAGTAAAACATACAGTTAAAAACTTAATCTGGAGTTATGTCAGCATATTTGTAACATCATTTATGCCATTTTTGATTAGGCGGTTTATAATACATTATTGGGACATGGAGTATTTAGGATTGACATCGTTGTACTCGTCAATCCTAAATGTTTTGAATATAAGCGAATTAGGAATAGGAACAGCTCTTGTCTATAATATGTATAAGCCTGTGGCGAAAGGTGATTTTGTACAAGCTAATCAGTTACTGTCACTTTATCAAAAATTTTACAGATTTTTGGGTTTGATGATATTAATGGCGTCATTGGTATTAATGCCATTTTTGCCGCGTTTGATACAAGGCAACGCTCCAAAGGAATTAAACATATATGTTGTATATATTCCTTATATTGCTTATGCTACCGTCAGTTATTGGGTTTATCCTTATAGTTCGGCAGTTTATCAGGCAAATCAGGATATATCGGTTACTCACAAATATGGCTCGATTGTGTGGCTAATAACATATAGTGTTCAAATAATTGCGTTGGCTGTATGCCATAATTTTTATATATATGCGGCATTATTGCCAATAGGGACATTTTTAGCATACTTCCTGACGGGCAGACGGCAAAGAAAACAATTTCCCCAATATGTGCCGGCAAAATTTAAAAGGGATTATTTTGACAGGAAATTTTGGTATGAGTTTAAACATAGAGTTGTCGGTCTCTCGTTTTCGAAGCTGCGCACTGCATGCAGAGCTTCTGTGGATGTTATAATTGTATCAGCATTTTTGGGGCTTGCAGATGCCGCTAAGTATCAGAATTATATTATGGTGATGACGGTAGGATGTATGCTTATTAGCAGTATTACGACAGCGGTGTTGCCTAGCCTGGGGAACGCCGTAGCCGTAGAGTCAAGGGAAAATAATTTGGGAATAACAAAGATGTCAGTTTTTGTAGTTGAGTGTGCATCTGTTATTGCAAGTGCGCTGATGGTATGCGGATATCAGCCTTTTATGCTCATGTATGCTGGGGAAGATGGTTTGCTCACTGATGGAACAGCTATTTTATTCGTAATATATTTTTATTTGAAGTGCATATCATCTATCAGCGATATGGTGCGAAGCAGCAGTGGCATTTGGTGGGAGGGCAAGTGGGTAGCATTATTCGAAACCGGAGTAAATATTGTGCTTAATCTTATATTTATAAATATATGGGGAATAGAAGGTGTCGTGGTAGCAACAATAGTTTCATTAGCATTAATAAATATCCCGCTTGAAACCTATTATATTTACAAATATTATTTTCAATTACCTATGAAATTTGCCCTTATGGAATACATAAAAGGCGGCTTTGTTAATGCTTTGTCAATATGTATAGTTTGGGTGGTGACAGGCAGACTGCAATTTGGAGTGATAGTGGATATGATATTGGGATTAGTGATTTCTTCCATCATATTATTAGTGTTTTACTATAAGTCGGAAGAACTGGCAGAGATAAAAAATATATTGTTAGAAATGATAAAGCGTAAACCTATGTAACTGACTGTGAATATTGAAATAATAAAATAATGTGAGGCGATTTATATATGAAAAGACCTTTTTTTTCTATTATAATACCAACATATAATTCAGAGACAACACTTGGATATACCTTAGCTTCTATAAAAAAACAAAGTATCAGCAAGGATGATATTGAGGTTATAGTAGTTGATGGGGGTTCGTCAGACAAAACGATACAAATGGCAAGAAGAGCTGGAGCAATCGTAATAAATAACCCCAAGCGACTGCCGGAATATGCTAAAGCGATTGGGTTAGAGAATGCTTCAGGATATTTTGCGCTTAGAATGGATTCAGATGAAGAATTTTCGTATGTAGATCAATTAAATGATAAGATGCATTTTTTGAAGTCGCATCCTGATATAAAAGTGCTTATTCCTAATAGATATATAGCAGGGCGCAAGAAATTGTGCGGCATATCTGCCACCTATTTAAATGTGCTTGGCGATCCGTTTAATTACTTCATATATAATACCAAACACGATAAATATGAAACTTATAAAAAGTACATTATAGAGGAGAATAAAAATCGTGCTGTAATGAAATTCAAAAATACAGACATTTATCCTTTAACTGATAGCGGAACATTTTGCTTTTCGGTTGATTATGTAAGAGAAAAATATCCGAAAGAATTTAATACAATAGAATTTGCGTGCAATACATTTGATAGAATAATAAGTGATACCGGATTGTGTGGATGCATTAAGGGAGATGACATTCATCACAATTGTCGTTCTTCATTTAAAACATACTTAGAAAAACTTAAGTTTAGGGTGATAAATAATGTCTTTTACAAAAGCGAAGGTGGTTTTTCGACAAAAGCCGATATAAATAAAGCATTGACAGTAAGAAAGAGGAAATTTGTGTTGTATGCTCTGATTGTTCCGATTCCAATAATAGACAGCATTAGGCTTGCAATTTATCATAAAAATCTAACTTTTCTCTTTCATTTTGTATATGTGTATTATGTATGCATAATGGCAGTATTTTATTTGTGTTTAAAAGTGATGGGATATGACAGGAAAAATAAAGTTTATGGCTAGTTGTTTTGAGGTTATTGTATTATAGACTTAGGCAGAAAAAGGAGCGAATTATGGTGAATGAGTTATATGATGTTGTAATGCTATGTACTGATAAAACAATTAAAAATATCCCCCAATATTATAATTTTTTTGAAAAAAATATTTTGAAAAAGAACTTGATTATTATAGGGAAAAAAGAATTGAGGTTAGAGATTGAGGGAATTAGTAAGAAAATTATTTTTTTAGATGAAGACACTATTTTGAATACAGGGGGGGGGTATAATGGCATAAAAAGGGCGTTGAAGGAAAGGTCGGATGACGCAAGTGAATGTAGAGCAGGTTGGTACTTTCAGCAGTTTTTGAAGATGGCATACGCTTTAATATGTGAAGATTCGTCATACTTAGTATGGGATTCAGACACAATTCCCACACATAAGGTAGATATGTATGAAAATGGGTTAAAGATTTTTGACGTGAAGACAGAATACCATAAGCCATATTTTGATACAATACAAAGACTGTTTCCGTTTCTGGAGAAGTCAAATAATTATTCTTTTATATCAGAGCATATGCTATTTGATAAAGAGATAATGAGAGAGCTGATAAAAAAGATAGAAGAAAATGATACGCTTCAAGGAGATTGTTTTTGGGAAAAAATAATTTCGGCAATTTCGGTAGAAGATATAGCCGAGTCTGGTTTTAGCGAATTTGAAACATATGGTACATATGTAGAATATTTTCACAAAAATGAGTATGGTATAAGGAATTGGGAGTCTTTGAGGGAAGGAACTATTTTTTTCAGAAATGGAATTCAATATAACATGTTAGATTATCTAAGTAAAAAATATGATGCTATATCATTTGAATCGCATAAGTCACACAAGATAATGCAGAAGTTTTTAGGTTATAAGATATTTCAGAATTTAGTTTGTATTAAAATTTTTATAGGAATAAAAGAGTTATTAAAAAAAATGATGAGCCATCCTATACAATAAAAGATTTTATCAGAAATTCGCTTGAGCGGTGACAAAATGCAACAAAAGCCTCTGCGAAAGAAACACTGAACAGATTTTATTGCATATAAGGGCATTAGTCATAGATATATGTTATGTTGATTTTACAGGCTGTGCGGGAAAGTAAGTGCATTCTTGTGGGAATGCGAGAAAAAGCTGTGTGAAAAAACGGGAAAGCTAAATGGGATATCGTATGTGGTTAATCATACTGAAAAAGGGTTAAGCCAGATTGATAAAATTGCTGGGTATGTGGACTTTGTAGAAAGTGCTCATCATAAAATGGGCAAAAGAAACATTGAGCTAAACGAAGATGAGAAAAGAAGATTCCGGTCGACATATCATAATAAAGGCTATAAAGCGGTTCGTGATGTGTATGCGAACATAACATTAAAGGATAGAGTTTTGCTTAGGTGTATTCGTACGATAATGATTAAATTGAATGTGCTTGACAGACTGAAAAAATTGAATTGATTAATGGCTGGAATTTGGGATATAAGTTCTATATGCACCAGCATACCCAGAAGATTTTGGAGACTGTTGTATGTGATGCAATGAGGATATGTGGCATTGTAAAAGATTCTAAAGTGTTGAAAGGAACTAAGAAACAATATGAAAACAATAGAGCTGATAGTGCCCTGCTATAATGAAGAAAAATGTGTTCGTCTGTTTTATGAACATATATTAGAGGTATTTGACAAATTACAGGACTATAAATTCCTGATAACATATATAGATGATGGCAGCAAGGATAATACGCTTTATGAGATAAAAAAGGTTGTATCAGCCTCCGCAGATAATACTCGGGGGGGGGGGATACAGTATATTTCGTTTTCGAGGAATTTTGGCAAGGAGGCTGCGATTTATGCAGGACTGTCCAGATGCAGTGGCGATTATGTAGCGCTTATGGACGCAGATTTACAGCATCCGCCTGAGCTTTTAAATGACATGCTTTATGCTATTGAAGTTGAGGGGTATGACTGCGCTTCGGCACGTAGAGTTTCGAGGAAGGGTGAACCGTTTATACGCAGCACTTTTTCAAAGGCTTTTTATCATATAATGAATCATATTACTTCAATAGATTTGGTTTCGGGAAGCACAGATTACAGGCTGATGAAAAGGAATGTTGCCGAGGCAATTGTGTCTATGACAGAAAGGGAACGCTTTACTAAGGGGATTTATTCATGGATTGGCTACAAAAATAAATGGATAGAATACCAGAATGTAGAAAGAGCGGCGGGTAAGACAAAATGGAATTTTTTTGGACTGCTCAAATATGCGTATAGCGGTTTTATAGCGTTTGCTACAACCCCGTTAAGGGGAGTAGTTTATTTAGGAATGTTAGTAGTCTTTTTGTCATTTGTTTTCGCCATAAGGCTATATATTAGTGCGATTCATAATCCACAGGTAGTCAGGACAGGGTATTCCGGCATAATGATTGTGATGTTGTTTTTAGGAGGCGTCATTATTACCATATTGGGAATGATAGGCGAGTATCTTGCAAGGATTTATATGGAGGTTAAAGGCAGACCGATTTATATTGAAAGGGAATCTTATATGAAAGAAACTGAAACAGCAGAAAAAGAAAGAGAAACATAGGACAAGTAGTTGATGTCCCTATTTTACTTAAAAAGTTATAAGAAATTTTAGCAGGACAAATGCATGAATAAATTATGAACAAAGACAAAGCACCGTGCTAATTGTGTTGTTTGCAAAACTGGCAAATGCGGATGTCTGGGAAGAAATGGAAGTATTTGCGAAATGCTATGAAGAATTTCTTGATAACAGCATTAATGTACAGAATGTTGTATGGCAATATGACGATTCAGAGAAGAAAATACTGGACGATATTTCCTTGGAGATAAAAAAGGGAGATTCTGTAGCAATTATAGGTGAGTCGGGGGCAGGCAAGACGACATTGGGAGATATGTTGCTGGGGTTATATAAACCGATGAAGGGAAAGATTACTGTTGACGGGCATGATGTATCTTCTTCTCCTAAGCAGTGGTCGGAGATTGTTTCTTATGTTTCACAGACAGTATATCTGTTAGACGGTACGGTAAGAGACAATGTCGTATTTGGATATAGAGAGGTAGATGAAGATAGAATATGGAGTGTCTTGGAGCAGGCTCAACTAAAGGAATTTGTGAAAGGTCTTCCCGAGGGCTTGGATACTGTAGTAGGCGAAGCCGGAGTAAGGTTTTCAGGAGGACAGCGGCAGCGTATTGCCATTGCACGAGCTTTGTATTCCCAGCCGGATGTTCTGCTGCTTGATGAGGCTACAGCTGCACTTGATAATGATACGGAAGCTGCTGTAATGGAGGCGATTGAGTCTTTTAAGGGAAGAAAAACACTGATTATTATAGCGCATAGGCTATCAACGATTAAAAACTGCAATAAGGTATATGAAGTAAAAAATGGGAATATTATTGATGTAACGGCTGATTATAAATAGACACAAACAGAAGTGAAAAATCGACGGTAATTTATAATTGGTATACAATTTAATGATTAAATGATACAATGTGAAAGGGAAAGAATATAAACGATGATTTCTTTCAGCTCAATTCAGATTATAAATTTGGACTCATATGACAATTTATTTGAGTATATTCCGGAATCTCTTGTGGATGATAATGTAATTGATGTATTGAAGAATAATTTAGCAATGAAATCATAGTAGAATATCCATATTATGATACGGATTATTTGAGTACATTTTATATTCATTATGCTCAAAAATTAAGAAAATATGAAAAGACATGTTGTCGCTTGCACATTTTAAAAGATGAAGAATATTATGGGTATATAGTGTTGCGACCTACAGTGGATGGGACAAAATTTGGAAGAACATTAATTGATCCTAAAATTCTGATTGCTGAAAAAGCATATATTGCATTATGTGATTTTAAAGCACATATAGCTGGGAACACAATGTCAATTAGTAGCTATCCATGGAAGTCACAAGAAACTGATATTTCTGTATGCGCACATACTGCAACATGGACGATACTGCGTTATTTTGGTAATAAATTTAAAAATTATGCCGATACTACTATTGGACAAATCGTTAGCGCATCTAATAATGATTGGGGAAGAAAAACACCTTCGATTGGATTAAATCCTATTCAGGTTTCAGATATATTAAAAAAATATGGACTTAGTCCACTTATTCTTCAGTGTGAAAAGGATTTGGATGATAAATTTATTGAAGAGGTAATGGCATATATCGAATCGGGACTACCAATGGTAGGATTTTTATATCCTAGAAGACATGCAGTTTCAATCATAGGTCATGGATTGATGGATTTAAATATTTTAGATGACAAAATATTAGTTAAAAGTATTATGGATTCTGAAATTGATGTTGTTCCTCATGTAAAACTGGTGAGGGACTTATATGTAATGGATGACAATCTTTTTCCATATAAAAAGATGAAACTCGGTTGGGCGGATAATCAAAGTGATGTAGAATATGGGGCAGCTGAATTAAAATATTGTGTAGTTCCTCTGTATACAAGGATGCAGTTAGTTTATAATGAGGTTTATGCAAGATTTAAGACATGGATGAAAGAGAGAGTAATGGATTGGGAAACACCCTGTGTTTCTAGAATTTATATTACTTCTGCGAATTCGCTAAAAAGTGAAGCATTAAAGTCCGTAGATACGAAAAGATTGAAAAATAAAATTTTCTTTACAGAAATATGCATTTATGCTAAAATATTAAAATAATGGAGGGAGAATGATGGCTAAATTAAAGTTAAAGGAATCTTGCTATAAAGGCATTGAGGATGTAGTTGTCAAAGAAATTCGTAGGACCTCTGCACATAAGACGTTAGTTAAAGAGGCAAATGAACAAATTGAGAGAAATAGAATTCGTTATGCGACTGCATATAATAAAGCGGGTTCATATCTTAATAATTAGAAAGTTGATGGTAGCTGTATTGTCAAAGCAATGCAGCTATTTTATTGTATGGGTTTTTTACCGCCATAAGTGTAAAATAGCCCGCCCTTACCTCAGTTAGTTTTTCTGCCATTAAAAATTCATAGAACTAATAGTTTTTTGGTAACCGTAAAATCGTTGTAAAAATTCCCAACATGCCATATAATAAAATCATTAAGAGTGACGGGGAGGATTGGCTATGGCAGGTACAGCGGCACTGGGTTACCAGAATTATGAGGAGATTATCACTGAAGATATACTCTATATAGACAAGACAAACTTCATCAGTGAGTGGTGGGAGCATAAGGATAAAGTTACGCTTATCACCAGACCGCGCAGATTCGGAAAGACGCTCAATATGAGTACGGTAGAATGTTTTTTCTCAAACAGGTACGCAGGCAGAGGAGACTTGTTTGAGGGAAAGAGTGTATGGGAAGCAAAGGATGCGGATGGAGAATACAAATACAGGGAGCTGCAAGGTAAATTCCCAGTGATATTTCTGAGCTTTGCTTCGGTTAAGACAGGAAATATAGAAGGGATAAAGACTGCTGTAAAGCAGTCTATTGCCGAATTGTATCGTAGACATGAATCGATGATGTCAAGCGGGGTATTTAACGACAATGACAGGGAATATTATCACAGCATAAAAGATGCGATGTCTGATGAAATGGCGATAAGGGCGCTTAACCGTCTAAGCGAGTACATGGAGAAATGTTACGGAAAAAAAGCAATAATCCTACTTGACGAATATGATACACCTATGCAAGAGTCATGGCTTGAGGGGACATGGAGCGAAGTTGTCAGCTTTTTCAAAAGCTTTTTTGAGGCTACATTTAAAACAAATGAGCATGTCTACAGGAGCATCATAACGGGAATCACAAGGATTTCAAAGGAGAGCATTTTTTCTGGATTAAACAATTTAAGAGTGGTGACTACGACTTCAGACGCGTATGCCGAATGTTTTGGCTTTTCGGAGAGCGAAGTGTTCTCTGCATTAGATGAGGCAGGGCTTGGAGGCGAGAAGCAGAAGGTAAAGAAGTGGTATGATGGCTTTACTTTCGGCAGCCATAGTGATATATACAATCCATGGTCAATCATATCATTTATCGGAAACAATGCGAAATATGAGGCGTACTGGATAAACACGAGCGGAAATGACCTCGTCAATTCACTGATACAAAAAGGTGATGCCGATATCAAGCAGACGATGGAGGAGCTTATGGCGGGCAGGAGCTTTGAGGCAAAGATAGACGAGCAGATAGTGTTTAGCCAGTTAGAGGGCAACACAAATGCAGTATGGAGTTTGCTGCTTGCTACAGGATATCTGAAAGTGCTGAAAACCGAAACCATTTCCGACGATGCGGATGATGAAGAGGGGGATGTATGGTACACTCTTACCTTGACAAATTTTGAAGTGAAAAAAATGTTCCGTAAAATGATAGCAGGGTGGTTTGGCGGAAATACGGAAAAATACTATAATGCTTTTATCAAGGCATTGCTTGCGGATGATAAAAAAGCGATGAACCGGTATATGAACCATGTAGCGCTTAACACATTCAGCAGCTTTGATGTTGGCAGCAAACCATCTGAATATACGGAGCCGGAACGCTTCTATCATGGTTTTGTCTTAGGGCTTATGGTAGAGCTTTCGGGGCGATATTCTATTACATCCAACCGCGAAAGCGGGTTTGGGCGTTACGATGTGATGCTTGAACCGCTAAAGGAGGGGGATAATGCTGTGATCATAGAATTTAAGGTACATGACCCCGATGACGAAAAGACGCTTAGCGACACGGTGCAGAGCGCGCTTGCTCAGATTGATGAAAGACGTTATAGCGCAGCGCTTGAGGCAAAGGGAATTGTTCCGGAGCGGATACGCAAGTATGGGTTTGCGTTTGAGGGCAAAGAGTGCCTGATAGGGTAAGCGTTTATGGAAAATAAAAAGAGTCAGCGAGGAAACTGTGCGAGGCGTTTCACTATACGGAGGTGGAAGACAGAGCGCAGTTGCAGAAACTTCTGGCAGATTTTAAATACAATAATCGAGCACTTGATGAAATTCCTTCAGCCGTAAGGGCGGGAACAATGTGCTGATTGGATATCAGGGGATTTTTTGAATTACTCAGCATTTGACACTTCTTCTATACAAGGTTATAATAATCATATGTAAAAATTAAGAAGTATATAATACCATCAAGGAGTACCATCTAAATGAAATTTGACATATTTGGACAAGTATACAAAAAAATACCATTTCAGCTAAAGCTATGTTTCATGTCGGGCATGATAACAGGGTGGCTCACGCATTTCTACATGCTTTCCCATAAGCTTTTAAACTGGGATGATGCAAATAATATTTCCGCATACGGCAGCGGGGATTATCTCGGAAGATGGTTTTTGAAATATATACACCCATTAGGAAGCATATATAGCATACCGGCAGTGCATGGCTTCCTTTTTATAGTATGTCTTTCTCTATCCGCTTGCATAATAGCTGACATAATGCAAATCAAAAGTAAGACTGCGGCTGTTCTTATTCCCGCAGTTCTTTTGACGTTTCCAAGCGTTGTTAGCACGATGACATTTATGTTTATGGCGCATACATCGGGAATCGCGATATTAATGACGTGCGCTGCTGTATGGCTACTGCGCCGTTTTAAATACGGTTTCCTGCCCTGCTGCGCGTTGCTTGTATGCGTGCTTGGCACATATCAGAGCTATATAAGCTTTGCGATAACCCTTATGCTTATGGGAATGCTTTGCGATATATTTCATGGGAAGAAATTCAAGGAGGAATTAAAAACAGGCATTTTGTGCGCGGCTGTTTTAATTGTCTGCGTACTCATATATATGTGGTTGTCGCATATTATTTACCCCAATATCGACAATGAGACATACGGCGGAGTAGGCAATATGGGGCATATAGCAGTATCGGAAATGCCGAGGCTTATAGGAAGATGCTATAAGCGTTTCCTTGAATATTTTTTGTGGAAGCCTTTTGCGTTTGTGACAAAGATGGCTCAATGCGCAAATATATTGACAGGTGTTATTGCGCTAATTTTATTTGCGGTATTATCTGTACAAAAGAGGATATATAAAGATGTGTATACTTTTGCGCTTCTTATTATGGTTTGCGCATTGATGCCGTTTGCTGCCGCCTTTATTTATTTTATGGCGCCGGAAGTAGATTATTCAATGCTTATGCTGTATGCTTATGCCCTTATATATGTTTTGGTTATGTCAATGCTTGATTACTGCATATGCGATTGGGAAAACAATATGCAAAATTTACAATGGAAAAATGTGGCTCGTCATGGTATAGTATTTATTACAGTGGCAGTTATTTTTGTGAACTGTTATGCAGACTATCTGCTGACGAACAGGGCTTATCTGCGCACGCATATTGCGACAGAGCGCGTACAAGCCTACTTCAACAGGATAATTTCTATGGCTGAATCGACAGAAGGATTTATGCCAGGGGATAAACTGACAATTCTTGGGGAATTTTACTATAAGGATAATCCAAGCAGCGTGGAAATAGACTGGTTGGACTCCGAAGATTTGCGGGAGCTTTCGGGCGTGGCGCTTGAAAATGGCCTTATCACGTCAGGCGTAAGGGATAATTTTATAAAGATATTTAACGGCTATGAGACGGCTGATCTTGGCGGGGACGAAAAGCAGGCTATAATGAATACGACGCAGTACAAGGCTATGCCTGTATATCCACAGGAAGGCTGTGCGCAGAAGATAAACGGCATATGGGTGGTAAAATTGTGCGAGTAGCCGAAGGAAAAGCATATCCCGCTTAAAGCAGGCAGATGAAAATATGTTTAAGCTTTAATGTTCCGCAGGGCAGAATTATGGAGGTTAGCGTGAGAAATATATTAGAGGAGCTGGCGGCTGTATTTTTTGCAGTCTGTTCTGCCGTCGCGCTGTTTGCCGACGTAGAATCGACAGGCAATTTATCTATGGCGTTAAACGGGGATGGCATAGTGCAGCTTATAGCTCTTGTGCTTTTGGAGATATTATATAGAAGGATTATAGTAAAGAAGGAGTGCCTTAACGGGCTCAAAAAACGGGATTCCATAGGCTATGCCCTGCTGGCGTTTCTGTTTGCCGTGTTTATGCTTATAGGGCGGGAGCAGTCAGCGAATGAGGATTTGAAATATGGGTACATTGCAGTTGTGATGCTTATCGGATATGTGCCGTTTTTCTTTACTATGCTTTCATTTATTGGAATGGCGCTTGACCGTGTAAGACAGCGTGATAATGAAAGACCATGCTCAAGGCTTACAAAATGGCTGTTTGAGGAGCATGTCATGCTTGGAGGCATGGTAGCGGTCTTTTTGTGCAGACTGCCATACCTTATTGCCTTTTACCCATGCTCGATGACGTGGGACGGAGGTGCGCAGATTAGCAGCTTTTACGGCATTGAGCCATTTACGGATCATCATCCGCCGCTGCTTAGTTTTGTCTACGGAGCCATAGCGCTGTACTCGCAGAGATGGGGAATTCCCAATATAGGAATGTTTGTCATACCGATTGCAAACACCCTGCTTTCGGCATTTGCGGTGGCAAAGGTCTGTGAATTTTTTAAATATATAAAAGTACCATACTGGGTTAGGTGGACAAGCCTTATTTATTACGCAGCATTTACTGTGTGGTGTATTTTTGACGTCACGGTAATTAAGGACACCTTGTATTATCCGCTTGTCACGTTGTTTGCGCTGCAGATAGTGTATGCGGTTATGCCAATCAGCGGCAGGACGTCCGCGTCTGAGCTTGTAAAGCTTGTCATATATGGCATACTTGTCACGCAGATAAGGAATAATGGCATTTTTGTGTTGATATTTACATTGCCTGTTGCGTTTATCATAATCAATAGGAAGAAAAAGGCGGTCTTTGCGTTTGTTTCCGCTATAATGCTTATTGCCGTATTTGCTGTCAACAATCTGCTGTATCCTGCGTTGGGAGTAACTAAAATTAAGGTCAAGGAGGACACATACTGCATAATGTTCCAGCAGACGGCAAAATATGGCAAGGATTATCCTGGCGATGTCACTGATGAGGAACGGCAGTTTTTGAATACTATGTTTGATTATGACGAGCTTGTGGACGTATACAATCCACAGCTTGCTGACTGGGTGAAGAATTGCCTGAAAATATGCGAAGCGACATCTGTAGACCATACGAACAGCGAATTTGCGGCAATCAGAAATGAGTACATTAAGGTGTGGTTTGCGCAGTTTTTGAGGCACCCGTTGTCATATATAGACACTTTTTTTGAATGTTCATACGGCTATTATTATCCTGAGGCGAGGCCCTATAAAGAGGGAAATGGATTTTATGAGGAAGAAAGGTATACATTTACTTCATCCATGCACAGTTCGAGCCAGCTTGAGCAGCTTGCGCCTGCAAGGTTTGTGTTGGAGCAGATAAGCAAGCTTGAATATTTACCTGGTATCGGACTGCTGTACAGGTGTGGTTTTTATACATGGTGCGTAGCTTTTGCCGTTGTTTGTCTTGTCATAAAGCGGCGGTATAAGGAACTTGTAGTGGCTGTGCCTGCCATAGTAAACATTATGGTGTGTCTTATATCGCCTGTAAATACCTGCATAAGATATGCGATGCCGACAATGTGTTTTGTGCCTGTACTGTTTGCTATTGTGTGCAGCAATGAAATATTTAGTCGAGTGGAAGAAAAAAGGGTGGGATAGAAATTGGTAGGAAATAGACAGCAGGGTATTCTTTATATAGTAGTTCCCTGCTATAATGAAGAAGAAGCCATAAAAGTATCGGCAAAAAAGCTGTGGGAAAAGCTATCGCAACTAAAATCAGATAAACTCATATCAGAGAAAAGTCGCATAGTATTTGTAGACGATGGCTCAAAGGACAGGACTTGGGAGCTTATAAAAGAGTTGTACGAGAGTAGTGATGAGATTATAGGCTTGAGGTTTGCGCACAACAGGGGACATCAGAACGCCATTCTTGCGGGCATGATGTACGCTAAGGATTATTGTGATTTCGTCATTACGATAGATGCTGATTTGCAGCAAGACATAAACGCCATGGAATCGTTTATAAATGAGTATGTGCTGGGCAGTGAGATAGTTTTCGGCGTTCGTAATTCACGGGATACCGATGGCTTTTTTAAAAAGGCTTCGGCGACAATATTTTATAAAACGATGCGTTTTTTAGGATGTAACATATACGAAAATTCGGCTGATTATCGGCTCATGAGTGCAAAAGCACTTGATGCACTTTCAGAATATGGGGAAGTAAATTTGTTTTTGCGTGGGATTATCCCGGACATAGGGTTGAAGACATCCGTAGTTCATTTTGACGTGTTTCCGCGTGAGCAAGGGACGTCAAAATATTCGTTGTCAAAGATGATTACTCTCGCAGTCGATGGTATTACCTCCTTTAGCATTAAGCCGATAAGGCTGGTGTTTACAATGGGAATAATTTCTTTGGTGATAGGATTTTTCATGGTTATTCATATTTTATATGAGCATTATTTTGGATATACTGTAAACGGTTGGTCGTCAATACTTATGTCCATTTGGCTTTTGGGAGGTGCGATTCTGATTTCCCTTGGCATAATAGGCGAGTATGTTGGGCGTAATTATATGGAGACGAAACATCGTCCGCGGTATTATTTTTGGGAGACATTGTCACATGATGGCGGTGACGGCGCGCAAGGCTGAGTGCGGTTAGGCAATATATAAAAGGATAAAAGTATGAACGAATCCAAATACGACAAAATAATAATAGGTGCGGGACTTTACGGTTTGTATTCCGCATATTTCTGCGCCCTTCGCGGGCAGCGCATACTGGTGCTTGAGTGCGACCCGGCGCCGTTTAAGCGCGCGACGTATATAAATCAGGCGCGTGTCCATCAGGGTTATCACTATCCGCGTTCTTTGTCAACGGCGATGAAGTCGGCAGGATATTTTGAAAAATTTAACAGGGATTATGGCTTTTGTATAAATCGGGAATTTAAACAGGTATACGCGACGTCAAGCGAATATTCATGGTCGGACGGCGCTCAGTTCAAGAAATTCTGCGAGGCGGCGAGCATCCCCTGCGAGGAGCTGCAGCCCGGCAGGTTTTTTAGAGAAGGCATGTGCGACGGGGCGTTTCTTACGCGTGAGTACACATACGACGCTATGATTTTGCGTGATTATTTTCTGGAAAAGCTTAATGAGCTGGCGGAAAATGTCAGGATTTTGTACGGTGTTGGGATAGAGCGTATTGAAAAGTCGGATGGTAAGTATGATGTGTATATAAAGTCGGAGGAAGGCGAGGGGGGTCAAAAGTTTAGCAGCGGATATGTATTAAATGCCACATATGCCTCAACCAATCA
Source organism: uncultured Lachnospiraceae bacterium (assembly GCA_947626435.1). Classification (GTDB taxonomy): domain Bacteria; phylum Bacillota; class Clostridia; order Lachnospirales; family Lachnospiraceae; genus COE1. The sequence continues at coordinate 142,816 of CANQSB010000001.1, read as the reverse complement.
GATATTGGACATGCTCGGCTTTGAAAAATTCAAGATTAAGTATGAACTGTGCGAGATTATACTCTGTGATGTAAATGACGAGTTAAGAGAATATGGATTTACAGTGATGGACGGTCCTTTTTTCTCAATAATGCCGTTTGGAAAGACAAATACACATTCACTTACATCCGTGACCTTTACGCCGCACACTACGAGCTATACGCCGCTGCCGACATTTGAGTGCCAGGAAAGAAGCGGCGGATATTGCAGTCCAGGGCACTTGGGCAACTGCAGCGACTGCGTAGCAAAGCCCGATACAGCTTTTCCGTATATGGCTAACTTGGCGCACAAATATCTGAAAGATAAATATAAATTTGCGTATAAGTCCTCGCTATTTTCAATGAAGCCTATATTGATGAGTTCGGAGCTTGACGATTCAAGGCCCACAGTGGTTAGAGTTTACTCGACAAATCCTGTGTTTGTGGGAGTGCTTTCAGGTAAGATAAATACGGTATATGACCTGGATGAAGTGCTTATGATTTGACGGAGGCGCTGTTTTGGCGCAAGAGAAGCGTTTGCCTCATTGCTTTTAGGGGTGGAATGGAGATAATTGATGAATAACAGCATAGATAATATTAATAAAGAAAAAAATTTCATGTCGGCAGTAATATATATGCACAACTCGCAGGAACGGATAGATGAGTTTCTGAGGGCGGTGATTGGCGTATTAAAAGCCAATTTTGAACATTCCGAGGTTATCTGTGTCAACGATTTTTCCGATGACGATAGTACGGATATCGTAAAGCGTGTTGCCGGGGAAATGGGAGGCATTTCTGTGACTGTGCTGAATATGAGTTATTTTCATGGCGTGGAAGCCGCGATGAACGCGGGGGTGGATTTGGCGATTGGCGATTTCGTGCTGGAATTTGATTCGACATCACTTGACTTTGAGGCGCAGGAGATAATGGTCGTATATAAAAAAGCGTTGGAAGGCTATGACATAGTGAGCGCGTCCCCTGATAAAAAGCAGCGGACGTCTTCGGGACTTTTTTATGCTGTGTTTAACAGATATACGGATTTTTCTTACAAAATATACAGTGAGCGTTTTCGGGTGCTGAGCCGCAGGGTAATAAACCGTGTCAGCGCCATGAGCAGGACGGTGCCTTATAGGAAAGCGGCTTACGCCAACTGTGGACTTAAGACGGCAAATATAAAGTATGTGCCTGTGCGGCTGCTTAAGATTGATGAGGACAGACGGGAAAGAAAATATAGAAGGCGGCTTGCCGTGGACAGTATGATACTGTTTACGGAGCTTGGATATCGTTTTTCCATAACTATGACGTTTGTAATGATGCTGATAGCGGTAGCCGTGGCTGTCTATTCGGCAGTGGTTTATTTTGTTAGTACGCCTGTGGCGGGCTGGACTACGACAATATTTTTTATGGCTTTTGCGTTTTTTGGTTTGTTTGGAATTTTGACGATTATAATAAAGTATCTACAGATTTTGGTGGATTTGGTGTATAAGAGAAAAAAGTATAGCTTTGAGAGTATTGAAAAAATATAGTTATGTTAATGGGTAATTGTGGAATGTGTTCTCAACTGGCCGAATTTAGTCAAAATATATAAAAACGCGGCTAGGTGCAGCAAGCTGCAAGACGCCGCTTATTTTATATATTTTGACTAAATTCTATGTTGTTGGCGAATATAGTTTTTAGTTTTGCAAAATGCCTGAGTATATAGTTAAAGCAGTAAGGAGGTTAATATGAATATTCTGGTTGGTTATACGGGTTTTGTGGGGAGTAACATTTACGCGAGGGCGCGCAACAGGATTGACGGCGTGTTCAATTCGCACAATATAGAGAAAGCATACGGGCTTGAGCCGGAGCTGTTGATTTATGCGGGGCTTAGAGCCGAGAAGTTTCTGGCGTACAGTGCGCCTGAGCGCGATTTGGAGCTTATTTTGCAGGCTGAGGAGAATATCAGGCAGATAAATCCCAAGAAGCTTATACTTATTTCGACGATTGATGTATATTCTAATCCGTCAGGTGTGAACGAGGAAAGTCCTGTGCTTGGCGGAGGCGGGATACAGCCTTATGGGTTAAATCGCTATTATCTTGAGGCATGGGTTAGGAAGAACTATCCTGATGCGCTTATAATCAGACTGCCTGCGCTTTACGGCGTTAATATAAAGAAAAATTTCATATATGATTTTATCAATGTAATTCCCTCTATGCTGAAAAAATCAAAGTATGAGGAGCTGTGTGTTAAAGAGCCCAAGCTTAGCGGTTATTATGAGCTGCAGGACAATGGTTATTATAAGTGCAGGGTTTTGGCAAAGGAGGACAAAAGTCATCTTAGGCAGATGTTCAAGAATATTGGCTTTACGGCGCTTAATTTTACAGACAGCAGAAGTGTATACCAGTTTTATCCGCTGCGGCGCTTGTGGGGCGATATACAGTTGGCGCTCGATGCGGATATCACATTGCTGAATGCGGCGACGGAGCCTGTTTCGGCGGCGGAGCTTTTCAAGTATATAACAGGCAATGTATTCAAAAACGAGCTTGCGGCGCAGCCTGCCCAATATGACTTTAAGACTTTGTATGCAGATAAATTTGGCGGAAAGAACGGGTATATGTATGACAAGGCGGATATCCTTGATGATATTAAAAAATTTGTGGATATGAGCGGCGTGCGGGAGGAGTTTTTAAAATAATGAAGCTTGCGATATCAAACATAGCATGGCAGGCGGCGGATGATGATGCGGTCTATGCTTTGATGAAAAAATACGGTTATGGCGGACTTGAAATAGCGCCTACGCGCATAATTCCTGATAATCCGTATGGGCAGCTCGAACGCGCGAGGGCTTGGGCAGAAGACGTGAAAGCACTATATGGTTTCGAGATACCGTCTATGCAGTCGATATGGTTTGGCAGGAGTGAAAAGCTTTTTGGCAGCAGCCGGGAGTGGGAAACGCTTGCGTCGTATACGGAGGCGGCTGTGGATTTCGCCGCTGCCATAGGCTGTAGGAACTTGGTGTTTGGCAGTCCTAAAAACAGGGCTCTTCCGGAGGGTGAAGAAGACATTCAGAGGCGGCGCGGCGTTGAGTTTTTCAGGCGTGTCGGCGGATATGCCTCGAAAAAGGGCGCGATAATCGGAATGGAGGCCAATCCCGTCATTTACAATACAAACTATATAAATACGACAGCCGAGGCGCTTGCGCTTATCGATGAGGTGGGCTTGGACGGTTTCGGGCTCAACCTCGATGTCGGCACTATGATACAAAACAATGAAAGAATAGAGACGCTCGAAGGCAAGGCAGGGTATATAAGTCATGTCCATATAAGTGAGCCGCATCTTGCGCCGATAAAAAACGACGCGGGCAGGAGGCGGCTGCATGGTGAGCTAATCTGCTTTTTGAAAGAAAACGATTATGACGGATATGTTTCAATAGAGATGGGCAGGACTGACGATGTGGCGCTTATTTCCGAGACACTGGCATATGTAAAGGAACTTGCCTTGGCTTAATTGCAGTTGGGGCGAATATCATATATTTTGAAAGGCGCGTATATATGATTACTGAATATAATCCGGCAGGTGTACCTTGTTTTGAGTGCACTGAATACAATGAAAAAACAAGTGATTTTGCTGTGCTTATTCCTGTAATAAATGAGGGTGAGCGGATTTTGAAGGAGCTTTACCGCGCATACAAGCATAATATTTATGACTGTGCGGATATCGTCATATGTGATGGGGGCTCGACTGACGGCTCTGTGGACGCCAAAAAGATGAAAAAGCTGAAAGTAAACACGCTGCTTGTCAAAAAAGGCGAAGGCAGGCAGGGAGCTCAGCTAAGAATGGGCATTTGGTGGGCGCTGCAAAGAGGATATAAGGGAATAATAACGATAGACGGCAACAATAAGGACAGCATAGAGGATGTTCCACGATTTATCCAAAAGCTGAACGAGGGCTATGATTTCGTGCAGGGTTCGCGCTTTATTAAGGGTGGTAGAGCGATAAATACGCCGTTTATCAGAAATATTTCGGTAAGGCTTATACATGCTCCGATTATTTCGCTGACGGCGGGGCAGCGTTTTACTGATACTACAAACGCATACAGAGCGTATTCGGCAAGGTACTTGACGGATGAGAGAGTGCAGCCGCTCAGGGATATCTTTATGACATATGAGCTGCTGGCGTATCTTTCCGTGAGAGCTACGCAGATAGGGCTTAAAGCCTGTGAGATACCTGTCACGCGGGCATATCCCAAAAAGGGAAAGACACCTACGAAAATCAGTTTTCTAAAGGGCAACAGTGAGCTTATGAAAATTCTGATAAAAAATACGTTTGGTGCATATAAGCCAAAATAACGACAGAAATGTAGACAAATATTGTGAATATTGCCATAGTATGATATTTTAAAATTTGTTATACTATATCAAATGCGATTATAATTTGATATTTTGTGTTTTGGACGCTGTGTTTTACATTCAGATTATCGACTGACTATAATATAAAATAAGGAAATAAAAAATGGAAAATGTCAGAAGAAAGAACAATATGATAGAAACCTACTGTGTTTCGGGCATAGACATTGTCTGTGCCGTTCTTTCTTATGTTTTGTCACTGTTTATAAGATTTCATATCATACATTATGAGATTTATCCCAGACAGTTCCATATGACTGTGGGCGCATATATTGTGGTGTTGTGCCTCATATATGCGCTGTTTCTTGATGCAAACAGAAATTTTTTCTACCGTGGCTATTATCAGGAGTTTTATTATACGGCGCGGTATACGTTGATAATCATAGTGGGGCTCGTAATGGTGCTTTATATAACGCAGCAGTCATACGGCTTTTCACGACTGATTTATGTTATATTCGCTGTGCTCAATACGCTTATTACATACTGTGCGCATCTTGCTTTCAAAAAGCTTATGTGGGGGTATTACAAGCGAAGTGTGAGCAGCACGAAATTACTGGTGCTGGCAAAGGCGTGTAATGCTGAAGAAGTGGTTGAGCGGCTTGTAAAGGATAATGACTGGTATTATCAGATTACGTCTGTGGCAGTGTATGACGAGGACAGGCGTGGGCGGATGATAAGCGGCATTCCGGTAGTAGCATCGATAGATGACCTGTATGATGTAGTCGTGCAGATGATGGTGGATGAGGTCTTTATATCGCTGCCCGATGTCGCGGCGGCGGAGATACGCGGCATAATTGAGCGCTTTGAGGAGATGGGGCTTGTATGCCACTATAATGTGGACCTGTTCAGCAGACCCAGCCCCAATACTTATGCGCAGAGTATGGCGGGGTACAGTGTTATTTCTTTTGCAGTGAAGACGATGGATTCGAGGCGGCTGTTTATTAAGCGTGTCATTGATATTGCGGGCGCGCTTGTGGGACTTGTCATTACGGCTGTGATTACGCCATTCGTTGCTGTGGCGATTAAGCTCGATTCTCAAGGACCTGTATTTTTCTCGCAGACTAGGATAGGTAAAAACGGCAGGCGCTTTAAATTGTGGAAATTCCGCTCTATGTATATTGATGCGGAGGAGCGCAAAAAGGAGCTTGAGTCAAAAAATGAGATGAGCGGGCTTATGTTCAAGATGGAAGACGACCCACGAATCACTAAAGTCGGAAGGTTTCTGAGAAGGACAAGCATTGATGAAATGCCGCAGTTTTTTAATATATTAAAGGGCGATATGAGCCTTGTGGGGACGCGTCCGCCGACGGAGGACGAGTTTGAAAAATACAGCGGCTATTACCGCCGCAGATTGAGCATTACTCCCGGGCTTACCGGCATGTGGCAGGTGAGCGGCAGGAGCGACATTCAGGATTTTGACGAGATAGTGAGGCTTGACCTCGAATATATAGATAACTGGTCGCTGGGGCTTGACGTGAAGATTTTGTTTATGACGATATTTGCCGTGCTTGGAGCGAAAGGTTCAAAATAAATGGATGGCTTAAAATATTGTGAAATATTAAAGACGAGAATAAATGTCACGAATATGGGAGATACTGTCAACTATATTGTCACTCATATGGATGAATTGCGCGGTAGGTACATCTGTGTTTCAAATGTCCATACGACTGTGATGGCGTATGAAAGCGATGCGTACAGAAATATACAAAACAGCGCGGCGATGGCGCTTCCCGACGGTGCGCCGCTTTCCATATACAGCAGAAAGTGCGGGTTTGAAGAGGCAGAGAGAGTGACGGGACCTGACCTTATGACAGAGCTTTTGAAGGCAGGGGTGGGCGGCAGACCGTTAAGACATTTTTTTTATGGCTCTACTCAGCAGACGCTTGACGCTATGCGCACAAAAATAGAGAATGAATATCCGAATGCCGTGATTGCGGGAATGTATTCCCCGCCCTTTCGTGAGCTTTCAGAGAGTGAGGATGCTGAGCTAACGGGGCTGATTAATGCTTCAGCGCCTGATATCATATGGGTAGGACTGGGGGCGCCGAAGCAGGAGGAGTTTATGTATCGCCATAGAGGGAAGCTCGATGGCGTGATGATAGGCGTCGGTGCAGGCTTTGACTATCTTGCCGGCAATATAAAGCGCGCGCCGAAGCTTATGCAGAGGCTGTCGCTTGAGTGGCTTTACCGTTTTATGCAGGACCCTAAGCGGCTGTGGCGCAGGTATGTGGTTACGAATTTTAAATTTATTAAATATATCGGTCAGGAGAAAAAATAAGACGTGGATAATGATGGAGAAGCGTGCAGAATATGGTTTCATGCTGATGATTATGGTGTGACGTCAGTACAGTCGCAGAAAATACTTGAGTGCTATAAGGATGGCGCGCTTAACAGCATAAGCGTCATACCTAATTCAAAGGAGCTTGAGGAAAGCCGTAGACTGCTTGATGAAGTTGATGCGGAAGCTGCCATACGCAGGGTGCTTCACATAAACTTTGTGGAGGGAACGCCGGTTGCGGGGGCGGATTGTGTGCCGTTTCTGACAGATAAGGCTGGTTATTTTTCTAAATCTTTTATTGACTTCTTTATATGGAATTTTACCGTACATGGAAAAAATAGAGTAAAGCTAAAAAAACAAATTAAAGATGAACTTAGGGCACAGCTTAGAGCCGTTACGCAGGTCTGTGACTATAGGATAACTGCGGTGGATTCACATCAACATTATCACATGATACCGATAGTGTTTGACAGCCTGCTGGAGGTACTTTCCGAGGAGGAGTTTAAGGCGCTTGGCATACGTTACATCAGAATACCGGTTGACCCGCTGCATCCGGCGCTGTTCATGTGTGATAAGGAAATGAGGATTAAGCCTGTAAATCTGTTAAAGTGGTGCATATTGAATTTGTATGCGCGGAGGAACAGGAAGCGTTTAGAGGCGAGGGGGATAAAGGTGCCTGTATTTTTTGGCATATTTTACACCTGTGAGATGAAATGGGATGTGGTAGACAGACTTTTGCCATACTATAAGGCATGGGCGGCAAGGAAAGGAGCTGATTTGGAGCTTATGTTCCATCCTGGTGGGCTTACGGCTGAATATGAGCTTTTGGATGCGAGAAATAGGGAGCTTGCAAATTTTTATATGTCTGATAATCGTTTTTTTGAGGCGGATTGTCTGCGGCTTTTAGGACATAGTGGACATATATAAATATGTTTTTAAATATGTTTTTGAGGAGAAAAAATTATGAAAAAGAGAAAACTACTGTCAACAATAACTGCGCTGACTGTCGCGATGTCATTGTCGGCTTGTCAGAACGATTCGTTGGATGATAATACTCAGGCGAGGCTTAACTGCGTGGAAGGCTGTAGCTGTACTGATTGCCCGTGCTGTGATGGTGGCGCTGGTAATCCGGATGTCATTGTGAGAGAGGATTTTAGCGATGAGAGCAGCGAGGAATTGTCTAGCCTGCTTTCAGAGGAAGAATCACAGGAGGAAACCTCGCAGATAGAGGGCACACAGGAGGAAACTGCATCAGAGGAAGAAGAGAAAGAGGAAACCGAGAGCAGTACTGAAGAAAGTGAAACGGCAAGCGAGCCTCAGACAGCAGAATTAAATGAAATACAGAAGCTTACAGAGGGCGAAAAGGCAGCGAGACGAGAGCAGCAGTTGAATTTTGATGAGGCGAGGCAAGGGTTATATAAGCTTGCAAATTCTAAAGATAAGACGGAAAAGATAGTGCAGATGGATAAGCAGATATTGAATAACAATTCATATGATTTTTCAAAAAAGAATATTGTGTTTATCGGCGACAGTATCACGGAAGGCATAACAAGCGCGATTGATCAAAACGGAAACATGGTAAGCTATGTCACGTATGCTAATTCATACTTACACTTTCAGCGTGTGTTGAACCATGGCGCGGGCGGACGTATGTTTTCTACATATGGCGGAGATGAGCTTTCAATAGCAATGAATTTTAGCAATATAATGAATAATGATTCCGATATAGTAGTAGTTTTGGCGGGTATAAACGATTATCTGACGGAGGTTCCCGAAAAACGTTTTGGAGATGTTGACAATAAGACTAGCACGGCAGGCTTTTGTGGTTCACTGAGATATCTTCTGAACGAGATGGAAAGATATTATTCCGACAAGGATATATTTTTTGTAACTATGTATGACGTGTCAAGGACGTCAAAATGCAGCTATTCTGACTTCAACGGGCAGCCTGATTTAGGCGATTATATGGAGGCTGAACGTCAGCTTGTGGAGGAGTATGGTTTTCATATTATAGATTTATATGATACCGGTTTTATGGACTGCAGCGATAAGGAATCTTCCAATTATTACCTGCGTGACAGCCTTCATCCCAAGGATAACGGCAACATTGCCCTCGGGACGCATATAGCGGCGGAGCTGTCACTGTACTTTAGCCAAAACGAACAGTGATTTTCTAAAATTATCAAAAGACAGGAGATGTATTATTGAGAATCTTAAAATGGGGCATACTGGCAATACTTGTACTGCCGGTGCCCTTTATCCTTGGAATGATACCGGTAAAATATATGGATAAGGCTCAAAAAACACCGGCTATGACATATTTGTGCGGTTGTTTTTTGAGCTTTGCTGTGTTTGAGGTGACGGCAGTTCCTTTTATTTTGTTGGAAAAAAGCTTTACGGCGTTGGTTATAACATATACAGTGGTTATCGCTGTGTTGCTTATATATGCGTTATCCTGCACAAAAGGGGCACTCGCGGCGTACGTGGAGCAGATAAAGGCATTTCGCTCCGAGGCGGTACATATAAAGGCCGGATGGGCGGCTGCTTTTCTCATCATAGCCGCGCAGATGGCGTATGCAGTGATGTTTGAATACTATGACGGCGATGATGCGTACTATATAGCTATGGCTGTGCTGACGAACACCTTTGACACGATGTATCTGCGTGACGCTTATTCAGGGTATCTGCGCCCGCTTGACGCGCGCCATGCACTGTCGCCTACACCTGTTTATCAGGCATGGCTTTCGAGGCTCAGTGGTGTTGCGCCTGCAGCGGTAGCACATACAATGCTTGCGGTGGTATGGCTTTTGCTTATGTACTGTGTCCTATCACAGATTTGTGCAAGGCTTCTGGACAATGAAAAAAGAAAATACAGACCGGTGTTTATGATTTTGATTGCCTTGTGGCTTGCCTTTGGGAATATATCCCTGTATACCGCCGAGACCTTTGCGATGACAAGGACGTGGCAGGGAAAGGGACTTATGGCGGGAATGGTGCTGCCCGCATTGTTTTTGTGTTTCCTGAACCTTGCGGAGGCAAAGAGCAACAAGGGCATGTTTATGCTTCTTGTGTGTGTCATTTTGTCCGCGGTTTTTGCGACAAGCATAGCTTTTATGCTTGTACCTACTGTAGTCGGGCTTGCGGCTGTGCTTATAGGTATAAAAAAGAGGGAGTTCAAGACGCCGCTCCTGATGCTTACGGCATGTATTCCCTGTATTCTGCTTGGGGGAATTTACATTGCAATGCGCTGATGAATTTAACAGTCTGCCGAAAATGAGGTGTTTGAGTGTTAAAAACGATTGAAAAGGTCCTTGAGGACGTTATTTTATATAATGGGAAAAGTATAACGCTGCTGCTCTTTTTAGCTGCGCTTATATTTTTGTGGTTTTTTGAAAAGAATAAGAGCATAAGGACAGTGCTTGTGTATCTGTCAGTAGCTGCGCTTGCGATATTTATTTGTCCGCTGTATGCGCGGATTGGCATGAAGATAGACGAGGCGATATATTACAGAGTATTTTGGGCGCTGCCCGTCGGAGTGATTGTGTGCTATGTGCTTGTTTTAATTATATCGCATTTCGATACGGTCAGGGAAAAGGCGGTCGTGTTTGTGATGGCTGCGCTTTTGATTGGGGTGAATGGCAGGCTCGTATATACGAACTCGCTTCATTTCAGATCGTCAAACGCATGCCATATTCCCACACAGGTCATTGAACTTGCCAATGCACTCAAGCTTGACAATTACAGACCGATAGCGGTACTGCCCGCGGAGCTTTTGCCGTTTTTTAGGCAGTATTCGGCGGACATATTTACGCCGTATGGCAGAAATATGATTGAGCCACAGTGGGATTTTAAGAGCGAGCTCTATGACGCTATGGAAGGCAATCCACAGGAATATGACGCATCGGAGGTGGCTCGCTGCGCAAGAAATGAACACTGTGCATATGTGGTGCTTTCGAGCGCAAAGCAGATAAAGGGCAGTATGGAGGAGCAGGATTACTTTCTGCTTAATTTCGTGCAGGGGTATTTTATATACATGGACTATAACTATTATGAAATATACAAGGAGCAGAATCTGCTCGACGCGGATGTAATAGAGCGTGGCGAGGCGGCATTGGCGCAGTCGGCGCGAAGCTGACGGCGTACAGGGCGGCGTAAAGATGGTGAAAATATGATTAAGAATATAAAAGATATCGCTCTGCTTCAGGGTGTAGTAATTATATATACGATATCGGGCATTATGTCAAAGAAGGCTTCGGCGAGCGGAGATAGTTTAGTGAGATTTTGCATATTTTTGGGGCTTGATTTGATGTTTCTTGGCATATACGCGATTTTGTGGCAGCAGATGATAAAGCGTTTCGAGCTTTCAGTCGCTTATGCAAACCGCGCGATGGCGATACTTTGGTCTATGATTTGGGCGGCAGTCTTTTTTCATGATGATATAACCGTCAAAAACATAATAGGCGTTCTTCTGGTTGCGGCGGGGACGCTTATTATAAATACGGCTTAAAGTTGGAGGTTAGGTGAATGGTCAACCGTTATATAGCGTGCATGCTTGTGTCTGTGGCTGTCGCATCTTTGTCGCAGATACTTCTGAAAAAGAGCACATTCTGCAAATATAGCTCTGTCATAAGGGAATATGTCAATCCATATGTGGTAGGAGGATATTGTCTGCTGCTTGTTTCAATGCTTATGACGGTGTATGCTTACAGCGGTGTTGACTACAAAAACGGACCGGTTATAGAATCGCTGGGGAATGTTTATGTGCTGATTTTGAGCCGTCTGTTTTTCAAGGAACGCATAAGCCGCAGAAAAGTTGTAGGAATTGCTTGTATTATGCTTGGAATTGCGGTATTTTATTTATAGCGCGGAAGCTTGGCTTATAGCATGAGGGATAATAACCGAAAGGGTAAGGATATATGAAAAAAAAGAAAAGCTTTGGATTGTATGGCACGAATAAGAGAAGACGGCCAAAAAGAAATAACGGATATGAGATTGATTATGAGGATTACGAGGATTATGAAGCTCAGAGTGACGACGCAGATGATGACGACGAATATATAGTGGATTATCACGGCGGCTATGAAACGGAGGATTATGCTGAGGATACCGGCAGCTATTATGAGGGTACGGAAGAATATGCCGACGATGGAGAGTATTACGAATCAGAGGAGTACGGTGATGGCAGCGAATACTATGAGGGTGATGAATATGTCGGTGATACTGAATATTATGAGCCGGATGAATATGACGGCGGCATGGAGGAGTATAAGTCAGAGGAATACGCTGACGAGAGCGGGGAGTATGCGACAGATGAATATGTCGGCGAAATCAATGAGTATGAAGATGATGAATATTCCGGCGAAAGCAGGGAGTACGAGTCAGAGGAATATGCTGACGAAAGCGGAGAGTACGAAACAGGGGAATACGCTGATGAAGGCATTGAGTATGAAACGGAGGAGTATGCTGACGAATATGATACCGATGATTATATCGATTATAATGATGAATATGAGGGCGAAGAATACGGTGCGAACTTCTTCACATTGCTTATAGGCAGGATAAAAGATGCTGCGGCTAATATTACGGCGTTCGATATTATAGTGGCAGCTACCGGTATAGTCGTTCTGGTCGCGGGTATTATCACATTCAGCATTTTCAATGCGGGGAAAAAGGTTGAGGAGCAGATAGCGGCGATATCGCCACTGGGCAACGAGCTTATAAATACGGGAATAGTGGGCGATGACGGGCTCATAGCGATGACAGGGGCGGCGCTTTCGGGGCAGTTTATATCTGGCGAGACCATTACGGAGGAAAGCTCTGTGGAAGAGCAGGCGCCTGAACCGGCTGCGTCAGGCAAGGTGAGCGTCAATTTTGTATCAATAGAAAAGGACTTAAAGGTACGCTTTACCGATTCGGAGACGGGCGAGCTCATCACAGGTACGGCATTTGAGGTAGTGCTTACAAACTCAAAAGGCAAACAGCTTGTGCTTACCGATGACGATATGGATGGCATTATTTATGCGACAAGCGTCACAGCAGGGGTATACGAGGCTGTCATTACGTCGACGGATAAATACAAGTTCCCGTCTACGGCGCAGAAGGTCACAGTCAAGGACAAGGTCGAATATCTTGTAATAAATATCCAGGATGAAGTAAAAAAGGAGTCGCAGATTAATGTGGCTGCGGAGGATACGCAGAAGCAGGACGCGGTAAAGGAGGAAGTAAAGCTTACTGACACCGTCGAGTGGGTTGAGTCCACGAGCACGCCTATAGGCGGCTCAGAAAGCTACATCCTCGTGGACAAGGACACGATAGCAGACCCGTCACAATCGGCGCTGCTTGGGAAAAGAATGTTTTTTGATGGGATTAACGTGACTGTTGAACCGTCAACTCTTTCGCTTTTTGTGAATGGTACGGCGCAGCTTAAAGGCTCAAGCTTTGAAAACTCTGAAACTGAAACCGAAAAGGTAGAATATTCCTATCAATGGGAGTCGTCAGGCGGCGATATTGCTTCGGTAGACGGCAGCGGCAATGTTACTGCAAAGGCGAAAGGAACAGCAAAGATTACTTATACTGTCACTAAGACCGTTACGCCTATTACGTATAAAGGCGGCGAGCCGACAGAAAAAAAAGAGGAGATTAGCGAGGACGAATACAATAGGCTTAAAGATGAGGAGGGCAAGGAGGAAGGCAAAGAAATTGTTAAAGAGGGAGACGGTGATGAGGCGAAATATTATAAAATTTCAGAGGAATCGACCGAAAAGACAAAGGAATACGGCTCTCCTACAACAGAAACAGGCAGCGCTTCCTGCGAGGTGACGGTCAGCGAAAATGGTATCAAATCAGGCACGCTTGAATTGAAAAAGAGCGCCGATAGCTGCGCGGTGGGAGCGACTCTTACTGTGAGCCCGTCAAAGCTTGTATACACTAAGGATGACGGCAGCACACAGACGCTTACGGAGGGCTTTCCGTCTGTCGCGTGGTCAAGCGCGGACAAGACAGTGGCGACGATAGACGATAAGGGAGTAGTCACAGGCGTAAAGACCGGCTCGACTACGATTAAGGGCATAGTAACCGTAAAAAATTCCGCGGGCAATGATATCAATATAGAGGCAGCAACAAATGTGACAATCACTGAAGCGCCGGCACTGTCACTTGTGCTTGACAGAACCGATGAAGTATATCTGGCAGTCGGCGGCGAGACTACGCTTGTGGCGACGGTTTCAAACGCCAAGTCTGATTCGGGCGTCACATGGACTACCTCGGACAAGAAGATTGCGACGGTAGATGAAAATGGTAAGGTTACGGGAGTAGCGGCAGGCAGTGTTACCATCACAGCGACTACCAAAGAGAAGAACAGTGACGGTAAACAGCTCACAGCCACCTGCAAGGTCACGATAAACTCTAACGCGACGAATGACACCACGACTAAGCTGAAGGATAAGAACGGCAATCAGATTTATATAAAGGACAGCGACGGCAATTATAAGGAAGCGGTGTATGCGGATTACTTCACAGCTAAAGAATTTTACCTGCGGACGGAGGGACGGTTTGCATACACAGGCTGGCAGACGATAAACGGCAAGACCTATTACTATGACAAAAACGGCAATCCGGTCACAGGCACGCAGATAATCCAAGGCGTTACATATAATTTTGGCTCCGACGGGGCGATTGCGACTACGGTAAACGGTTCTACCTTTGGCATCGACATATCGCGCCACAACGGAAGCATAGATTGGAATGCGGTCAAGGCGTCAGGCGTGGACTATGTAATCCTGCGCTGCGGTTATCGCGGCTCTGCTACGGGTGTACTGATTGAGGACGAGAGCTTCAAGAAAAATATCAGCGGCGCGACGGCGGCGGGCTTAAAGGTCGGCGTGTATGTATTCTCACAGGCTATAGATGAGGTTGAGGCCGTAAAGGAAGCATCCCTTGCTGTAAGCCTTGTAAAAGGCTATAAGCTTACCTACCCTATATTTATAGATACGGAATCAAGCGGCGGCAGGGCTGACAAGATAGACAAGGCGACGAGGACGGCAGTAGTCAACGCATTCTGCCAGACAGTAGCGAGCGCAGGCTATCAGGCAGGCATATACGCTTCAAAGACATGGTTTGAGGACAAGCTGAATATGGGAGCCATCGGCAGCTACAGGATATGGCTTGCGCAGTACGCCGCACAGCCTACATACAAGAGCAAGTACGACATGTGGCAGTATTCAAGCAAGGGCACAATCAGTGGTATAAAGGGCAATGTGGACCTGAATTGGAGTTATATGGGATACTAATTAAAACGTTCTGGGGCGCTTATTGGGCGCCTTAGAACGTTTTGGACTTATTATATTGTCTATATTACTTGAAAAAATTAACATTTGCCTGTATACTTGTAATATCTATATTTTTCAATATTTTTTATGGAGGAAGAATTTTTCTATGAGGACTTATTTAGTTACTGGAGGAGCGGGCTTTATCGGCTCTAATTATATTCACTATATGTTCAGAAAATATGACGACGCAATCAGGATAATCAATGTAGACGCCCTTACCTACGCAGGCAATCTTGAGAACTTAAAGGATATAGAAGACAGGCAAAACTACACCTTTATCAAGGCGGACATCACAGACAAGGCGGCAATCGCCAAAGTATTTGAGGAGAATGATATCGACAGGGTAGTTCATTTCGCGGCGGAAAGCCATGTGGACAGGAGTATCAAAAATCCCGAGGTTTTCGTCCAGACAAATGTGCTCGGTACGGCGGTTATGCTAAATTGTGCCAAGGCGGCATGGGAGCTTGAGGACGGCACATTTAAGGCGGACAAGAAGTTTCTTCATGTTTCTACGGACGAGGTGTATGGCTCACTTGAAAATGACGGCGAATATTTTTACGAGACGACGTCGTATGCGCCGCACAGCCCATATTCGGCAAGCAAGGCATCATCTGACATGCTTGTAAAGGCGTACATGGACACATACAAATTCCCGGCGAATATTACAAACTGTTCAAATAACTATGGACCGTACCAGTTCCCTGAAAAGCTGATACCGCTCATAATAAACAATGCGCTTCAGGGCAAGAAGCTTCCCGTATACGGTGACGGCAAAAATGTGCGCGACTGGCTCTATGTCGAGGATCATGCCAAGGCGATAGATATGGTGCAGGAAAAAGGCAGGCTTTTTGAAACTTACAATATAGGCGGGCACAATGAAAAGCAGAATATAGAGATTATTGAGATAATCATAGAAACCCTACAGGAGCTGCTTCCTGACAACGATCCGAGAAAGAAGCTCGTTTCAAAGGATTTGATTACATATGTCGAGGACCGTAAGGGGCATGACAGGAGGTATGCTATCGCGCCTGACAAAATCAAGGCGGAGATTGGCTGGGAGCCGGAGACCATGTTTAAGGACGGCATAAGGGAAACTATCAAATGGTATTTCGCGCACGAGGATTGGCTTAAAAACGTGACAAGCGGCGATTATCAGAAATATTATGCAGAGATGTATAAATAAAAAACGAAAAGAAATGGGGATTACTATGAAAGGCATTATTTTAGCAGGCGGCTCGGGCACGAGGCTGTATCCGCTTACAAAGGCGATTTCAAAGCAGATTATGCCTGTGTACGACAAGCCGATGATTTATTATCCGCTTTCCACGCTGATGCTTGCGGGGATAAGGGATATTTTGATTATTTCGACGCCGAGAGATTTGCCGGTGTTTAAGGAGCTTTTCGGTACCGGCGAACAGCTTGGGCTTCATATGGAATATGCTGTGCAGGAGCAGCCGCGCGGACTTGCCGACGCCTTCATCATAGGAGCGGACTTTATCGGCAGTGATTGCGTGGCGCTTGTGCTGGGCGACAATATCTTTTACGGACAAAGCTTTTCAAAGCTTTTGCAGAGAGTGGCGGCAAAGGAGAGCGGCGCGACTATTTTCGGCTATTATGTCAGAGACCCGAGGGAATACGGAGTAGTAGAATTTGACGAAAACGGCAAGGCTATTTCCATAGAGGAAAAGCCCGAAAAGCCAAAGAGCAATTACGCTGTGCCGGGACTTTATTTTTATGATAATGATGTAGTGGAGATTGCCAAAAACGTAAAGCCGTCCGCACGCGGCGAGATAGAGATTACAAGCATAAACAATGAATATCTGCGGCGTGGCACGCTTACGGTAGAGACAATGGGGCGCGGTTTTGCGTGGCTTGATACGGGCAATCATGACTCGCTGCTTGACGCGGCGGACTTTGTGTGCGCTTTCCAGAAAAGGCAGGGTCTGTATATCTCGTGCATAGAGGAGATTGCGTACAAGAGAGGCTTTATCACCAGGGAGCAGCTTTTGAAGCTTGCGGAGCCGCTTATGAAGACGGATTACGGAAAGTATTTGGTTGAGGTTGCGAATGGACTCTAAGGCAAAAAGGGTCGGCATACTGCTTGCGCTGTGTGTGGCGCTTGCGGTAATGGCGGCAGTTGCGTTTATAAATTACAGGCGGTTTGTTCATGGCGCCTCGTCCCCGTCAAAAGACGACAAAGAACAGGCTGCTGTTGATGACGGCGGCGGCATAGCGGAGGATGGGCGCGTAAAGGGCGCGGACTTGTCGGCGTTTTTATATGATGAGGATTTTTTTGATAAAGAAGTGTCTAACGGTTCTAATTTAAGCCATGCGTCAAATGAAGAAACGGCATCGCTTACGCTGCTTGCAAGCTCTGTGCAGCGCGATATCAGGGTAAAGATAGTTGACGATAAGGGCGATGTGGTGCCGGGACATGATTTTATGGTTGAAGTCGAGGGCGAGGGCACATATTTTGATGAGGATAGGGACGGCGTTGTCCATATAATGAATGTAAAGCCCGGTGATTACAAGGTTTCGCTTGGCAGCGTCGAGGGCTTCGAGGTGCCGAGTGACCCTGCCAATGTGCGCGTGAAGTCAATTGTGTCGTATACGCCGATTGACGATATAAGCTTTTTTGTCCATTCAGAGGATGAGATAGATGTCTTAAATGATGATTTGGAATACAAGAATGAGGCCGTAGACGAGGATGATGAGGACGATACACAGTATACCGCACTGCTTGACAAGGATGAACATGACAATGCCGTATCATTGGGCATAGACGTTTCCAAGTGGAATAAGGAGATAGACTGGGAGGTAGTAAAGGCTGAGGGCGTGGACTTTGCGATAATACGCTGCGGCTACCGTGGTTCTTCGTCAGGACTTCTCGTCGAAGACCCGTACTTTTACAAAAATATAGAGGGCGCAAAAAAGGCGGGCATAAAGGTAGGCGTGTACTTTTTCTCACAGGCGGTTGACTTGGTGGAGGCGGTCGAGGAGGCGAGCATGGTTATCGCGCTGCTAAATGGCACTGAGCTTGACTTCCCGATATTTATAGACATTGAGGGCATGGGCGGCAACGGCAGGGCGGACGGTCTTGACGCGGATATGCGTACGGCAATAGTGAACGCTTTCTGCCAGACGATACAGAATTCGCAGATGGAAGCGGGCGTATATTCAAGCCGCAACTGGTATTACAATAATTTGAATACGGACGAATTTTATGATATAAAAATATGGCTTGCAGAGTACAGGCAGACGCCGCTCTACGAGGGAAGATATGATATGTGGCAGTACACGTCAAGCGGCGCGGTGGGCGGCATTGAGGGCAGGGTTGACCTGAATGTGAGCTATCTGAATATTTAGGAAAAACGCGGAGGCGTTGAAGCGGTATAGGAGGATTAAGATGGGAAAAATTACGGTAGAGGAATGTGTTGCGGACGGGCTTGTGATAGAAGGCTTGAAAGTTATAACTCCGCAGGTGTTTGGGGATAATAGGGGCTATTTCATGGAAACCTATAATTACAATGATTTTAAGGCGACGGGCATTGACCAGGTTTTTGTGCAGGATAATCAGTCAGCGTCAAAGAGGGGCGTGCTGCGCGGTCTGCATTTTCAGAAGCATTATCCGCAGGACAAGCTTGTGCGCGTCATAAAGGGCGAGGTGTATGACGTAGTAGTTGATTTGCGCAAGGGCTCAAAGACCCTTGGAAAGTGGTATGGCGTGCATCTTTCAGAGGAAAACAAAAAGCAGTTTTTTGTGCCGAAGAATTTCGCGCATGGTTTTCTTGTGCTTTCCGAGTATGCCGAGTTTTGTTATAAGTGCACTGATTTTTATCATCCTGATGATGAGGGCGGGCTGCTTTGGAGCGACCCCGATATAGGCGTGGAGTGGAACATTCCCGAGGGAATGGAGCTTATAATGTCCGATAAAGATAAGAAGTGGGGCGGCATAAAAGAATTTTTTGAATCACTAAAGTGATAGGTGAATTGACAATGAAGAACGGCATATCTAAACGGACGGTAAAATTACTTGCAACGCTTGTGGCTGTAGTTTTGGCGGCAGTGATTATAATACACCACAATCCGTTGGCGGACCAGCATGAGGAAAATGTCAAAAAGCTGATAGCGTGTCTTATGATAGTCGGCGCTATGCTTGTTTTTTACCGCTTTTATGACAGGCTTATGTCGCTTCCTGTGGAGCTTTGGCAGTCGCGCGAGCTTATCTGGAAGCTTGCAAAAAATGACTTCAAGAATCGGTACGCGGGTTCATATATGGGGCGTGTATGGGCGTTTACGCAGCCTGTCGTGACTGTGCTTTTGTATTGGTTCGTGTTCGGGCATGTGATGGCGCGGGACAAGCTTGAAGTGCTTACTGTGGGCGTCGAGGCGCCGTATGTGCTGTGGCTTACGGCGGGACTTGTGCCATGGTTTTATTTCAATGAGGCGATAAACAACGGCACTACTTCTTTGCTTGAGTACAATTACCTTGTAAAAAAGGTAGTGTTTAAAATAAGCATTATCCCGATAGTAAAGCTTATAGCGGCATCGTTTACGCATATATTTTTTGTGTGCTTTATGCTGGCGGTGTATTTTATTTACGGCTACAAGCCTGACATTTATCTGCTGCAGCTTATCTACTACAGCCTCTGTATGTTTGTCTTTGTGCTTGCCATCAGCTATTCGACCTGTGCGATAGTTATATTTTTCAGGGATTTGACACAGATTATAAATATAATACTTCAGGTGGGAATGTGGGCGACGCCGATTTTGTGGAACATCACGCGGCTTGACGATAATCCTGTTTTGCAGAAAATACTTAAAATCAATCCGGTTTTTTACATCGTGAACGGTTACAGGGACGCTATGTTTACAAAGACATGGTTCTGGCAGGATTTTTATTCGACGTCCTACTTCTGGATTGTGACGGTGGTGCTTTTCGGGATAGGGGCGCTTATCTTCCGAAGGCTGAAAGTGCATTTTGCGGATGTGCTTTAAATCTGCCCGCAAAGCGGCTTATGTGGATTGGAGCCTGCCGAAGATAAAGACGGCGGCGCTCATTGGAGAAGCTGTGAGCGGAAATAGCTTGAAAGCAGGCGTTTTGGCGTTGTCTGATGCGTTTGCTGAAACGGATAAGAGGTATAAATAAAATATGAGTAATGAAACCGCGATTGCGGTAAAAAACGTATGCAAAATATATAAGCTCTACGATAAGCCGATAGACCGCATGAAAGAGGCTCTGGGGCTTACGAGGACGAAAAAGTACAAGGAGCACCGCGCGCTTGACAATGTTAGCTTTGACGTGAAGCAGGGGGAGTGCGTGGGCATCATAGGCACGAACGGTTCAGGCAAGTCGACTATACTCAAAATAATAACAGGCGTTCTTAATCCGACCAGCGGGAGCGTGGAGGTGGACGGCAGGATATCGGCGCTGTTGGAGCTCGGAGCAGGCTTTAATCAGGAATATTCGGGAATGGAGAATATTTACCTCAATGGCACGATGAACGGCTTTTCAAAGGCGGAGATAGACGCGCGTATGGCGGATATCCTTGATTTTGCGGATATCGGCGATTATGTTTACCAGCCTGTGAAAACATATTCGAGTGGTATGTTTGTGCGCCTTGCGTTTTCGGTGGCGATAAATATTGAGCCTGAGATACTTATAGTGGACGAGGCGCTTTCTGTGGGCGACGTCTTTTTTCAGGCAAAGTGCTATCACAAGTTTGAAGAATTTAAGCAGATGGGCAAGACTATCATTATAGTAAGCCACGATTTGAGCAGCATTGCGAAATACTGCGACAGGGTCATTCTGTTAAATCAAGGAGTGAAGCTTGGCGAGGGTTCGCCAAAGGAAATGATAGATGATTTTAAGCGCGTGCTTGTGGGGCAGTACGAGGCGCCCGAGAGCAAGTCGGAGCAGAGCCTAATAAATGACGCTGAGGTGAGGGAAGCTGTCGAGGCAAAGGCGGCAGAGCAGAAAAAAGCGCGCGAGAAGGGCGAAAATGCGTCAAAGCTGCTTGAGTATGGCACTAAGCAGGCAGTTATTGAAGAGTTTTATGTCGTTGATGATAAGGGCAGGCGCACGAATGCGATTATAAAAGGAAATGAGTTTACCATATATATGAAAGTTCGTTTTGAAAGCGACCTGCCGGCGCCGATATTTGCATTTTCTTTTAAGACAGCGAAAGGAACGGAGATTACGGGCACGAATACGATGTTTGAGAAGGCGTTTCTTGAAGCTGTGAGCGCGGGGACTGTGAAGGAAGTGACCTTTACGCAAAAGATGTCGCTGCAAGGCGGAGAGTACCTTATCTCGTTTGGCGTCACAGGCTATGAGGGCAATGATTTCAAGGTATACCATAGAATGTATGATGCGTTTGACGTGACTGTGATATCGGATAAAAATACAGTGGGGTATTATGATATGGATTCAAAGGTCAGCGTGAGAGACGCCGTCTGATATAATGTTTGGGACTTTGACAGATAGGCTTTGGCAGACGGGCAGATTAGCAGTCGGATGTTGCTGCTTTGGCGCGTCAGGCGGCTGCGGCGGACGGATTATTTGGAGGAACGGCATAATGGCTGAACGGATTGGACAGTTTGAACGACCTGAAAGGTTTGAAAAGATAGGGAATGTGGTTTTGGATTTAAGCCTTTATTCAAATGAAGATTTATATACGGACGGCGATATCGAGGACGAAATGCTTGACATTGCGATGAACCATTCGGCGGAGGAATTTCCCGATATCATAAAGCAGAAAAAGAGCTGGCCGGTTTTTTACCACTTTTCACCGTTTCGCTCGAATATCATCGACTGGCTTCCGTTTAAAAAGACGGATAAAATACTTGAAATCGGGTCAGGGTGCGGCGCTGTCACAGGAGCGCTTGCAAGACGCGCGGAAAGCGTCACCTGCGTGGAGCTGTCGAAAAAACGCAGCCTGATAAACGCTTATAGGAATCGGGAATATGACAATGTAACCATTAAAGTCGGCAATTTCAAGGACATAGAGCCGCAGCTTGCAGAGGACTTTGATTATGTGCTTTTGATTGGCGTGTTTGAGTATGGGCAGGCGTATATCGGCGGTCAGACGCCGTATGAGGATTTTATGCGCATCTGCAATCGCCATAGGAAGTTGGATGGACGGCTTATCATCGCCATTGAAAATAAGTTCGGGCTCAAATACTGGGCGGGGTGCAGGGAGGACCACTTGGGCACTCATTTTTCGGGGCTTGAGGGCTATCACGATGGGGGCTCTGCAAGGACTTTTACTCGGCGCGGGCTTGAAAGTATCATGGAGCGCGCGGGCATACGAGAGTATTTCTTTTATTATCCTTACCCCGACTACAAATTTGCGACGACAATATATTCGGATAAATATCTGCCGGGGAAAGGCGAGCTGTCAAACAACCTGCGCAATTTTGACAGGGACAGGGTATTGCTTTTTGACGAGACGCAGGTGTTTGATCAGATTATTGACGAGAAGGAATTTCCGCTTTTTTCCAATTCATATCTTGTCGTGGCAGGCAGGGAGCCAGATGCGCTGTATGCGAAGTTTTCAAATGACAGGGACGGCAGATGGGCTGTGCGCACGCTGATGGTGAAGGATACCGTACAAAAGCTGCATGTGGAAAAGCTCCCCGATACTTCTGCGGCATACGGTCATATCGCGGATATGCGGCGCGCGTATGAGCTGCTGTCAAAGCGGTATGAGGGGACTAAGATTGACATCAACAAGTGCGAACCGATTGGCGGCGACATAAAAAACGGGCTTAAATTTGAATTTTGTGGCGGCGTGACGCTGGAGGCGATGCTTGACGAGTGCCTTTCAAGGGCAGACACAGAGGGCTTCAAGCGGCTTATTGGCGAGTATATGGAGTGGCTTGGCTATAATGAGGACGGCGCGGGCGTGAGCAATATTGACTTTATTTTCCCGAACATACTTGTGGACGGGGATAAGTGGCACATAATTGATTATGAGTGGACATTTGAGCAGAGGATTCCGGCAAAAAGCATAGCGTTTCGCGCGTTTTATAATTATATGCTGGGAGGAGAAACGCGAAAAGCGTGCCGGGAGTTTTTGATGAATGACACGCTTGGTCTTTCTCAGGACGAGATAGCTGAGGCGGCAAAAAAGGAGAATGAGCTTCAAACCTATATAAACGGCAGCCGCGCGTCCGTCAATGAAATGCGCGAGCTTATCGGCAACAGGGCGTACGAGCTTTCGGGGATGTTGGAATATTGCAAATATGCTGATAGAAGATACGCGATTAGGATATATGTTGATTACGGTGAAGGCTTCAGCGAGGAAAATTCGTTTAAGGTCAATGACTGTTATATAGAGGAGAAATATCTGCGCCTGAAGCTTGACATACCCGGAAGCGCGGTAAGGCTGCGGATTGACCCATGCGAAAACTCCTGCGCGGCGAAGATAAATGAGATAAGGATTGACGGTAAGATTTATCCCGCTGATAGCGTCGAGGTAAGCGGTGTGCGCCATGAGAGCGGCTATATCGTATTTGAGGGAAATGACCCGAATATGACGGTCAATGTAAATGGCGGCGGACGGCTTGAGGCGGATATAACGGTAATGGAAATTCCTGATGAAATAGCAGGGGCGTTTACAAGGCAGGACGCAGATGGGCATAAAAGGGGTTTTTTAGCCGGTGTTAAGAAGCGCATTAAAAAGAAGCTTTTAAAATAAAGAAGTCTTAATAAAGAAGCCTATAAACACTGCGCCAGCGGTTTGAAAGAGTGAAATAATTTATAATGATAGGTAAGATAAAAAAGGCGATTCAGGACAAGCTGTATGAAAACTGCATAGACGAATACCGAAAGGAGCTGTGCTGTCAGACGGATCCGTATCTGCTCTGGATAAAGCAGACGGAGCTTTACGGGGAAAACCGCGCTGACGAGGAGGAATACCCGTCGCTTGGCGTAGTCTATATGGAGCAGTGCACAAGTGAATTTACTCTTGACGATGTAAAGAATGAGTATATAATATTCGCGTCAAAAAACGGCAGAATTTCTGTGAGAGCATTTGGTGAGATTATGCGTTACTTTGATACGCATAAGGATACAAATATCGTATATCCTGATGAGGACACATGGGCGATATGTGCGGAGGAAGGCGATTGGCGCGGCAGTGACGGGGACGATGAACTCTGCCACCGCATATTTCCATGGACAAAGCCTATGTGGTCACCCGATACGCTGTTTTCGTTTTTCTATTTTGGAAATATTTTCGCGATAAGAAAGAGCGCGTTTTTGGGCATAGAATGGCTCGGGGATGACGATTACAGAAAAAATATATATGATTTTGCGCTGAAAGCCACTGAAAGCGGCAAACGCGCGGGGCATATCGAAAAGGTGCTTTTCCATGCGTACAAAAGGGGGAAAAACATAGCCGAAATAGAGGAAAAGCTTATGCACGACACAGACTTTGTCGGAGTCGGCGCAAAGTATGACGACATACGCATGGCGGCGATGGAGCGCAGGGGGATTAAGGGCAGGATGGAGCCTGATGCCGCGACGGGGATAACCTATCCGATATACGAGGTAAAGGATAATCCGCTTGTCAGCATAGTAATACCGTCAAAGGACAATCCGAAGGTGCTGAAGCAGTGTATACGCTCTATTTACAGCCATACGGCGTACAAAAATTTTGAGATTATCGTGGTGGACAACGGCAGCTCGGCAAATAACCGCATTGTGCTTGATTCGTTTAAGAACGAATGCGAATTTTCGTATATTTACCAGCCTATGGAGTTCAACTTTTCACAGATGTGCAATATCGGCGTGAAGGCGGCAAAGGGCAGCTATATACTGCTTTTGAATGACGATATGGAAGCGGTGGAAGACTTATGGCTTGACAGAATGGTAGGGCAGGCATCGCTAAAGCATGTGGGCGCGGTGGGCGCAAAGCTTCTGTATCCCAATTCCACGCTCATACAGCACGCAGGCATAAGCAATACAATCTATGGACCGGGGCATAAGCTGAAAAAAATGGACGACAGCGTTTCGTATTATTATGGAAGAAACCGCTTCGTGTACGATATGATAGGCGTGACGGCGGCATGCCTGCTTATCCGAAAGAACTATCTAAAGGCAATCGGCGGACTTTACGAGGGGCTTGCGGTAGCATATAATGATGTGGATTTGTGTTTTAGGCTCTGCACAAAAGGGCTGTACAATGTGCAGCGAAATGACGCGGTGCTCTATCACCATGAATCGCTGAGTCGCGGAGACGATATGCAGGATGAGGAGAAGCTGAAGCGCCTGATTAAGGAGCAGGAGCTTCTTTACGGCAGGCACAGGCAGTTTTATCACAGAGACCCGTTTATAGGCACGCTTATGAATGATGGTGATCCTGAGTACAAATGCCGCTGGCTGGAGTCGTATGAGCTTGTTGACACGACCGACTATGTGGAGCAGCTAAGCCAGGGAAAGCGTCTGCCAAACGAGCACAGGATGAACAACGCGATTATGGTGGTTACTGAGGATTGCAAAAAGGAGCGGTATGCCAAAAGACCATATTATCTCATAAAGGGCTGGGCGTATGTGCCTGACATGGATAATGCGCGCTACAGCTTTAAGCTGCTTTTCGTAAACGGTAGCGGGCAGGTGTGGGAGCTGCCAGTGCAGAAGCGTTACCGTAAGGATGTGGCGGCGATATTGGAAAATCAGACGAATGTCGAGCTGACGGGCTTTTGCTGTTGGCTATACGAGGGAGCCTTGCCTAACGACACATACGATTTGTGGATTACGGCAAAGGACGGCTGTTCACGTCAGCGCCTTTACAGAAACATGGAAAGGCAGCTAATAATAAGATAGGGGACGTCAGATGGGGTATTACGAGGAGGAATTGTTTGCTCAAAAAACGCCGTATCTCCAATGGCTTAAGGAGCAGGAAAAATATAGCGAAAAGCATACGGGGAAACCTCTGTGCAGGCTTCCTTTCCGGTCGTGTGAAGACAGCGTGAGAGATATTGCGGAGGCGTCAATACATAGAGGCATAGGCGGGATTGAGGACAAGGCGGTATATCTCTTTGCGCGCAAGGGCGGAAAGCTGTCGGAAAACGCGGAGTATGAGGTAAGGGAGGCGTTTAGTCAAAATAAAAAGGCGCAGCTTGTATATGCGGACGAGGATTATCTTGGCAGTCTTGATGAACTTTACGGATTGGAGGATGATGGTGCGCTGTACCGCGGGGAGCCATGGTTTAAGCCTGATTATTCGCCCGATACGCTAAACGCGTTTTTTTATATAGGCAGTGTTTTTGCTGTGCGCGGGGCTGTGCTTAGAGAAGCGGTGGAAAAGGGGCTTAACCTCTATGGGCTCGTGTGCCGTGCGGCTGATATGGACAGGGAAAAGGTCGTGCATATACCAAAGGTGCTTTATACGAACAACAGCCTGTCAGGTCTGAGAGAGCTTGAAGGCTGCGGTTTGATGGAAAATAGCGTGCCTGTGCCGGATGCGCTTGTGTCTATTATCATACCGAGCCGCGACAACAGCAAGGTTCTTGGAAGGTGCCTCAATACGCTCACGAGGCTTACGGCGTACAGGAATTATGAGATTATTATTGTGGATAATGGCAGCAGGAGTGACGAGAAAGCGGCCGTATACGCTCTGGCAGGCGAGCTCAGGCAAAAAAATAACGGGCTTAATATCGAGTACATCTGGAAAGAAATGGCGTTTAATTTCTCGGTTATGTGTAATATCGGCGCGAGAATGGCAAACGGAGAATATCTGCTGTTTTTAAATGACGATACGGAAATCATAGAAGCGGGATGGCTTGAAAATATGCTATCTTCCGCAGCGCTGCCTCATGCGGGTGCCGTGGGGGCAAAGCTGTATTACCCAAAGAAGGAAAAAAGCGATAGTTATTTAATCCAACATGTCGGAATCACAAATATGGGTATAGGTCCCGCGCATAAGCTCAGTGGTTTGGAAGACGGCGGCTGCCTTTATCATGGACATAATCTTGTCACCTACGACATGCTTGCCGTCACAGGGGCTTGTATGCTGGTCGAAAAAGCAAAATTTGACAGCGTTGGGGGATTTGACGAGGAGCTTTCCGTCGCGTATAATGATGTGGAGCTGTGTTTCAGGCTTTACAAGGCAGGATATTATAATATGGTAAGGAATGACGCAAGGCTTATACATCACGAATCGCTGAGCAGGGGAAGTGATGCCGGAGAGAAGGAGCGGGAGCGTCTGTCAAAAGAAAAGCAGTTGTTATATAATAAACATCCTGATTTGGAGGGGGAAGACCCGTTTTATAGCCCTAATCTTGTTCAGTGGAGGAAAGATGTAGAATATAACACAAGTTATTTATATCTGTACGATAATGAAATGCTGCCGGTAAGGCTTGCTGATGACATATTAAGGACGCTGCCTAAAGCGCATAAAAACAAATTGATCAGGCACATGACAGGTGAAAATCGCATAATGCTTACAATAGATGAAATAAAAACGGATGATATTGAAACACCGCACTGCTGCATGGAACGCCTTGCGTGCATAGCAGGTTGGCATTTGATATTGGGCAAAGATAACGCATGTGCCGAAAAGGCGCTGCTGCTCAGGAAGACGGACAATTGCGGTCATATATATATTCTACCGATTTATCCGCAGCTCAGAGAAGATGTGGCTGAAATGATTGAAAGTGGGGAAGCTTCAGTCAGGACAATGAACACGAGCTTATGCGGAATACGGGTGATATTTAATTGCATGGCTATTGTTGAGGGAAGCTATGAGATAGGCGTAGTCGCTACTGTCGGCAATGAACGCCGCGGGTATATCAAGTGGAGCGGATGCATGATAGATATTTAATATCGCAAGTTATTCAAAATTGTTTTGACATTTGCAAAGGCAATTCACCAGATAGCGGATACTGATAAATGTTATGGGAAAGATTTTGAAATTTTATGGGAATTTTATAATGTAATAAAAACGCGTGTTATATATAATGTACTGAGGTAATAATAAAATGAGTGGTGATGAACAAGTATATGATTTAGAATTTTATAAAAACGCCTACGAGCAGGAAAAAGCGCGTTCGGCATCGCTTGCCGGGCGTCTTGCCGATGCCAAAAATGAGGCGGACAATCTGCAGTTCCAGCTTGACCGCATAAAGAGCAATCCTGCATGGAGGGCAAGCAAGCCACTCAGAATGGTTATGCACTGGGGCATCAGAAATTACAGGCGACTTAGGAATCTCGGCGGTCCGCGCGGAATAGTAAGAAAACTGCGTCAAAAGAAGATAGAGGCTCAGGCAAAGAAGCTTCACGGCACGGCGAGTTTCCCAAATGCGGAGGAGGCTGCGCGTCAGTGTGAGGAAAGATTTGAGCGCATGGTGAAATTCAGCATACTGGTGCCGCTTTGGAATACGCCTCTTAATTTCCTTGACGAGATGATTAAGTCTGTTATGGCGCAGACATACGAGAATTGGGAGCTCTGCCTTGCGGACGGCTCGGACAATGAGCATGGCGAGGTTGGTAAAAGGTGCCTTGAGTATGCGGCGGCTGATAAGCGCATAGTGTATAAAAAGCTTGAAAAGAACGAGGGCATCGCGGGAAACACAAACGAGTGCCTGAAGCTGGCGACAGGTGAATATATAGGGCTTTTCGATCATGACGACGTTCTTCATCCGTCCGTACTTTACGAGTATGCAAAGGTTATCAACGAGCAGGACGCAGATTATATATACTGCGATGAAACGACCTTCAAGGGCGACAGCATTGACAATATGATTACGCTTCATTTCAAGCCTGATTTTGCGATTGACAATCTGAGAGCAAACAATTATATCTGCCATTTCAGCGTATTTTCACGCAAGCTCCTTGAAGGAACGCAGCTTTTCAGGAGCGGCTTTGACGGCAGTCAGGATCATGATATGATACTCAGGCTCACGTCAAACGCCAAAAAGGTTGTCCATGTGCCGAAGCTTATGTATTACTGGCGTTCGCACAAAAACAGTACGGCAAGTGACATAAGTGCAAAGCCTTATGCGATAGCGGCAGCCAAAGGGGCGGTTGCGGATCACCTTGAAAAGAGCGGATTTAAGAATTTTGAGATTAGGAGCACGCGGGCTTTTGATACGATTTTTGAGATTAAATATGAGATTTTGAGCGAGGACAAGATATCGATACTTATTCCCAATAAAGACCATGTTGATGATCTGCGCAGGTGCGTTGAGTCGATAAAGGCGCGGTCTACCTATGATAATTATGAGATTATCATTATAGAGAATAACAGCGAGGAGAAGGCGACCTTTGACTATTATAAAACGCTTGAGGGGCAGGAAAAAATAACAGTCGTCACTTATAAAGGCGAGTTTAATTACTCCAAAATCAACAATTTTGGCGCGGGCTATGCCACAGGAAAATATCTGCTGCTGCTTAATAATGACACGCAGGTTATCACTATGAACTGGCTTGAAAATATGCTGATGTACGCGCAGCGTGATGATGTGGGCGCGGTAGGCGCAAAGCTTTACTATGGCGACAGGACTATCCAGCACGCAGGCGTCGTGGTAGGTCTTGGAGCCCACAGGACGGCGGGACACACGCATTACAAGATTAATTATGACAATCTCGGCTATATGGGAAAGCTCTGCTACGCGCAGAACGTGTCCGCAGTCACGGGCGCATGTCTTATGGTGAAAAAATCGCTCTATGATAAGCTTGGCGGGCTTGATGAGGAGTTCAAGGTGGCGCTCAATGATGTGGATTTCTGTTTGAGGCTCTTGGAGAAAGGATATCTGAACGTATTTACGCCGTTTGCGGAGCTTTATCACTTTGAGTCGGCTTCGAGAGGAATTGATGTCGCGGACGAAGCAAAGGCGAAGCGCTATGAGGAGGAGTCGCAGCATTTCCGCGAGAAATGGAAAGCATTTCTGGAGAAAGGCGATCCGTATTATAATCCTAATTTTTCGTTGGATTATAGTGATTATTCTTTGCGGGTGTAATGTGAAAAATAAATTTTTCACACGCAAATTTGTGCTTAGGGCACAAATTCGCAGGTGCATCAAGAATGGGGATTAGTGTGAAAAATATTTCTAGGGCATCAAGGGACACTGCTTATGAGGTATTAAGCTTCGCCCCGAAGAACGCAAAAGCATTGGTTTCATATCTGCTTGAGTCGATGAAACGACATGGAGGCATTAATATAGAAAATATAGGGGAATATTCGTATGATTATTGCAATAAATTACGCAGACAAAGGCTTTGCCAAGGCGCAGCAGTTAAATTTAAAGACGGCAAAGCAGTATGGGGCAGACAGGCTGATAGCATATACTCCTGACGACATAGACCGTGGGTTCTATGAAAAAAATAAGGACATACTCAGCATAAAAAAGGGAAATGGTTTATATTTATGGAAGCCTTATTTTTTAAATAAAGCATATAAGCTTTTGGAAGATGGGGATTACCTTATATATACGGACGCGGGGTCGGTGTATGTTGACAAAATTCAATATTTAATAGAATGTATGGATAAAGAAAATACTGACATAATGGTTTTTTCGCTGCAAAATGAAATGCTTGAACGCAAATACACCAAGCGGGATGCCTTTATATTAATGGATTGCGACACTCCGAAATTTACGGATACGCCGCAGTCTATCGGCGGCTATGTAGTGATAAGGAAGTCAGATTTTGCGGAAAGCTTTATTGCCGAGGATTTGGAATACGCGCAGGACAAAAGGATAATAACGGAGCAGGACAATACGCAGGGATTACCCAATTATCCCGAGTTTATAGCGCACAGGCATGACCAGTCGGTCTGGTCGCTTATGACGAAAAAATATGGACTTAAGCGTTTTCGGGATCCGTCGCAGTTTGGAATGATAAACCGTTATGAGGCAGAAGTCGAAAAAAGAAGTACATTTCCACAGATAATCGACTCGCATAGAATGAATGTGGGTTCTATAAGAGAGCTAAAATGGCGAAGAAGCCGTGCCGGAAGGACGATTGAAAGGGTTAATAATAAGCTGCTTCATAAATGACTATGTATGATTGCGTGATTGCGAAAGGGTGTTTGACTATGCGTTACTTGAGGGAGGTTCACAATTACCTAAACAGAGTGAATAAGTATGCGGGGTGGTTAGGCAATGCAGAATGATTTGGCGAAGAAATGGCAGTTTTATGAGATAAGATGGAAAATACGCGACATCTATTTCCATAAGGCATTAAAAAAACATATAACTGTCAGGTGCTTTAACAGAGAACCGGTAATGCTGTATTATGCGAATAGATGGGTAATGTCTAAAAAGAAAACAAATGATTATATATATGCTCTGATAAAATCAGACAAGCCGTTTATGGTAAGCCGCTTTGGATACACGGAGCTGCGCACGATAGCGGGATATTTAAAGGCTGAAATCATAGGAAGCTCCAATGAAACGGATGCCCAGATAAAAGAATGGTTTGCAAGGCTTGGCAGGGATTCGGGATTTTTTCCGATGGATTATAAATATCTGAAGCCGTTTGCAGAGTGCATGTTGGAGGCGTTTAGCATGACGGATGTCCTTGCAATGTGGCATTTGTATATGGAAGATTTTGTCATAAGCGAATACAATCCTGACGTGGTTTTGACGCATCTTTTCAGACTGGAGCCATGGCTTGCGGATAGCCGTCCATGGTCTGCCGCGCTTAAAGGAAAAAAAGTGCTTATTATTCACCCGTTTGAAAACACAATTATTTCTCAGTACAGTAAAAGGGAAAAAATATTCCCAAACACAGATATATTGCCGGAATTTGAACTAAAAACCTTGAAAGCCGTACAGACGCTGTGCGGTGAAAGGGATGAGCGCTTTAATACTTGGTTTGATGCCCTTGATTATATGTATGACGAAGCAATGAAAATAGATTTTGACATAGCGATTATTGGCTGTGGAGCATATGGAATGCCCCTTGCAGCCAAGCTGAAAAAAGCGGGAAAACAAGCAATCCACCTTGGCGGCGCTACTCAACTGTTATTCGGCATAAAAGGACGCAGGTGGGAGAAAAATTATCACACAAAAATAGCGACATTATTTAATGATGCATGGGTATATCCTGATGAGAGCGAAAGACCAAAAAATTCAAGTGCGGTAGAAAACAGTTGTTATTGGAAATAATGACAATTAGTCACTTTTTAGGTATAAGATAGGATTTTACAAAAGTTTTCGCTTGAAAGATGAAAGGAAGATTTTATGATAAAGGAATGGATTGCCATTAACAGAAAGAAATTAATACTTGGTATTATTTTTATGATTGCAGTCATCAGTCGGTCTGCACTTTTGGGGGTGTATCCGGTTGGCTTACATGCTGATGAAGCCTATGCAGGATATGAAGCGTTTTCATTGTTAGAATATGGGTATGATTCATGGGGATATAAAAATCCTGTTTATTTAACCGCATGGGGTAGTGGTATGAATGCAATGGAGTCATATTTAATGATACCATTCATTGCCATAGGTGGGTTAAGTAAAATTACAATACGAATACCACAGTTTTTGCTTGGAATTATATCTGTAGTTATATTTTATTTACTGTTAAGAAGGCTATCAAACGAAAATATGGCTTTATTAGGGAGTTTTATAATGGCAGTTTGTCCGTGGCATATTATGCTGAGCCGTTGGGGACTTGAGTCCAATTTAATGCCTGCGTTTGTTCTACTGGGAGTTTATTTTTGGATAAGGGGAACTGAAAAAGAAGGTTTCTTTGTTATTTCCGCGGTTTTCTGGGGGCTTTCGTTGTACTGCTATGCATTATATTGGATTTTTGTGCCATTTTTTCTTATATTTTTATTTTGCTATTGTTATAGGTACAAAAAAATAAGAATAAATGCAGTTACGGTATTTTCTGTTGTTTTGTTGGGAATTATAGCGCTTCCCCTTGTATTGTTTGTGGCAGTGAATAAGGGACTTTGTGGTGAGATAGTTACTCCATATTTTTCAATTCCTAAAATGCCAACCTTTAGGGCAGATGAGTTTTCTCTGTCAAGTATATTTTCAAATATTAAAGATGTTTTGAGAATCTATATTAAACAATATGATTATAATTTGATGAACGCAATTCCAGGTTTTGGATTGTATTATTTATTCTCGGCTCCGTTCATAGCAATAGGTGTATGTGGGTATATTAAGCGCACGATAGAGAACATAAAAAATAAAAAATTCGGCTATGAAATTATCATAGTATGCTGGAGTGTGATTTGCTTAGCGGTAGCAGTACTTAGGTCTATGAGCATATATAGGCTTAACGCTATGAATTTGTGTGTGCTGATATATCTCGTTGAGGGAATTGGTATTGTTTGCCGCAAGTTAAAAAAGAAATGGATTCATAAAGGTATTTTGGCAGCATATGTGATAAGCTTTTTGGCGTTTGAAGTATATTATTTTGGACCATATCAGAAAGACATAATAGATATTCAGCTTGCGGGCGCTGACAATGCCATTGAGTATGCGATGGAGCAGCGGGAACAAAAGGATGGGGCGTTGATTCGAATAACCAACAGATTAAGGCATCCACAGGTTTTGTTTTATACGAAATATCCCACAGACGATTTTATAAGTGAGGTTAAGTGGAAGAATTATACAGACAAATGTATGAATGCTGAAAGCTTTGGCTGTTTCCTCTGGAATATAGAAGAATATACCGATGACATATACATTATATGCAGAGATGAGATTGATACCTTTAAGGAAAAGGGGTACGCAATAAAAGAATTTGAGGCATGCGCGGTGGCAGTATTGGATTAAACGGCTGCTTTATTGACCGAGGCAAACTTTATTTCACATAAATTCCCACATAACCTTGCAAAATTCCCACATTTTTGGTTTAATAAATATTAGGGGGCATTACCCCAAAATATATTGTGGAGGTACAGCAATGAGTTACATGGACGAATTTAATTTCTGGCTGAATGATGATTATTTCGACCAGGCGACAAAGGACGAGCTTCTTAAAATCAAGGACAACGAAAGCGAGATAGAAGACCGCTTTTACAAAGAGCTTGAGTTCGGCACGGGCGGACTTAGGGGCGTTATCGGCGCAGGCACGAACCGCATGAACATTTATACTGTAAGAAAGACCTCTCAGGGTCTTGCGAACTACATAATCAAGGCAGGCGGACAGAAGAAGGGCATAGCGATAGCATACGACTCGCGCTTCATGTCGCCCGAGTTTGCTGACGAGGCGGCGCTGTGCATGGCAGCAAACGGCATCAAGGCGTATGTGTTTGAATCTCTGCGCCCCACTCCCGAGCTTTCATTCGCGCTCAGGACATTAGGCTGCATTTCGGGCATCGTCATCACAGCAAGCCACAATCCCCCCGAATACAACGGCTACAAGGTATACTGGGAGGACGGCGCGCAGATTACCGCGCCCAAGGATAAAGAGGTTATAAACGAAGTCAAGGCAGTGACCGATTACCATACCGTAAAGACAATGGATAAGCAGGAGGCGATAAACGCAGGCTTATATGAGGTTATCGGCAAGGAAATTGATGACAAATACATGATAGAGCTCAAAAAGCAGATTATACACCCTGATGTTATCAAGGAAGTCGCAGACGACATCAAGATTGTGTACACACCGCTGTGCGGCACAGGCAACAAGCCCGTCAGAAGAATTTTGTCAGAGCTTGGATTCAAGAATGTTTATGTAGTTCCCGAGCAGGAAAATCCCGATCCTAAATTCACCACTCTTGACTATCCTAACCCCGAGGATCCAAAGGCGTTTACATACGCACTCAAGCTTGCAAAGGAAAAGAACGCGGATATCGTGCTTGCCACAGACCCCGACGCAGACAGGCTCGGCATCTATGCGCTTGACACAAAGAGCGGCGAGTACAAGTCCTTTACGGGAAATATGTCAGGCATGCTCATTGCTGAATACATATTAAGAGAGAGAAAGGCGACAGGCACGATGCCTCCCAATCCCGCGCTTGTCACCACGATCGTTACCACGAACATGACGGCGCCCATCACGAGAGAGTACGGCGTAAAGCTTATCGAGGTGCTCACAGGCTTCAAGTTCATCGGCGAGCAGATCAAGCTTTTCGAGCAGACAGGCTCAAACAACTATGTATTCGGCTTAGAGGAGAGCTACGGCTGTCTTGCGGGCACGCACGCGCGCGACAAGGACGCTGTAGTTGCGGTTATGTGCCTGTGCGAGGTTGCGGCATGGTGCAAGAAGCATGGCAAGACGCTCTACGACATGATGATTGAAATTTATGAAAAATATGGATATTACAAAGAAACACAGTATTCTATCACATTAAAGGGTATAGACGGTTCTAAGCAGATAGCCGCTATTATGGATAAGCTTAGAAAAAATCCGCCTAAAAAATTTGGCGAACTTGATGTAGTAAGATTCAGGGATTATGACAATGATAAGATAGTAGAGCTTGACACAGGCAAGGAATATCCTACAGGTTTGCCGAAGTCAAATGTGCTTTACTTTGACCTTACAAACGACTCTTGGTGCTGCGCAAGACCGTCAGGCACAGAGCCCAAGATTAAGTTCTACATGGGCGTAAAAGGCACAAGCCTTGAAGACGCGCAGAATAAAGTGGAAGCCTTGACAAACGAGGTTAAGGCAGTCCTTGGAGAAAATTAATATTTGCTTAAAAAATGTGCAGGCTGGGACGGCGGCATAAGCTGCCGCTTCCCAGCGGCACTTTTTGTATAATCGGGGCAAGCCTTATGCTGTGGCTGCCGGACATTATAATAGGGAAAAATCTGGAGGATTACATTTTGAATAAGCTGTTTGCGCAGATAATTAAATTCGGCTTTGTCGGAGTAATTAGTTTTTTGGTAGATTTTGTGATATCAACAGGACTTGTCGCCATCTTAAACGGCGTTACCACAAAAGATTTCGCGGCGCTGGTAGGCGCTTTTATGGGATTTACGGTTTCCGTTATCGTCAATTATATTTTAAGCATGAGATATGTGTTCATCCGCAACGAGGAGCTTGGCAGGAAAAAGGAATTTGTTGTTTTTATAATACTTAGTTTAATCGGACTTGGAATCAACGAGCTGATAATCTGGATTTGCACGAGAATTTACAATGCAAATGCGGGTCTTGCCGATATAATAGATTTTGTGGTTTGGTTTGCGGCATCTAAAATTGTTGCGACCGCGATAGTCATGGTATATAATTTTATAAGCAGAAAGATATTTCTGGAAAAGCATGAAAAATGAAAACGCGTTTTTATTGGTGATTATTTTAAGCCGTTTTGAGACAGCATATAGAGGTTCAATATGTCAATAGTACAAAATGTAAAAAAAACCATAAATTACAGTAAGAAAAATGGCTGCAGAGAGGCAGCCTTTGCGGCGTTTGAGAGAGTGACGCAAAAATATCATGCCGATTATTCGTATGTGCCGCCCGCGGACGAAATGCTTCTGGCACAGAGGGAGGACAAAAAGCTTTCAAAGATAAAATTTTCGATATTGGTGCCCGCATATGAGACGCAGAGGGAATACATGAGAGCGCTTATTGAGTGCTGTCTTGCCCAGTCCTATGAAAAGTGGGAGCTCATAATAGCCGATGGCAGCGCGTCCGACATAGTTTCAGGTACGGTCGCGGAATATAATGACAGCCGCATAAAATATATTCACTTGGATAACAACGGCGGCATTGCAGATAATACAAACAAGGCGATAGAGCACGCTACAGGCGACTACTGCGGACTTCTCGACCATGATGACATGCTCACGCCTGACGCGCTCTATGAGATGGCGCGCGCTATAGAAAAAAATAATTTGCCAATTTTGGCGTATTCAGATGAGGACAAATGTGATTCGGCGGGCAGAAGCTTTTATGACCCGCATTTTAAGCTTGACTTTAATTTGGACCTGCTCCTTACCAATAATTATATATGCCATTTTCTGGTAGTGGACACGCCCACTCTAAGGAAGCTTCAAATCCGCAGGGAATATGACGGCTCGCAGGACTTTGACCTGATACTGCGTATAGTCAGCACCCTGATGCTGCGGGAGAGGGAAGGACAGCTTGGCGGTGAAAAGCCAATGGAGGAGCTCATAGTCCATGTACCCAAGGTGCTTTACCACTGGCGCTGCCACCAAAATTCGACGGCGGACAACCCTCAAAGCAAGATGTACGCGTACGAGGCGGGCAAGAAAGCGATTATTGATTTCGCGAGCCGCATGGGTTGGAAAGCCGAGGTACGCCACAACAAGCATTTAGGCTTTTACCGCATAGTGTACAGAAATGATATACTGACCCACAGACCGGACTTGGCGGCGGTAGGCGGATATGTGGTGCGGTACGGCAAAATAACAAGTGGTATCTATAAGGGGCAGCCGCTGTTTTACGCGGGATATATGAACAGAATGGATTTGTATCAGGATATAATAACACTTGATATCAGGAACCTTGCGGTAAATAAAAACCTTTACGATATATACGAGAGCGTCACAGGTCATAAGTATGAAGACACCCTGACAGAGGCAGGAGCGGAAAGCCACAACACAGCGCGGGAGCTGCCGCAATGGATAAGGGAGCTTGAACGCACAGCGGACGGCAGAAAAAAAATAGAACAGTTGAACAGAGAGCTCAGCAGCAGACTTATCGCGCATGGGCGTCTTCTGCTTGACCCCGAATGTATCCGCAAAATATAGCTCAAAATGTATCCGAAGGGACTAAAAGCACAATGGCGATTTGCAAATCCACAATAGTCATACCAAACTATAATGGAATAAAATATATAGAAGCTTGTCTTGAAAGCATATATTCAGGCACAGTAAAGGATATAGAAATAGTAGTTGTGGACAATGCTTCCAAAGACGGCAGCTTAGAGCTCATAAAGGAAAAATTTCCCCAGGTGTGCTTGATAGAAAACAGCGAGAATACGGGGTTTTGCAAGGCGGTCAACCAAGGTATAAGGGCAAGTAAGACACCATATGTTATTTTATTAAACAACGATACGAGGGTGGAGCTTTCCTTTGTGCACGAGCTTGAGAAGGTTATGGACGGCGATACCCGTTTATTTTCGGCATCCGCGAGGATGATGTCGCTGTATGATAAGGATATGATTGACGATGCGGGCGACTTTTATTGTGCGCTCGGTTGGGCGTTTGCGCGCGGCAAAGGCAGAAGTCTAAGCAAAAACGGCGGCAGCTATAATAACGACTGTAATATTTTCGCTTCATGCGCGGGAGCGGCGATTTATCGGCGCGAGCTTTTTGAGGATGATAAGGTCGGTCTTTTTGACGAAAACCATTTTGCCTATTTTGAGGATATCGACATAGGCTATCGCGCAAGGCTGTGCGGCTTTGAAAACCGATATGCCGCGGATGCGGTAGTCTACCATGCGGGCAGCGCCACAAGCGGTTCGCGCTACAACGCCTTTAAGACGAAGCTCGCCTCAAGAAACAGCGTCTACCTTGCATACAAAAATATGCCGCTTTTCCAGCTTTTGCTTAATTCTCCTTTTTTGCTGGCGGGCTTTTTGGTAAAGACGGCATTTTTTATAAAGAAGGGCATGGGAAAGGAATATGTCGGAGGGCTTGCGGAGGGGGTAAGGCTCTGCGCGAGTGAGAACGGCAGAAGATACAAGCAGCGCTTTGAAATAAAAAGATTTCCGCAGTATATAAAAATCCAGCTCATGCTATGGAAAAATATGCTTCTGCTTTTGCGCTAGGGCAGAATTTATGGGGATTTTCATGAAAATTTCCATAGGGATTTCTGTGTGGATTTACGCTAATAAAAACGGTTTGAATAGTTAAGATTTTTTGAAGAATGAGGTCGATTTAAAAAAATAAGTTGTACTTTTTGCTCAAATATTGTAGAATGGTAAGAGCTTGGTTTATAGACGAAGCACTGAAACAGGGTGGGGCGATTGATAAGAGATAACCAGAAGTATTTTAACAGGCTGCTAGTCCTGCTTGATGCGCTTGTTATAGCGGCGTCATACAGCCTTGCTTGGTTTTTGTGGCTGAGCGGTCTTGTTAAGGAGATAGAGAAGGGCACTGGCGTTTTGCCGACGCAAACCTATTTTACGGCGCTTATCGCCATTATCCCATGCTATCTGATTTTATACAATGTTTTTGACATGTATACGTCCAAGCGCACTTCGAGGACGACATACGAGGTTTTAAATATAATCAAGGCGAATACGGTAGGGCTTCTCGCGATAATGGTAGTGCTTTACGCGATAAACATACCTGATTTTTCACGAGGCATGGTAGGCGCATTTTACGGCATAAATAT
Organism: uncultured Lachnospiraceae bacterium; assembly: GCA_947626435.1. GTDB lineage: Bacteria > Bacillota > Clostridia > Lachnospirales > Lachnospiraceae > COE1. Next base: position 103,585 of record CANQSB010000001.1, on the reverse strand, counting down.
TTTCTTAAGCTCCGCAATGCGCAAGTCTGTGAGGGTGACACTTCGCTATTTCAGAAAAAAAGGCTATAATATTAAGCATATTTTGCTTGTAGGATATTCGCGTGCGGCGGAGGAATATATCAACAAAATCAAGGCAAATCCTGAATGGGGCTACGTCGTGTGCGGCATACTTGACAACAAGGTGCCAAGAGGCGCGGTATACAAAGGGGTCAAGGTTATCGGCGATATTGAAAACCTTGAGATAATCCTTCCCGAGAACAAGCTTGACGAAATAGCCATTACGCTTGCGCTGGAGGACTATGACCGCCTTGAAGCGATAGTCAATATATGTGAAAAGTCGGGAGTGCATACCAAATTCATTCCCGATTACAACAGCGTCATACCGAGCCGCCCTTATCTTGAGGATTTGGGAGGGCTTGCGGTAGTAAATATAAGGCATGTGCCGCTTACAAATACGGCAAACAGGCTGATGAAAAGACTGGTTGACATTGTGGGGGCGCTTTTTGCCATCGTGCTGTTTTCGCCGGTTATGCTTATAGCGGCGGTTGGCGTAAAGACTACGAGCAGGGGACCTCTTATATTCAAGCAGGAGAGAGTAGGCATCCACAACAAGCCGTTTAAAATGTACAAATTCCGCAGCATGGAGGTACAGCGCGACGAGGACGAGAAAAAGGGCTGGACAAGGAAAAATGACCCGAGGGTGACTAAGGTGGGCAGGATAATGCGAAAGACGAGCATAGACGAACTGCCGCAGCTCTTTAATGTGTTGAAAGGCGATATGAGCCTTGTGGGTCCCCGTCCGGAGAGACCGCTTTTTGTCGAAAAGTTCAAAGAGGAAATACCAAGGTACATGATAAAGCACCAGGTTCGCCCAGGAATTACGGGGTGGGCACAGGTAAACGGCTATCGTGGAGATACATCAATCAGAAAACGAATAGAATATGACCTGTATTATATTGAAAACTGGTCTATGGCATTTGACATGAAGATTTTGTTCTTGACCTTTTTTAAAGGCTTTGTCAACAAAAATGCCTATTAAGGAGAATAACAAATGCAGGATAACAATTATCAGGATAATCCGAATACAAGGAGAAGCACAAACTCGCAGCAACGTCCCGCCCAGCGCAAGAATCCAAACCCGCAGGCAGGACAGCCGCAAAGACGCGCGGCAGCTCAGGGACAGCCTCGCCCAATGCAGCGGCAGGGGCAGCAGAGACCGCCGCAGGTGCAGGGTCAGGGAGTGCCGCCTCGTCAAATGCAGGGCCAGGAAGCGCGCCCACGTCAGATGCAGGGTCAAAGCGGGCAGCAGAGACCAACGCAAATGCAGGGTCAGAGAGTACAGCAGAGACCACCGCAAGGGCAGGGACAGCCACGTCCGAGGCAGGGACAAGGGCAGCCTCGCCCTGACGACACGTATTATGCGACAGAGGCGCGACGGGCTTCTGCGAAGAGCGCGGCAATAGCGAGCAGAGATATAAATAATTCGTCAAAGGGTAAGAAAAAAGCTTCCGGTAAAAACAATAAAAAAGGCAAAAACAGAAAGCAGCAGGTCGAGCTTAATCCGCAGCAGCAGGCGCGCAAAAAGAGAAAAAAGATAATTATGTTTGTCGGCGAGATATTTCTGCTGCTGATTTTGCTTGTGGTAGCCGCGGGAGTGTACTGGGGCAGCAGGCAGGTAAGCAAGATAAAATATGTCGAAATCCCTGAAGACGAGATAAAGATAGACAAGCAGGTGCAGGAATCCACAGAGACCGGAGTTATGAAGGGTTACAGGAATATTGCGTTGTTTGGTGTGGATTCACGCGAAGGACGGCTTGACAAGGGCACCCTTTCGGATACTATGATAATAGCTTCGATAAACCTTGATACAAAAGAGGTGAAGATGGTATCCGTTTATCGTGATACATGGCTCAATCTAAGCACAGACAGCTACAGCAAAGCGAATTCCGCATACTCAAAGGGCGGTCCCAAACAGGCGATAGCAATGCTGAATATGAACTTGGACATGAACATTACGGACTTTGTCACAGTGGGCTTTAACGGTCTGGTGGACGTGATTGAAGCGGTAGGAGGAGTGGAGATAGACGTTAAGGAGGCTGAGGTAGTCCATCTCAACAGCTATCAGATAAGTCTCTGCGGTAAGGAGGACGGCACATTAAATGCGGCAGGAGAGCCAAACTATGTTCCGGATCCTCAGAACCCGCTCTATAAATATTACAAGCCGGTGGAACATTCGGGACTTCAGACGTTAAATGGTCTTCAGGCGACGGCATACTGCCGTATACGTTATGTCGGCAATGATTTTGAACGTACACAGCGGCAGCGCAATGTTATAAAGCAGATAACAAAGAAGGCGATGACGCTCAATCCGAATACGCTTAATTCCTTAGCCGAGGCGATATTTCCAAAGATTGCCACTTCGCTTGAGCTGTCGGAGATTTTGGAATTGCTTCCGGGTATAGCGAGCTATGAGATAGGAGAGACGGAAGGATTTCCGTTTGACGGTTATTATCAGGGAGGACGCGTCGGCAAGGCAAGCATCATTGCGCCGGCAAATTTGGAGCAGAATGTGGTGCTGCTGCATAAATTTTTGTTTGGCGATACAGAAGAGTACACGCCGTCTGATACGGTAAAGAAGTGCAGCCAAAAAATCGAAGCGGATACGGGAGTGGGCGCATCGCAGCCCAGTCAATAAAGGACCAATGGAGGGACTGTAAATCAGTCCCTTTTTGCCTTGTTTACAGATATATATTTGAGGAAAAAGAGGAGGCGGGCGTGCTAGGGTACGCAAAAATATGAGTAGCATACGGCAGACAGTAGACGTAATAATACCGACATATAAGCCGGACGATGAGCTTGTAAAAATAATAGAATTGCTGGAAAAGCAGACTGTTCCGATACGTAAGCTCATCATCATGAACACAGAGGAGAAATATTTTTATAAGCTGTTTTACGGTACGGGATTTTTGGAAAGATACAAAAATATTGAAATACACCATATTTCAGCGCTTGAGTTTGATCATGGCAAGACGAGGAGAAAGGCGGTGGGCTATTCCAAAGCGGATATTTTTGTGTGTATGACGCAGGACGCACTGCCTGCGGACGAGAGCCTGATAGAGGAGCTTTTAAACAGTCTTGGCAAGGACGACAAAATAGCCGCAGCATATGCAAGGCAGCTTCCGCGCAAAGACTGTCGGGAGATTGAGCGCTATACGAGGGGCTTCAATTACCCGGAGCAGTCGGTCGTCAAATCTGCGGAAGATATCCCGGAGCTTGGCATAAAGACCTTTTTCTGTTCAAACGTCTGCGCGGCGTACAGGCGGGACATATATGATGAGCTCGGAGGCTTTGTGAAAAGGGCGATTTTTAACGAGGATATGATATATGCGGGAGGAGCGATAAAAAGTGGCTACAAGATAGCATACGCGTCGCAGGCGCAGGTATACCATTCGCACAATTATACCTGCAGGCAGCAGTTTAAGCGCAATTTTGACCTAGGCGTGTCGCAGGCGCAGCACCCTGAAATTTTTGAAGGCATTTCATCCGAAAACGAGGGGATTAAGCTCATACGCCAGACGGTAAGGCACCTGGCGGATACAAAAAATATACGGCATATTCCGTACCTTTTTGTGTCAAGTGCATATAAATATTTAGGATATAAGCTTGGTGTTCACTACAAAAGCCTGCCCTACGGCATAATAGAAAAGTGCAGCGCAAGCGGCAGCTATTGGAAAACATGAAAAACGTTTCGTGTCGAAAACACAGGGGCAGACATTTTCAGCATAGCTGAAAGCATGGAAAGCGAATAAGGAATGGAGGAAAGCATATGTGTGGAATAGTTGGTTATATAGGAAAGAAGCCCGCGGCTCCCATTATTTTGGATGGGCTTGCAAGGCTTGAATACAGGGGTTATGACTCCGCGGGAATGGCGGTTTTTGACGGCGAGAAGATACAGATTAAAAAATCGGTAGGACGCTTAAAGGTGTTGGAGGAGCTTACACATGACGGGGCGACGATGCCGGGCGTGGTAGGCATAGGCCATACCAGATGGGCTACCCATGGTGCGCCGAGTGATGTAAACGCTCATCCCCATTACAATGAAAGCGAGACGATTGCCGTAGTCCACAATGGCATTATAGAGAATTACCTTCAGTTAAGGGAGAAAATGATTTCCAAAGGCTACAAATTTACTTCAGATACGGATACGGAGGTGCTTGCCCACCTGATTGATTATTATTACAAGGGCAATCCGCTCGAAGCGATTACCAAGGTAATGCACCGCGTCCAAGGCTCGTATGCGTTGGGGATAATGTTTGCCGAGCATCCCGACCAGATATTTGCGGTTCGCAAGGACAGTCCTCTTATCGTAGGACAGAATGAGGACGGCTGCTTTATCGCGTCAGACGTGCCCGCCATACTTAAACATACAAGAAAGGTATATTTCATCCAAAATCAGGAGGTAGTAAGGCTTCGTGCCGACCATATGCATTTTTATACGGTTGACGAGGAGGAAATCACGAAAGAACCCGTCAACATTGAGTGGGATGCAGATGCCGCCGAAAAAGGCGGGTATGAGCATTTCATGCTGAAGGAGATGTATGAGCAGCCAAAGACTGTGACAGACACGCTCATGCCCAGATTAAAGGACGGCGATATAGTAATAGAAGAGCTCGGCATGAATGACGATGAGATAAGGGCGATAAGGAAAATCCACATCGTAGCCTGTGGTTCCGCGTACCATACGGGCGTGACGGCGAAATACGTCATAGAAGGCATAGCGCGCATACCGGTCGAGGTCGACGTGGCAAGCGAATTTAGATACAGGAATCCCATACTTGAGGAAGGCGCAATGGTAATCGTCATCAGCCAGTCGGGAGAAACGGCGGATACGCTTGCGGCGCTCAGGGAATCACAGCAGCTCGGCTATAAAGTGCTGGGCATTGTAAACGTAGTGGGCAGCTCGATAGCAAGGGAAGCGGACAACGTAATGTACACATGGGCGGGTCCGGAAATAGCGGTAGCCACCACAAAGGCATACAGCGCACAACTGATTGCGCTCTATCTGCTTGCCATGAAATTCGCAAAAGTAAAAGGCACAATCAGCGATTCCGACTTTACATCCATGCTCAAGGATTTGAGGCGCCTGCCCGACCAGATAGAAATGCTCCTCTCAAATAAGGAAAAGATACAGCGTTTCGCCAACAGATATATAGGCGCAAAGGACGTATTCTTTATAGGACGCGGCATTGACTACGCCATATCAATGGAAGGTTCGCTGAAGCTTAAGGAGATATCATACATCCATTCCGAGGCATACGCCGCAGGCGAGTTAAAGCATGGCACAATATCGTTAATCGAAAAGGACACCTTGGTAGCCGCAGTTGCCACACAGGATAACCTTTTCCAGAAAACGCTCAGCAACATGGTAGAAGTGAAAGCAAGGGGTGCTTTCGTCCTTGCGGTGACGAACGCGGGCAACACAGACATTGAAAAGGCGGCGGACTATGTTATCTACATTCCGCGCACCAATCCTTACTTCACCAACTCGCTTGCGATAATCCCGCTGCAGCTGTTTGGCTACTATGTAGCGGTAGGCAAGGGCTGTGACGTGGATAAACCTAGAAACCTTGCAAAATCTGTGACGGTAGAGTAGTAGATAATACGGAAATATTAAGACAGTTAAAAACAAGCAGGGACGCATCATGCTCCCTGCTCAGGCTCTTGAAAAGCACCACTGATTAAGTTGAGCTTATAAAATGTAAAGCGCACATAAAAAACACAGCTTTTTTCATAGTTCGCTGTACTTTTGCGTGCGCTTATACTTTATGCTACCTCACCGATTTTATCTTGGAGGCCATCTTAATTCGTCCTTTATCGTAGTACATTTGTGCATCCGCCCGCTTTAGGATATCCTCATAAAAGACATCCCCCTCATTATATGTGGAATATCCGCAGGCAATTTCCACCACGACGTCATGACCCTCGCCGCCGTTATATTCATTCATCTTCTCGCTGAGTTCATTTTTCAAATACTGCAAATGCTCTGCCGAGCTCTTTATCTCCACCGCAATGAACTCGTCTCCGCCGGTTCGGTACAGCTTTGAAAACACCTCGTTAAGCATTTGTGTAGCCTCGCAGATAAGCGTGTCGCCACACGCATGTCCAAAGGTATCGTTGTAGTATTTGAGATTGTTTATATCGAGGGAAAACAGCGAAAGGTCGCGCAAATCCACCTCGTTTATGTTGTAATTAAACGCGTACCTGTTTCCGACCTGCGTAAGACTGTCCGTAAACGCGATTTTGTGCAGAAGCTCCGACTGCTGGACCTTTGCTAGATTCGTGACGACGCCGTTGATGCTCACATAAATCGAGACAATCAGATAAATGCTTATGCCGAGCTTTGCCATGGTAGTGCTTACGCCGTTTGTCTGGTTAAACAGATAAAGGACGGCATTTAGGAGAATGCACACGACCATAACTATAAAAGCGCCGACAAGCAGAGCGTTTCTGTGGCTTTTTCTGTTTTTGACGAGCTTCAATATGACGATAACCATTTCAACGCTTGAATATATCAGAAATACAGGCAGCGACTCCGTAAATTCCGAGATACCCGATAGCTGCAGAAACGTGATAGCCGCGCAAAGAGCCAGATGTATCCAAAAAAGCCTGTTGAAACGGAGCCCGTCCGTTATAGTTTCCAGATAGCACATCAGCAGCAACGGCAGCATGGACAAAAAGAAGTAGTAGCAAAAATATTGCGCGGTGCTGTAGGGGAAGATAAGCTGGGTGAAAAACAGATTATTGTTAGTCCAAAAAACAAAGCACAGGCTCAAAAGCCCGAGATACAGGCAGTTTTCGCTGTGAATGTTGTTTTTTAGCTGCAGTACGAATATGACGCAAAGTATAATGCCGAGCACAAGCATAAGCAGGTTGACGGACAAATCAATCGCCTCGCGCCTTAAAAGAGTCAGAATGATGCCGCCTGAGCCGCCAAGGATTATGTCGATATCAGTCGTATATTTGCCGCTATAGGCGTATTGTACCCTGACGGTAAGCGTTTTGCCGAGGCTGTTTTCGGGAATGTCTATCATATGCCGCAATGAACCGGGGCTTTTGAGGTAGCTGTGCGATTCGCCAAAGTGATATATAGATTCGCCGTCAACAAACGCGTCCACAAAGGCATCGTATGTAAAGAAGCATATTACGTTTCCAAGCATTTCATCGGTAACAGCGCGGCTCATCGTGACGGTATCCGCAGCAGGGTCCATCTTTAAGCTCCAGCCGGAATTAAAGCTTACGGGCTTGTCAAGCTGTATCATGTCCGAGCTTAGGTTGCTTAGGAGAATGCCTTGAAAAAACAGGAATACTGCAAGTACCAATAAAATAAAATAATTGCGTTTAAGCTTAAAGGATTTAAACATTATGCGTACCTCACCGCGGTTGAAACATTAGTGTCTTATCAATGCCATTTTATCACATTTGCGCATATGCGTCACTGTTTTTTACAAAATAATTTTCAAAATCAGCAGCAAAATAAGTTACAAAATCAGGTTACAAAATTAGGTAACGCAAAATGTTTGAAATTATATGGATTTATGATATACTGTTTTAAGATAGTCGGAACACTTTTGACAGTGATGGAGGTATTGGTATGGGCAATAAAAAAAAGAAAAAGCCGTCAGGCTTTGTCACAGCCGTTGCGGCGGTCGGCGGCGCGGCGCTGATGGTTACATATTCAATAGGCGGTGCTGCCGTTGCGCTTAGGTATGTTGACTTTGATGAAAACGGTAATATAGTAGGCTTTAAGACAAGCGGCAAATCCGATGAAGCCAAGGAAACGGCTTCCATGCAGGACGGACAGGAAATGGCTCGCAGCGAAGCGGAAGAAGAAGTAAAAGAGGCGGAGGAAGCGACAGAACATAGCATAGAGCAAAAGCAACGCTTTAAGGACAAGGAAGACGCAAGCGGGTCAGATACAGCTTCTGCAGATAAGACTACGGCAGGTGAATCAAAGGAGACGGAATCCGAAGAAACAAAATCAAAAGAAACCGAATCGGAAGAAATAAAAGATGAAAAGGAATCACAGACCGACGAAACACAGGCGTCAGATATGGATGAGCAAAGCGGCGTAGTAAAGCCGTCCGCTGTCGAGAGAAGGTCAACGGACAATGCGGGAACAGTTGCCGGCGCAGCAGCCGCGTCGACTGTGGTTTCCGACGTGACTGCGGTAGTTAAGGCGGCTATGCCTTGCGTAGTGTCTATTACGAACGAAGCTCTGGAATACGACTACTGGTATGACGAGATGGTAGAGGGCGAGACAAACGCGTCAGGCATTATAATAGGACAGAATGACGAAGAGCTTCTCATAGCGACGAATTATCATGTGGTGGAAAACAGTCTCGGGCTTTATGTGCAGTTTGCTGACTCCAGTGAAGCAACGGCATACATAAAGGGCACGTCGCCGGAAGACGATTTGGCTGTGGTAAGTGTGTTTCTCGACGATATAGCCGACGATACACTTGATTCGATTGCCATAGCTGTGCTCGGCGACTCTGACAAGCTTGAGGTAGGCGAGCCTGCCATAGCGATAGGCAATTCGCTGGGCTACGGGCAGTCAGTCACTACCGGCATAATAAGCGCGCTCGACAGGGAAATATATGATGAGAACGACGAATACGGACAGGGGCGCCTTATACAGACGGACGCCGCTATAAATCCGGGCAGCTCAGGCGGCGCGCTGTTAAATTCCAGAGGCGAGGTAATAGGCATCAATTCAAGCAAGATAGCCGATTACGTGATAGAGGGCATGGGGTACGCAATCCCCATATCAAGTGCCAAGCCTGTAATAGACGAGCTTGTAAAGCTTGAAACGCGCAAAAAGGTCGAAGAATCGCAGCGAGGTTTTCTTGGCATATCAGGCGTTGACGTGACGGAGGACGCAATGGGCACTTACGATATGCCAGAGGGCGTGTTTGTCAAAAGTATAGTGGATAATTCAGCGGCGGATAAGGCAGGCATTACCAAAGGCGATATCATTACGGAACTGAACGGAGAGCCCGTAGGAAAAATGCAGCTGCTTCAAAATCTTCTGGAATACTATGCCGCGGGCGAGAATATGGAAGTGACTATAGAACGCTTTGCGAATGGAGAATACGATGAAAAACATCTTGACGTCACGCTTGGCTCAAAAGTCGATATGGAGGATTAATATGGCGGAAAACAGAATTGATGATTTAGAAATTATGGATATGGACGAAAGTGAAACTACGGATAAGGAAAGCGGAGAAAAAACGTCGGGAAAGGCGGACGGTGGAGATTATGGTTCGGATAAGGAAAGTGAATATGAGGATGTGTGCTTCATATGCAGGCGTCCCGAGAGCAGGACAGGTAAGATGTTTAAGCTTCCGAATCATATTTCCATATGTTCTGACTGCATGCACAAGACAATGGACACTGTGAGCCAGTTTGATTATCAGGGAATGTTGAACAATACTTCGGACTTTTTTGACAAGGAGAAAAATCCCAAGAGGCGCTTTCCCAATATAAGCTTTGTGAATATAGCCGATTTGCAGGGCGACGGCGGCATACCCAACCGCCAGAAGCTCAAAAAGAAAAAGCCGAAGGAAAAGAATGACGAGGCGGTATTTAACATAAACAACCTGCCCGCGCCGCACAAGATAAAGGCGCAGCTTGATGATTATGTGGTAGGACAAGACTACGCCAAAAAGGTGATATCAGTCGCGGTTTACAACCACTACAAGCGCGTTGCCACAGGCACTATGGACGATATAGAGATAGAGAAGTCAAACATACTGCTGCTTGGCCCTACGGGTTGCGGCAAGACGTATATGGTAAAGACGCTCGCAAAGCTCCTCGACGTGCCTCTTGCGATAGCGGACGCGACGTCGCTCACAGAGGCGGGTTACATAGGCGACGATATAGAATCGGTAATTTCCAAGCTGCTCACCGCTGCGGACAATGACGTGGAGAGGGCGGAGCAGGGCATAGTGTTTATTGACGAGATAGACAAGATTGCCAAAAAGAAAAACACGACCTCGCGCGACGTAAGCGGCGAATCAGTGCAGCAGGGGATGCTGAAGCTCCTTGAGGGCGCGGATGTGGAAGTGCCGGTAGGCGCGAACAGCAAAAACGCCATGGTGCCCCTCACCACGATAAACACCAGAAACATACTTTTTATATGTGGTGGAGCCTTTCCTGACCTTGAAGAAATAATCAAGCAGCGCCTCACGAAGCAGTCCTCAATCGGCTTCAACGCTGAACTAAAGGACGCTTTTGACAAAGAGAAGAATATCCTTAAAAAGGTGACGGTGGACGACATCAGGAAATTTGGCATGATACCTGAGTTTATAGGTCGTCTTCCGATTATATGCCCTATGGACAGTCTTACCAAGGAAAGCTATATAAAGATTCTGAAAGAGCCGAAGAACGCTATTTTGAAGCAGTACCAGAAGCTTTTGGAGCTTGACGAGGTAAAGCTCGTGTTTGATGACAGCGCGTTGTCTGCGATAGCGGACAAGGCTATGGAGCGTGACACTGGAGCGCGTGCGCTGCGTGCCATTATCGAGGAATTTATGCTTGACATAATGTATGAGATTCCAAAGGATGAAAATATAGGCGAGGTGACGATAACGGGCGACTACATAAACGGCACAGGCGGTCCCGTTATTGAGATAAGGAGCGAAAAGCCGCACAAAAATGAACAGGTGGCAGAGGAGATAAAAAAGCCGGAATCAAAGCCGGAGCCACCGCAGCCGGAACCATCAAAACCCAAGGAGTACAATTTCTATGAGTTTTAACCCAAAGAGGCTCAGATGCTTTGAGCGTCCGCCCAAATTTAAAAAGAGAATGATAATGATGCTGTGCGGCGTGGTATCGCAGGGCTTGGGACTGTCGCTTTTGCGGGCGATTAATCTCGGCACAGACCCCTGTTCATGCCTTACGCAGGGAGTGAACAACTATTTGCCGTTCAGCTTTGGCACATGCCAGCTTTTATGCCATCTCGTGACATTTATGTTCGTCATAAGGTACGATATTAGCAAAATCGGCTTCGGCACTATCGGAAACATGTTCTTTTTAGGATATATATCGGATTTCTTTAAGTGGCTGTGGGCGCTTATCCTGCCCGCGGGCTTCTTTGACGGTACTGTGGCAAGATATGCGCTTCTGATACCATCGCTTGCCGTATTTTTGCTGGGCGCCGCCGCGTATATGTGCGCGGGATTAGGCTCCTCGCCCTACGATGCGCTGCCATTTATAATATCGAGCAGAGTGAAGCGCTTTTCTTTTAAGACGCTGCGCGTGTTGTGGGATGTGGCGTTTATGGCAGGCGGTCTGGTACTTGGCGGCGATGTCGGCATAGTCACAATCGCGGTAGCCTTTTTCCTAGGTCCTATCATCACATGGGTGCAGAAAAAGATGGAGGTGCTTATCTCGTAAATGACAGAGCTCGAGGAATACTACAACAAATTCAGCGAGGAGAAACGCCTCGGTTCGCGCCATGGACAGGTGGAATACCGCGTCTCAATGGAATATATCCATAAATATCTTGCCGAATGTGAAGCCGCAGATGACAGCGCGGGGCAAAGCGTAAAACGCGAAAAATCTGAAATCAAGGTGCTGGACATAGGCGCAGGCACAGGCCGCTACAGCATAGCGCTTGCGGAGGAAGGCTATGACGTGACAGCCGTAGAGCTTGTGAAATACAATCTCGGCATACTAAAGCAAAAATCAGACAAGGTAAAGGCGTTTCAGGGCAACGCCCTCAGGCTTAAAAGGCTTGAAAGCGGCTGTTTTGACATCACGCTCCTTTTCGGTCCTATGTACCATCTTTTTTCCACCGAGGATAAGCTTTGCGCCATAAACGAGGCAAAGCGCGTCACAAAGCCGGGCGGCGTAATCCTTGTCGCGTATTGTATGAACGAATACAGTGTGATAACATATGCGTTTAAGGAAAGGCATATACTTGAATGTATGTCCCAAAACCGCCTGACACCTGATTTTCATACAGTATCAGAGCCTAAAGAGCTCTACGACTATGTGCGCATAGAGGACATAGACGCGCTCAATGCGGCGGCAGGCTTAGAGCGGATAAAGATAATTTCGCCCGACGGAGCGGCAAATTATATCAGGCCGTTTTTAAACCGGCTTTCAGACGAGGAATTTGAGCTTTTCATACAATACCAGCTTTCAGTCTGCGAGCGCCGCGACCTGATTGGTGCAGGCGCGCATACGGTTGATATTCTGCGGTGTGGCAGAACCAATTAATGTATTATAAAATAATGTAAAAAAATTTTTTCATACTGTACATCAAAAATGGAGGATTAATATGAAAGAAGATATGCTTGCTCCGTATTATTTGAAAATAGCCAATCAGTTAAACAGTATAATACCAGTGGAGTGGTATGATTTGGTGTTATATGGAGAGGAACTGGGAGATAATCGGACAGCGCAGTTTTACTTTAGGACAGAAGAAAACGGTGAGTATATCCGTGGAGGGAAAATTCCCGATCTGTATGGCGTTGCTCAAAATATATATTTAGGCTTGATGTCAGAATTATATTTACAGATTAAGGAATTAAAGCAGGAGTTTTTGCGGCAGGGGCTGCCAGAATGGAAAACAATGACATTTTGGCTGGATTGCAGTTTTAAGTTTAAGACAGAATTTTCATACGATATAGATATGAAAACGGGAAGCTATGAGAGAGGCATATATTGGGCTTATAAAACATTGGGAATAGTGCCGCAGGACAGTTTTGGAAAAAGCGTATTAGATGAGTATCTTTCTGCAAAGGAATAGTATTGCATGTTTCGGACTGGAATTTGACAGCTACAGGTTCTGCAAACTGTTCTGTAGGCATTTGCTGGAAATGGCATAAAAGACCAGATAAAATAATAATATGGATTTAATAAGGAAGGGCGTTTGATATTGTGCATGTCAGCGGAAATAAACTAAAGGAAAAATTTAATGAAACCCTAAAGGCAGTATTCCCGATTCTGGCGATAGTGCTGCTTTTGTGCTTTACTATAGCCCCCATTTCGCCAAGCATACTGATGACCTTCTTAATAGGCGCAGTGCTGCTCATAATCGGAATGCTCCTTTTTTCATTCGGCGTGGAGCTGTCCATGACGCAGATGGGCGAGCGCGTAGGCACGACCATGACAAAGACAAAAAACGTGCCGCTAATGGCATTCATCAGCTTTTCCATGGGCATGATAATCACCATATCAGAGCCCGACCTGCAGGTTTTGGCACAGCAAGTGCCGTCAATACCGAATATTATAATAATACTTGCCGTAGCGTCAGGCGTCGGCGTATTCCTCGTGTTTGCTTTGCTGCGCATGCTCTTTGCAGTATCGCTGCCGAATATGCTCATTGTCTTTTACGCCATAGTATTTATCATGACACTGTTTGTCCCCGCTGATTTCCTCGCCGTGGCATTCGACTCAGGCGGCGTCACGACAGGACCTATGACAGTGCCATTTATCATGGCGCTCGGCGTCGGCATTTCTTCAATACGAAGCGATAAGCACGCCGCAGACGACAGCTTCGGTCTGGTGTCTCTTTGCTCGGTAGGGCCGATTATAGCGGTGCTGCTCCTCGGAATGATTTACCACCCAAGCCAGACGCAGAGCGTGTCCGAAGCAATTCCCGTTATCGACAATACAGTGGAGCTATGGCGGCTTTTCTCGTCAGGCTTTCCTACATATATGAAAGAAATGGCGGTTTCGCTGCTGCCAATCGTGCTGTTTTTCGGAATATTCCAGCTTGTTTCCAGAGACATAAATAAAAAAGCGCTGATAAAGATAGCAATAGGACTAGGCTACACATATGTAGGGCTGGTGCTGTTTCTAACAGGAGTAAACGTAGGCTTTATGCCCGCAGGAAATTATCTGGGACAGACAATAGCGGGACTTCCGTATTACTGGATAATCATACCCATCGGAATGATCATAGGCTACTTCATAGTCCTCGCCGAGCCCGCCGTATTCGTACTCACGCGCCAGGTAGAGGAAATGACATCAGGCGCAATCTCCGCCAAGTCCATGGGCCTCAGCCTCTCAATCGGCGTTGCGTTTTCAGTGGGAATAGCAATGCTCAGGGTAGTCACAGGCATATCCATAATGTGGTTCATACTCCCCGGCTATGCCGCCGCAATCATACTAAGCTTTTTCGTCCCCAAAATATTTACCGCCATAGCATTCGACTCAGGCGGCGTAGCCTCAGGCCCCATGACCGCAACCTTCCTCCTCCCCTTTGCTATGGGCGCCTGCGAAGTAATGGGAGGAAACATCATCACCGACGCCTTCGGCGTAGTAGCCATGGTAGCAATGACCCCTCTCATCACAATCCAAATCATGGGACTGGTATTCAGACTAAAAGAAACCAGACTCCACAAAGGCATACTCGAAAACCAACGAACCGCATTGGAAGCGTTTGGCGATATGGAGATTATTGAATTGTAGTCCGTAATATATAAAGTCCTTTTGTACATTTGTGTATCCCTATATAGTGAGTTGCCACTTCGCACAAAAATTGCTTTGTAAAAATTGTATATACAGTTCCAAAAAGGATAGTTTTTGTGTAATTTAGCGAAGATTTAAAGGTGATATTCATATAAACACACTTTTGCAAAAAGGAGTATATAAACTATAGTAAACGACATTAAAATTTTCTTTTTATTTGAATTTGCCGATTTAACCATATAGAATTGTAAACAGGCAGAATGAAAAAATTTATGTCGTTTACTATAACTGTTCGGGAGATTCATCTTTAAACTGACTGCAGCGAAAACATAGCCCGAGCGTGGAAATATATCCCATGAAGACCATTGGGAAGCGTCGGTACTTAGCGAAACAAGCTGTAAAAGCGCAGCTCCTTTTACAGCGCCGTTGAGCTTAGTACCGCTACGCTTTCCACTAAGCGCAAGCGGGTCTGAATGGGATATATTTCCACGCTCGGGCGGACCGACAGGACACCACAAGTCACCATTTACGCATTATCATTGAAAGGAACACACCATCACATGGGAAAACTATACCTCACCACCACCATAGTAGACAGAAAAAACGGCTCCAAATACGAAAAACTCTACAAAGAAAACGGCCTTTCCGTAACCTTTACAACCCTAGGCGCAGGCACAGCACGCGGCGACATGCTAGACTACCTAGGACTTGAAGCCACCGAAAAAACCGTAATATTCTCCATACAGGAAGAAGAAGACTGGCAATCGCTAAAAAAAGAACTCCGCAAAAAAATGAAAATAGACGCCCCAGGAGGCGGCATCGCCTTCATCATACCGCTAAGCAGCATCGGCGGCAAAAAAACCCTGCAGTTTCTGCTAGCCAAAGACGAATATCAAAAAGAGGAGGAATCATTCTTGAAAGACACCACACACGATTTAATAATAATCATCGCAAACCGAGGCTACATCGAACTAGTCATGGACGCCGCAAGAGAAGCAGGCGCATACGGCGGCACAGTGCTGCAGGCAAAAGGCACAGGCATGGAACACGCCGAAAAGTTCCTCGGTGTATCACTCGCCGCCGAAAAAGAAATGATATTCATAGTGACAAGGACAGAGCAGAAAAACAGCATAATGAAAGCCGTCATGGAGCGCGTCGGCACAGAAAGCAAAGCCCAAGCGATAGTATTTTCACTCCCGGTAACCGATACCGCAGGATTAAGGCTGATAGAGGATTAAATGTGCCACCAATGTAAATCAAAGCGCTTGACACACGCTTTACACTATAGTATCCTAAAGTGGAAAGAGAGGGATTTTTATGTCACAGAGCATGGTAAACATCCGCATGGATACGGATTTGAAAAAAGATGTAGAGAAGATTTGCGCAGATATGGGACTTTCGCTGACAACAGCATTTACATTATATGCCAAGGCATTGAAGCGCGAAAGGCGTATTCCATTTGAAATCGTAGGAGAACTGCCGGAGGAAACGGCATTTCAAATGTTTATGGACGGAGTAAACGGCTTCCCGGATGATTTTATGGCTGACGGCAGGGCTGACGAAATCCCCTCAGAGAGAGAGACATTATGATGTACATGTTGGATACAAATATCTGCATTTATGCCATAAAAAATAAGCCGGAGCAAGTTTTTTCGCGCATAAAGGAAAATCTGCATAAAGGTCTTTGCATCTCAGCAATTACACTTGCCGAATTGGAGCATGGCGCCGCCAAAAGCAATTATACTGAAAAAAGCAGAGCCGCTCTTTCTAAATTCCTTACAATTCTTAATATACTGCCGTTTGATGAAGTTGCAGCGAGAGAGTATGGAAATATATGCGCTTATCTACAAAAACAAGGAACGCCAATCGGGACAATGGATATGCTGATTGCAGGTCATGCGATGTCGAAAGGATATACGCTTGTGACAAATAATGTGAGAGAATTTGAGCGAGTGGCAGGGCTGAAAATTGAGAATTGGGCAGAATAAGCGAGTGTTTCAGCGATTAACATAATGCAGGTGAAAGAGGAAGGTTATTGAATAAGGCTTTACAATGCCTGATGGTAATTAATAAAGCAGGAGAGCTAATGAAATATAAAAAAGAACACATCAAAAAAGACATCATATCAGGAATAGTAGTCGCACTCGTGTCCATTCCTATCTCAATGGGCTACGCGCAGGTGGCGGGGCTCGCGCCTGTCTATGGGCTTTACGGCTCTGTGCTGCCTATACTTGTCTATGCGCTTTTTACATCATCGCCGCAGTTTGTTTTCGGAGTTGACGCCACGCCCGCGGCATTGGTAGGCGGAGCGCTTCTGGGCATGGGCGTAGCGCCGTACACGCGTGAGGCTTCGATACTCGTACCGGTTATCACACTGACTACAGCAGCGTGTCTTTTCATATTTTTTATGATAAAGGCGGGGCGGCTCGTAAACTACATATCAAAATCAGTGATGGGCGGTTTTATTTCGGGCATCGGCTGTACCATTATCCTGATGCAGGTACCTAAGCTTTTTGGCGGAAACGCGGGTACAGGAGAAATATTTGTGCTTCTGTATCACATATGGGGCGAGCTTCCGTCATTTAATCTGCTGTCCGCCGCACTCGGCATAGGCACGATTGTAATTTTGCGGGTTTTCAGAAAAATTGCGCCCAAATTTCCGATGTCCGTAGTCATGATGGCAGTAGGCGCGGCGCTCACTGCCTTTTTCCATATAGACAGATACGGCGTCAGGCTCTTGCCCAAGGTAGAGCTTGGCATAGAGCGCTTTGAGATATCAGAATACTTTCAGATGTTTTTCCAAAACGCGGAGGAGATTATCATACTGGCGATTACGATTTCCCTTGTGATAATGGCGCAGACTCTGCTTGCGACAAACAACTACGCGTTAAAGTACAATTACAAGGTTGACAACAACCGCGAGGTGCTCGCATACGCGGCAGGCAATTTGGCGGGGGCGCTCGTAGGGTGCTGTCCGCTTAACGGCAGTGTTTCGCGCAGCGGCATTGCTGACCAATATGGCTGTAAGTCGCAGCTTATGTCTGTGACGGCGGGGATAACCATGGTTTTTGTGCTGTTGTTTGGGACACAGCTGCTTGGCTACCTGCCTGTGCCTGTGCTTACGGGAATTGTCATTACGGCGCTTATGGGCATAGTGGAGTTTGGCATTGCCAAAAAGGCATGGAAGTCTGACAAGCAGGAGTTTGGCATATTTGTAGCGACCTTTGCGGGAGTGCTGGTGTTCGGCACGATATACGGAGTCATCATCGGAATAGTGCTGTCGTTTATTGCTGTGATTGTCCGGGCGGTAGTGCCGTCAAAAGCTTTTCTTGGAGTAATACAGGGGCATGAGGGCTTTCACAACTTAAGCCGCAATCCCAATGCCCGTCCCATAAGAAATACAGTCATCTACAGATTTAGCGGCAATCTTTTTTTCGCCAATGTAGGGGCATTTCAGGAGGATATAGAAAATGCCGTAGATGACGGCACGCGGCAGGTGATTGTCGACGCGCGGGGCATCGGAAGCATAGACATTACGGCGGCAGAGCGTCTTGTGGTTCTTAAACGCAATCTGAACGCGAGAAACATATATTTCTACATGACAGAGCACGCCGATACTGTAAACGACCAGCTTCGCGCATATGGCGCGGGTGCGCTTATCGAGGAAGGCTCTGTGCGCAGGACCATCCAAGCGGCGCTGCAGGCGGCAGGCGTGCCAAGCCCGTATCCGCTTGAGGGCGATTTGCCTGGCGAGGTGGACGAGGAGGTTGCCCGTATCGCGGAGTTTGAGTGGGCATACGGCGAAGGTACGGCTGAAAAACTTGAGGAGCTTGCAAAGGAGGTGGCGCAAAAGCTGCTGAGCTCAGGCGACTACAGCCTTGAAAATATTGAAAAAGCGGAGCGAACGTCCGCATGGGGGCATGTCAGCCTGATTGACGAGGACGCGCTTTTGAGCCAGATGGAGCTTTATTTTTCAGAGCTTGAAAAACAGGGAAGCCTTGATATAGACGAAATAGAAAGGCGCCTCGAACAGCGCCGCGGAATACTTGAAGAAAAAGCAAAAAGCCTGAGCCCCGAAGCGCTGGAGCTTTTGGAGCGCTACAGAAAGAGGTTGGAAACGCGCATAAAGGAAAGGAAGCCCGAATACTATGAGCGTTACCTTGAACTGCGAAAAAAATAATTAGCGTCGAAAAGTGTCACTAAACTGTCGATTTTTGGGCACATTCTGCGCGGAGATACATTTGTAATACCCATATAGAGTATCGCAAGTAACTGGATAATTTGCGGAAATCTGTATAGAATAATCTAAGTTGTTTAGATTATGTGTGTAATGGGGGTGCGAATGTGTCGAGAGTAGCGAGGAAAGGAATGACATCCGAGCGCGCTGAGACTGCTGGGCGAATTCGTGAGATACGCCTAAAAGCTGGCCTGACGCAGGAAAAAATGGCAGAGCTGCTTGAAATTTCATTGTCGGCATACAAGAAGATAGAGAGCGCAGAAAATCAGATTTCGATTGACGGCTTGCGCAAGCTTGAAAAGGAGCTGCAAGCATCAGCGGATTACGTGCTGTTTGGTGAGCAGGAAGGTATCGAGGGCATATGGGAGACGCTGTTGAACAGTGAGGAATACGATAAGCTGCGCATACTTATACGTCTTGTCAACTATTTTTCAAGGAAGAAGAGCAGCAAGTATCTTACGGTTGAGGAGCAGACGGATTATGGCGATAAGCTCTTGAACGTGCTTAGGGAAATGGATTTGTAAAGGCACATCATAGATTTTTATGGTGTGCCTATTTTTTTGTGTGTACATCTGCGAATGACTGTGCTATAATTATTCAATAGTAAAAGGGCTTTTAGATTGCCTGGATTTAGTCAAAATACACAAAAACGTGACTAGATACGCAGTGTGGTTCTCGGATAAGGCTTCACAATTTATATTTTATATGGCGATAACGGCAGAAGGAGATGTGCATAAAATGAAACAATTTAAGATATTGTATAGGGACGATGACGGACTTCTTGAAAATTTGGCGGAAATCAGGCAGTGGAAGGAGACGCATGCGGGTTACACCACTGTATTTCGGATATATTCAGACGATATGGAAAGGGAGCATATCAGGCACATATGCGAATTTCTTGACCACGAGATGCCGGACGCGCTGTATCTTGGCTGCACGACCAACGCCAACATCACAGACGGCGCATTGACGAATACGCGTATCATACTGCTCTGTACAGTCTTTGAATGTGAGACGACGAAGGCGAAAATCCTGCAATTTCCGTTTTTAGAGGATGACGTGGCGCATGATGTGGCTGAACTTAAAAAATGCTGTGAGGAAAATCCATGGGTCAATGCTGTGGAGATGCATGCCACTATTATGGATATGTCCATGATGGAATTTTGCAATAAGATGAGCGGTCTGCGCGAGGATATACAGGTATTCGGGGGCGGGGCGTTCAATCCCGACATGGATGATGAGACGGCGTTCGTATTTTCAAAGGGCAACGAAATTTTGGGTCATGGCATCGTATTTCTTCTGCTTGGCGGTGAAGATTTTCATACATACAGTACGTTTATCTCCGGCTGGAAGCCCCTGAAAAGAAAATTCAAGGTCACGAAGGCTGACAGAGAGATACTTTATGAGCTTGACGGCAAACCTGCCCTTGACATATACCGCAGATTTTTAAATATCAACAGGAATGAAAAATTTTTCTCCAATACGCTTGAGTTTCCGCTTTTTGTGGAGCATGACGGCATAGACATCCTGAGATGTCCGCTTGCGGCAAACGAGGACGGCTCGCTTGTGATGTCGTCTGACATGCAGGAGGGAACGAACGTCAGGCTCGCATACGGCGACCCCGAGACAATCCTTGCGAGTATCAGGGAAGACGGGCAGCGGATAGCGGATTTCATGCCGGAGGTTATACAGACGTTTTCGTGCGCTGCAAGAAGGGCGTTCTGGGGCGACGAAAATATAAGCGACGAGACTGTCATTTTTAACAAAGTCGCGCCTACTGCGGGTTTTTATACCCATGGCGAGTTTGTGCGAATAAACGGCGACATGCTCAATTTTAACGTGACGCTTGTAATAGTCGCCATGCGCGAGGGAGATGAGCCGGCTTCAGGGAAAAGGGTAAACATTGCACAGGAACAGCTTGAAAATAGTGAAAGAGAGAGAATACCTATTATAAGGCGCTTTGTTTCGTTTATCGAGGCTTCTACGGCTGATTTGGAGGAGATGAACAAGAAGCTTGCCATGAGCTCTGTCACTGACGGTCTGACAAGGCTTAATAACCGCGCGGAGATAGAGAGAAAAATCCACAGTACGCTTGACAGATACAGGAATTTTGAAATCCGCGGTCATATGTCGCTGATTATGTTGGATATTGACAATTTCAAAAAGGTAAACGACATATATGGGCATAAGGAAGGCGACCACGTGATTCAGGCTTTGGCGGACGTGCTCAGGGATACGACGGCTGATGTGGATTCGTGCTCACTTGGGCGTTGGGGCGGTGAGGAGTTTATGGTGCTGTTGGCGGACAGCGATTTGGATGAGGCGGAAGCACTGGCGGAGAAAATACGCCTGGCGTTTGCGGCGGTATCATATGAGACGGCGCCCTGCCAGACGGTGAGCATCGGAGTCACGCAGGCGGGAGACGAGAACGCCGATATGCTGTACAGTCGCGTGGATAAGGCGCTCTATATGGCGAAAGCGGCAGGCAAAAACAGGGTTGTGAGGTTGTAGATATATTTGTGCCGCCAACTGTTTGGCGGCAGAATGGAGATAGTTATGAGTGATGTTTTTAATAACGAGCTGTTTGAAGCGTTTGCATCGGCATCGGATAATGTTTATATCTACGTGTGCGACATGAAGACGGACGTTTCACGCTGGTCAAAGGCTGCCGTAGAGTATTTCGGGCTGGACAGCGAGTATATAAAAGATGCGGCGAATCAGTGGGCGAAGCATGTACACCCTGATGACCTGGCAACTTACACTGATGACATTACCAGCGTTTTTTCAGGAAAGAAGAAATACCACGACTGCCAATACAGGGCGCGGAATGCATCGGGCGGGTATGTCTGGGTGGAGTGTAAGGGCAGCGTAATCCGCGACGCGGAGGGCACGCCTATCATTTTCGCGGGGCTGATGACAAGGATAGACGGGCAGAGCAAGTACGATTCGCTGACAGGGCTTATGACAGTGCAGGAGCTGCGCTGCTTTGATTTTGATTCCCAATCGGGGATAGCGCTGCTTATCGGCTTGGACGGATTTAGGAAGATTATAAGCAATTATGGGTATAATGCGGGCGATGAGATTCTGGTTAAATTTGCGGGCAGGTTGAGCGGTCTGGCAAAATCAGGCTGGAAAGCGCTTCGGTTTAACGGGGATGAATTTCTCGTGTTTGCCGCCGGCGCGGATATGCGGGAAGCGGAGGAATACTATAAGGAGCTGAGTCAGGAGACGAGCGTTATGATGCTCGCGGACGGGCGCAAGGCGGAAATTTCCATATCGGCGGGCGGCGTATTTTTCCCGAAAGACGCGTCAGACAGGGAAACGCTTATCAGCAAGCTTGAACATTCACTTGAATATGCCAAGAGCAGGCTGCGCGGTGAAATGGTATTCTTTTCGGATGAAATTGCCAAAAAGCATGAGAGGGGGCTTGTGCTGCGTGCGGATTTAAAGCACAGCATCAAGAACGGCTTTGAAGGCTTTGAACTGTATTTCCAGCCGTTCGTTAATCCTGATACGGGTGCGGTCGCAGGCTGCGAATGTCTTCTGCGGTGGAAAGGCGAGCGGATAAAGGACTCATACCCTATGGAGTTTGTCAAGGTTTTGGAGGAGTACGGCGGCATACGCGAGGTAGGCTTTTGGGTAATGGAGGAGGCTATCAGGCAGCAGGTGGCATGGCGCGATACATATGGCGAGCTGCAGGTAAGCTTTAACGTGTCTTATCAGCAGATGACGGATGGCGTGTTTGCCGACAGGGTGATTGCCGGCGCGGAAAAATATGGGGTAAATCCGGGGAATATCATTATAGAGCTTACGGAGAGTTGTCAGGTAGAAAATCCGAAAGAGCTTGCGGCAACGTTCAGCAGGCTGCGTAATTACGGTTTTAAGATGGCGCTCGATGATTTTGGGACGGCTTACGCCTCTATGGAAATGTTGAAATGGCTGCCTGTGGATTATATCAAGGTAGAGCATTCTTTCATCCGGGAGCTTGCCCAGCCGGGGCATGAGATTGACTATGTGATTGTGGACAGTCTTCTTGAAATGTGCAGGCGTCTTGGCTACAAATCCATCATAGAGGGAGTGGAGGACGGCAAGGTGGCGGAGATTGTAGGCGATATGCGGGCTACGCTGCTGCAGGGCTATCACTATTCAAGACCGGTGTGCAGGAGTGAATTTGAGAAGCTGCTTGAGGTGAAATAGTTTACGGTGTATTATTTAAAGGCGCTGTTACAGGCGTAGGGGGTAAAACTGACAGGCATTGAAAATTAAAGAATGATTAGAAGTAAGGACGTAAATCAGCTATATATGGCTTGCGTCCTTATTTTGTGTGTAGTTAATTCACAAAATGGTTGGCAGGGTGTCCACTGTTAAAGGAAATTATAAAAAATACTTGCAATGCGAACATATGTGTGATAACATATAAAAGCAAACGAGTGTTTGCACATATCGGGTGATTGCAGAATGTTTCCTAAGTCTCCGAATTTAGTCAAAATATACAAAAGTCGCATTACCTAAATTCTATGTTGTAGAGTAGGATTTCGCAAATGCCTATTGTGTGTATATGAAAGGCAAGTGACACTATGCAGCTTTTAGAAAGTACCTCGGTTGAACTTTATAATCCGCAAAGAAAAAGCATAATGGAAAAGCTCTCAATACTGACTGATGCGGCAAAATATGATGTCGCCTGCACCAGCTCGGGCGTGGAGCGCGCCGGCAACGGCAGGGACATGGGCAATTGCAAGGCGGCGGGCATATGCCATAGCTTCTCGTCGGACGGCAGATGTATATCGTTGCTAAAGATACTTATGTCAAATGAATGTGTCTATGACTGCAAATATTGTGCCAACCGCAGGAGCAACGACATAGAGCGCGCCACGTTCACGCCCGATGAGATCTGCGAGCTCACCATCAATTTTTATAAGCGTAATTATATAGAAGGACTCTTTTTGAGCTCGGGCATAGTGAATAACCCAAGCTATACCATGGAGCTTTTGTATGTCACGCTGTACAAGCTCAGGCATGAATACCGTTTCAGGGGATATATCCATGTCAAGGGCATACCTGGCGCGGACGCGGCACTGATACGGCAGACGGGATATCTTGCCGACAGGATGAGCGTCAATCTCGAGCTTCCGACTGCGGAGAGCCTCGAACGTCTGGCGCCAAATAAGCACAGAAAGACAATCCTCACGCCGATGCGCCAGATACAGAACGGCATTGAGCAAGGCAAAAATGAGCTCGCGCTTTATAAAAACGCACCCACATTTGTGCCAGCAGGGCAGTCTACCCAGATGATAATAGGAGCCACCCCTGAGAGCGACTATCAGATAATGTCGGTGGCAGAGGGGTTGTATGACAAATTCGGACTGAAAAGAGTATTTTATTCTGCGTATGTTGGCATAAATGAGGACAAGGAGCTTCCCGCGCCGCAGACGGCTTCGCCGCTTCTTCGGGAGCACAGGCTGTATCAGGCGGACTGGCTGCTTCGTTTTTATCGATTTAGAGTGGATGAGCTTTTAAGTGAAAAAAGACCCAATTTCAATATATTGCTGGACCCCAAATGCGACTGGGCGCTTCGCCATCTGGAGCAGTTTCCCGTAGAGATAAACAAGGCGGATTACTCAATGCTGCTTCGCGTGCCCGGTGTGGGCGTAAAAAGCGCGCAGAGGATATGCAAGGCAAGGAGAAGCGGCGTGCTCTGTTTTGATGACCTCAAAAAAATGGGAGTAGTGCTGAAACGGGCGCTTTATTTCATAACCTGTGGCGGCAGGATGATGTACAACACAAAGCTGGATGAGGACTATATCACCAGAAATCTTCTGTCAGCGCAGGAAAAGCTGCCGTTTGACAAAGACGGCATAACATATAAGCAGCTCTCGCTGTTTGACTGTGTCGGGCAATTGTAAAGGGTTATAAAATAAGTCTTTGAAAGGAAAAAGCTGTTATGGCAAACGAGACAGTATTAATATGCGAAGATAGCTTGGATGGCGTATTTACGGGAATATATGAGGCATATCGGTTTAAAAAGGACAACGCGGTAGAAAGCCATGATTTGATACATCTTGCAGTAAAGGAGCCGTCTGCGCAAAGGCTTTTTACAGATTATATAAATATAGAAACAAGTCCCGAAAAAGCCGCAAAGGTATCGCGCACTCTGAAAAAAAGCCTGGGAGAGACGACATACCATAATCTTTGCCTGGCGGCTTCGGCAACCTTTGAGGAGAAAGCCGATGCCGTCTACCATACAGTAGTGCTCGGACTTAAAGAGCATGATGCCAATGTACTGGACAGACTTTATGACAGCTATGTCCAAAGCGCTTTCAAATGCTATAGGGCGGCGGGAAATGAAGCTAATCATTTCATAGAGTTTACACGCTTTTCCGAGCTTGACAACGGCATACTGTACGCCAAAATCAGCGCTAAACACCATGTACTGCCTTTTGTCATGTATCACTTTGCAGACCGTCTCCCCGCCAACAATTTTGTCATTTATGACGAGGCAGCACAGACTTTTGGTCTGCACCCCAGCTTTAAGGCATGGTATCTGGCACAAGGCATGAATTTTGATGAAAACAGCATTAATTATTCTGATACGGAAAAAGAATATCAGGAGCTTTTCAAGCGCTTTTGCAGCAGTATAGCCATAGAAGAAAGAAAAAACCTGAGCCTGCAGCAGAGTCTTCTCCCCCTGCGTTTTAGACCAAATATGACAGAATTTCACGTTTAGCACCCGATGTGTGTTGTATGGCAAATGCATTTAAAAAGTTTAAAAGTTTGATTGTAAATTCCTGTAATTTCACGTATACTATATTTTAGTTAAATACTTAGGTTTTTGAAAAATGGTTTTGTTATTGAATGGGGGGAACTTCAATGGATATAAACCAGGTAATGGGCGAGCTTGACGCGCTCTTTGACGATAAGGGAAAGGCAGGTCAGATAAGCGCCTTTTTGGAAGAGCATATCGCGCTTGCCGAGGCGGAGCCGGATAACGAGGCGCTGCTCATGCTTTATAATGAAGCGATAGGCTTTTTTCGAGAGACGGGCGAATACGACAAAGCGGTATCAAACTGTTATAAGGCGATAGAGCTTGCGGATAAGATGAACTTACAGGGAACGCTGCCATATGCGACCACACTTTTAAACATAGCCAACGCTCATAGAGCGGCAGGGCTTCTGCAGGATTCGCTTGGATATTATAACAGAGTTCTGCCGATATATGATTCTTTGCTTGAGCCTGATAATATGTACTACGCGGGGCTATATAATAACATAAGCCTCCTGTATCAGGAAATGTCCGATTTTAAATCGGCAAAAGAGTACCTTGAAAAAGCGCTTGATATAGTTATAAAGAAAAAGGACGCGCAGTTTGAAATAGCCGTCACGCATGCCAATCTCGCTAATACCTGCATAGAACTCGGTGAGGACGATGAGGCAAAGGCACGTGCCGAGGAGGCAATCAGAATTTTCGAGGAGATAGGTGTGGACGATGCCCATTACAGCGCCGCGCTCTCCGCTCTGGGCAGCCTGTATTACATGGATAAAAATTATAAGGCGGCATGTGACGTAATGGAAAAGAGCAGGGACTGCGTGGCAAAGTACCTTGGGACTAATAACATACAGTACAAGCGGCTTAGTGAAAACATAGCGATAATCAGGGCAAAGCTTGAGACGGAGCAGCCCCCGCAGGAAAAGGCTTCTGAAGAAAATCAACCGGAAGAAGCATCGGCAGAGCAGCCTGTGCATGTTGAGGCGGATTTGGCAGAATATAAGACTGCACAGAATGAGGCAATTCCGGCAGAGTGCGAGCCTATGCAGGAAGCGGCAGATTCGGCAGAGCGCGAGCCGGAGCAAGTTGAGGCGGATTTGACAGAGTGCGAGCCGGAGCAGACTGAAGCAATTCCAGCGGAGCATGAGCCGGAGCAGGTTGTGGCAGACCCGGCGGAGCATGAGCCTGTGCAGGTTGTGGCAGATCCGGCAGAGCATGAGCCGGAGCAAAGTGAGGCAGATTTGAAAGAGCAAGAGCCATCGCAGGCTGAAGCAGATTTTGAAGAGCTAGAGCCATCGCAGGCTGAGGCAGTTCCGGCAGAGCACGAAACGCCACAGGAGGAAAAGGACATATCAGAAGACCAGCCTTTAAATGAGGAGAGAAATACGACAGAGGCACCGACTTTGCAGGAAGAAACGCTTCAAGAGCAATCAGTTGAGGAATCACAGACGGAGCAAGAGCAATCAGCTACAGAACCGCAGTCCCAGCAAGAGCCAGTAGCTACAGAGCTACCTCAGCAGGAGTCCTCAGCGGAGCCTGTCCCAATAGCTGCCTATGAGGATTTAACGCCACCGATCACAGGGCTTGAACTGTGCCGCAGATACTATGAGGAATACGGCAAACCTATGATAGCCGAAAAATTCCCCGAATATGAGAAAAAAATAGCAGTAGGTCTTGTAGGCAAGGGTTCAGACTGTTTCGGCTTCGATGACAGACAGTCAGCCGACCACGATTTCGGACCGCGTTTTGTCATGTGGCTTACAAGGGAAAACTATGAGCGCATAGGCGCACAGCTCCAGCGGGCGTATGACGAGCTGCCGACAACATATATGGGATATACGCGCAATGAAACCTTTCATGGCAGGGACCGCGCGGGAGTTATGGCTATAGAAGACTTTTATAAAAATATATTAGGCTATGACCTGTTTGACACGCTTGAACAAAATGGAAATAAAGAAAACCTGAGCACAATTAAATGCTGGCTTGCCATACATGATTACGCGCTTGCCGCCGCGGTGAACGGCGAAGTCTTCAGAGATGACGAGGGAATATTTACGGAATATAGAAAACGCCTGCTGAAATACTATCCCAAGCCTGTATGGTACAGGAAAATCGCACAGGCGTGTGCCATGTTTTCACAGAGCGGGCAGTACAACTTACCGAGGATGCAGCGGCGCGGGCAGCTTGTATCGGCTGAACTGGCAAAGGCGGAGTGCATGAGGTATGCCATGAAGCTTGCCTATCTGCTGAATAGGAAATACTCGCCGCATGACAAATGGCTGTTTAAGGGACTGCCTGACAATCCCAAGATGTGCGTCGAAAGCTTTGACGGCAGCAAATTTGACGTCACAAGCTTATTGGAAAAAATGAGTCTGCTGTCAGTGGCGTCAAAGGACGAGCAGGAGCTTGCCGTCACAGTGGAGGCGCTCGCCGTAATATTTGCCAATGAGCTTGAAAGGCTGAATATTGTAGGTAAAAGCAATGTATATCTCGACGCGAATACGGCGGAGCTTACAGCCAAAAGTGATGCGCTGCTGACGACGGTAATGGCTGAAACGCCTGTGGTGTCGGCGCTTTCGCTCTCGATAGCTAAGGCGGAGTTTGAGGCGTTTGACAAGGTGCAGAACGAAGGCGGCAGGGCAAGCTGTCAAAACAACTGGCCGACTTTCAAGGTGATGCGCATGAGCCAATACATGACTTGGAGCGAAGACATGCTTTTGCAGTATTTGTATGAATTTAAGACAAACTATGCAAATGGCAGAAACATGATAGAGGAGAAATATGCCCGTATGATGGAATCAACGGCGCCATTGGAGTATGCGCGTTTTGCGGATTTTCTCCCGCCGCTTTCCGAAGAAAAGAAAAACATCATAGAGAATATCGTAAGGCTTCAGGTGCGCGATATGGAGGATTTTGCCAAGCGCTATCCAAGGCTTGCGGGAAATGCGAGGATTATCCACACAAGGGACGACCTGCCGTATGATACATCTTATGAGACTTATTTGAGAGGCGAGCTTGGCACGTATTCGGACAAAATGCTTGACATGTATGGGCGCTATATAGTATCGCACGCCCATGCAGGCAAAAACGTAGCACAGGAAATAATGGAAAATACCATACATTTTTACGGCTATAAGACTTTGGATGAAGCGGAGAAAAACACTAATGAATTTTAACGCTTTTTCAGGTACATTGAAATGCCGACGTTGAGATACGGACGCAAAAATGATAAAGAAGATTTGAAGGAGATATAGAAGATGAGCAAAATAATACTAACAGGCGACAGACCTACGGGACGGCTTCATATAGGTCATTATGTGGGGTCGCTCAGACGCAGAGTGGAGCTACAAAATTCAGGCGAGTATGACAAGATCTATATAATGATAGCTGACGCGCAGGCGCTCACTGACAACATAGACAATCCTGAAAAGGTGCGCCAAAATGTAATAGAAGTGGCGCTTGATTACCTCGCGTGCGGTCTTGACCCCGCTAAGTCGACTTTATTCATACAGTCGCAGATTTCCGAGCTGTGCGAGCTGACCTTTTACTATATGGATTTGGTGACGGTATCGCGCCTGCAGCGCAATCCGACGGTGAAAAACGAGATACAGCTTAGGAATTTCGAGGCGAGCATACCGGTGGGATTTTTCACATATCCAATAAGCCAGGCGGCGGATATAACCTTCTGCAAGGCGACTACCGTACCTGTAGGCGAGGACCAGCTTCCCATGATAGAACAGACAAAGGAGATAGTCCATAAGTTCAATTCAATATACGCGCCTGAAACCCCTGTGCTTGTAGACCCACAGGCGCTTATACCGGAGGCGGAGGCGTGCAAGCGTCTGCCCGGCACTGATGGCAAGGCAAAGATGAGCAAATCGCTTGGCAACTGCATATACTTAGCCGATACTGCTGATGAGGTCAAGGCTAAGGTAATGAGTATGTATACGGACCCGCTGCATTTGCAGGTGAGCGACCCGGGGCACATTGAGGGCAATACGGTGTTTACATACCTTGACGCCTTTGCAAGAGATGAGCATTTTGAGCGTTATCTGCCTGATTACGCAAACCTGGATGAACTGAAAGCCCACTATATAAGGGGCGGTCTTGGCGATGTCAAGGTAAAGAAGTTTTTGAATAACGTGCTTCAGGAGGAGCTCGAGCCAATCAGAAACAGGCGGCAGGAGTTTGCAAAGGATATTCCTGAAATTTACAATATACTAAAGAAAGGCTCTGATACGGCAAGAGAAGCGGCGGCACAGACTTTATCAGAGGTAAAGCACGCCATGAAGATAGATTATTTTGACGATAAGGAGCTTATAAAAGCCCAGAGCGAGAGATATTTAAAATAGACCTTATATAAAAATCGCCGTATTTTGCGGCGATTTTTGTATACAATTTCTGAAAAAGCAAATATAAATATATGCACATTATACAGAAAAAATGAAATGTGCCGAATCCGCTAGAATATTAACACAAAACAATGTATAATAAATATTAAATATATATAAATTTACTATCAATAAACCATTAAAAAAAAGTGAGGAAAATAAATTTGGAAGCTCTTGTATTGGGTAATATTAAGTACATTGGGAATGACTTTTTAGAGGTGCTTGTGGAGCGCGTCAAGACGGTTGTGTGCGGAAGCGATGTTGAAAGGTTATCCGTCAAAAAAGCTTCGATTTATGATTACGAAATTAATCAGACTGAATTTGACAAAATGTTTATGACCTTTGAGTTTGACTACATAATATTTATGTCCTGGGGTCTGGGCGGCAAGGCATATGATGAAATCAAGTATCTTGACAGGATTTTTGAAATGTGCGGCAGGAAAAGAAGGACAAAGCTGATTTATGTGCAGCCGCAGAGGAGCGCGGCTGTACACTGGATAGATATGTATGACATAGTGGAAAGGGCGGGAAATGAGCTTTGCAGGCAGTTTTGCGAAAACGGCGGCAGCGTGCTGAAGGTGTCGGTGCCTTATCTTGTGTCAGACAAGGAATGTCCGGCGGAGCTTTTATCGATATATGAGGAGCTTAAGCAGAAAAAGCAGTTTAAGACCCGGCTCAGCGGAGACAGCATAGTTGATTTTCTTTTTGTAAGCGATTTGGCATGGTTTATCCGCGCGGCAATGGACGAAGATGAGAGCGGTTATATAGAGTGCGCGCTTGGCGGCGGCAATGACATGACTATGAGGGATTGGCTCTATATCGTGGAGCGTTCGGCAGGGATAAAGGAATACGACATAAACGCGCAATATGGTACGATATGCTTTGACGGGGACAGTGACGCGGAGGCTGAGGAAAAGCGCAGATACATACGCAAGCGATACGGCTGGTTTCCACAGGAGAGTATAGATGACATTGTGGGAAGCTGGTACAGCGCGTACTGCGAGCTTGAAAAATCTAAAGAGCTTTCACTCAGGGAAAAGCTTGCTTCGGGTGAGTTTGCCAAGCTAAAGGAAAAAATAGTCGACATTTCGGAGATATTTATACTGTTTTTGCTTTGCGAGGTGCTTACGCATGCGACAAGGGGCATGGAGCTTGTTGATTTTGCGGATTTTCGACTGTTTTTTGTGGTGATAGCGGGTACGATGTACGGGCTGCGCTACGGTATAGCGGCGTCGATAGCGGCGTGCGTCATGTATTTTATCAGCCTGAGTGCAGGATCAAGCTGGCAGATACAATTTTACAACATTATAAACTGGCTGCCGTTCGCCACTTATGTGCTTACGGGCGCGATAGCCGGCTATACCAAGGATAAATATACGGATGAGCTGAAAAGCCTGCAGAAAAGTCAGAAAATTATAGAAGACAAATACGGCTACTTAAACGAGCTGTACACCAAGACGCTTGAAAACAAGGAAAGCTTCAGCAACCAGATAGTAAACTACAAAAACAGCTTTGGACGCATTTATGCCGCCACAAAGCAGCTTAATTCCATGCGTCCGAGCGAGATTTTTTATCACGCGATAGTGGTTCTCGAGGATATGCTGGAAACCCAGAGCGTGGCTATTTATTCCCTTGACGGCGGGCAGTTCGCGCGCCTGAACGCGTGCTCGCGAAAGCTTGCCAATTCGCTTACCAAATCATTGCGGCTCAGCGATATACCTGACTGCAGGAGGGCGCTTGAGGCGGGTGAGACATGGGTGAATCGTGAAATGCTTGCGGGGCAGCCTGACTATGCGGCCGGCATATACAGGAGCGACAGACTTTTAGGTATTATTGTCATACAGCAGGCGCGATATGACCAGATGAGCATGGAATACATGAACCGTTTCAATATTATATCAGGGCTTATTTCGGACACGCTTATACGCGCGGCGGATTATCAGGAGATGTCGGAGCGGGAGGTTATGCTGGAAAATACAAAGCTTATGAAGTACAGCTTCTTTGCCAAGGAGGTCGAATCCTACAAGCAGCTTAGCGACAACAATCAGGCAAGCTATATCCTGCTGAGGGTCGATACGGGCGACAGGGACTATGCCGCAATGAGCAGGAGACTTATCGGCATCACGCGCAAAAACGACATCATGGGTATAGGGTCGGACGGCAAGGTTTATGTGCTTATGACGCAGGCGAATATGGACAGCATGGATATAATAAACCGGCGCTTTGAAATTGGAGGCGTAAAGATACAGGTAGTAAATAATATTTAGGAAAAGAATCGCGGTAAAATATGCTTACATTTTTTATATTAGTAATCTTAATCATAATACACGCTATAATCTGCGTACTGGCATGGCTCGCCAAGCGCCGAGAGGACAGTCTGACCCTTGAAAACCTTATGCCCATCGTGATTGCGGTGCCGCTTTTTGGAGCGCTTGCCTTTGCCTTGAGATACCGCATGGCTGTAAAAAAGAAAGCCAAAAGGCGCGAGATTGGGCTTGAGGATTTCAATGTCATAACGGGGCACTACAAGAGGATAGAGGTTGACGACAACGCCGATATGGAAGTTGTGCCACTTGAGGAGGCGCTCACCGTAAATGACTCCAAGACCAGACATTCGCTCATGATGAACATACTTCATGGGTCGCCTGACGAACATATAGACATACTACAGAAAGCGCGAAACAGCAGCGATACGGAAGTAACGCATTACGCCACGACCATGATGATGGAGATACTTACGGACTATGAGACCAATCTGCAGGACTATGAAAAGCGGCGCAATGAAGAAAAAGAAAACGGTGAGGAAGCGGATAAAAACCTGTTGAAGGAATACATAGAATATTTAAACCGCTTTATCGAATCAGGGCTTGTGAGCGGCGCCATAGAGAATGAATACCGTCAGCGTCTGGCTTCGCTCTGCGAGGAATATGAGCAGAGCGGTGAGAGCATGGGCAGGCTCGTGTTCATATGTATCAGGAATTACATGCAGTTGGGCGACAACGACAAGGCGTACATGCATCTGCAGAAAGCGGCGGAGGAATACCGCGGCGATGAGAGGGTGCTGCTGCTGTATGGGCAGTATTTTGACAGTATACGCGATTATGCTTCTCTGCGCAATATGATTTCTTACATAAATGAAAATGACATTTATTTTAGCCGTAATGGCAGGGAATGGATTGAGTTTTGGAGCGGTATGCCTGCAGACTAGGCGGATAGGAGTTTGAGTGCGTAAGGATGTTGTCTTAAAGGAATTAAAGAAAAAGTTTCAGATACTTTGGCCGCTTGTTGCGCTGTTTATTATAGGCGTGGTGCTCTATTGTGAAAGACAGGGGATAGTGAACAAGGGCGTTTCGGCAAAAAAGTCTGACACAGCGGGTATTTCTCAGGAGCGGACGGCTGCGGTAAGCGCGAAGTCTGATACCGCGGTCATAGTGAACGGCGGCGATGAGACCTCCGATATGCTTTATGGTGAAATGTCACTTATTCTTAACGGCATGAAGGTTGCTTATGATACTGTAGAGGTCAGCAACGCGGCCGAGATGGATTTGACCAAGTACAATAAAATAGTCTTGTGCATAACGGACCTTGATTTGTTTGGAGATGCCATACAGGACATTGTCGAGTGGGTAAAGTCAGGCGGCGCGCTTATGAATATGGTCACATATGACATATCCTCAAGCTTTAGAGTGCTGCGCAGCAGGCTTGGCATTATCGAGGGCGGCGAGGGTTATGCCCCGGTAAGCGGCTTTACGGTAGAGGACGACTTTATGATAGCGGGCGACAAGCATGAGTACAAATATGACGAGGAATATTGGTTCAGCCTGAGCGTTCTGCTTGACGAACACGCCAAAGTGTATGTCAGGGAATCGGAAAGCGGTCTGCCGCTTATGTGGGAGTATGGTTATGGCTATGGTGTCGGCAAGTTCGTAGTGATTAATCAGGCGCTTACCAGCAAGGCGGGGCGCGGCTTCTGGACGGCGGCGTTTACGCTTATGGACAGGGTGAGCGTGTATCCGGTGATTAACGCGTCCGCGTTTTACCTTGACGACTTCCCGGCGCCTGTGCCGGGAGGCAATGGCGAATACATAAAAAAAGAATACGGAATGGATATAAGCAACTTTTACGCGAATGTATGGTGGAAGGATATGCTGGACTGGGAGGAGAAGTACGGCATAATACATACGGGGCTTATAATAGAGGACTATTCAGATATCGTTGAGGCGCCGTTTCCGCGGACGGAATCGGTCGAGCGGTTCAGGTTTTTTGGCAATATGCTTTTGAATAACGGCGGGGAGCTTGGCTTCCATGGATATAATCATATGCCGCTGTGCCTTGAGAATTTTGACTATAAGGGACTATATGACAGCTATAAGCTATGGAAGTCCCCTGACGAGATGAAGGCGGCGATTGACGAGCTGAAGAGCTTTTCGTCAGAGCTGTTTGAGGGGTGTGAATTTCGCGTGTATGTGCCGCCGTCAAACATCCTTTCAAAGGAGGGACGCGATTTGCTGGTTTCGGCGCTGCCGGAGCTTAGGGCTATAGCGTCTACATATCTGCCGGGCGACTGCGTGTATGAGCAGGAATTCGGCATAGCGGACGATGGCATAATAGAAACGCCGCGAATCACGTCCGGAGCGATTATGGATGAGTATACCTACCTGATAGCGTTTTCGGAGCTGAACTTCCACTATGTTCAGTCGCATTTCATACACCCTGACGATGCGCTTGACGAGGACAGGGGCGCGGCGCTTGGGTGGCATGTGATGAGTCAGAATCTGGAGAATTATCTTTCATATATATATGAAAGCGCGCCGAATATTGAGAATGTGACGGGCAGCGGCATGGCGGACGCGGTGGAAACCTATTCGCTTATCACGATGGAGCGGCAAAAAAGGCTGATGGGGCTGGCGTTTGACATAGGCGGCTTCAACGGCAGGGCGTCATTTATGATGCGCGTAAACAACGGCGATATTGACGAGATAGAAGGCGCGGACTATGAGCATATAACGGGTGATTTGTATCTGCTTACCGCATATGACAGTCATGTGGAAATTTCTGTCAGATAAGGATGGTTAAAAAGTGAAAATCTGTATGATTTTGGAGGGCAGCTATCCCTTTGTGCGAGGCGGCGTTTCCTCATGGATGCACAATTATATACAGGCGATGCCCGAATATGAATTTGTGCTTTGGTGCATAGGCGCACACAGCAAGGACAGGGATGTTTTTAAATACGAGCTTCCCAAAAACGTGACGGACGTATACCAGATATTTCTTGACGACGCGCTGCGTCTTGTGCCCTCGGGCGGCAGGATAAAGCTCAACGAATATGAAGTACACGCAATCTACACTCTGATAGCGGGCGAGTCAACCGATTGGGATTTGGTTTTTGAGCTTTTTCAGGAAAGGCAGCTAAATCCCGTTTCGGTGCTTACAAGCGAGCAGTTCCTAAAGATAGTGCAGCGGGTATGCCTTGAAAAGTGCCCGTATATACCGTTTGCCGATTATTTTCATACTGTGCGCTCAATGATACTGCCCGAGCTTTACATCATGACGGGCGAGGTGCCCAAGGCTGATATCTATCACGCGACCGCGACGGGCTACAGCGGCATACTTGGGAGCCTCGGCAAGTGGAAATACAGCAAGCCTTACATACTTACGGAGCATGGCATTTACACGCGCGAGCGTGAGGAGGAGCTGATTCGTGCGAGGTGGGTGCTGCCAAACTTCAGAAACCAATGGATACAGTTGTTTTATAACTTTTCGAGCTGCGCCTATGAGCACGCCGACAGGGTGACGAGCCTTTATTATGGGGCGAGCAGGATGCAGGGCGAGCTTGGCTGTAAGCATGAAAAGCTTAGGGTGATAGCAAACGGCGTGGCGTATGACCGCTTTAAGGCTGTGCCGCCAAAAGCGGACGACGGCTGGATAAGCATAGGGGCAGTAGTGCGAATAGCCAAGATAAAGGACGTAAAGACCATGATTTACGCCTTTGCGGAGCTAAAGACGCGCTTCAGGCTCAAAAATTCAAAGAAGAAGGTGCGCCTGTTCATTCTCGGCGATACGGACGATGAGGAGTACAAGGACGAATGTGTGCGTCTTATTGAAATGCTTGACGTAAAGGACATTATTTTTACCGGTTCGGTGAATGTCGTAGAGTATCTTGAAAAATTTGACTTTACCATATTGACGAGCATATCGGAGGCGCAGCCGTTGTCGGTGCTTGAATCGTTTGCGGCGGCGCGTCCTGCGGTAGTGACGGACGTAGGGTGCTGTCGCGAGCTTATCTATGGCAGAGGCGACGACGAGCTTGGACAGGCGGGCTTCATAGTGACGCCTATGGGGCGTGACGAGCTTGCAAACGCGCTTGAGCGAATGTGTGAGGATGACGCGCTGCGTGAGCGCATGGGCAGGATAGGGCAGCAGCGGGTGGAAAATTATTACACTCAGGAAATTAGCATGAATCAGTACAAGGAGCTTTACAAGGAGGTGCGCGGTCATGGCAGGAATAGGTTTTGAGCTAAAAAAGCTTTTTGCAAAGAAAGGCTTGTTTGCATTGATACGCGCATACGGCTATTCAGGGATTATCTGTACGGGTCCTATGCTGCTTGGCATGGCGCTTTTGGCAGGAGTCAAGCTGATAGCGATGTCCAGCGGCATGGCGCATGACAACCAGGAGCTTTTGAACTGCATGATAACGTATACGCTGCTCGCGTCCCTTATGACGACGAACATTCTGTCAATGGTGACGACGCGCTATGTGGCTGATGTGCTCTTCGTCGGTGATGAGGGCAAGGTAATGCCGTCATTTTACGGCAGTATCGCCATAATGCTTACGGGCGGCGGATTTCTGTATGCCGTTTTTCTGCATTTTTCGGGAGTGGACATCGCGTATCAGCTCTGCTGCCTCATATTTTATATGGAGCTTATCGTAGTCTGGACGCAGATAAATTACCTTACGGCGGTTAAGGATTACCGCGGCATAATGCTTGCGTTTGCGGCGGCGATATGCGGCGCGCTGCTGGTAGGGTGGCTTCTTGTGAGGGTATTCCACAGGGAGGCGATTTTGTCACTTTTGATATCGGTAATCATAGGCTATGGCATAATGCTCGTGTGGTATTATAAGCTTCTGATAGAGTATTTCCCCGAATGTGATTCGGGCTCGTTTGATTTTTTGAAATGGTTTGACAAATACCCGCAGCTTGTCGGGGTGGGCACATTTATAGGCATAGGGCTTTTCTCCCATCTGGTGTTGATGTGGGCAAGTCCCGCGGGAGTGCAGGTCAAGGGACTGTTTTACGGCGCGCCGATATATGACGTGTCGGCGCTCATGGCGTTTTTGTCGATACTGATAACCACGATAAATTTTGTTACTTCTGTGGAGGTCAAGTTTTATCCTAAGTACAGGATATATTACGGGCTGTACAACAAGGGCGGCACGCTGATTGATATACAGAATGCGGAGAAGGAGCTTATCTCCACGCTCAACCGCGAGCTGGGATATACGTTTGCCAAGCAGTTTTTTGCAAGCGTTATATTCATAGTGCTCGGTACGCTGCTGATACCGAGGCTGCCGCTTGGTTTTACGGAGGAGATGCTTGGCATTTACAGGGTATTGTGCGTAGGCTACGCGTTTTACTCGGCGGGCAACTGCGTAATGCTTATGTCGCTTTACTTTGCGGACAATGCGGGCGCGCTTGTCGATACGGCGATATATGCCGCGTGCAGCGTCATAGGGACGATAATCACTATGCATATGGATACGAGGTTTTACGGCTTTGGCTTTTTGGTGGCGGGCATTGTCTTTACAGGGATATCGCTGACCAGGGTTACGCTTTTTACGAGAAAGCTCAGCTACCACGTAATAAGCTGCCAGCCCTTTACCAATGTGGAGATAACAGGTGTTATGACTCGATTGAGCGAAAAATTGGAGGAGAGGTATCGTGAGAGGGAAGAACGTCTTAAAAAGGCACAGTAAAAACAGGGCAGCGTGCCTTGCGCTCATGCTTGCGGCGGCGTTTGCGGTCTGTGGCTGCGCTGTGTCAGAGGATTCACCTTGGGCGAAGAATCAAGGCGGCGCGACGGAGACGATGAACGAAAATACGGACGGGCAGGCGACGGAGCAGGAAACGGGCGAGAGCGGGCAGACGGCAGAGGGATACATAAATGAGAGCGGAAATTACGAGCAGAGCGGCAATGCGCCGATACATGACAATAAATCGCTGTATGAGCTTGACGACGACAGCAAGGTGGCGACGATGTACCTCACCGTACAGACAGGCAACGCGTCTGACAACACGAACCATACATGGACGGAGATAAACCAAAATTCCGCGTATTATTATGACGAGCTTGGCATTGAGCGGTACAAGGTTGAGGGTATATTGAAGGTAGGGAATGAAAATGGACCCGTCATAGGCGATTTTGGCTATGATGATTTTACGCCGAACGTCACTGTGACGATAAGGGGTCAGACCTCTACGAGAAACGCGCAGAAAAATTACAGGATTAAGATTAAGGACGGAAAAGGCAGTTATAAAGACCAGACGGTAATCAACCTGAATAAGCACGTATCAGAGGGACTGCGTTTCAGAAATAAGCTCTGCTATGACTTGATGGAGGAGCTCTCAGGAATGATGAGCGCCCGCACGCAGTTCGTACACCTCTATGTGAAAGACAATACTGTAGGAGGCAGTGGCGAGTATCAGGATTACGGCATATACACGCAGGTGGAGCAGATAAACAAGAAGTATCTTAGAAATCATGGCTTGGATAACAACGGTCAGCTATACAAGATTAATTTCTTTGAGTTTTACCGCTATGAGGACGTGATAGTGCCCGCGTCAAGCCCTGACTATGACTTGGAAGCCTTTGAAAGCTATATGGAGGTCAAGGGCAGTGACGACCACACGAAGCTTATACGCATGCTTGACGAATTAAATGATGACACCATACCGATAGAGCAGACCTTTGCCAAATGGTTTGACGAGGAAAACGTGTTTTCGTGGCTTGCTTTTCATATATTGGTAGGCAATAAGGACACTCAGTCGAGAAACTGCTTTTTATACAGCCCGCTTAATGTGGACAAATGGTATTTTATCTCATGGGACAATGACGCGTCCTTTATGGACACCGAAAGGCAGATACTGGACTGGCACGACGGTCTGGAGTGGGAATCCGGCATAAGCAATTACTGGGGCAACGTGCTTTTCAGGCGGGTATTGAAATCGGACGAATACCGTCAAAAGCTTGACGACAAAATCAAAGAGTTTAAAGCGATTATGACCCCTGAAAAAATAAATGCCCTGATAGAGAGCTATGATTCGGCGCTGATGCCGTATCTGCAGAGAGTGCCGGACGTATACTATATGCGCCTTAGCTTTGAGGACAGGGAGCTTGTCAAGTCGTCAATCGCGGGCGAGATAGAGGGCAATTATCAAAAGTACCTGCAGACGCTTCAAAATCCGCAGCCGTTTTTCATCGGCGCGCCTGAGCTTACGGCAGAAGGCTTGCAGATAAGCTGGGACGTAGCGTATGATTTTCAGAATGATGACGTGTCGTATACTGTGGAGCTGGCGGACGACTATTCGTTTGAGAATCCGATTTACCGTAAGGATGGGCTTTTTCTCCCCGAGACCATGGTAACGGAGGAACTGCCGTCAGGACAGTATTTCGTACGCGTAAAGGCGGTAGATGGTGAAGGCAACAGTTCGTATGCGTTTGACTCGTATATGAGCGATAACGGCAAGATATATGGTACGAAGTGCTTCTATATCCTTATCGACGGCGCTATAGCGGAGGACATATATGTTGAGTGATAATAAAGGCTATACTTTCCGCCACGAGCTTAAATATCTCATCACAAGCAGCCAGCAGGAGATAATAGCGGCAAAGCTGGGGTGCTTCCTTGAAAAGGACTCACATGTTAAAAACGGCATTTATACGATTAGGAGCCTGTATTTTGACGACAGGATAAACTCAGCCTATGAGGAAAAGCTCATGGGTACGGCGGAGCGCAAAAAATACAGGATACGCCTTTATAATTACAGCGATAAAAAAATCAGCTTGGAGTGCAAAAATAAGCAGGGAAATTATATTTTTAAGGAGGGCGCGCCGCTCACGCGTGACGAGACGGAAAAAATAATTGCGGGCGATTATGATTTCCTTATGGACAGGGAAGAGGACGTGTGCAGGACTTTTTATTATCAGTGCATGGTAAATGAATTGAGACCCCGGGTGATTGTGGATTATGAGCGTATTCCGTTTGTGTATGACTTGGGGACTGTGCGCATTACGTTTGACAGCAATATACGCGAGTCGGCGCTTACCGGCAGTCTGTTTGACGAAAGCCTGCCCTACTTTGACGTGATGAACCCTGACGAGCTTATTCTTGAGGTGAAATATACGGCGCTTCTGCCTGAGTTTATAAGCGACGTGCTCACGACGCAGGAGGCGGTGTATGTGGCGGCGTCAAAATACGTAATGTGCTGCGACAGCATCATAAGGCGCAACGGGCTTCTGCTGTAAGGCGGCGGGGAAAGATTATAGGTTAATATGCGCCGTATAAGGCTTACGCGAAAGGCGGCGCGGAAATGAGGTATGAAAATGAGTGTTCAGGATATGATTAAAAAGTCGGTGCTGGAGGCGGACAATTTCAGCAGTGCGATTAATTTCGGCACATTTATCACAATAATTTTAAATATGTCTGTGGCGGTGCTTATCGGCTATCTGATTTTCAGGATATACCGCAAGTATTACAACGGCGTCATCTACAGCAGGACGTACGGGCTTACGCTTGTCGGCATGACGATACTCACCTGTATGGTTACGCTTGCGATTTCGACCAACATAGTAATATCGCTCGGTATGGTGGGCGCGCTTTCCATCGTGCGTTACAGGACGGCGATAAAGGAGCCGCTTGACTTGCTGTATATGTTCTGGGCAATCACGTCGGGAATAACAGTCGGGGCAAACATGTACGTGCTTGTCGGCATAGGATTTTTGGTGATGTATATTTTTATCTCGCTGACCTTTGGCAAAAAGGCTGTGGCAAGCGCCTATATTTTGATGGTGCGCTATGAGGGCGACGAGAACGTGAGCGATAATATAATGAGGGAATTTAACAGCATGAAGCACACCGTCAAATCGAAGCTGTACAGAAACGGCACCTACGAGCTTACGGTCGAGGTTACCTGCAGGGAGGCGCAGCTTAGCTTTGTAGAGCGCGTGGAGCGCGTTATGGGCGTGACGCAGGTAAGCTTTGTAAAGTATAACGGTGAGTACCATGGATAAATGCCTTGATGTGGTTTTATGCGTTGCAATCGCGGCGTTTGCGCTTATGTCCTGCGGTATGCTTTTCAAGACTAAATATTCTTTGTCCATGGGGGAGAAGAGCGCGTTGCAGGGCTTAAAGCTGAACGGTGTTTTGGAGGATTATTCGATAAAAACTATCGGGGAATACTCGGACGCAAATGACATGGAGATACTCTATAATCCCCTTATCGGCTATGCGCCGGGCGCTGAAAGCCGTACGGCTGTAGGCGGCAACACGCTGGTGTACATAGACGCTTATTGGCGTGATATCGAACCGCAGAAGGGCGGGTATACATTTGAAAAGCTTTACGCGGAAAACCATATAGAGGAGTACAAGTCGGAGGGGAAAAAGGCTGTTTTCAGGCTTGTGTGCGACTGTCCTGCGGAAAATGAGCACATGGATATTCCCGACTGGCTCTATGAGGAAACGCGGGACGGTTCTTTTTATGACACCTCGTATGGCAAAGGGTATTCGCCTGACTATTCCAATCCTGTATTTATCGAAGCGCACGGCAGGCTTTTAAACGCCATAGCGGAGGAGTTTGGCGGGGACAACTTTTTGGCGTATGTAGAGCTGGGGAGCCTTGGTCACTGGGGCGAGTGGCATGTAAAGTATGATGACGGCATAGTGCGTATGCCGACAGAGGCGGTCTGCATGGAATATGTAAAGCAATATGTTGATGCCTTTCCCAATACGCGGCTTTTGATGCGCCGTCCGTTTAAGGGTGTGAAGGAATACGGTCTTGGAGTTTACAATGACATGGTGGGCGAGCCTGAATCGACGCAGGAGTGGCTTGACTGGCTTAACAATGGCGGGAAATATACCGAGCCTGCCGATACGCACACGCTTTACGCCGTCCCTGATCTTTACAAGATAGCGCCCGTAGGCGGCGAGTTTACAAGCCGTCTCAGCTGGGGTGAGATGCTTGGGGACAAGCTTGACAGGACGAAGGAACTGATACAAAAGTCGCATATGACATTTATAGGTCCTAAGTCGCCGCATATAAACTCGGCAGAGGGATTTCAGGAGCAGGCTGACGAGGTGCGGCAGCTTTTAGGTTATAAAATCGGCATAGAGAGCGTCGTGGCGGGCTATTATGACCTTACAAACAGTTGGTTCTTTGACATAACGCTAAACAATAAAGGCGTGGCGCCAATAAGCTACGACTGGGACTGCTGCCTATATTTTTATGATAATGACGGCGCAGTATTGCAAAGGGTGCGCCTGCCTGTAAATATCACGCAGCTTATGCCTGATGAGAGTATGTCTGTGCGGACGCTTGTAATGCCTGACGCGGAGCCCGGGGATATAGCCTATGTCACAATCGGCATAGAGGATCCATACACCGGGCAGCCCGCAATACATCTGAATAATTCAAAGGGTTCTGTAAAAGACGGCTTGGAGATAGTCATTTGCCAGTCGTAAAGGTAAGATAATTGAGAGTGCCGGGGGCGATGTCCGTTCCTTTTTCGAGGAGCGCGATAAGCCCCTTTAGTGTTTCTGTTGTTTCCTCCGGCGATGTCGGGAAAAGCGAGTTGTCAAGCTTTACTGCAATCACGATAAGAACTATTTCGGCAAGCGCCGCGGGGTGGTCAAAGTGGATCTCCCCGTTTTCTATTCCCTGCTTTATGATTTCGGTCAGGTCGGGCTTTAATTCCGACACAAGGCGCGTGAGGTATTTCTGGTGCAGGAAAGCGATGTCCTGCGCGCTTGATATTGGAGTTTCAGGCTGCATAAGGAATGCCGTCGATGAATTTTGGCACGCCTGAAACAGCATAGCCATGCGCGTAAACGGCGCTATGTCTGTCTGCGAGGCGAGATTTTTTGCTGTCTGCAGTGTCTTTTCATAGCTGCGCTCTATAAGCGCGTCGAGCATAGCCTCCTTTGAAGGAAAATAATAATAAAGGCTCCCCTTTCCCATGCCCGCCTTTTGGGCGATTTCGCTTACGGAAATGCTTTGGATAGTCCTGTCCTCCAAAAGCTGCTGGAGGGCGTCGAGAATGATATCATATTTTTTTGAATCTGGCATAAATGCTTCCCCATTTCACAAATTCATATTTTAAGAGTGATTTATTATAGCACATTGTAACATTGCATACAATTGTGAATATAAACGGAAAAAAATTTTATTTTTAGTGGAATTTTGGAAAAAATATACTTGACCGACGGTCGAAAAATGTGTTATTGTTAATTAGATTTAAATCGACCGACGGTCGAAAAACATGAGGAGGAGAAAAATGACCTACGCAGATTTATTTTATGAAATCAAAGGAAAATTTATGGGAGCTGATGTGAGTGACATTAAGGAGCACCTTGCATATCAGTTCAGCATTGAGGACGAGGAGGCTGGCGGTGCGTTTTACGTGGAGGTAAAGGACGGGCAGCTTTTTGTCGAGCCGTATGAATACTATGATAGGGACGCTATGTTTATCTGCTCGCCCGATACGCTTTTCAAGATAGCGGACGGAAAACTTGACCCCGTACTGGCGTTTACAATGCAGAAGCTTAGAGTGGAGGGCAATATCGACAAGGCGCTCAAGCTCAAGGACATCATAGAGAAAAAGCAGGAGCAGCTTAAAGAAGAGAGAAAAGCGGCAAAGGCTGCTGAGAAAGCGGAAAAAAAGGCGGAGAAGCAGCAGGCAAAGGATAAAAAATCCGCAAAAAAGTAAGGTACTGTAAAAGCATCATAAAGGCATCATATAAAAGCAGCATATAGTTTTTAAAAGTCACATAAACGGAGGGCACAATCATGAAATTTTGGAAGAAGGCGGCAGCAGCTACAGGAATTATCGCGGCGGCGGGAGTCGGCGCGGGAGTTGGGGAGACGGCTTATTTTTACCGCAGGACTATGAAACGCAACAAAACCGACGTAGAGCGGG
Source organism: uncultured Lachnospiraceae bacterium (assembly GCA_947626435.1). Taxonomy (GTDB): domain Bacteria; phylum Bacillota; class Clostridia; order Lachnospirales; family Lachnospiraceae; genus COE1. The sequence goes on along the minus strand of CANQSB010000001.1, from coordinate 59,520 downwards.
CAATCAAGATGTCGGGAACGGACTGGTCGCAATACGCGCCGATTATGGAGGAGCGCAAAAGCTTTATGCTGGCGCAGCCCCACAGCGACATACAGCAGATATCGTATGACGGCTTAAAGCTGCACGCCACATATTTTGCGCCGATAAATGACAAGCAGGGCAGAAAAAGGGTGGTAATCTGTTTTCACGGCTACACCAGCGAGGGAATAGCGGATTATATAGGGCTTTCGGACTATTATTTAAAGAACGGCTACGCTATGCTCCTGCCTGACGCGCGCGCGCACGGCTCAAGCGAGGGGGAGTATGTAGGTTTTGGCTGTCTTGACAGAAAAGACGCGCTTGTATGGATTAACTGGATTATCGGTCAATGCGGCGAGGACGTTGAGATAGTGCTCCACGGCACTTCGATGGGAGGCGCGACGGTGCTTATGGCAAGCGGGCTTGATTTGCCTTCGCAGGTGAAGGGCATAGTTTCCGACTGCGGCTTTACTTCCCCCAAGGAGGTATTTACGCATGTGCTCAAAAATATGTACCATCTTCCCGCTTTCCCTGTAATTCCAGGGGCGGATATTTTGAACAGGCGGCTTGCAGGCTACGGCATGGACGAGTGCAACGCAAAGCGCGAGGTTAAAAACGCAAAAGTGCCCATTCTCTTTATACATGGCTCAAACGACAACTTTGTGCCTGCCGCAATGTGCGACGAGCTGTATGAGTGCTGCAGCGCGCCAAAGAGGAAGCTTATCGTCGAGGGCGCGTCGCACGCCGAGAGCTACTATAAGGCGACAGACGAATATGAAAATGCATTAAACGGGTTTTTTGACGAATTGGTTTTTAAGGGCTAGTTCGGGAAAGGTATGGTATTAATCAATGAAGACTAGAAACGGACACAAGACCTATCCGCTTACAGTAGCGCAGAAATTTCACTTTTACTATATGAACTTCTGCCCGTACAAGGAGGTTGTAAATGTAGGCACGAGCCTGACAATCGAGTACGAGCTTGACATAGACGAGCTGAGGCGCGCCATTTACAAGGCGTATGAGCGCTGTGAGTCTATGAGGGTTCGCTTTTGCTATGACAAGAAAGAAGACAAGTGGTATCAGTATCTGGTTGAAAAGGAAGAGCGCGAGATAGAGTATGTGGACTTCTCCGACAAGACCATGGAGGAAGCTGAGGAGATAATGACCGCGTGGACAAGAGTGCCGTTTGAGCGCGAGGATTCGCCTATGAACAGAATCGTTATCATAAAAACTTCCGACGGGTGTCAGGGTGTCTATTTGCTTGGCGACCATATGCTGCTTGATGCCCAGTCGCTCATCTGCTTTTTGAGTGATGTGATACAGATTTACTGTAATGTTAAATTTGAGGGAATACCATACCCTTCGGAAATGCGCTCTTATTTTGAGCAGTTGCAGAAGGATTTGGAATATGAGGCGGGCAGCAAGGCGCAGCAGCGCGACAGAGAGTATTTTTACAAAAAAATAGAGGAGTCGGAGCCGATTTTCAACGGCATAGACGGGCCTGGAGCTCTGGAGGCTATGCGCAAGACAAATCCTAATGCGAGGGCGGCGTATTCGGCTACGGCAAATATGAAGTCGGCGCTTGACATTTTTCATCTGGAGGAGGAGCCGACGCAGCGCCTGATGAAATTCTGCGAGGAGAAGCATATTTCGCTGCAGTGCCTGCTTATAATGGGAATACGCACATATCTGCAGAAGATGAATGGAAATGATGATGTTTCGATAAATGTGGCATATGCAAGGCGCGCTACGCTTTTGGAGAAGAAGTCTGGCGGCACGAGAATACATTCGTTCCCGTTTAGGACGATAATTTCGCAGGATAAGACTTTTATGGAGGGGATTTACGCTATCCGCGACGGGCAGAATGAGGTGTTTAGGCATACGAATTTTGATCCTGTAGAGTATTTTGCGCACAGAAGTGAGGTTTTCCCTGTGCCGGATGGCGCGGCTTATGAGCCTATGTCGCTGACTTATCAGCCTGCGACTTTGAAGGAGAGAGGGCTTACGCAGCTTGGCGATGTCAAGTATAAGACGAAGTGGTATCCGAACGGGGCGACTACGCAGGCGATGTATTTGACTGTAATGCACAGACCTGATGATAACGGGCTTGACTTTAACTTTGAGCATCAGGTGGAGGCGATTACGAAGGAGAAGCTGGAGTATTTTTACTATTATATGTGCAAGATTATGTTTAAGGGGATAGAAAATCCTGATTTGTCTATTGGGGAGATAATCAAGCTGGTATAGTGAAGCTTTGGAGAGAAATTTTTACTGTCAGAAGTGGTTTTAGTCTGGTAAAATAGCGGTATCAAAAATGCGGTCATAGCGTTTTGGGGTAATATTTGAAATGTCTGGGTGCTGCAAAATATAATGAAAGGCGGATAATAAAATGTTTGATAAGTTAGCGGATATTATTGTTAATTATGTGGAGGTAAATAGGGAGGATATTAAGCCTGAGTCTAGGTTTATGGAGGATTTGGGGTTTACGTCGTTTGACTTTATGAGTATGCTTGGGGAGATTGAGGATGAGCTTGATGTGGAGATAAATCAGGAGGAGGCGGCGAATATTCGCACTGTGCAGGAGGCGGTTGAGTATTTGGAGAAGATATCCTAAAAGGTGTTTTTGGAGTTGATATTTGTATAAGGTGTTTTCAACCGTCCGAATTTAGTCAAAATATATAAAAACGCGACTTGGTGCGCGATGCGAAGCGTCGCTGATTTTATATATTTTGCCTAAATTCTACGTTATCGAATATTGACTTGGTGTAGTATCTAGTACATAGGTAATTGCGGAATGTTTTCTATGCCGTCCGAATTTGTGTGAAATATACAAAAACGCGACTAGTGCGCGGGGCGAATCGTCGCTTATTTTGTATATTTCACCCAAATTCTACGTTATGAATAGAACTTTGTAGGTATTTAGGTTCATGGCTGGTAATTGTTATAGGCAGATGAGGAGGAGTTAGTATGGTTGGTCTTTGCAAAAATTTGAGGGAGCTGCTTGTGGCGGCGGAGGATGAATTTAATGTGCGAGATGCGTTTAGATATAAAGTAAAGGGCTCGGGCGGCGGTAAAAAGGAGATAAGTATAGAGAGCAAGAGTTACACGCAGTTAAAGTGTGACAGTGAAAAGATGTCGGCTGCTTTGAAGGCGCTTGGCGAGTTGGGGAAGCATATTGCGATAGTGGGCGCGACTTCGTATTCGTGGGTGGTGTCGTATCTGGGTACGGTGAACAGTGCGAGTGTCGCGGTGCCGATTGACGCAAATCTGCCGGCGGAGGATTTGTGTGAGTTGATTGAACGTGCTGATGTCACTACGCTTATTTTTGACGAGGGTAAGGAGCAGCTTGCGGAGCTTGCTGCTGAGAGGTGCGGCAATTTGAAGCATATTATATGTATGGGTGAGGCGTTTAATGACAGTCAGCTTTCTCTTTGGAAGCTGCTTGATGAGCAGGGTGAGGGCTTTGAGCGTGAGATAGAGCCGCAGCAGCTTGCGACGATTATGTTTACGTCGGGCACGACGGGCAAGAGCAAGGGCGTAATGCTTACGCATCAAAATCTTGCGGAGAACGCGACTTGTCTTGATATGGGTTTTGAGCCTAATCAGGTGCTTTTGTCGGTGCTTCCGATACATCACGCGTATTGTCTGAGTATGGATATTTTAAAGGCGCTGTCGCTTGGCAGCACTATCTGTATAAATGATTCTCTGCTTAGGGTGTCAAAGAATATAAAGCTTTTCAAGCCTAATATGATGCTTATGGTGCCGCTTATGATAGAAACGCTTGCCAAAAAGCTTGAGGAGGCAGGTCCGCTGCCTGCGGCGGTAGTGAAGGCGGCGGTTTTTGGGAAACAGTTCCATACGATATGCAGCGGCGGAGCGTACTTAAATCCTGCATATATTGATTTGTTTGCAAAGTATGATATTGAAATCAAGCAGGGCTACGGCATGACAGAATGCTCGCCTGTTATCAGCACGAACTATACAGGCAACACGAAGGCAGGCTCTGTAGGAAAGCTTATGCCGAATTGCGAGGCAAAGGTGGTTGACGAGGAAATCTGGGTTAAGGGTACAAGCGTAATGCAGGGCTACTATAAGATGCCCGAGGAGACGGCGCAGACGCTTGAAGACGGCTGGCTAAAGACGGGCGATTTGGGCTATGTGGACAAGGAAGGTTATGTATTTCTCACAGGCCGCAAGAAAAACCTCATCATCACGCCCAACGGCGAGAATGTGTCGCCTGAGGAGATTGAAAACAAGCTTGGCGAAAACAGGCTCGTGCAGGAGGTGCTCGTGCGCGAAAGCGACGGCGCTATCGAGGCAGAGATATTCCCCGACTACGAGTATGCCAAAAAGAAAAAAATAAAGGACATACAGGCAGAGCTGCAGAAAATAATCGACGACTACAACAAGACCGCGCCGCTTTATAAGCGTGTATTCAGGCTTAAAGTGCGCGAGGTAGAGTTTGAAAAAAACACTACTAAAAAGATTAAGAGATTTTAAGCGAGATTTTTCAATCTAACATATTTCCTTCCCGCTTTATGAAACATACCCCCAACAGACATAAAATTGTTTCATAAGGCGGGTTTTCTGTGTATATAATAAAATCCTTGATTTTGGAAACATTAATTGCATAAAGGCAGGGCGTTAATGCCCTGTTCAAGAAAACGGAGGTATTTTACTATGGCAGAAAATAAAGCGCTTGGCAAATCAAGCATAAGCTTTGGAGAGCCTGTGCTTATAATGGGCAGCGGCTCAATCGTAGGGCAGATGGAAAACGAGGGACCGCTTGCAGGCTGTTTTGACAAGGTAAGCGATGACAAAAACGACATGTTTGGCGAGGATTCATGGGAAAAGGCGGAGAGCGCGCTGCAAAAGGAGGCAATCGCCATAACGCTTGAAAAGACAGGGCTTGACGCAAACGAAGTGCGATATTTGTTCGCGGGGGATTTGCTCGGGCAGACGATAGCAAGCTCATTTGGCGTGCTTGACTACAATATTCCATTTATGGGCTTGTACGGCGCCTGCTCCACCTGCGGCGAAGCGCTGTGCGCGGGCGCTATGACAGTGGCGGCAGGCTACGCGGACACGGTTATGTGTCTTACGTCAAGTCACTTTGCAAGCGCGCAGAAGGAATTTCGCTATCCGCTCGAATACGGCGGGCAGAGACCGCTTTACGCATCATGGACAGTCACAGGCAGCGCGGGCTTTCTGCTGCAGTCACAGGCAATAAGCCAAAGCGCCAATAAAGCGGCAAAAAACAACTACAGCTGCAAAATTGCAATAACAGGTGTTACGGTTGGCAAGATTGAGGATTTTGGCATAAAGGACTCTTTCAATATGGGCTGCGCGATGGCTCCCGCCGCCGCATGGACTATTTCCACGAATCTAAAGGACTTTGGCAGGACAACAGACGACTACGATGCAATTTTTACAGGCGATTTAGGCAGCGTCGGCAGCGATGCGCTTTACACGCTTTTGGACGAGCAGAAAATTGATATCCGCTCAAAGCACTATGATTGCGGCATGCTTATCTACGACCTGAACTCACAAGACGTACACGCGGGAGGAAGCGGCTGCGGCTGCTCCGCAGTAGTGCTTTCAGCCCATATCCTGCACAAAATCGAGCAGGGCGAATGGCGGCGCATACTCTTTGTCCCCACAGGCGCGCTGCTGAACAAAACCTCCTTCAACGAAGGCCAGAATGTGCCGGGGATAGCGCATGGCGTGGTGATTGAAAAGATAGAAATGTAAACTTTTTTATATTAGACATTTAAAAGCTGGTGAAAATATGATATAATTAATCCATTAAAGGCTGCTGCCATATTTGCAGGGAAAACAAAAAATGGCGGCAGCGATTCTGCATATGTTTTGAGCCGCGGATAGCGGCATGGAGGATTAATATGCGTCAGATGGAGTTTAAGATGGAGCGGCCGGGGCTTGTGAAGGAGGGCGATACCGTCACAGTCACGGAGAGCAATCTTCCCAGCAGCTATTATTATACGATAGATCCTGCCGTGGCGATGTCGGGCAACATTCCCTTCAGGGAGCGCCTGCTGTCGCGGACAGGAAAGGTAACATCAATAGAGGAAAACACGCGCGGCTATTACGTCACAGTAGAGTTTGACGAATAGCTTGCGTTTTTTGCCGTTACTTAGCAGGCATTGATATGTAATTGAAAAACGTGTTCTAATTTCTATTCTGTCAAATAGAGTTTTTCAAATTTCTAATTGATAATATAAAAAGAAAAGAGGTAATCACAAAATGAAAAAAATCAGCACAGACAAAGCGCCCGCGGCAATAGGACCGTATTCACAGGCAATTGAGGCAGGAAACTTCCTGTTCGCGTCAGGGCAGATACCCATTAATCCCGCGACAGGTAATGTCGAGGCGCAGGGCATCACAGCGCAGGCGGAGCAGTCAATGAAAAACGTAGGCGAAATATTAAAGGCAGCAGGCTTAACCTACGACAATGTGGTAAAAACCACCTGTTATCTTGCGGAAATCGCAGATTTTGCCGCATTCAACGAAGTATATGCCAAATATTTCACGCAAAACCCCGCGCGCAGCTGCGTAGCCGTAAAGGATTTGCCCAAGGGTGTACTCTGCGAGGTAGAGGTAACAGCATACCGTGAGAATTAAAAACATAATACTTATAGGAATGCCCGGCGCAGGCAAAAGCACGATAGGCGTGGTGCTCGCCAAAAACCTCGGGATGTCCTTCATCGACGCGGACCTGGTCATTCAGGAGCGGGAGGGAAAAAAGCTGCACGACATCATAGAGGAGCGCGGCGAAAACGGCTTTATAGAGATAGAAGGCCGCGTAAATGCATCGCTTAATCCCAAGACTGCGGTAATCGCCACAGGCGGCAGCGTAATCTACAGCCCAAACGCCATGGAGCATTTTGAACAGCTTGGACTGATATGCTACTTAAAGCTTTCATATGAAAGCATAGCAGAGCGCCTTGGCGACCTGGCAGAGCGCGGCGTCATACTCGGCAAAGGCCGCACATTAAGAAACTTGTACGACGAGCGCGTGCCCCTGTATGAAAAATATGCGAATATCACGCTTGAATGTGAAAACAAGAACATACGCGAAATAGTAGTCGAGCTCTCAAAATGGATAGAAAGGCTAAGATAATTTAAACTGAATAAAAAACAGAAAATTCCACATACTTTTCTTATAGGCGGCATATGCCGCAATATTTAGGAAAGGCATGTGGTTTTTGCTATGATGGATTATATAAACGCTTTCTGGGTAGGCGGCGTCATCTGCGCCCTCGCACAGATATTTCTCGACCGTACTAAAATGCTGCCCGGCCGCGTAATGGTGCTGTTAGTGTGCCTCGGCGCAGTCATAAGCTTTTTCGGGCTTTATGAGCCGTTCTCCGAGTATGCGGGAGCGGGCGCAAACGTGCCGCTCTTAGGCTACGGCAATATACTGATGAAGGGCATCAAGGAAGCAGTCGATAAAGACGGCTTTATAGGACTTTTCAAAGGTGGCTTTACAAACGGCGCAGTAGGCTGCAGCGCCGCGCTCATTTTCGGTTATCTTGCAAGCCTTGTATTCAAATCCAAGGTAAAAAAGGCGTAACAGGGGCGCGCTACTCCTCAAAATCAAGCCCCATATCAGTGAAAAGCCTGCGGACATACGAATCCCACACACGCTCAGCGCTTTTGTCCATTATAAATGTACTGAACGCGCTGCCCGTCACACAGCTTACTCTGGCATTGTCATATCGTATATTGAGCGCGAAGGAGCGTATCAGATTAGCCTGCACCTCGCATTCCTCGCTCGCCGCAAGCTTTTCAATAAGCGCCCGTTTCGCCCTGAGCACCACATGAAACGACACAGGCGTCTTTTTCCCCTTTATAAGCTGAAAACACACAGGCCGGATATCACGCCATTTGGAAAACTCAGCAAGCTCACCTTTCTCTTCCAATTCCCTAACCTCGTCTTCACTAAAAAATTCCCTCACAATACGCCCATCAATATGAAATGTGTTAAAGGTAGTCACCACGACCTCCTCCACCTCAAAATCATCAAATTCACCATTAACCAAAAGCATATTCATAAAATTCTTTGTATTCTTAATTTGCAGCGCAGTCATAAAATCCTCCAATACATCACAAATAAAAACCGAAAACACCTTAATTCTAACACAAATACAACAATCTGTAAAATACCTCTTTTCAAATCTTGTATAATGTGCTACTATGTAATATGGTAATGAAAACTACATAAAATAGTTAATAAAAATGAAAGGTGTAATCATATGAGCTATAAAATAATACTGGACAGTTGCGGAGAACTGCCAAGAGACTTAAAAAACGACCCACGCTTCGAGCGCGTACCACTCACGCTCATAGTGGGCGACATATACGAAAAGCTTGACGACGAAAACTTTGACCAAAGAGAATTTCTTGACGCCGTAGCAGCATGCCCCACATGCCCAAAATCGGCATGCCCCTCGCCAGAGCGTTACATGCAGTCATACCAGACAGATGCAGACCATGTATATGCGGTAGCGCTGTCCTCACAGCTCAGCGGCAGCTACAACAGCGCCGTCCTCGGCAAAAAACTTTACCACGAAAAATTCGGCGCAAAAGACATCTGCGTAGTAGACTCAAAATCAGCCTCCTGCGGACAGACACAGATTTTATACAAGATAGTCGAGTGGGAGGAGGCAGGCTTCTCATTTGATGAAATCACAAAAAAAATCGAGGATTATGTAAAAGGACTGCACACTTACTTTGTCCTCGAAAACCTCGAAACCTTGAGAAAGAACGGACGCCTTTCAGCAGTAAAGGCACTTGTTGCGTCAACGCTCAACATCAAGCCCGTAATGGGCGCAGACCAAGGCACAATAATACAGCTCGGACAGGGCTTAGGAATGAAAAAGGCGCTTGCCAAAATGGTGGAATACGCCATTAAAGACGCGGTGGACACTGAAAAAAAGGCGGCAATGATTTCACACTGTAACAATCCGCAGGCAGCCGAGAGCGTCAAAGAGCAGCTTGAAGAAAAAGCAAAATTTGCGCGGATTCAGATTATGGACACAGGCGGCATAAGCAGCATGTACGCAAATGACGGCGGAGTGATTCTTACGATATAGTCACACCGCCGTATGCGCAGCCAATTTGCTCATATTATTGCTACATCGCCGTATGCGCTGCAATTTGCTCATATATTGCCAATCGCTTCCTTGAGATATTTAAATTCCTTATAATGAAATAAAGAGATGCGAAACTCGCGGTAATCCTGCATCATTATCGTGAGAGGCATCACCGAAGCCACATATTTAAAATTTACAAAACAGGACTTATTTATAAGCCTAAATTCATCATGCGGGTCGAGAAGTTGTCTAACCAAAGAAATGTCTTCATCGACATCAAAAGAAGCGCCATCTGAAAGGAACAGCTTATAGCCGCTGTCCGCGTTGTCCGTTGGCATAGCATACATAAGCTGGTTTTTAGGTATGTGCTGTACGGCGCCTTTGATGTGTACGGTCAAGGTTACGACGCTTCCTGCCGCATTTTTGTCGCCCAAAGCCAAAAGCTCAGGCAGTGGCTCGGGAATATATGGCTTTTTTGCGTGTACGACATATGCGGGCAGATTTTTAATCGCGGTATAGTCATACTTTGACGAATACAGCACCAGCGGCGCATTAAAGCTCATCTCTTCAAGCCTTTCGATAATCTCCTCAACCAGCCCTGCGCGTGAACACATATCCATAAAGACAATATTGTATTTAAGCGGATTTTTCAAAAAGTGCTCCTTGTTGCCAAAAGATTCGATATACAAAATATTAGGAGTACCTGCACGCTTGTCCGATTCCCTTGAGAGCAGCCTCTCTAAATGCTTCCTGTCAGCTACATTGTCATCACAAACCGCGACATGCATATACTAATCCTCCATTCTTGATGTATCTGTGAATTTGTGTCTAAGCACAAATTGCGTGTGAAAAATTTATTTTTCACTTAAATATCATAATTTAAAATAAGCATTTGCGAAATTTTATTCGACAACATAGAATTTAGAACACACTCGCAATTACTTGTATAATTATTACATAATAGAAAACTGTATCGGTGCAAAATAAACGAAAGCCACAATCGCCGCCACTTCCAATATGAGAATAGCGGGCATGCCATACACAAAATACCAGTGCTTCGTCTTATGGTGGAAAAATCTCATGCCTATAATTGAGCCAAGGCTGCCGCCGATAATCGCGACGACAAAAAGGGTAGATTCTGAAATCCTCCAGAGTCTTTTCATCGCCCTATGCTTGTCAATCCCCATAAGCGCAAATCCAATGATATTCATAATCAATAAATAAGCCGCAATAATCCCAATCACAACCATCTGTCAGTATTTCACCCTTTTATATCGATAGCAAACGGCAATTCTTTTTGTACATAAGCATTCTGTGAATTAAACATCTAAGCACAAGAAATAATGTCGTTAATTTTTACCCTCTTTGTTCTGCTGCATCTTCATAGCGCGGACCTTGCATGAAAGTCCAAACAGGTTAATAAAGCCTTCAGCGTCATGATGGTCGTACAAATCGCCAGTTGTAAACGACGCAATGCTCTCATTATATAAGCTGTAAGGGCTTGTTTCGCCTGCCTTGATGATATTGCCCTTGTAAAGCTTGAACTTAACCTCGCCAGTGACATATTCCTGTGTCTTTTCGATAAACGCCTGAATAGCCTCGCGCTTGGGAGTGAACCATTTGCCCTCATATACCGTGTCGGCAAGCTTGTTGCCCATCTCTTTTTTCAGCGTGTATGTATCGCGGTCGAGGATAAGCTCCTCAAGCTGCTGGTGTGCCTCCATGAGGATAGTGCCGCCAGGAGTTTCATATACGCCGCGCGATTTCATGCCTACGACGCGGTTTTCGACAATGTCCACAATGCCTATTCCATGCTTGCCGCCGAGCCTGTTAAGCTCCCTGATAATGTCGGAAACCTTCATCTTTTTGCCGTTTACTGATGTCGGCACACCTTTTTCAAAAGTCATGGTGACATATTCACCCTCATCTGGAGCTTTTTCAGGCGTAGTGCCAAGTACGAGAAGATGGTCGTAATTAGGCTCGTTTGCAGGGTCTTCAAGCTCCAAGCCTTCATGGCTTATGTGCCAGATGTTCCTGTCGCGGCTGTATGATGAATCCGCAGAGAAAGGCAGATGTATGCCATGCGCTTTGCAGTACTCAATCTCGGACTCGCGCGAATCCATAGTCCATTTGTCATTTCTCCAAGCGGCGATAATCTTGATGTCGGGAGCGAGCGCCTTTATGCCAAGCTCGAAGCGTATCTGGTCGTTGCCCTTTCCTGTAGCCCCATGGCAGATTGCTGACGCGCCCTCTTTCCTTGCAATCTCCACAAGCTTCTTTGCGATAAGCGGTCTTGCCATAGAGGTGCCGAGAAGATATTTGTTCTCGTATATAGCGTTTGCCTGCACGCAGGGCATGATATATTCGTCGCAGAACTCGTCAACTACATTTTCAATGTAAAGCTTTTCAGCGCCGCAGGATTTTGCCCTCTCCTCGAGCCCGTCAAGCTCCTCCTCCTGCCCACAGTCAACGCACACGCAGATTACCTCGTAATCAAAATTTTCCTTGAGCCATGGAATAATGGCGGTAGTGTCCAGCCCGCCTGAATAAGCAAGTACAACCTTTTCCTTCATAAAAACCAATCCTCCGTTTACTAAAATTTTCATTGCGCGTTTTAAATTTTTTATATTTATTCATATTTATTTCCGCCCCCGCGCAGCGACGGTAATTTTCGGACTTAAAACAAATATACATCATTATCCAATATAAATCAAGTGAAAATTTATGCATTAATTATACGAAAATATTAAGACTGATTTTGACAAAAATCAATGAAAATAAATAAAACTAAAGTGAACACAATATGAAATCAAACTGAAATAGTGAATATTATGCGCAATAAAAGTATAAAAATACAATACGGCATAAAAAATACCAAAAAATTATTGGCGGGTGTGCCCCTTCCCGCATTTCTTTTGACCACGAAGGTGCGTAGCAGCACAATCTCTACTTCAATAATTTTTTGGTAATTGTTATTATATGTATATATTACACTAACTATTAGTGGTTGTAAATGATTTTATTTTTCTTGATTAATTTTTCTAAATTTTTGTCGCGTAGTCGGTAGAAAGTTATAACGGAATTTTTAAATCCTTTTTTATCGGTATTTAAAGCGACTCTTACAACAACATTTATGTTTACCTCGTCTAATTTTTTTATCATGAATACAGTACCGAAATTTTTATTGTCATTGACGATTATATCCGGATTAGATACTGTTGGAATTATGTATTGTAAAAATAAGCCGTAATCATTTTCGTGCCGCTGCAATATGTGGCTAATTCGTTCATTCGTTATTATGATTTCATCTGTTTGAAGCTCACTAAATTCTGTTTTAAAATATTCCAAATTTATTTTTCCAAGTAAATATATGTTATCTGTTTTATCAAAATTCATCTTACACCAGTTTGAGTTAATATATTAAGCAGTAAAATATAATGAGTAGACTATAGCAGATATTTTGGCGTTTGGCAAGTAATAATTTTTACATTTCATTATTTGCTTTTTCTTGCCGATTTACAGCTTGACAAATTCGTCTGAAAGTGTAAAATAAACACATAACTGAATAATATACACGAATAATGAATAAAAATACAAACCACGCGATACCTGCGTCAACATCGACGCGGTCTTGCGAATGGATTGCGTTTAATTGTCATTATTCGTTATTAATTTTACGCAAAAAACTTTACGCAAAAACAGTTGTTTTTCCATTGATAATATACTATTATATAAATATTGCGGTTAATCTGAAATTTGAAGAATAAAAATTAAAAAGCGAAACACAGGAACAGTTAAATTGATATATAAATAAGGTACACAGAAACGAGGTAACGCAAAAAATGGTAAGGTTAATGACTATATCCGATTATGAACAGGTACATGCGCTTTGGATGCGGATAAAGGGGTTTGCGATACGGAGCATAGACGATTCGAAAGCGGGCGTAGAAAAATTTATAAAGAGGAATCCGAGCACCAGCGTGGTGGCGGTCGAGGATGGCAGGATCGTCGGGGCGATATTGTGCGGGCATGACGGCAGGAGGGGTTGTCTTTATCATGTGTGTGTGGATCCTGATTATCGCAGGCGCGGTATAGGCAAGTCTATGGTGGTGTTCTGCATGGACGCGCTTAAAAAAGAGGGGATAAATAAGGTCAGCCTTATTGCGTTTACCAAGAATGATATCGGAAATGCGTTTTGGCATAATGTCGGATGGGTGCAGAGGGAAGACTTGAATTATTATGATTTTGTTTTGAATAGGGAGAACATTGAGGCGTTTAATAATTAGGGGAAGGGTTTGTTGGTGCTTATGAGAGTGTTTTAGTGAGGCCGAATTTGGTCGAAATATACAAAAACGTGGTGCGGTGCTTCGCAAGGCACCCCTTATTTTGTATATTTCGCCCAAATTCTATGTTATCGAATGAACCATTGTAGGGATATAGAATTTAATTGCAGAGATATAGGACTTATATAAGATTAAAATAAAATGAAAGGGGTATTGATGTTATGGAAGTAATAAGGGGCGGCGTGACGGCTGCTAAAGGATTTGAGGCGGCGGGCGCGGAGGCGCAGATAAAGTATCAGGATAGAGTGGACATGGCATTGGTATACAGTACGGCGCCTTGCAAGGTGGCGGGCACTTTCACTACGAATGTGGTAAAGGCGGGACCTGTTATTTGGGACAGGGATATAGTGCGGAACAGTCCATATGCGCAGGCGGTGGTAGTAAATACGGGGATTGCGAATGCGTGTACAGGGCAGCAGGGCTTGGATTACTGCAGGCAGGAAGCGCAGACGGCGGCGGCGCTTTTGAATATTCCCGAAAACGCGGTGCTTGTAGGCTCTACGGGCGTCATCGGCAAGCAGCTTCCGATAGACCGCATAAAGACGGGCATTGAGAAGCTTGTAAAGGCAAAAGCCGATACCGTAGAGGCGGGCGCTATGGCGGCGAAAGGCATTATGACCACAGATACGGTAAGCAAGGAAATAGCCGTAAGCTTTGACATAAACGGCAAAAAGGTCACGCTTGGCGGCATGTCAAAGGGGTCGGGCATGATACACCCCAATATGTGCACAATGCTCGCCTACATCACCACAGACGCGGCAATCAGCAAGGAGCTTTTGCAGGAGGCGTTGAGCGCGAGCGTTGCGGACACCTACAATATGATATCGGTGGACGGCGATACTTCTACAAACGATACATGTCTGATACTTGCGAATGCCCTCGCTGGAAATGACGAAATTACGCAGAAAGGCGAGGCGTATGATAAGTTCTGCGAGGCGCTGAATTATGTAAACACCTGCCTTGCTAAAAAAATGGCGGGAGACGGCGAAGGCGCGACTGCTCTGTTTGCGACAAAGGTATACAACGCACCCACGAAGCAGGACGCGAAAACGCTTGCGAAATCCGTAATCGGCTCGAATCTCACAAAAGCGGCAATCTACGGGCATGACGCCAACTGGGGCAGAATATTGTGCGCCTTGGGCTATTCGGGCGTACAGTTCGCGCCTGAAAAGGTCGATGTATTCGTGGAAAGCAAAGCGGGCAAGCTACAGCTCTGCAAAGACGGCGTGGAGGCGGACTACAGCGAGGAGCAGGCGACAAAAATCCTTTCCGAGCCCGAAGTCACAGTCCTTGTCGACATGAAAAGCGGCACAGCCGAAGCTACGGCATGGGGATGCGATTTGACCTATGACTATGTAAAAATAAACGCGGACTACAGAAGCTAGTGCGCCGCGTTTTCCATGGCGTGAAAACTAAATCCAACCGAAAAGAGGTATCAGGAAAATGAACGAACAGGACATGAACAAAATCTTAGCAAAGGCAGAAGTGCTAATCGAAGCGCTTCCTTATATACAGCAATTCAACAGAAAATACATAGTGGTAAAGTACGGCGGCAGCGCCATGAGCAATGAGGAGCTGCAGAAAAATGTCATCAAGGATGTCACCCTTTTGAAGCTCGTAGGCTTCAAACCCATTATCGTCCATGGCGGCGGCAAGGAAATCAGCCGCTGGGTGGAAAAAGTCGGCAAAGAGCCAAAGTTCATAAACGGTCTGCGCGTCACCGATGATGAAACAATGGAAATCGCGGAGATGGTATTGAACAAGGTAAACAAGAGCCTTGTCACGATGGTGCAGGAGCTTGGCGTAAAGGCGGTAGGCGTAAGCGGCAAGGACGGCGGATTGCTTAAGGTGGAAAAGAAGTATTCGGATGGTCAGGACATAGGCTTCGTGGGCGACATCAAGGAGGTAAATCCCAAGGTGCTGTTTGATTTGATAGAGAAGGACTTCCTGCCTATCGTAGCGCCGATAGGCTTCGACGACAATTTCCAGACCTACAACATCAACGCCGATGACGCGGCCTGCGCGGTGGCTAAGGCGGTCGGCGCGGAAAAGCTCGCCTTCCTCACTGATATTGAGGGACTTTACAAGGATATCAATGATAAGGCTTCGTTTATATCAAGGCTGTCAGCGACACAGGCGGACAAACTGATAGAGGAGGGCTTTATCGGCGGCGGCATGCTGCCCAAGCTGAATAACTGCACTGACGCGATAAGAAACGGCGTAAAAAGGGTGCATATATTGGACGGACGCATTCCGCATTGCCTGCTGCTTGAAGTATTCACGAGAAAAGGCATCGGTACGGCGATAATACGCGATGAGGATGTAGGAAATATGTAAAGCTTCTTGGAGTTTTTTCACAGAATGAATAAAACAGGCGGAATGGAGGGAAAATGATGGAAACGATGAAGGAATATATTGACGAGGCGGAGGCTGCGCTTTTGCATACCTACAACCGCTATCAGATAGTGTGGGACAAGGGCGACGGCATGTATATGTATGATATCGAGGGCAAAAAGTACCTTGACTTCGTGGCAGGTATCGCGGTATTTGCGCTCGGCTACAACAACAAGGCTTACAATGACGCGCTGAAAGCCCAGATAGACAAGGTAATCCACACATCAAACTATTACTACAATATTCCCGCGATAGAGGCAGCGAAAAAGCTGAAAAAAATATCGCAGATGGACAGGGTATTTTTCACAAACAGCGGCGCGGAAGCAATCGAGGGCGCGATAAAGGCGGCGAAAAAATACGCGTATCTTCGTGACGGCAGCACAGACCACGAGATAATAGCGATGAACCATTCGTTTCATGGAAGAACTCTGGGCGCGCTTTCCGTCACAGGCAACCCGCACTACCGCGAGGCGTTTGAACCGCTGATTGGCGGCGTGAAATTTGCCGATTTCAACGATTTTGACAGCGTGAAGGCTCAAGTCACTGATAAAACCTGCGCCATAATAATGGAAACCGTACAAGGCGAGGGGGGCATATACCCCGCGGACGAGGCGTTTCTCAAAGACATTCGTGCGCTCTGCGACCAAAACGACATCCTGCTTATCCTCGACGAAATACAGTGCGGCATGGGCAGGACGGGATATATGTATGCATGGCAGAAGTACGGCGTAAAGCCTGATATTATGACTACGGCTAAGGCGGTGGGCTGCGGTGTGCCTGTCGGAGCGTTCATGCTGACCGAAAAGGTGGCGGCACATTCGCTTACAAGCGGCGACCATGGCACGACCTACGGCGGCAACCCGCTTGCGTGCGCGGCAATTTCCAAAGTCATAGACTTGTTTGAAGAAATGGACATACTAAGCAATGTAAGACAGACAGGCGACTACCTTTATGAGAGGCTTGACGCGCTTGCAGGCAAATGTCCTTCAATCAAGGCGCACAGAGGCATAGGGCTCATTCAGGGTCTGGAGTTTGATGTGCCTGTCGGTGACATAATACTGCGCGCGTTGGACAAGGGGCTTTTGCTGATAAACGCGGGCACGAACATAATCCGCTTTATCCCGCCCCTTATCGCCACAAAGCAGGATGTGGACGATATGCTTGCCATTTTAGAGGAAAGTATTCATGAATAATAAGTATAAAAGGCATCTTGCGTGTGTGCTTGCGATTTTATTTATTATAGCGGCTCTTTTGTTTGCGTATGTCTATTTTGCGGATTCGCGTGCGGATGGCGCCGCTGCGAGTACTCTCGGGCAGCAGAAGGAAACGCTTGTCATATGGTACACTGACGACGCGCTTACGGAATTTCTCAATAATCGTGCGCTGGCTTTTTATGATGAGACGGATATCCGCGTGGAGACAAGGCTTGTATCAGGGCTCGAGTACCTTGAAAGCATAAACGGCGCAAGCATATCGGACGGTGAGGAGTTTCCTGATGTGTATATACTGACGAACGAATCATTGGAAAAGGCGTACCTTGCGGGGCTTGCCGTCGACCTTTCCGATGTGGGCTTGGTCACGAGCGACAGCTTCGGCGAAGCGGCGGTCAATGCCGTATCGTACAAAGGCAAGATTCTGGGCTGCCCGCTTTATTTTGAGACAAGCGCGCTGCTTTACAATAAGACATATCTGGAGCAGATAGCCGCGCAGACGAATGAAGCTTACGCGGCGCAGGCATCAGAAAATTCAGAAAATGCCGATAATACGGATACGGGCAATGCGGAAAATGTGATTTCGGCGGATGATTTGGTGCCGTCCACGATAGCGGACATACTGAATATAGCCGACAATTACTCGACGCCTGAAAATGTCGAATACTTTTTCCGTTGGGATGTTTCCGATATTTTTTACAACTATTTTATAATAGGAAACTATATTACGGCAGGCGGAGAAGCGGGCGACGACAAGGGCAGCTTTGACATTTACAACGCGGATTCGATAGGCTGCATGGAGGTATATCAGGAGCTTAGCCAGTTCTTTTCCATAGATATAAAGGAGACAAGCTACGACAAAATTATGCAGGAGTTCCTTGATGGGAAGATTATATATACTATAGCGACGAGCGACTGCATAGCAAGGCTGAATAAGGCGGCGCAGGATGGGGAGTTTCCGTATGAGTACGGTGTCGCGAAGCTGCCCGACATCAACGGCGAGCTTGCGACAAGAGGAATGTCGGTGACGGACGCGCTGGTGGTAAACGGATACTGTACGCACAAGGAATCGGCAAAGCGGCTTGTCGAATACCTGTCAAAAAATTCGGGGAATGACCTTTATGCCATGACGGGCAAGATTTCCGCGCTGCGGCAGGCGGAGTATGATGACAGCCATATAGAGGCGTTTGTGAGCAATTACGCGATGTCAGTGCCTATCCCGAAGCTTGTGGAGACGAGCAATTTCTGGATGGAGCTTGAAACATGCCTTGCCCGCGTGTGGAACGGCGAGGACCCAAACGAGCAGCTTAAGGCGCTTTCGGAAAAGCTAAAGTCACAGCTTGCGGGCGAGCAGGTGACGGAGGAAGCGATTGCCTCGCCCGATGTAAGGCTTATAAATGCTGTTGAGTACGAGGACAGCGGAGAAACGGCGGCTACAACTGAATAATTTTAACGAAAAAGTCCAATCATAATGGAAAAGCATTTAAAATGCGCTGCCTGCGGGCGGCGCGGAAATGGGGGAAATTATGGTTGGATTTTTTATTGCGCTTATTTCGGGAACGCTGATGAGCATTCAGGGAGTGTTTAACACCAAGGTTACGGAGGCAACAAGCCTTTGGGTGGCGAATTCGTTCGTGCAGCTTACGGCGCTTCTCGTATGCGTTGCGGCGTGGGCATTTACAGACAGGACCTCGTTTAAGGAGATTTTGTCGGTAGAGCCTAAGTATGCCCTTTTGGGCGGGGTGATTGGGGCGTTTATCACGCTTACTGTCATTAAGAGCATGGATGCGCTGGGACCCGCCAAGGCGGTAATGCTGATTGTCATTGCGCAGCTTATTGTGGCTTATGTGATTGAGCTGTTTGGAATGTTCGGAGTGGAGAAGCAGCCGTTTAGCTGGAGAAAGCTTATCGGCGCGGCTGTGGCGATTGCGGGATTTGTGCTGTTTAAATGGTGAAATGCATGGCGAAATGTAAAAATTAATTCTTGTAATAATTTGTGATATAGAATAGAATAAATAGAGAGACGGCATAGAGGAACCTTTATCCATAGAAAGGGTAGGGGAGCTGTTAAGGTGAAAAAAATAACAATTAAAATGGTAAAATATGCACCCGTCATGCTTTCAGCTGCGCTGGCGCTTTGCGCGTGCGGTCAAAATGTGTTTGGCGGCGGTGAAAACGAGGTGCTTATGCAGCTTGGCGAGGACGATGGAGGTTTTGCATCCGAGGCTGCGGATGACGCGGAGACGGATATCGGTGCGGAGGAAGTGCCTGATTCGGCGGTAGATTTAGAACCGATATCAAATCCGGAGGATGACTCGCGGATATATGTGTATGTGTGCGGAGCGGTGAAAAGCGCAGGCGTGTATGAGGTGGAGCGGGGCAGCAGGCTCTGTGATGTGGTGGAGCTTGCGGGAGGCTTTACTGATGATGCGGATGAAACCTGTCTTAACCTTGCCAGAGAGGCGCAGGACGGTGAGCAGCTCATTGTGCTTACAAAGGAGGAGCGGGCGATGCTGCCGGTGCAGACGGGGCAGGGCGCGGAAGCAAATGGCGCGGCTGCTGGCGGACTTGTAAACATCAATACGGCGACTGCCGCGGAGCTCACATCAATATCCGGCATAGGCGCGTCGAGGGCACAGGCGATAATTGAATACCGCGAAAAAAACGGCGGTTTTAAAGCGATAGACGATATAAAAAAGGTGGACGGCATAAAGGACGGGCTTTTTTCCAAAATCAAGGACAAGATTACTGTGTGAGATAAAATTCAAAAATAAAAATTATAGGCGGCCGCCGTATGGCAGACGGCAGAATGAGAGGGAAAAATGGCAAAGAGGGTATTGGTAGTTGACGACGAGAAGCTTATCGTAAAGGGCATACGCTTCAGCTTGGAGCAGGACGACATGGAGGTTGACTGCGCTTATGACGGTGAGGAAGCGCTTGAAATGGCAAAAAAAAACAAGTACGACCTTGTGCTGCTTGACATAATGCTGCCTAAGTTTACGGGGCTTGAGGTGTGCCAGCAGATACGCGAGTTTTCGGATGTGCCGATAGTGATGCTTACTGCCAAGGGCGAGGATATGGACAAGATAATGGGGCTTGAATACGGGGCGGACGACTATATTACGAAGCCGTTTAACATATTGGAGGTAAAGGCGCGCATAAAGGCGATAATGCGGCGCACATCCGCTAAGAGCGAGCCGCCCAAGAAATCACAGATAATAGAGGCGGGCGATTTGAAGCTTGACTGCGAAGGCAGGCGCCTGTACATAAAGGGAGAGGAAATAAATCTTACAGCCAAGGAATTTGACCTTTTGGAGCTGCTGGTACTAAATCCAAACAAGGTTTACAGCCGCGAAAATCTGTTGAAGCTGGTATGGGGAGCGGATTATCCGGGTGATGTCCGCACTGTTGATGTACATATCAGGCGGCTGCGCGAAAAAGTGGAGGACAGCCCGAGCGAGCCGAAATATGTCCATACAAAGTGGGGCGTGGGCTATTACTATAAGTAAGAAAGGCATGGGCGCGGCGTGGACAATCCGTTATTGAAAATCAAAAAATTTAAAGGCATAAGAAGCCTTAGAATAAGAATTTTCCTGATAATAATGATATCAGGGCTCATTCCCTGCGTCATACTTCACTATGGTATATTGGGGCGGTATATGGATAATGCGGTTACGGTGAGGACGAACGATGTGCAGACGCAGGTCAGGATTATTGCAGACCATTTGACCACTTATAATTATCTGCTTGACAACAGCAGCGAGGTGGTCAATGCGGAGCTTTCTCAGCTTTCCAATCTGTACGACGGCAGGGTGCTCATTGTCAATGGAAGCCTGCGCATTATAAAGGATACATATGCCATAAGCGAGGGCAAGACGCTCATATCCGAGGATATTATAAAGTGTCTGAATGGCGGCGGCATTTCGAGCAGGATGCGTGACGAGCGTTATATAGAGATAATCGTCCCGATTGAGGAAAAGCTGGAGAATACATCGCGAATAATCGGCGTGATGCTTACGAGCGTGTCGATGGAGGGCATACTTTCGAGCTATGAGTATCTGCAGAGCAGGGCATTGCTTATAGAGATACTTGTGCTTGTCATTATATTCGGGATTGCCATGTTTATGAGCCCTTTCGTACTGCGTCCGTTTGACAAGGTTACGGATGCGATAAATGAGGTGAAGAACGGCTTTACGGATGAAGATATAAAGGTTACGGACTGCTTGGAGACGGAACGCATAGGCGACGCGTTTAATCAGCTTATGGGCAGGATGAGGGCGCTTGACGCGTCAAGGCAGGAGTTTGTTTCTAATGTGTCGCATGAGCTTAAGACGCCGCTTGCGTCGATGAAGGTGCTGGCTGATTCGCTGCTTGCGCAGGAGGATGCGCCAGTGGAGCTTTATCGTGAGTTTATGGGGGATATTACTACCGAGATAGACAGGGAGAATAAGATTATTACGGATTTGCTTTCGCTGGTGAAGCTGACGCGGACATCTGCTGACATGAATGTGGAAATGGTGGATGTGAATGCGCTGCTGGAGCTTATGCTGAAGCGGTTGGGACCGATTGCGGCGAGGGCGGATGTAAAGCTTATATTTGAGAGCCGCAGGCAGGTGAATGCGGAAGTGGATGAGGTTAAGCTGACTTTGGCGTTGTCTAATCTGGTTGAGAATGGGATTAAGTATAATACGGAGAATGGATGGGTGAAGGTGGTGCTGGATGCGGACCACCAGTATTTTAGCGTGGAGGTGTCGGATAGCGGGATTGGGATTCCGCAGGAGGCGCTGGAGCATATATATGAGAGGTTTTACCGGGTGGATAAGTCGCATTCGAGGGAGATTGGCGGGACGGGACTTGGGCTTGCGATTACTAGGAGTGCGATACTTATGCATCGGGGGTCTATTGTGGTGGAGAGTGAGGAAGGGAAGGGGACTGTGTTTGTGGTGAAGATTCCGTTGACTTATATTGCGGGGTGAAATGGGATTGTGGACTGGGCACCTGAATGTGTGTGATGCGGACTGTCCGCCGTCCGCCCGAGCGGGGTCAGATATCCCATTCAGACCCGCTTGCGCTTAGTGTGGGCGTAGCGGACACTAAGCTCAATTGCGCTGTAAAAGGAGCTACGCTTTTACAGCTTATTTCGCTAAGTGCCGACGCCCACAATGGTCTTCATGGGATATCTGACCCCGCTCGGGCTGGTTTGTTGGTGCTGGACTGATGTTGGTTTTGCTGGTTTTTATTGGGGTTATTTTTCGTTGATGAAAAAGGAGTTTTTGAGGCTAACTAATGTTGATTTTTGTTGGGGTGTATGGATGTGAAATTGTTTAAAAGGTGTATGATTTTTATATTGGCGGTGGTTTGTGTTGTGGGGTTGGCGGCTTGCGGGGAAGTGGATGAGAGCGGGACGCCGGTGGAGATTTCTTATTTGAATAATGATGAGACTAAGCTTGTGAAGGAGACGCATTATTTGCAGGGGTCGGATGTGAAGGAGATGATTGTTGAGGTTTTGACATTGCTTTGCTGTGTGCCTGAAAACAGGGAGCTTAAGGCGACGATTGCAAGTGGTATAAATGTTGTCAATTATTCGTTTGATGGTGAGCAGGTGACGGTTTCGTTGGGGGAGAAGTACAGGGATTTGTCGAGGACGACGGAGGTGCTTACCAGGGCGGCGATTGTGAGGAGTCTTACGGCGATTCCGGAGGTGAATTATGTTTTGATTACGATAAACGGCGAGCCGCTGACGGACGGGAGCGGGGCGCCGGTGGGCGTCATGACGGCGGATATGTTTGTGGACAATGCGGGGACGCAGATGGTGGAGTCGGTTAGCAAGGTTACTTTGAAGCTTTATTTTGCGAATGAGGATGGGGACGGGCTTATTGAGATTAACAGGGAGCTTGCGCATGATGCGGATGTTTCCAATGTGCCGATGGAGAGGCTGGTGATTGAGCAGATTATTAGTGGTCCTGTGAATGGGGAGTCTTATCCTACTGTTAATCCTGATACTAAGATTTTGGGGGTTACTGTAAGGGATGGGGTGTGTCATGTTGATTTTGATGGGACATTTATGACGCCGATTAACAATGTGTCTAGTGATGTGACGATTTATTCGATTGTTAATTCTTTGGTGGAGTTGAGTAATGTTAATAAGGTGCAGATTTCGATTGATGGGAGTACTGGGGGGAAGTTTAGGGATAAGTATGATTTGACGACGGTGTTTGAGAGGAATTTGGAGATTGTGGAGTAAGGGTGTGACGGGCTGATAGATTGGAAGACTGTCCGCCCGAGCGGGGTCAGATATCCCATTCAGACCCGCTTGCGCTTAGTGTGGGCGTAGCGGACACTAAGCTCAATTGCGCTGTAAAAGGAGCTACGCTTTTACAGCTTATTTCGCTAAGTGCCGACGCCCACAATGGTCTTCATGGGATATCTGACCCCGCTCGGGCTATGTTTGGTTGCTGGGACTGGTTGGTTGGTGTTGGTTTGGATGTGGGGTGGGACTGGGTAGTATTGGAGAGGAAGTGGATGGGGATGGTGGGTGTTTATTGGTTGAGGTGGATGTGATTAGAGGGGAGGGATGTGATTTATGAGGAGGCCGCTGTGTGTGGTCTGTGTGGCGTTTGTGGCGGTGATTTTTGTATGTTTGAGGCTTGGTTCGCTGTCTTTGGATGAGGATGTGGTGGATGGCGGGGAGGCGGTTTATATTGGGGAGGTTTGTCAAAAGGAATGTAAGAATGGCAAGTTGATGATTTACTTGAAGGATGTCAAAATTCAATCTGGTGTATCTGGTCAAAATGTCTTTGAAACAAATTCTGTGCGGAAAATTTCGGGAATAATCTGTTATGTGAAAAATCCTTTATTTGAAAGAGAGCCTAAGCTGGGTGCGGTGATAGCTGTGAGGGGTGTTGCGGCGTGTTTTGATGTGCCGAGGAATCATGGCGAGTTTGATGCGAGGCTTTATTATAAGACGCTGGGGTATGATTTGGCTTTGTATAGCGCTGAGGTTCTGGCGGAGAGTGGCGTTTATTCGCGTTATGGGGAGTTTTTGTATGGGATAAAGCGGCGTCTGGAGGGGGCTTTGGAGATGGCTCTGGATGAGGAGGACGCGGGTATTATGAAGGCGATTTTGCTGGGAAACAAGTCGGGAATGGCGGCGGAGGCAAAGGAGCTTTATCGGAGGAGTGGTATTTATCATATTTTTGCTATATCGGGGCTACATATTACTATAATTGGGATGTCGCTTTACCGGTTTTTGAGGAAGGCGCGTCTGCCGGTAGGGGTGGCGATTGGTTTATCGGTTTTTGTGATGTTTTCGTATGGCAGGATGACGGGGATGAGCGCTTCGGCTGTGAGGGCGGTGATTATGTTTGCGGTGAAGCTGTTGGCGGGATTTTTCCATAGGAGCTATGATATGCTTACGGCATTGGCGTTGGCGGCTGTGCTGATACTTATGGAGCAGCCTTTGTATATCCTGCATACGGGATTTTTGCTGTCGTTTTCGGCGATAGTGGGTATTTGCTTTTTCTCTAATACTGTTTTGGTGCATTTGCCGATATTTTTGTGTGTTTATTATGAATTTCCGATATACAGTTATTTGATAAACCTGGTTATAATACCGGTAATGCCTGTTTTGATGTGTTCGGGTATATTTTGCATGTTTTGTGCTATATTGCCTATAGGAAGAGTGGGGATGTTATTGGCGTACTTTTTTGGAGGGGTGTGCCATATTATATTGAAGGCGTTTGAACTTTTGAGCGTTTTTTCGCTGAAGCTGCCATTTGCGCAGTGGGTAACGGGCAGACCTGATGGCTGGCGGGTCGTGTGCTATTGTGCGGTGCTGATTTTTATTGCGACTGCGGGAAAGAGGCTTGTTGCGTCGGTTAAGGCGCCGTTGGTGATTGCCGCGGTGGTGTTGCTGGCTTCAAATACGGCGGGAGCTTTAAGGATATCCTTTTTGGATGTGGGGCAGGGGGACTGTATCTATATAGAAACATCTGACAGGCGGCATTATCTGATAGACGCGGGCAGTTCGTCGGAGAACGGGATTGCGCAGTATACGCTTGAGCCGTTTTTGAAATATGAGGGCGTGTCAAGCTTGGATGCGGTGTTTGTCACTCATCTTGACAGTGATCATACATCGGGAGTTATCGGGCTTTTGGAGGAGAGCGGGGGCATAGAGATAGAGCGGCTTGTGATTGCGGGGGCGGCGATAAGGGATGAGGCTTATTACGAGCTTTTGGAGCTGTGTCGGACGGAAGGTGTACCGTTGATGGCGGCAAAGGCGGGGGATATGTATGCGCTTGGCAATGAAACGAGGCTTGAGGTACTGCACCCGTCCGCGGACTATGAAACGCAGTCGAGGAATGCGTATTCGCTTATTATGAGGCTTGAATATCAGGACTTTTCGGCATTATTTACGGGCGATGCGGAGGCTGACGGGGAGCAAAGGGCTGCCGAGTATCTGGCGCAGTCGGGGAAAGGCGTGGACATATATAAGGTTACGCATCATGGCTCGAGGTATTCAAACACGCAGGCTCTGCTTGAAGCCGCAAGTCCCAAGCTGTCGGTAATTTCCTGCGCGGAGGACAACAGCTATGGACATCCCCACGCGGAGGTCATAGAGGCGTTGAATGACATAGGCAGCAAAATCCTGATTACTAAGGATACAGGAGAAATCACAGTTATGGTCAAAGATAGTAAAGCCGCTGTTTCTGTGATGAATAGTGGGGTTTTTCAAGAAAATGGCAGATAAAATAAATATAAACGATTGAAATTCTCGTTTGTTGGTGTTATGATAATTAACAGGAAAAGTGTATGGAAAATAAGTTTTTTGTGGCAAATTGCACAAAAATGTGCGGAGTGTGCATGGCATATGTTAATTAGTGGCTGTTACTTGAGATATTGTGAAATGTTTCAAAATCAGGCGAAAATTTGACAAAAATGGGCAAGTGCATTTACAGACCGATAACCGATAGGATGTATTAGAGGTACACGCACAGTATACAAATTAAAAGTTCGGAGTGACAAGATATGCGTTTAACTATTCAACCAAAAAGAGTAAGCAAAATAAGATTGGGGGACTTGCTTGTACAGAGCGGTTCCATTACGGCGGAGCAGCTTGAGATAGCGCTTGCCAAGCAGAAGCAGCGCAACATGAAGCTCGGTGAGGTTCTTGTAGATGAGGGTGTTATCACCGAGGACGATATCGCGGCAGCCCTATGCAAGCAGCTTGGGCTTGAGCGGATAGACCTGCAGAACATCAACATAGATAGAGCGGTGACGGCGCTTATTCCGGTCGGACTTCTCAAAAAGTACATAATGATGCCTTTCGCGTTCAGCGAGGACAACAAAAACACGCTCAGGGTTGCGATGGAAAATCCGCTTGACACTTATGCGCAGGAGGATATTTCCATAGTTACGGGTTATCAGGTGGAGCCTGTCGTAGCCACTACGCGAAGCATCATGCTTGCGATAGACAGATACTATGGACAGGACGAGACGAGGACTGCCCTTGACCGCTATGCCAAGGAGAAAAAGCTTGATGTGGAAAAAGACGAGCGCGAGGAGGAGGATTTAAACAGTTCTCCGATAGTAAAGCTCGTCAAGGAGATGATAGACCTCGCGGTGCGCCAGAGAGCGTCCGATATACATATAGAGCCTATGGAGGAATATATCCGCGTCCGCTACCGTATAGACGGTGTCCTCCAAAACAAGGCAAAGTACAATGTATCAGTCCTCCCGTCAATTATCGCGCGTATCAAGATAATCGGCGGCATGGACATTTCCGAAAAGAGAAAGCCGCAGGACGGGCGTATCACGCAGGTGGTAGACCATGTGGAGTATGATATTCGTGTGTCGATACTTCCCACAGTATTTGGGGAGAAGGTCGTTATGCGACTTACGGCGAAGATGGCGCTCACAAAGGAAAAGAGCCAGCTGGGATTAAAGCCCTATGAGCTGGAACAGTTTGACTACATCATCAAAAATCCTCATGGAATACTGCTTGTTACAGGACCTACCGGAAGCGGTAAGTCTACGACGCTTTATACGGCGCTTAGTGAGCTGAACACAAGCGATGTAAACATCATTACGGTAGAGGATCCTGTCGAGGCGAATATAGACGGTATCAATCAGGTGCAGGTCAATCCCAAGGCGGAGCTTACATTTGCAAGCGCGCTGCGTTCGATACTGCGACAAGACCCGGACATTATCATGATAGGCGAGATTCGTGATACCGAGACGGCGGCGATAGCGGTGCAGGCGTCTATTACGGGGCATTTGGTGGTAAGCACGCTGCATACCAATTCCGCGGCAAGTTCTATCACGCGACTGGAGGATATGGGCATAGAGTCATATCTGATAGCGGATTCCGTCATAGGCGTTATCGCGCAGCGACTTGTGCGCCGCCTCTGCCCTGTGTGCAGAAAGCCGCGTCTTGCGACGACTGAGGAAAAAGAGTTTATGCAGCAGGACACGAGCAAGGACATCACGATATATGAGCCTTGCGGCTGCCCTAAGTGCGACGGTACAGGCTACAAGGGGCGTATCGGCGTATATGAGATTATGAAGATGACGCCGACGCTCAAGAGGATTATCAGCAAGCGCGAGGGCGCGGAAGTATTGAAAGAGCAGGCTATGAAAGAGGGCATGAGGACGCTTAGGATGAGCGGTTCGGAGTATGTCCTTGATGGCACTACCTCTATGGCGGAGGTTGTGAGGATTTCGTTTGACATATAAGAGCATGGAGAGATTGAGATGACAAAGTACGGTTATCAGGCTATAAACAAGCTTGGAAAGGTGATTAATGGCGTTATTGAGGCGGATACTGAGGATGAGGCTATTGTCAATATCAAGAGCCAGGGTTTGACTGTTATAGAGGTTAAGCAGCAGAATCTTTTGACGCAGGACATAAATATAGAGATTGGCGGGTGGCCGAGTCCGCGTGACCTTAGCGTTATGTGCCGGCAGTTCGTGAGCATGAACAAGGCGGGCGTTACGATTATTGAAACGCTGAGGATGCTATATGAGCAGACGGAGAATAAGCGTCTGAAAGAGGCGCTGCGCGAGGTCAGGCTTAGCATTGAAAAGGGCGACACGCTGGCGCAGGCTTTGTCGGCGCATCCCAAGGTATTTCCGAGTATCATGATTAATATGGTGGCGGCAGGCGAGGCGTCCGGTACGCTGCACATTGCCATGGAGAGAGTTTCCACGCAGCTTGAACGCTCAAGCCATACGCGGTCGCTTGTCAAAAAGGCGATGATTTATCCGATTGCGGTGTTGATTATTGCGATTATTATTTCGATTGTTATGCTTGTGAAGGTCATTCCGTCGTATGAGGATATGTTCTCGCAGTTGGGGACGGATTTGCCTTGGATTACGAAATTTTATGTGTTTTTGAGTGATTCGCTGATTGCGCATTGGCTGTTGGTGGTGATTGCGGTGATTGCTGCCGTTGTGGGGATTAGCGCGTTTGCCAAGACTGATTTGGGCAAGCATTTCTTTGGAAAGATTGCGCTGCAGATGCCGATTATTAAAAATCTGGTGGTTAAGTCGGCATCGTCGCAGATGGCTAGGACTATGGGAACTTTGATGGGGTCCGGCGTTTCTCTGGTGGAGGCTACTAATATTGTGGCGGATATTATGGGAAATGTGTATTTTAAGGAGGCTTTGAAGGAAGCGGCGGAGCAGGTGTCGATTGGCATGCCGCTGTCGCGGCCGCTGGAGGATTGCGGGATGTTCCCGCCGATGGTTTATCATATGCTGAGGATTGGAGAGGAGTCCGGCAATACGGAGGAGATGCTGGATAAGCTTGCCGATTATTATGATGAGGAAGTGGAGATGGCGGTACAGTCGCTAATGGCGGCGATGGAGCCGATGATTATTGTGGTGCTGGCGGTTGTTGTCGGAGGACTTGTGGCGGCTTGTATGGCGCCGATGTTGACGATGTATCAGGCACTGGATACTATGTAGGGAAGTAGAGAGCTTTAGTGTGAAGGTGAGTGAGCGCCGAATTTGTGCGAAGCAGTACAAATTCGGCGTTTGGTTATGCATACTTAAATTGTTTCGTATTTTATGTGTTTCGTACAAATTCTTATGTTTTTGGATGTGCTTGGGAGTGTGCATTTTCCGTATTGTGCTTTTCTGTATTGCAGTATTTAATTATGTATGGGTATAGCATTTTTATTTTCAAAATAAAAGTTACTGGAAAAAGAAGTTTCTTTTTCCAGTAACTTGCTTTCAAATTGTTTGATAAATATAAAATTTTTGTTTTATTCAGGAACCAGATGGAGAACTATATCCTAATGCATCTGCTAACTCCTTAGGAGTGACATTCACTTCACCATTTGATTTAAAAGTAATTTCCCAGTCTTTTTTATACGCGCTGCTTTTCAGCGTAGGCATCTGAGGAATAATCTCCTTTAGTGCTGTATCACCATCAGTCGATGCAGCATCACCGGCCTTAAGAACTGCCGTTACTACACCATTTGTATTCGGCGTTATAGTAGCCGTATCAGACTTATTCATTGGATCTGCTAAAATAGTTGCCACTGCCGAAACTACAGAATCAATAGCATCAACATCTGTTGCCTCTCTTGACCGTTCTACATACCTCATGTACTGAGGCGCTAACACGCCAATCAGAATTGCCATAATTGCGATAACAATGATTAACTCCACAAGAGAGAAACCTTTGTTATCAAGTTTCTTTTCTTTTAGTTCATTTAATTTGTTCATTGGATTCACATATCCTTTCCATTGTTAATTTTTTTTGACTAAGCAACTGCTATAATCCATGTACGCAACATTTGCTCAATCATGATACTTGGTTGACAGTTACATTAAAATTTTATCCACACTGACCGATAAACAACAGTTTCCAATCATACTGTACACGCACACAACTTCCCCCGTTATCTGGCAAAAATCTAATGCCTGTACCCAGTGGATAATTCATATGTACCGCTGACTGCATAGTATATTCCATAAAAATACACCATATAAAGTAAAAAATCCTCCTGTTGCAGCCGCTTATTTCTTATACATATATTATACTTAGGGGGCGGTTAAATCGCCTTTTATCAAAATAAACGGTATTCCCGGCTCAATATTGCTAAAGCAATTCACCAACCGTATAATATAAACAAAAGCAATAAAAACACCCAAACCAACAGTGTAAATTTGAAAAAACAAGTAAAAATCAAGGGGCTGACGCTTCACGAAATTCCATTCGTTAAAGCGATAGCCCTACTTGATTTTATAAGATAATTTTATTAAGGAGGTCATTTTATATGGCATTATTTCCATGTCCCGAATGTGGGAAATCTATTTCTGACAAGGCTATTTTGTGCCCACTATGCGGATATCCGGTGCACCCGGCAGAAATATCCGCGACGGATAAGCTGTTTCCGAATCTTGCGCAGCTTTGCTATACCATACTTTCGAACCATCATAGTGCTCCAGCCGCCCAATACATGAATATCACTTTTGCAGAGTTGTACGAACAGTATTTTGAAAGCAAGTACACAAATTCTAAAAGAAAATTGTCAACATCAGCAGGGTATTCCGCCCACGCGGCGTTTAAAAACTGTCAAAAACTTCACGAAATGAGATTTGCAGATTTAAGAAAAAATGATTTGCAGGAAATCATCGACACATGTCCTTTGAAACATTCAAGCCTTGAGCTGATTGTTTCACTTTTCAGGGGAATGTATGCCTATGCCATTCAAAATGATATTGTCGAAAAGGACTATTCACAGTTCGTCCGCATAAACATTCCCGACGATGACGAAAACGGCGTGCCTTTTTCATCAAGAGCGCTGAAAATTCTTTGGAAAAATCGCGACAAAGAAATTGTCAAAATTATTCTTTTGATGATATATACAGGTTTTCGCATTTCAGCCTATCGGACAATACAATATAATGAAACGGAACAATATTTTAAAGGAGGCGTGAAAACTGCCGTAAGCAAAAACAGAATCGTCCCGCTACATCCCGCAGTACAAGCTTTTGCAAAAGACTTCGCTGCAAAATATTTATCGGGGAATGAAGTTTTTGCAGTAAATAAATTCCGTAAAAACTTTTATAAAACGCTTAACTCTCTCGGCTTGGCGACATCCAATTCGGGCACAAAGCACACGCCGCACGACTGCCGACATACATTTTCATGGCTTTGCGACAAATATGGAGTAGACGACCTTTCCAAACGAATGTTGATGGGACATTCCCTTGGAAAAGATATTGAAAAGTCGGTATACGGTCATAGAACTTTCGATGAACTGAAAACGGAAATCAACAAAATCCAATCGCCTGATTTGGTATAAGTTGCAATTTTGCATAATCATTTCACAAAAAGAATATATGTTCTAATTTTATATTGACTTTAGAACAATAGTTTGGTAAAATACACAAGAACATAAGTTCACTGCATTAAATTATGGCAGAAAGGCACAAGTTATGTTACTATATAATAAAAGGAGTTTGTGAATGGGCGCAAAAGATATTACTGAGAAAATATTGGCTGATTATAATGATGTGTTTGCTGACATTATAAATGGTGTATTGTTTGACGGCGAACAAATCGTATCCGAAAATGCGCTGGAAAACGTCAAGGATAAAAGCCAGTACAAATTTAACAGCAAAATCCATGAACAAGAACGCGACGTATCCAAAAGCTGGATTCCATCTGGGGTTTGTTTCGCGCTCTACGGTTTTGAACATGAAACAGAGGCAGAACCATATATGCCAATGCGAATTATTGGATATGACGGCGCGTCATATCGAGGGCAGTTGCTAAGCCACAATAAGGGCAAGATAAAATATCCGGTTGTCACCATTGTACTGTATTTCGGCACAAAACACTGGAATCAGCCGCGCAGCCTGCATGAATGTCTGACAATCCCTGAAAGGCTGAAACCATATGTAAATGACTATAAAATAAATCTTGTGGAAGTCGCTTTTTTAGACGATAAGCTCGACAATTTCCATAGTGATTTCCGCATTATTGCCGAATATTTTGTCAACAAGCGCAAAGGCTCGGACTATATTCCGAACGCACAAACGATTAAACACATAGATGAATTTTTGAAATTGCTGCAGGCATTGACTGGCGATAAGAGATATTATGAAGTTTTGGAATCATTGCAGGAAACAGAAAAGCGGGAGGGGATTAAAATGTGTGAGATTTTGGATAAAATTGAAAATAGGGGGATTGCTATCGGGGAAGAACGCGGAATTGCTATTGGGGAAAAGCGTGGCATTGCCATAGGTAAAGAACATGGAATCGCTATCGGGGAAAAACGCGGAATTGCTATTGGGGAAGAACATGGTCGCAACGAAATCAACAGACTTGTCGCTATTTTGTTGGAGGAGAATCGGATAGATGACTTAAAGCGAGCAGTGCATGATACAGAATATCAGCAGCAACTTATGATTAAGTATGGAATTTGCAAAGATTGTGAGTAATCTGTCACTAACTGCATTTTAAGATTTTTGTTAATCATTGCAGGAAACAGAAAAGCGGGAGGGGATTAAAATGTGTGAGATTTTGGATAAAATTGAAAATAGGGGGATTGCTATCGGGGAAGAACGCGGTGAAAAGCGCGGCATTGTTATCGGTGAAAAGCGTGGTATTGCTATTGGGGAAAGACGCGGGGAAAAACATGGTCGCAACGAAATCAACAGACTTGTCGCTATTTTGTTGGAGGAGAATCGGATAGACGACTTAAAGCGAGCAGTACATGACGAGGAATATCAACAGCACCTCATGATTGAGTATGGAATTTGTGAAGATTGCGAATAATTTGATATAAAAAATTATCACGCAGTAGCCAGTTTGAATGAATGTGTTGACACGCTGAACAAGCCTTATTGGATATATTGATAAAAATATTTAGAAAATATTTAGAAATTTTAGTAAAAGTATTGCATTTTAACCGCCCCTTAAGTATAATATATGTATAAAAAACAAGCGGCTGCGGCGGGAGGGTTTGTTGTCTTATGTGGCATATTTTACGAAATATGCGGCGCGGCCGGTACATATGAGTTGTCCGCTGAGTACAGTCATGAGGGCATTCGCTGGAGGATGGGAAGTGATGCATGTACACCATGGCTGGGGACTGCTGTTCATGAGGCAGGGTGGATAAGGTTTTAGTGTAACTGTCAACCAATATTATGATTAAGGGTGTGCTGTATCTTTTGGATGTGGCAATTGCTTAGTCAGAAAAAATTAACAATGGAAAGGATAGGTGAATCCAATGAACAAATTAAATGAACTAAAAGAAAAGAAACTTGATAACAAAGGTTTCTCCCTGGTGGAGTTGATTATTGTTATCGCTATTATGGCTGTATTGATTGGTGTGTTGGCACCGCAGTATTTGAGGTATGTTGAAAAATCGAGGGCAGCCAGTGATAGGGATAATATAACGGCAATTAAAGACGCTATTCAAGTATATGGTGCCGATCCTGATGCAACGACTCCATTGGAGAGTGGTACAGTAGTTCTTGTCCGAAAGGGAAAAACTGGTGTTGATGCTGATATTACTGGTGGTGGCATAGCAGAAGCGTTAGCAGCAGCAGGTTTACCTAATGATAAGGATAAATTACCGAATCTTCAAAATCAGCAGACATCAGGTGATAAAGTAACAATAACCGTTACTGTTAGTTCTTCCACTGTGACAGTTGAGGATGATTTTGACACATCTGGCACTCCTTAACATATAGGATTTGCTTTATTATTGATTAGTTTTATTTATCAATACTTATAACCTACACTCTATTTGCTAGTAAATACTATCTTGCTAAACAGTGTCAAAAGCTGAAAAGTAGATTATAAAAATTTTGGTAGCTCTACAGGACCGTCAAGGAACTCTTTCCCTTGGCGGTTTTTCAATTATGCCACCACTACATAATATATTCCCCACTTCCTGATACTCTGCTTTCTCCTAGCTATATTATTGTGTTTAGACATTTACGAAACTCTATTAGACAACATAGAATTTAGGCAAAATATATAAAATAAGCGGCGTCTCGCGGAGCGCCTAGCCGCGTTTTTATATATTTTGCCTAAATTCGGACAGTTTAGAACACATTTCACAATTACCTAATATTATTGTGATACATTTGCAGTATGCGAACAATATGTTTTTTCACAAATCAGTATAATTACTTACCGAAACAACATATACTTTTCCTCTCAATGTATGCTATACTATTAGCAGATATACATCATAGTACATTCAGAAAGCGAGGCATTGTATGGCAAAAAAAGTAAAACTTCCCGTAGGAATTGAAGACTTTGAAGAAATGCGTACCATGGGATATTATTATGTTGACAAAACCAAAATAATCCTTGACCTTATAGACAATTTAGGGAAAGTAAACCTTTTTACCCGCCCAAGGCGATTTGGTAAAACCTTAAATATGAGCATGCTTAAATTTTTCTTTGAAATCGGCAATGACGGCTCACTCTTTGACGGACTGGAAATTTCCAATGAAAAAGAACTCTGTAGCGAATATATGGGGAAATTTCCGGTTATTTCAATCAGCCTGAAAAATGTAGAAGGCGCTTCCTTTGATAAGGCGAAAAACAGACTTCGAACCGTTATAGGAACAGAGGCAATCAGATTTTCATTCCTTTCAGACTGTAATAACCTGACAGAAACCGAACGCCAACAATATGCAAAGCTGATTGAATTGAATGACAGCGGCGAGTTTGCAATGTCGGATGATATGCTGGAAAACAGTCTGTTTCTTCTGTCCGTTTTTTTGCAAAAACATTACGGGCGAAAAACAATCCTGCTGATTGATGAATACGATGTCCCGCTTGATAAGGCATACCAGTCAGGGTACTATGATGTCATGGTTCAATTGCTTAGGTCGCTGTTTGGACAGGCGCTCAAGACAAACAGCAGCTTATATTTTGCGGTGCTTACAGGCTGCCTTAGAATTTCAAAGGAAAGCATCTTTACCGGACTTAACAATTTTAAAATATATACGATAAAGGATGTCCAGTACAATGAATATTTCGGTTTTACGAATGACGAAGTCAGGAAAATGCTTGCATACTACGGATTTATGGAAAAATATGAGGTCATGAAAGAATGGTATGACGGCTACCGCTTTGGCAGTTTGGAAGTTTACTGTCCATGGGATGTGGTAAACTATTGCCATGCATTGAAGATGAATCCGGCGGAAACCCCGCAGAACTACTGGGTAAATACAAGCAGTAATGATATCATCAGAAATCTAATAAACAAAGCTGATGCGTCAACAAAGGATGAGATTGAATCGCTGGTAAACGGCGGAAACATAAAAAAGGAAATTCATCAGGAACTGACCTACAGAGATTTGGATTCCTATATTGACAACCTTTGGAGCCTGCTCTTTACTACCGGATATCTGACACAGGACGGGAATGACGAAGCCGGCGTGTCAAAGCTTGTCATTCCAAACAAGGAAATTCTCTGGATATATGTCCGACAAATCCGCGGATGGTTTCAAGATGAAACCAAAAAAGACCCTAATAAATTAAACGATTTTCGCAGGGCATTCGAGGAAAACGATACGGCTGCAATAGAGAAAATTTTTACATCATATCTGCGAAAAACCATCAGCATACGAGACACAAATGTCAGGCAGGAAATGAAAGAGAATTTTTATCACGGAGTATTGTTGGGATTATTTGCAGGTATGGAGGGCTGGAATATCAAGTCAAACGCAGAAGCCGGCGACGGCTACAGTGATATCAGCATAGAGATTGCAGATAAGGAAATCGGTATAATAATCGAATTAAAATACGCCGAGAATGCGACGCTGGATAACGGCTGCAAAGAAGCATTGAAACAAATTCATGACAAAAGATATGAGGAGATACTGGCTGACAATGGAATGAACATCATATACAAGTACGGCATCGCCTGCTACAAAAAACGCTGCAAAGTAATATCAGAATAATTTTAGTTCCAAAAAGAGACTGGCGTAACAAGGATTATGCATACAAGATACAGTATAAAATTAAGCCAAATTATACTATATCTTGCGTTTGCATTCCTTTTTGTGACAGCCTTTTTTGATACGCTCAGTATGAGCATAATCTAAGCATAGATACCTACACGCCTTAATGATGTTAATACATTGATTTTTAAATGATAAGACCATTTATGCCATCTGCATTGCCAGACTTTCTGATTTCATGACTATAACCTTTGAAGATAAATAAATTCACCCTGATATTACCATGCAGCGTTTCTTGTAGCAGGCAATCCCATATCGGCGTATGGCTTTCATTCCGTCGTCAATCAATGCCTCCTCATAGTTTCTGTCTTTAATCTGTTTCAGCGCCTCATTGCAGCCGTTTTCCAATGCTGCATTCTCAGCATATTTTAATTCAATGATAATACCGATTTCCTTGTCCTCAATCTCCACGCTGATGTCACTGTAGCCCTCGCCGGACTCTGCGTTTGATATAACTTTCCAGCCATCCACGCTTGTAAATAATCCCAGCAAAATTCCGTGATAAAAATTCTCTTTCATTTCTCTCCTGATATTGGTATCGCGTATACTGATGGTTTTTCTAAGATAGGATGTAAAAATTTTTTCTATTGCAGCTGTATCGTTTTCCTCAAATGCAGTGCGAAAATCATCTAATTTATGCAGGTCTTTCTTAGTTTCATCTTGAAACCATTTGCGTATCTGTCGGACATATATCCGGTAAATTTCACGGTTTGGAATGATTAGCCTTGATATGCCATCTTCATCATTCCCATCCTGCGTCAGATATCCGGTCGTAAACAGGATACTCCACAAGTTATCAATTTCCGAATCCAAATCTCGGTAGGTCAGTTCCTGATGAATTTCTTTTTTTATGTTGCCGCCGTTCACCAGCGATTCAATCTCATCCCTTGTAGACGCATCGGCTCTGCTTATAAAGTTTCTTATGATATCGTTGCTGCTCGTGTTCGCCCAGTAGTTTTGCGGGGTCTCCTCCGGATTCATTTTTAGTGCATGACAGTAATTCACCACATCCCATGGGCAGTAAACTTCCAAATTACCAAAACGGTAGCCGTCATACCACTCTTTCATGACTTCGTACTTTCCCATCAATCCATAGTATATAAGCATTTCTCTGACTTCTGCATCCGTAAACCCGAAATATTCATTATATTGCACATCTTTTATGGTATATACTTTAAAGTTATTGAGACCGGTAAAGATACTTTCCTTTGAAATCCTAAGACAACCCGTAAGCACGGCGAAATACAGGCTGCTGTTTGTCTTGAGTACCTGCCCAAACAGGGCTTTGATGAAATCTACCATGGTATCATAGTACCCTGACTGGTATGCCTTATCAAGCGGGACATCATATTCGTCAATCAGCAAAATTGCCTTTTGTCCATAATGTTTTTGAAGACAGCTTGAAAGCAACAGAAGACTTCCCTCTAAAAGTTCGTCTGCCATTGTAAATATTCCATCATCATCAACATGAATCAGTGCCTTGTATTGTTTGCGCTCTGTTTCTGACAGACGGTCACTCTCCGCAAGGAAAGAAAATCTTAACGCTTCTTTACCTATAATACTGCGCAATTGCTGTTTTGCTTCATCGAAAGTAGCGCTGGAGGCGTTTTTCAAGCTGATTGAAATAACCGGAAATTTTCCCATATATTCGCTGCAGAGTTCTTTTTCACTGGAAATTTCCAGTCCGTCAAAGAGTGAGCCATCGTTGCCGATTTCAAAGAAAAATTTGAGCATACTCATATTTAAGGTTTTACCGAATCGCCTTGGGCGGGTGAAAAGGTTCACTTTCCCAAGATTATCTATAAGGTCACGGATTATTCCGGTTTTGTCAACATAATAATATCCCATGGTACGCATTTCTTCAAAGTCTTCAATTCCTACGGGAAGCTTTACTTTTTTTGCCATACAATGCCTCGCTTTCTGAATGTGCTATGATGTATATGCTTTATATCTGCTAATAGTATAGCATACATTGCTTTGGAAAGTATACTTTATTTGAAATAATTGCGCCTCTGGTTTTGCCTAATACATAGAAAAGAACAGTCCGTTCATAACCTCTTTTTCTTTTATTTGTCCCTTATAATGATATTAACCGCAAAACCGCCAAAGGCAAATTTTCCTTTGGCGGTTTTGTGATTCGTATTGTTATTTAAATTAACAGATTAGCGCCCTAAAGCGGCTGCTAATGTAGTATTATCCGTAATTGCCAAAGTCCACTGACCAGCATTAGCACCAGTAGCAGAAGTTCTGGTCCAAGTGAGTGTATACTTACCAAATTCCTGACTTTTCATTATTGGATTATTGTTGATACCAGCATATTCCAAAGCTTTCTTAGCAACATTAGCATCAGGAGTAACAGCAGTATTGGTTCCACCAGCTGTAATTGTTGCCGTAGCGTTGGTACCTATAGCCGTTTGCGTGTCAGGATCAGATAAATAAATCTCAACTGCACTAACCATCGACTCAATGCTGTCAAGGTCAGCGGATCTCCTTGACTTCTCCACATATCTAAGGTATGTAGGTGCCAACACACCAATCAATACAGCCATAATAGCGATAACAATAATCAACTCCACAAGGGAGAAACCTTTGTTATCAAGTTTCTTTTCTTTCAGTTCACTTAATTTGTTCATTGGATTCACATGTCCTTTCCATTGTTAATTTTTCTGACTAAGCAATTGCCGCATCCAAAAGATACAACATCTGCTTAATCATAATATTTGGTTGACAGTTACACTAAAACCTTATCCACCCTGCCTCATGAACAGCACCCTTCAGCCATGCTGCATATACATACATCACTTCCCATCCTCTGGCAAATGCCCTCATGACTGTACTCAGCGGACAACTCATATGTACCGGCCGCGCCGCATATTTCGTAAAATATGCCACATAAGACAACAAACCCTCCCGCCGCAGCCGTTTGTTTTTATACATATATTATACTTAAGGGGCGGTTAATTGAGAAAAGGCGTATACGAACATGAAAAATTCTGAGAGCTAAAGTTTCTTTAGGAGTTTTTATTTTTGGGCAAAAGTGCTATAATTATACATATTTAGACATAGAAAGGTGCGGTTTGAAAATGCGCGCTAAGAAGCAGAAATTTAATCCCCAAATAAAGTCAGACGCCAATGTACGCTATCCAGTTTACTTTGTAATACTTTCTCTGGGAACATTACTACTGTTCATGATTTTTATGCCTTATCTGGCGGACTATTATCTGCTCCAGCCTGATATTAACATATTTGAATACTATAATCAGCATGCACTCGATCAATATTATGATTTTGAGGCATTGCTGATAAATTTATTTATGTTTGCTGTTTTATGCTTTACCGGACATACTGGTGTGGCTATGTTTGCCGCGGCGTTGCCTGTGATGGTATTGGCATATGTAAGCAGCATAAAATATGCCGCGCGGAATGAACTTTTTAGGTTCGATGATTTAAAGCTCACGGAAGCGGCGGAAATGGCGGTCCATTATCTTGATTTTAAATTTACCGTAAAGCAGCTGTCAGCCATTGCTATGGTATTGTCTCTTTGCATTGCGGGAGGAATACTTGACAGGCTTAGAAAACGCTATCCCGTAGAATGTCTGCGTAAAATATGGCAAAAGCCAATAACAGCCAGGTTAAGGGTGCTTGCGGGCGTGGCATGTCTGGGTGTCATGGTTTGTTATGCATATCAATACATAGAATCAAAAAACACTATCTTGGAAATAGATTCCGGCGATGTCTTTGGCATGGGAAATGACAGGTATGTGCTTTACAATTTTCTGAAAAATGATAAATATGCCGCCATTACTGCCGACAATGTGAGCGATTCTTACAGGTATATTGCTGACAATATTCAAACCTCGTCCGGACGGGCAAATGACAGCCAACATCCCGACATCATTGTGATTATGAATGAGTCGTGGTGGAACACGGATAATGTCAGGGCTGCTGATATATTTTCATCCGACCCTATGCGGATATACAAGGAATTGTCGCAAAAATGCTCGACGGGATATCTCTCGACAAATATATTTGGAGGCGGGACAATCAGCTCCGAGGCGGAATTCCTCACGGGGATAAATACAAAGCACCTGACTTCGGACATTGGGATATATTCTGAGCTGGCAGAGCGGAAAGTGCCATCGATTGTGGATTACTTCCATGCGTTGGATTATAAGGCTACATTCATCCATCCGTATTATGGGGAATATTATGACAGGGATAAAATCTATTCCATAATGGATTTTGACAAAGTCATTTTTGATGACGATATGGACTATACGGACATTTATACAAAATATATATCTGATGAAAGCCTGGTAAAACAGATTATTAAAGAATATGAGGAAAGTGGTGATTCGTCGAGCTTTATATTCGCCGTTTCCATAGCTAATCATATACGAAGGCTTGGATATAAGACGGAGAGTGTGAATGATTACGATTATCCGATTTCAGTGACGCTTGACAAAAGCTCTTTTCGCCCCGAATACTATGATGATTTTGTCAACTATATTAACGGTATTTATCTGGCAAATGAAGCCTTTTCGCAGATTGTGTCCTATTTTGAAAAACAGGATAGACCTGTAGTCATTGCGATGTATGGCGACCACTGTCCCTCTTTTTCAAGTGAGATTATGGAGGCTATAGGGATAAGCGGTACAGATTATGAGGCCCTGAAACGCCAGTATTCTGTGCCGGTAATCATGTGGAGCAATTTTAATGATGAAAAGGTGGAATTTACGGGCGAAAATATCAACTATCTGCCGCAGATGCTCCTTGAATACGCCGGACTGCCCGAAACGGAGATGACGCGGATTTTGAATTGTGAGCGCAGTGTTTTTAAAGCCGACACAAGGCGCTTTATCCAGGACGGCGATGGCGGTCTGATAGAAAATTATAGTGATAAACAGAATGAGGCGGCGCGCCACTTTAAAGTTTTGGATTATGACATTTTATATGGTAACAGCGCATACAGGGAAAAAGTGTGGCTGCCTTGATTAGGATGTGAATTATGTCAGATTGGCTCAAATATAGTATGAAATAACGATTATGTTATTGCAAAACGCCATATTAGGGTGTAAAATTATATAAAACAGGTATGTAAAATGGACTAAAACGAAGGGAAACGGCGGGTATGTTTTATACAATATTCTTCGCGGCGGTCGTATTCCTCTATGGAATAGTAATCGGCAGCTTTTTAAATGTATGCATCTGCCGTCTGCCCATTAAAGAAAACATTGTGACGACGAGAAGCCACTGTATGAGCTGCGGCTATCAGCTTAAGTGGTACGATTTGGTGCCGTTGTTTAGCTGGCTTGCGCTGCGTGGCAAGTGTCGTAAGTGCGGAGCGAAAATCTCCGTTCAGTACCCGATTGTCGAGGCTCTGAACGGTATCCTTTATCTTGTGGTGTTTTGGCAGTGCGGTGTGAGCGTGCGCGCTGTGTTGTACTGTCTGCTTGCAAGTTCGCTTGTGGTGATAAGCGTCATTGATTGGAGGACATTTGAGATACCGGTCGGGGCGAATATTTTCATAGGACTGC
Source organism: uncultured Lachnospiraceae bacterium (assembly GCA_947626435.1). GTDB lineage: Bacteria > Bacillota > Clostridia > Lachnospirales > Lachnospiraceae > COE1. Next base: position 17,896 of record CANQSB010000001.1, on the reverse strand, counting down.
TTGGCGCGGTGAGGATAGCGACAGACCTTGCGGATTGGAAAGATTACATAATAGGCTTTTTCTCTGTTAGTGCGGTACTTTTCGTTATTTATATTGTGACAAAAGGCAGGGGCATAGGCGGCGGGGACATCAAGCTCATGGCGGTGAGCGGGCTGCTGATAGGCTGGGAATGTAATGTGCTTGCGTTTGTGATAGGGTGTATTGCTGGTTCGGTGGTGCATATAATTAGAATGAAGGTGTCAAAGGCGGATCATGTGCTCGCGTTGGGACCTTATCTTTCCATAGGCATATTTGTCAGCGCGTTGTGGGGAGAAAAAATGATAAACTGGTACATGGCAATGCTTTAGGGGTATTTAATCTGCGCCTGAGGTTTTTCAGGCATAAATTAAATAGCCTTATGGCTGTTTTTGGAAGCAGATGGGAGGAAAGAGATGTCAAAAAAGGTACTTTGTATAGAGCTTGGAGCGGTTTATACTAGGATAGTGGAGATGGACTATCAGGCAAAGAAAGGCAAGGTTTACAAGTGCGTGGAGATTGATACGCCGCATGAAGCTGTATTTGACGGCTGTATTGCCGACAACGCGACGGACGCGCTGGCTACGACTATACGCAATGCGCTGGTACAGAACAAGATTAGGACGAAAAGGGTCGTTTTTACAATATTTTCAAGCAGGATAATCAACAGAGAGGTCATTATACCCGGAGTAAAGCCCTCACAGATAAAATCTGTAGTTAAGGCGAATATTTCCGAGTATTTCCCTATAGAGCTTGCAGATTATAAGGTGGGGTCCGTACTGCTTGAGACCTTTAGCGAGGGCGAGAACGAGGGCAAGCACAGGGTACTTGTGGCGGCGGCTGAGAAAGAGATTATAGCCGCGTATGAGAAGCTTGCCGACGCGCTGGGTTTTGAGCTCGTGGATGTGGATTATTCGGGCAACAGTCTTTATCAGGCTTCAAAGCTTATGACTGAGGGCGACGACGCGATAATGGTGCTAAAGGGCGAGGAGGAAAGCGCGGTGGTGAGCATTATGCGCAATTCCACACTTGTATTGCAAAGAAGCATACCATACACTGTGGGCAGTTTTGATACGCCGCAGGAGCGCAGAGACCTTATCGAGTCTGTGGTGAACAGCCTGCTTAGAGTATCAGACTTTTATCTTTCCAGAAATGAGGGTGTAAAGATTGGGCAGATTTATGTGACCGGCGAGTTGTCGCGGGAGCATATTGATATAGAGAGAATTTCCGAGCTGACACAGTTTTATGGTACGGCGTTTGATGTGGTGCGCGCGGTAACGATGGGTGGTAAGGCGCAGCATGCCCCGATAAATATATTTACGACGGCGATTGGCGCGGGCATTGCGAGCATAGGGCTTGCAAACGAGAAAGAGCTGGAGAAGCATGAGACGAATTATGCGGCGTCAAGCGCGCTGATGGTGGTGTTTGCAATCGTGGCAATCGCGGCAATGGTGGCTGCTGCAGTAGTGCCTTATGAACTGGCGATGACGGAGAAGAGCGAGCTTGAGCGCAAGCAGCAGCTTTATGCGCCCGCCAAGGAAGTATATGACCAGTATATGGGCATGGCGACGCTCTATGACATGGTACAGTACGGCAATGCGCTGACCGAGCATAGCAATGACGGCATACTTGATTTCCTTGCGGAGCTGGAGGAGAAGATGCCCAGAGATGTGGAGATTACAAATTTTACATCTGATGACGAAGCATGCGTGATGACAATGCGTGTTGCCGACAAGGAGACGGCGGCGGGCGTCATCAACAATCTGAGAGCGTTTAATTCTGTGGCTGATGTAGTCGTGGAGAATATTAATGAGGAGCTCCTTGATGACGGCGAAAGCCGGGGCAGCGCGCAGGCGCAGACTCAACCCGAAGCGGAAGAACAGGGCGGCGGGCAGGACGCGGACGAGGATAATGAGGAAGCTGACGGGGAGCAGGAGGAGAGCAGCGCGGTGATTAACAACGCGAATACGGTATGCTACTTTAGCGTGAGCTGCTACTATTACCAAAAGACCCTGACGGAGCCGACGGCGGAAGCACCGGCAGCGACAACGGCGGCAGAATAAGGGGAGGCAGGTTATGAATTTGAAAAAAGAGAAAACGGAAATGGGTGTAGATATAAATAAGGAGAACGGTGAAAAAAACGAGCTTGCGACGGTGAAAGCGCAAAAGCCTGCCAAAAAGCAAAAGAAGCATAAGCCGCCTAAAAAGCAGAAAGCTGCAAAGAAGCAGAAGCCTGCCAAAAAGCAAAAGAAGAAAAACAGCGCTTTTACGAAGCAGACCTTTATGGTAGTGGCTGTGGCGGCTGTTTTGGTAGTGGCGCTGGCATATGTGTTTGTGTACCTTGACTTTTCACAGAGGACGCAGGAGGTAGAGGCTGACAACGCGGCTTTGAGGAATGAGCTTGAGGAACTTGAGGTATATTACAACAATATAAACAAGTACAAGGCGGATATCGAGGATTACAGGGTGGCGATAAGCGACATTATGGCGGAGTACCCGGCGGGGGCTAAGGAGGAGGACATACTGATGCTCGCGGTGCAGCTCCAGCAGCATAATGAGATTGATTACAGCATTATAAATATGGAGGAGCCTGAGGTGGTGTACTCGATACCCAAGGAGCAGATAGAGCCTGCGGGGATAGAGGGGCTTAACGATACGCTCTCGTTTATGCAGAAGCATGCTACATATGTGAATATTACGAATTATGACAATCTCAAGGGTTGCATTGAGGACATATACGCGTCGAAGAATCGTATTGGCATTGATAATATTGTTTACACGAAGAACGAGGAGGACGGCACTCTTGACGGGAGCATCAGCCTGTATTTTTACAGCGCGGCGGGCACTGACAAGGAGTATGAGGCGCCGGATATAGCGGCATATATCAGCGGCACGAGGGATTTGTTTAAGACGAGTAGGGTGGAAGAACAATATGAGGCGGTTGAAAACGAAAGCGGCGATGAAGGAACCGCGGAGTAAGCGCAAACTGAACGACAGGGGAATGTCGCTTGTGGAGGTCATTATCTCGATTACCATACTTTCGGTGGTGGTCGTCCCTGTCATGCATGCACTGACGAGCGCGGCGTACTATAATTTAAAAGCAAGAAACAGGCAGAATGTGACATTTGCGGCGGAGAGCCTGATGGAAGCGTTTAAGGGGTATGATATATTTGACAGCGAGAATCCTCTTACGCCTGTGGAGGGCAGCGCGGCGCCTCATAAGGAAAATTTGGATACATTGGAGTGGCTGTTTAGCGATGACAAAGTCGATGCGAACAATCAGACGGGCAAAGAAAAGCTGACGGCAATGCTGGGGGCGCGAGAGATTGGCTCGGTAGGCTGCAGCATAGGTTCCGATAAGAGTGCGGAGTTTACCATATCGGATATGGAAGCAGAGGATGGCAGGGTCTATGATGTGAAGATTAAGGCGACGCCCGGAGGCGAGCAGGAGATTTTGGAGCTGGACAATTTTTCAGAGGAGACTGACGCGGTTTTCATCGGTCCGCCTGCCGGAGTTGACGAGGCGCTTGCTTACATAAAGAATGATTTTTTGGAGAATTACTGCAGGCAGGACGCGGACGGTAAAAATGTGCCTGATAAGAGCTCCTTTATAGAAAAGCTTCAGGAAAAGGACGCGAGAGGGGAAAAGCTTACGACTAACGACATAGCCGATGCAATTGACGATTATTTAAAGGTTGAGTCGCGGGACATCAGGTATATCATTAACAGCGCGACAGATGTAAAGTGCGAGATTAGCTATACCTATGGAATAGAAAAGATTAAGTATTTTAAACCTATTGAGGAGGAGAGCTCATCTGAGACTGAGAGCTCTACGGAGGATGAGGGTATAGAGAGAGAGACAGAAACGGATGTCGTGGAAGATAAGAAGTTTGAGAAAATAGAAGCAAGCCTTGTAGAGGATTTGGGAATTACCGGATTTGGGCTTGAAGGCGTTGCTGATGAAGATAAGCTTAAAACGGAGCCTTATTTCGAGGGTACGGGTGATTTCGTGGAATCGACGGGTACGGGGATGTTTAAGCGGCTTTTTATATATTATTATCCCGCATACAAGCGTGTGGGCATGGATGGCGACAAGAACTGGTCCGATTATAAGGGCGATTCCATCATTATAGAGGATGGCGGTTCGGCGGTTGCAGATTATGTAGACTGCTATTTGATTAAGCAAAATATGCTGGCGGATGTAATAGGTCCGGAAAACGGAATTTACAAGTCGGAGCTTATGACCTGCGATGAGAAATATCAGCCAAAGGTAAAGGCGGTACCGACCGGAAAGTTCAGGCTTTACCACAACCTTAATGAAAATATCGCGGGCGGAATTATGAACCCCAATGCGCAGATAGATGTGGGAACTTTCATCGCGGACGGCGTAAAGGAGTATGACGACGCAAAACTGACGAAAAAGAAAAAGGTGCTTGTATATTCGCTTACAATAGAGGTATGGGATAAGGCTAAGCCTGACAAGCCGGTTACGACGCTCACAGGCTCTATGAACGAGAGGCTCGTAAATAATGGCGCGGCTGCCGGCGGTAATGGTGCGGGCAGCGGAGGCGATACAGGCGGTGCGGGCACGAGCGGTGATGCAGATACGCCGTAAAAGAAATGTTAATTTGACAGGAAGTGGGATTATGAGGCGGGGAAAACTGAATAATAAGGGTTCGGCGATAGTTTCAGTGATAGTAGTTACTACCTTTATCACAATCCTTGCGACGACAGTCCTGTATGTCACCTGTAGGAATTACATGGTCAAGCAGAACGACTATCAAAACAAGATAACCTTTTATCAGGCGGAGCAGACGCTTGACGATTTGAAAGCGATGCTTGCGGAGGATATTTCAGCGGCATGTATGTATGCCTACAAAGAGACAATGGTTAATTATGTGGGTGACAACAGCTCAAGCAAGAGGGCGGAACGGTACAATAAGGCATTTGTGGATTATATGGAAGCGTTGTGGGAGGAAGATAAGCTGCCGGATGGGACTTCCAATGCGCATGCCAATATAAATGGAAGCGCGACACGCGTAAAAGCGCTTATAGAGCAGTACAGCGCGTATAGCGGCAAGGATGTGGCGGAGATTGAAAAGCATATAATCAATACGAAGCCGGATGATGCCGGTACGGTTGAAGGCAGCGAGGGTACGGTTCCTGACATTGGATTTGAGAAAGATGAAGCTAAAGGGCAGTTTGTCATAACGGGAGTGGTGGTCTGCTATGCCGAAAAAGGCTATGCGACATACATAAAGACGGATATCGGGCTGAACGCACCTGCGTATAACTGGGGCAATTGGGGCAGTACGGCCGGTGAAGCCGACGATAAGACGGATGAAACTCTGCGCATGGGCGATTATATCGTATACAGAAACTGGGAGAAGTATTAGGAGGACAGGAGCAATGCGGAACAAGGGAATGTCACTTGTTGAGATAATTGTGGTGGTTGCTATTATGTCCATACTGATAGGCGTAGCGGGATATGGGCTTTCGCTTTCAAGCGGCAAGCCTGCAGAGGAATGTGCGCGCAGGCTTGTGAGTGAAATAGAGCAGGCGAGAATGGCGACGATGGGCAGAAATAAGACGGAGATAATCATTTATGCCGACAATGGAGGACAGGACGGCGTGAGGATTGAGGAAGTGTCGACTATAGTAAATGACGATGGAAGCACAACTTCCCGGACGACGGAAAAAAAGGTGAGCAGTAAGAAGCTTAATGTATCGTTCAGTACAGGTGAAGACAATCTGCCACTTGAATTTGACCGCGCAAGCGGCGCTTTAAAGGGAAATAAGGACATAGTGGAAATATATATTTCAAAAGCAAATACAAAGAGAACCATTAAAATATATGGTCTTACGGGTAATGTGGAGTTATTGGCGGAATGAATTGAAGATACGCCGACGCGTTGTGATAGGAGTTGAGGATTATGGGTAAGGGAAAGGGTAACAATAAGGGCTTTTCACTTGTAGAGCTGCTTTGCGCTATTGCGATATTTGCGCTGGTGGTGACGACGGCGGGGGCGGTGATGGTATTTACCTCGCGCAGCTACAGAAACAGTACATCCGAAACGAGTGTCCAGCAGGAAGCGCAGTTTGCGGCAAACCGTATTGGCGGGCTTATACAGGATGCTACAAATGTCACATTTAAAGATAATGTGATGACTATAGAAAAAGGCGAGGACGCAGACGGCGCATGTACGATAACGCTGGGCGACAGCGCGAACGCTGACAGGGCGGGCAGGCTTTTTTACAATGGCAACGGTATTGAACAGGTGCTTGCGGAAAATATAGAGAGGTTTGCCGTAAACGCTACCAAATTTAAAGACACAAAGACCGTCGAGCTTGAGATGGATGTGTATGACGGCATAAGGAAATATAATGTCGCGTATACAATGACGGCGCGCAATGATGAGGTCACGATAAGCGCGGGCGATGGTACGGTTACGCCCGTTTCTCTGATAAAGGTGGGCAGCCCTCGCGTCATAATGGTTCCCGGTGAGTCGGATTTGGGGATTGATGATATAGAACTGATAAATGTGGAGAAATTGGAGGCAGAATCATCATCAACTGCTTTGAGCGCCACTGTTGACGGGGTCAGTTTGAAGCTTAGCTTGGACAAAAGCGCCAAGGCTGCGGATACTCCCGATGAGTATACAGTAACGCTTATAGGAAAGGATGCTGAGGGACAGCAGAGGGCGAAAGCGACTATTACCGTAGCGGTAAGACGCGTGGAAAGCATAGATATGTGGATAACCTCAAGCGCAGATAGCGATGGAAAGAAGATATATACTTTTCATGCGAAGCCGCAGGGAACAAATTTCGCAAAGGTGCCGGGAGCAAGATGGGATGAGAATTATAAGAATCCATATAGGATAACAGAGGAAATTGCAAAGGGGACAAATTATTATATTACGGACAAAAGCGGTAATATTACAGGTGACGATCCACATGAATTTTTTGAAGCCCCAATAGTGAGCTATGATGAAGCTTCCAAAGAGACGACTATAAAATTTAAACAGATAATGTCGTTAAATAGCGATATGAAGTTTCATGTCAAGGTAAGCTCGAAACATTCTGATGGCGAAAATAAAGCAAATTCGAACTATGGACCGGTTTATGGCAATATAGATTTGGAGGGCGTTGGCTTCAAGAAGACGGATGATATCCAAGTGATACTTGACCCCGGGCAGACAGAGGAGATTGAGATTAAGGGGCTGGATAAAGGTGAATGGGATTGCGCGGTAGATTATGAAGGCAGCGGTGGGAGTATAGCTGCAGGGACTACATTTGGCGTAGAGGGCAATAAGCTGAAAATAGCTATTGGCAAAGATGAGAAAGGCTATAAAACAAGTACCTCTGTTTTTGGCGAGGATAAAGGAAACATCATAATAAATGTGCGCGCCAAAGGGTCTAATGCAAAGGAGGATATTGCTGTAAGAGTATTGGTGGGCATCAGGCGGGTTGAGGAGATTCAACTCAAAGTGAAGCAGCTAATATCGCCGGGAGACGGAGAAGGACATAATGTAAAGGAGCCATATAAAACAGGAGCGGATTATCAGTTTTATACGGAACTTACAGGTACACATTTGCCGATGGCAGAGCTTGCTGGGATGAGCGATACGGATAAGGCTGAAGCAGTAAAAGCTAATCCGTACATGGTTGAGTTTTATTGGGAATTTTATGTAAAGAATGTAAGAAAAGAAAGCGGCACGCTGAAATGGGATAAGGTATATAATACAGGAGGCAGTTATACTGATGGCAGTATGGCGAATGACAGCTACGACAAGTATAAAATAGTTGATTTAGGCGTAAACGGCAACAATCCATGTATAAACTTTATGCTAAAGGATGAATTCCCTACGGGCGGCGAGCTTAGGGTGACGGCGAAAGCGCTTCATGCATACGGGGAAAACAGAGGTAATGCGTCATACAATAATGGCGTTTCTGATGCTGATAAAAATCCGCATTTGGCTGTGGCGAGCATCGTTAGGGATGAGGAGCTTATAATTGTGGAGCCAAACCAGGGTGCGGATAACAGTGCCGCAGATCTTATAGTGCCTATTAATTTTACAAATGATGCAAATGCGGTAAGTGTCAAATTTGTAGGAAAGTCGTCTGGTGATACAGACTTAATAGATAGTGAGGACAATCCTCAGAAGACCAGTGATTTAAAAAAATGGTTTATAGTGGTGCATATCGGTCGTGACGAGAGAGGAACTGATGGCATATTTACTATGGATGTAATCGCGGATTCAGGAGAAACAAAGACGATAACATTTGCGGTAAGGCGTGTGGAGGATATCGAGCTTAAAGCCAAAAACAATTCTGGCGACAATTTTAATGCGGCAGGAGGTCAGATAAGCATAACAGCCGAGGTGAAAGGCTGTGCCAGCGTATCGGCAAAGGAGAGTAATTATTATCCGTATTATTTTAAAAACAGTGGCGAGTCAAACTATAAGGACCCATGTTCGATTGAATGGGCGTATTCTGTAAATAACGGTCAAAAGTGGAAAACGCTGATTTCGGTGAAGTCATATGATTATGAAAACGGTACCAGATATGATGTGTCAGATGATTATGTTGAATATGTCAAGCTTGTAAAATCAGGCGATGACGATTATAATCAGCGCAGCATCGAGCTTCACCTCAAACAGCCGCTGCCGGGAGGCACATTGATACGTGCTCATTCGCTTCATGCCGGCAATCCAAATAGCAGCAATGAAAGGGATGGCAGTCAAAACCTGAATAAGTCGGAGATTTATTATGCTGTAAAAGGGGAAAAGGATGAGTATGGCGGATATGGGATTAATGGATATTATAAGATAAAGAGTTCTGTAATACCAATCTCTGCGTCTTCGATGATGCGAGGGAAGGATGAATTTGATTTTACCGTATCAGTAGAAAATGACCCGAAAGTGAATTATCCGTCTGATATGGATCAGAATAAGAATAATTTGCGCAAATGGTATATGCGGGTACGTGAGGTTACGTATGATGCTGATGGCAAAGAGCAGTACACTCCATGGTCCAAATACAGGCGTACAATACAGAACGATTATACTAATAAAAAATTAAATTCAGAAGAAACAAGGTCTTTCCTGCCGGATAAAGTGTACCAGATAGAGATGGCACAGTTATGTATAGATGTTGATGCTGAAATAATTTATTGGCCATATGATAAGTCATTGACGGATGCAGGAACAGGTTTTGAAGGATACAAAACAGAATGGACTAGTGACAAAGTGACACAGCCGGAAGACTATAGGGTTGTGTACCAACTGGGAACAGCTAATTTTCAGATCAAGGTCATTAGCGATAATCAAAACGCAGGCGATGGTACATTCGCAAATCCGTTTATTATACCAAGAGAAAATGGGAAACAAGTGGGGGATGTACAATTTGAGGGAAGGGCTTTTGATGTTGCGTATTTCCATGATGGATTTAAACCGCATTTGGAACATTATGAAAATGGGAAGTGGGTTGAATGTGGTTTTGAAGGTTTGCTTGAGATAAGCAGGGGATATGCTGACTCATCAATATATTGGACTAAATATACTTATAGAGGATCAAATACGTCTGCCGATAATGAAACTTACAGGATGAGCTTTGACTATATTAAGAATGGAGATTCAGATTGGAGTAGTTGGACGCAGGAGGCTGAGAATAATAAGGATATTCGGCTTAAAAATCCGAGGAGCGGTTATGTGCGGATAAAAGATGTTAATTATAATAGCCTTTATAATTATGACAGTGGTTTGGGATATGTGTATTTGTGCATTAAAAATCTATAATATGGCATTTCCTTATTAATGGTAAAACAAAATTAAAAAGGCGTCCAAAGGGCAGGAGTTCTTGGACGTCTTTTTAGATATTTCATCATAATCATTACTCATTACAGAAAGTTTTTATAAGGGATAGCGGTTGCCTTTCTTGATTAATTTACACATTGATGCTCATCGATAATCATTTGCAAAATATGTGGTAAAACTTTTTATGTATTTATGCCTTGTGAGAGCATCTGTATCTGCTTGCTGTGATTGGTAACTACACTCTTTAGGACGGATATGTCCTGCTTCATCGTTTCATAATCCTCAACGCTTACCCTGTACCTGTCATAAGTCGAGGTATAGCACATCTCGATAGTCTGTAGCCTTGGGATAATATTGTTTTCCTGATTCAGTTCAATTCTTTTAACCCTATCTTTGACACCCTGTAAGTCCTCTTTAACACCTTGTAAGTCTTCTTTGACACCCTGTAAGTCCTCTCTTATAGGTTCAATCATATTCGATATTGCCGACAATAATTCATTATCGCTCATACATTTCCTCCCTTTTATTATGTTAAACATTTTTAGTATCTCGGGCACAAATCCGCAAGTATAAATCCATCCGGACATGCCATATCAGTACTATAGCAAAAACTTAAAAACCTGTCCAATCGAAATGTAAAAACTCATACTAAACTATTTCTAAAAAATATGAAGTTTCTATAAACTGCCTGATAAAAGATTTCTGTTGCCGAAGCGCTTATCTTTATTATATTCTTTGAAGCAGGATTTTGCAATATTATTAAGCCAATGATTATGTAGGCATACTTACCGTTTTTTATAATATATTTATAAAAAACAGTAAGGCAGAGAATTTTTATGTTGTGGAAAAGCAATAGGAACACAAATATTGACATGGGCAAAGGCATAAGAGGCAGGCTGAAGCAGAATTTGGAGGATATAAGCGCGTATCTGTGTGAAAAAAGCATATCCCGAAAAGCAGTGACAATGGCGGCGGCGCTTTTGGCGCTTGCAGGCTTGGTAGGCGTGAAGTATAGCGATAGGAGCGTATTTACTGCTTCAAGCTCTGCGGTAAATGGCAGGGAACTGCCGATATACTGCGTGCAGACTGATGAACCCAAAATTGCGTTGACATTTGACGCGGCCTGGGGAAACGGTAACTTGCGGGAAAGATAAGTCAATTATAGTATCAGCATCAGAGAATATAGAAAAGAAAACAGATTAAGAAAGGCATCCGCTGCCCCTTAGAAAAGGCATTCAAGAGAGAATGTCTTTTTTATATGTTATTAATGCTATCAATAGGGCTTATGCGCCTTTTGAATAGAGAACCATTAACAAAATCATAAAATTTTTAGGAGGAAAAATTTATGAGCAGAATTATTGCGATTGCAAACCAAAAAGGAGGAGTCGGCAAGACTACCACAACCATTAACTTGGGCATTGGACTGGCCAGAGCCGGAAAAAAGGTATGCCTGATTGATTTAGACCCACAGGGAAATACCACGCAGGGGCTTGGATTTAATCCTGATGAGCTGGAAGTCACAATTTCCACAGTGCTGGACAAAATAATTGATAAGGATTATAAAATCTGCAAAGATTATGGAATCCTGAAGCTTGCTGAAGGTGTTGACATTGTTCCGTCCAATATAGAATTGTCGGCAATGGAAATGAAACTGATATCAGTTTATATCGGAAGAGAAAAAATTTTAAGTACATATTTGGAAATGATAAAGGAGAGCTATGATTATGTTCTGATAGATTGTAAGCCATCGTTGGATATTATTACATTGAATGCATTGACCGCTGCTGACAGTGTACTGATACCGGTTCAGGCACAGTACTACAGCGCCAAAGGGCTTGAACAGCTATTGAGTACGATAACGCAGGTAGTAGTCAGTGGATTAAATAGCAGGCTAAAAATAGATGGTATTCTGTTTACTCTTGTAAATGACAGGACATGCAGCTTTAAGTTGGTTTCAGAAGTTATTAGGGAAGCGTATGGGCAGAACATACATATATATGCAAATTATATACCGAGGTCAGTAAAAGCGGAGGAAGCTCCCGCGGCTGGAATGAGTATATACAGGTATGACGATAAAGGGACTGTATCTGAGGCGTATGTAAGATTTACAGATGAGTTTTTAAGACAGGAGGGAATGGCATGAATAAGAAAGTACCGAAATTTTCCCTAAATTCTTTTGTGGTTCCTGTTGCTTCGAAATCCTCTGATTGGTATAAGGACATAAATTATCAGGATGCCAAAAGTATAATAAAAGAAAAAATGGTTTCATCAGCGGAAAACCGTGTTGCAATTGGCTTTTATTTGAAACATATTTTGGAAACAGAACAGTATAAAGAAGTCGGATATTCAAGTATATGGGAATGTGCTGAAAATGAATTTGGTTTTACCCAAGGAACAGCTTCCAGATATATTAATATTTGTAAAAAATTCAGTGATGGCGGGGACAGTCCGTTTCTGAGCGAAAAATATAAAAATTTTAATAAAGGACAGCTTCAGGAAATGCTGCCAATCAAAGAAGAACATATTTTATCGCAGGTTACCCCTGATATGAGTTCTCAAAAGATACGCGATTTTAGAAAAAGGAGCATAGAATTGATTGACAGTTCGCCTGGTGATGATAAACCCGGTGAAGATGGCAGTAAAATTATTGATGGCGATTTCAGAGAATATGATGCTTCTGAAGACAATGTTATTGATGACAGCGAGAGCGAAGATATATTAGATGAAGAAGAGGCATCAGAAAATCAAGGAATAAGCGAAAGCGTTGATGAAAAACCAGTTGAAGAAAATGATTTAGGAGCCTTATTTAGCCAATTTGAAACGGAACTGCATAAGGTAATGTGCAACTTAGATAAGTTACAGGAATCGCTTGATGAAAACGGCTTGGCGGATGCCCAGACTGTTGAGCAGTTCCAAAAGTATATTCAGGAAATGAATTTCAGTGTACATCACATGTCAGGAACAGCAGATGAAATGCTGGTAAGATTAAATGCAATTTGGGAACAGCATTGACATATAACAAATGCTATATTGCGGGCAATCGCACAATATAGACTGCCTGATGAAGCCTCCTACTTTGCCAGGCATAATGAAAAGACGGTGTAAAAAGCCGTCTTTTCTGATTAGGAGAAATTTAATTAATTTAATGGAGGAGATAAAAGTATGTCAAAAAAAGGAAATCAGAGAAAAAATCAAGTGACTAATGAAGCAGGAATGGCAGATTTAGCTAAGCTGCAGGAATTACTTAGTAAAAACGGCCTCGCGGATGCACGACTTGTTGAGCAGCTCCAAAAATATATTCAGGAAATGGATGCTAGCGTAAAGAATATGGAATCAGAATTGAAGCAAATAAAACAAGAGCTTGCCGACATAAAAGCGGATAAATCAGAACTCAGCAAAAATGCTTTAAAGGACTTGGAAAATGATACATCATCTTTTAAACATTTTGTTGATGATTTTAAAAAATATGTCTGCAGTAAGGCATCAGAAATTTTAAACAATTTTAAGTCTAAAGGAATAGTGGCATTAGATAATGCGTTTGAAAAGATGGGACTCAAAAATAATTTTCAAAAGCAAAAAGAAATGGGGCTTGAAAGAGCCGCTAAAATGCAAAAGTCGATTGACAAATTAAATGTAATCAACAAGGAAATTAATAATACAATTACCCATGCCAAAAATATCGGAAATGCAATAGCGGGCAGGCAGCTGCAAGAAACACCGAATAACAAGCAGCAGACAATTATTAAGATGTTGTGCGCATTATATGAATCTAAAAAGCGCGGCTATATTAATATGTCAGAACGAGCAGATAAAATGCTGGACAAATTGGAAAAGATATCAGAGAAAGCAAGCGTGATTCAGAAGCTATCAAACAATAAGCAAAAGATCATGGAAGATGACAGAAAAGATGAACAAAGCAAGGATAAGATTTTAAAGGCTGTTCCGGAAGCAGCGCGGTAAGATACATGATATCAGAAAAAAGAGGTGATGCTGATGCCTGTATTTAAGGTGCAGAAAAATACAAATTATACTGTTATGAGCAATTATCATTTTAGGGATATGTCCATATCGTTGAAAGCAAAAGGGCTCTTATCACAAATGCTGTCACTGCCAAGCGAGTGGAACTTTACGCTTGCCGGATTGGCGGCTATAAACAAGGAAGGCATAGACGCTATCCGAGAAGGGGTAAAAGAGCTTGAACGAGCGGGATATCTTAGCAGGAAACGCATAAAGAACGAAAGAGGAGTTTTTGTGGATATGGAATATACTGTGTATGAATTTCCATGTTTCAATGATGACGGCCAGCCTTTGGAAAACCCAACATTGGAAAACCCAACATTGGAAAATCCAATATCGGAAAATCCAACATTGGAAAATCCAATATCGGAAAATCCAACATTGGAAAATCCGACATTGGAAAATCCAACATTGGAAAATCCACTGTTGGAAAATCCAACGCAATTAAATAAAGATATATTAAGTAAAGATATATTAAATAAAGATATATATAAATCATCATCCGAAAATGATAATAGCATAGCTGAAGATGATGACGACAAAGTGCTTAAAGAAAAACTGGATTATGCTTCTGTAATGCGATTATTTGGCGAGCATAAAAAGCTTGTAGAACTGATATACCGACAGATAAAAATACGCGGGTACCCCAGCGATGAGGTTAATGAGGAAATGTTCCTGGATATATGCGGGAGGGTAATACAATACGCTGATACTATCAGCAATAAGACCAGTTATATCAATAAATGCATAGACAATATTTTGGCGCAGCAGACAAATTCAAAAAACAGGAAGAAGTATAAATACAGTGGCGGGCAGAAACAGGATTATGACATTGAAGAAATCGAAAGAACGATACTAGCCAATTAAAAACTAAAAATTTATGCGGTACCGCATAAGATTAATCTTAAAATGGAGGTGGTTATGTGGCAAGTTTGTCTGATGAGATTACAAACAAAATAATTAGCGAAGCACCTGATAAAACACTAAAAGCATTGAAAGAAACAAAGCAGGCATTAAAAGGAACGGCACATGGCGCCGGCAAAGTTGGGCATGTCGCGGCGTCAGGCGTGGTGATAATATTGAAACGCCCATTTTTAACAGCAAATACGGTAATGAAAAGCATTGGCGATATGATGGCTAATAACAATGGTCGCGTTGAATATTCCAAAAACAATGTTGATATGGGTAAGCTGTATGAGTCGGGTGGAGTGTCGCGGTTGGATGAGGCTATATCTAAGGATGTTATGAAATATTTTAATAAATATTGCAAACAAAACGGAATTAAATACTCTGTCCTCAAAGATGCAAGCACAGATACCTATTATCTGTTTTTTAAAAGCAAAGAGCTTGAGGCGATTAACACTATTCTTCAGCAATCTTATAAAGATTACATGAATGAGCGCAGCAGACAGGATTCAAAAGAACGCGGCCTCGATAGGGGTAAAAAAAAGTGTACTGAATAAGCTGAGGAAATACAAACAGAAAGCCAAAAAACATGATGAGAATGCTGAAAAAGAAAAAAGCAGAAACAAATCAGAAATGAGCAGATGAGAAACATGTAAACGGAGGAATATGATTGGATGTTGAAAAATATTAAAAATCAGATTGGCGTGTTTAAGGAAAAGTCTTTTAGAGAAAAGGCATTTTTCTTATTGCCATATATAATGGCGGTCATTGCAACGAGCAGGCTTTGCGAGCTGTGGCGATTATGTGGCGGCAGCCTGGCTAAAATGATAAAAAATGCAGGTTATTTATATAAGACAATACCGCGTTTTGCACTTATAGATTTGATGATAGGCGTTCCAATCGGCTGCCTTATAATCTGGTATATAAAATGGAACAATAAAATGCATAGCAAGAACACTAGGGAAAAAGAGGAATATGGCTCCGCAAGATGGGGAACTGCAGAAGACATAAAACCATTTATTGATCCCGATCCGTTTAATAACATAATATTGTCAGATACGGAAAGACTGAGCATGAAGCCAAAGATGCCGGAATTTAACCTAAACCGAAATAAGCATGTGATTGTCTATGGAGGTTCAGGCGCCGGCAAGACATACGGAATCGTAAAACCCAATATGATGCAGTTACACAGCAGTATTGTTGTAACCGATCCGAATGGGTTAGTCTGTTAAGGACAGAGAAAATAAAAATACTGAAAAAGCCGATAAACAGGGCGTTTTCGGGGAAAGGAGAAAATCTCTATGTCAATCAAAATCACAGCGCTTTATGAAAGGCTCTCACGAGATGATGAAATGCAGGGCGAGAGCAACAGCATCAAAAACCAAAAAGAATACCTTGAGGACTTTGCAAGAAAGAACGGTTTCCGAAATATCCGCCACTTTACGGACGATGGAGTAAGCGGGATAACATTCGAGCGTGAGGGCTTCCAAAAAATGATTGCCGAGGTTGAAGCGGGAAATGTCGATACGGTAATCGTAAAAGATATGAGCAGGTTCGGACGGAACTATCTGAAAGTAGGCTTTTACACAGAGATGTTGTTCCCCGAAAAAGGCGTGCGGTTTATCGCAATCAATAACGGAGTGGACAGCGAAACGCAGGGCGAGAATGATTTTACCCCATTCCTCAACATCATGAACGAGTGGTACGCAAAGGACACGTCAAAGAAGATACGCACCATGTTCAAGGCGAAAATGCAGGAGGGGAAGCGGGTTTCCCCAAGCGTCCCATACGGCTATCTCCGTGATCCAGATGATAAGCAGCACTTGATCGTTGACAGGGAAGCCGCAGAGGTAGTCAGGCGGATCTACCGCATGACGGTCGAGGGGCATGGAAAGCGTGACATCGCAAGGGCATTGACGGCGGACAGGGTACTCATCCCATCCGCTTATGCGGCGGAACACTGCCCCGAAAACAACCACAGCCACGGTTACGCCAGTCCCTATGAATGGTCATGCACCGCCATAAGCTATATCCTAGAAAAGCAGGAGTACATGGGGCATACCGTTCTGGGAAAGACGGTGGCGGACAATTTCAAGACCAAGAAGCGCAGGAAAGCCAAACCCGAAGAACTGATGGTATTCAGGAACACCCACGAAGCCATCATTGACGAGGAAACATGGAACAATGCGCAAAGGCTGAAACGGACTGTCCGCAGGGAGGTCAAGAACGGGACATACAAGAACCGCTTGACAGGCTTGCTCTACTGCGCCGACTGCGGGGCAAAGCTGAGCTACCGCAGCCCCAATTCCCAGCACAGGCAGGACGGAAAGACCTATGACGCTGATAACTGCTTCTGCTGCAGCAGCTACCGAGGTCTGCACCGTGACTGCACCATGCACTATATCAAGGTGTCCGTGGTCGAGGAACTGATAAAAAAGGCGATCCATACCGTCAGCAGCTTCGCCATAGAGAACGAGGAAGAATTTATAAGGCGTTTAGAGGCGCTTTCAGACTTCCAAGCGGAAACAGCCGTAAAGGAGAATAAAAAGGCTCTTTCCACCGCTGAAAGGCGTGTAAAGGAACTGGACGAGCTTATCAGAAAACTCTATGAGGGGAACGCATCGGGGAAGATACCCGACAAGCATTTTGAAAGGCTCTTGGCGGAATATGACAGCGAGCAGGGCGCACTTGAGGGCAGGATAGAGGAAATCAGGGACAGCATCGCAGAGTATGAGAAGAACACTGTCCGCACCGACAAATTCATGGAGGTCGTGAGGAAATACCAGGACTGCGGGGAAATTACAACGCCGATGCTCAACGAGTTTATCGAGAAGATTGTCGTGCATGAAGCGGACAAAAGCAGGGGCAGGCTGAACAGAAAGCAGAAAGTCGATATTTATTTTAACTTTGTCGGGCAGATTGACTTATCCGAGCCGATCACGCAGGAGGAAAGCGCAGGCAAGCCATCAGGGAAGGAAAAAGTTTCATAGGGAGCGGAAAAGGTTATGACGATGACAGCCATAGCCTTTTTTGTTACGGTAACTGCCGAAGAAAAAGCAGCCGACTTCAGAGCGGCACTCATAAAACAGCATAAGATTGTTTTCGGGAAACGGCGTAGCTTTTGGGCTATGCCGTTTCTCCGT